>NZ_JMCC02000047.1 GCF_000737335.2 Enhygromyxa salina | reverse complement strand
CACGTGCGTAGATACGCCGGGTTGCGGCCGTCTGCGGCCTTGGGTGCGCTCCTCGCTTGGTGCACGTTTGCTCCGATCTGGAGATGCGGGGATTGGCGAACCCGTGGGGGGTGGGTGACGAGCTTGCTTGGGGGGCGCCTCGCTGGAGCGGAGGAGAGTGGGTGACGAGCTTGCTTGGGGGCGCCTCGCTGGAGGGAGGGCGAGTGGGCGCCGCTGGGGGGGGGGGAAGAGATTGCTTGGGGGGAGGTCGCGTGGGAATGGGGGGCTACGATCTGGGGGTGGGTGGTCGCGAACTTTGGAAATGGGGCATTGTCTGGGTGGTCTGTGGAGTTGGGGTTGCGCTATTGGGGTGTGCTGGGAATAGGGGGAGCGGCGGGGAGGAGCGCTTTGATGGGGGGAGCGAGATCGCGTTGGTTTGTCTGCATGCGTATGAGGTGTTGATCGTGCAAAATGACATGGGATCGCCGGGGGTCCGGGGGGAGTTCTTGGGGCGGTGTTTGGTGGGGGCGCAGCGAACGCGTGGGGAGATTGGGGAGGTGGCGTGGGCGGAGCGGACCCGCTGCATGCTTGGGGGGGAGACGGCGGCGCAGCTGCGGGCGTGTGCGGGGCGGGGGCGGGGCGGGCCTCGGTTGCTCGAGAGTGTCCATGTGGCGCTGGCGGGTGAGGCTTGTGAGCACATGTTCTTGCTGATGCAGCGGGAGTTTGGGCGGGCACTGGTGCCGCCGGAGGATGTGCCGCGGCTGGTGCGGGACTGCGTCGTGGAGTTCGAGGCGGAGTGTGCGGTGGATCCGGTGGCGTTCGAGCGGGAGGCTCGGTGTATCGCTCGGGCGCGCAACCTGGATGAGCTCGAGCTGTGTGGGGGCCCGTGAGAGCGTGTGCGGTATCATCTGGGGGTGCGGGGTCGCTCACTCATTGCGTGCTGCTTGTTGCTGGGGCAGGCGGGGTGTCTGTGACCCCCTCGTGGCCATGCTCGCCGAGGCCGGTCCCAACATTGGGGTGTCGGCGCTCGAGGGCTTCAAGCAGGCGTGCCGGGTAGAGACCGAACGAGAGTGCCGCGAACGCTGGCGGTGACCAAGCTGGATGACATCGCGGGCTGCGACCGAGACTGATCACGGAACTGCCTACGGAACTGCCTACGGCACAATACAAATACCAACGTCGGCGAGCATCGGCGGGGCCTCGTCTGGCGCGAAGAATGCCACGCAGCTCAGCGGCGCCATGCAAGGATCCGGTTCGTTCAGATCACACCATTGCGTGCAGCAGTTTGGGTCGTTGCCCTGACAGCCCGGGACCAGATCCTTGGCCACACACGCGAGCCCAGGCTGGCAGTCGGTGTAGTCGTCGCAGGCCTGCCCTTGGCCGGCCGGCGAGGCTGTCAGCGCGCAGTCGAAGCCGTTGCCGGACCAATAGCAGCCGTAGTCGAGCGGGCAATCTTGGATCAAGGGATCACACTGCTTCGAGCACAGCGCGATCGCCCCGGAGAACAGGCAGCCCCAGCCAACTGGGCACATGAGGTTTTGAGGCGGGCCCACACAAAATGGGACGCAGGTGCCGTGCCACTCGCCCTCGAACCATTGCAGCTTCCAGCAAAAGCCGTCGCCGTTGCAGTCGTCTTGGGCGTTCTGCGGGCTGTCGAGGGTGCAGGCTTCCCCCCATACCTTGTCGCCCAGGATCGGCATGCACTTGTTCGCGTCCCAAAAGCTGCCGTTTGGCTGGGTCGCGTAGGGCACACATTTGTGGGTGGGGAAGCATGCCTGCGCGAGCGGATCGCAAGGCTCGTTGGTGACGTCAGGGGGAATGCCCCAGGTGTCGTCGCCCCAGTCCTCGCTGTCGCCGTCGCCGTCGGGGCCGGTGTCGGGGCCGGTGTCGGGCCCAGTGTCGGGATTGCTGGTCGTGCTCGGGCCTTCGCTGCTGCTGCCTTCGCCGGGGTCGCCATCGCCGTCGCCGTCACCTGCGTCGGTGCTGGTGCTCTCGCCCGAGCTCGAGCTGGTCGTGCTCGGGCCGGCGTCGGCGTCTGCGTCTGCGTCGACGTCGTCACCGACCGAAGTGGCCGGCGAGGTGCCTGCCGTCTCGCCGCTCGCGTCCGCGCTGCCGAAGCCAAGATCCGGCAACGGACCGCGGCCACAGGCCAGCGCGCCAGCGAACATCGCCAGCAGCAAGCACTTGGCGGGGTCCGCCGAACCACTCCGCATCACCGCCACGGTACCAGAGGCCCACGAGCCGCGCGGTCGCGGGTGTTCGTGGGCTTTGGCGAGCAGCAGGGGGTCCCCACGGCGCCGCCCCGCCCGCTGAGGCCCGGTTCGGCCCGCGCGGCGGTGGGGACTATGCTCTAGCCGTGCAGGACGCACTCGTGCCTTTGTGCCGCTGCTCGGGCCTCACCCAAGCGCAGTCGATCCGCGGCTCGCTCGAGGCGCGTGGGATCCCCACGCTGATCGACGGCGAGCACCAACACAACATGCTCGGGCTGTTTGGCTCCGTGATGATCGACCTGAGGATCATGGTCCCGCGCTCGCAGCTGCGGGTCGCATACGAGCTCGCGCGGGAGTTGATCCCGGACCTGGCCGAGCCCGAGTTCGACGAAGACATCGAGCTCGCCCGCGACCGCGAGCTGCCGCCGCACCGTCGCGCGATGCCCGAGGATCTCGTGCCCTACCCCGACGAATTCGGCTCGGAAGCGGAGCACGACGACGAAGGCGAAGACGACGACGACAGCGGTGGCGAGCTCGACCCCTACGATGACGAAGCGGACGACCTCGCCGAGATGCGCGAGCGCAAGTCGCTGATCGGCCCGCGGATTGGGGTGGGCCTGGGCGTGCTGTTTTGCTTGGTCCAGATCGCCGGCCAGCAAACCGTGACGGGGGTGATCGGCCTGTTCATCATCTCGATCTTGGTCTACTCGCGGATCATCCCGATCACCGCAGAACCCCCAGCGAGGTCATGATGTGGCACCCTGCTCCGATGCACCGACCCCGTCTCCAACGCGAGCTCCACCGTGTCACGATCGGCATGATTGGGTGCTTGGCGATGCTCGCCTGCGAAGCGCGAACCCCCGAGCCCAGCGCGCAGCACCCCGTCAAGACCGCGCCGGCCCCGGCGGCCGTCAGCACCAGCCCCGCACCGGCCAACCCCAACGAGCTTCAGCAGCTCGCGGGCGTGCACTTCCTCGAGTTCGTGACCGCTGGCGCCGATCCAGCGGCCGAGCTGCCAATGATCATTGCGATCCACGGTCTGGGTGACTCGCCCGAGGGGTTCCGCGGGCTGCTGCAGGGCTTTGATCAGCCTGCGCGCGTGATCGTGCCGCGGGGCCTCGACGCCCACGGGCCCGGCTGGTCGTGGTTCCCGATCCGCGTGAGCAACGTATCCAGTGAGGACTTGCAAGAGCTCGCCGCGGGGATCGAGCGGGCCGCCAACACGCTCGCGCCCATGATCGAGCAGCTCGCCGCCACGCGCCCCACCACTGGCAAGCCGATCGTCACGGGCTTCTCGCAGGGCGGCATGCTCAGCTTCACGCTTGCGATCCAACACCCACAGCTGCTGTCGGCCGCGCTCCCAATCGGCGGCTGGCTGCCCGAGCCGCTGTGGCCGGCCAAGGCTGCAGCCGACACCGCCATGATCCCGATCATCGCGTTCCACGGCGACGCCGACGACCGGGTCCCCTACCCTGCCACCGTCACCGCCGTCGATCACCTGAAGCAGAGCGGCTTCGTGGTCGAGCTACACAGCTACGCCGGGGTGGGCCACACGATCCCCCGCCCCATGCACGCCGATCTGATGAACGCCCTGCGCACCAATTTGGCCACGCCCGCAAACTGAGGCCCCCAACTCATGGCAAAGCTCAAGACCCTCCCCGGCCTGACCGCCGCCGACTTCATGCACCCGTGGGACGTCAAAGCCACGGCCGCGCTCAAGGCCGTGCCCGGCTTTGACAAGCTGATCGCCAAGGTCATGGAATACAGCTTCGAGCGGGTCTACTACCTGCAAAACGTCGCCGACAACGTGCGGGTGAGCGACAAGATGTTCCCCAAGCTCAACCGCTACCTCGAGTGGGGTTGCAAGATCTTGGGTGTGGACAAGCCCGAGCTCTATGTCTCGTTGGACCCAAACTACAACGCGTTCACCTACGGCCACACCAAGCCCTTCATTGTCATTACCTCGTCGCTGCTCAACCTGCTCGATGAGCAAGAGAAGATGTTCGTGATCTGCCACGAGCTTGGCCACATCAAGTGTGAGCACGTGCTGTACACCCTGGTCGCCGAGAACATCGCAATCCTGATCGAGATCTTCGGCAAGATGACGCTGGGCCTGGGCTCGCTGCTTGGGGCCGGGCTCGCGCTGCCGCTGCTCGACTGGTACCGCAAGGCCGAGCTCTCGGCCGACCGCGCCGCGCTGCTGGCCGTGCAGGACCCCGCGGTCGCCATGCGCGTGTTCATGAAGATGGCCGGCGGCGCCGAGAGCCTGCTCGACGACATGGACTCGAGCGAGTTTCTGCGCCAGATCCGGGCCTACGAAGACCGCGACGTGTCGGGCTTGGATCGCGCGTACAAGCTGCTGATCACGGTCATGCGCACGCACCCGTTCCCGATCATGCGAGCCAAACATCTGGACCGGTGGATCGCCGAGGGCGGCTACACCAAGGTCAGCGGGATCCGGGCCGAGCCGCTGCGGATCTGAGCGTCAGGCCGCGCCGAAACCCGCGCACAACGGCCCCGAGTGACTCAATCGGGATCGCGCGCAACCACCGGCTCGGCGCCCTCGAACACCACCTCCACGCGGTTGGTGACCTGGTCAAACGGCGGCATCTCGACGCGCTGGACGTGGGTGCGGCTGACAACCAACGAGGGATCCCGACGGGCGGCGTGCTGCGGCGGCAATTGCTCGATGTCCTTGGCAGTGAACGCGCGCTGGACCTCACGCCGCTGGAAGAACGAGCCGCGCTTGAAGAACGGCGGGTAGTCGTTGAAGTTGACCCCGGCGCGAAACAACAGCTCCTGCCGCTGAGAAGAGCTGCGACCCATGACCTCGTCGTGGGAATAATAGTGGCGGGCGGCCATCGAGATCGCGTTCTTTGTTGCGTCTCGCTCGCGCCACAAGAGCGCGTTCACGGCCTCGTCTTGGTTTGGAAGCGACCACACGCGACAGTCGAACAGCGCAGGCCGCTCGACGCGCTCGGGCAGCAGCGCGGGCACGCCAGCGTTGAACCACGCGGTCGTCATCGACGCCAGCGTTGACGTCAGCTTCTGAATCCGCCCGTCCATGAAGGGCGCGGCCGCGTGGGTCGACGTGTAGAACATCAGGCTGATCTCGTCGGACTGCGTGTAGCCGATCACCGCCTGGGTCTCGCTGACGAGCTGCGCGGTGACCTGCTGCATCAGCGTGGACAGGCGTTCGTCGTAGGGGCGGGCCAAGCCCTCGGTCCACCGCGAGAAGCACTTGCCGTCGATCCGCGCGCAGAAGGGTACCAGCGGCATGCAGCGGCGGCCGACTTCGCGGCGCTCGTACATTTTCATGCGGTCGCCAAGGCTCACGCGGCCTCCGTGACGACTCGGATCTCGTCAAAGCCCTCGTTGGCGGTGACCGGCTCGAGCTTGGCGAATGTGCCTCGAATGGCGCGATCGGGTACCCGGGCCCGATCCTCGCGCGCGGCGTTGCGGGCCAGCGCGAGCTCGATCGGAACCTCGAATACGACCGCGACCGTGCGAAACCCAGCGCCCTTGGCCGCTGCGACATAGCGGGCACGAGTCTCGCGCTTGGGGTTGGTGTTGTCGACGACAAACGCCTGCCCGACGGCCAAGCATGCGTACATGAGCACCACCTCGCGATGGGCGGTGCGGAGCATGTCCCGGTTGAGGCGCAGGTGGGTGTCCGCGTAGTGCTGGGCGTAGAACGAAGACTTTCCGCTGGCTTGCACCCCGACGAGGAC
This sequence comes from Enhygromyxa salina, assembly GCF_000737335.2. GTDB lineage: Bacteria > Myxococcota_A > Polyangia > Nannocystales > Nannocystaceae > Plesiocystis > Plesiocystis salina_C. The sequence continues at coordinate 56,409 of NZ_JMCC02000047.1, read as the reverse complement.
GACCGCTTCCATGCCGCACGTTAGCAAGAAAGTCTTGGCGCCCAAAGCTCTTTGACCCCCACAAAGACCCCGGCGGGTGACGCTGCCGGACCGCAGCCTCGAGCCCCGGGCTCGCTGGATCGACCACGCCAACCGCTTCGGGTGGGAGCTGCAGCTCGGCCAGGAGCCAACGCCCGTGTTCGGTCCCAGCGACCGGGCGTGGACGAGGTTCGTCGCGGTCGGACACCGGACGGTCGCAGCGTACTGAGCACCCCAGAACAGCGTTGTCCGGCACTCCCACCCGCACGATATTCGCCGACCCCGGCCATCCGCACGGTTTGTGCATGGACATGACCGCATGCGAGGCGAAGGTGTGCCGGTTGTGCGCGAAACCACAGCCGTCGGGGCACGGCCTCAATCTGCGGCTTTTACGCTTGGTTTTCGCGGGGTCGCGGTCCGACAATGTACACAATGCGACGCTACGCTCTCCACTTGGTCACGAGTGCGACAGTTGTCGCGTTCACGCTCTCACTGGTGCCCCTCGATGTGTTGGCCGCCCCGCCAGATGAGTCGGCCGCGCCGTCAGACGCCGCGTCCGAGGTGACGACCACGCCGGCACCGGCCGAGTCAGCTGCGCCCGACTCACCTACCCCGGATGCCCCCGCCCCCGCGCCGACCCTGGCCGCGAACGACCGATCGACCGCCGGGTGGCAGTTGCTGCTCGGGGAGCAGGTCAACGTCCAGCGCGTGGACGGCATCTTTGTTTATGGCCAGCTGCAGAGCGTCGACGAGACCTCGATCGTGATCCTTGGGAGCGACGGGATCGCGCGTCCGGTCGCTCGGGAGCAGGTTCACAGCGCGGCGATGCTCGACGGCGGAAAAGCGCCGGCGCCGGGTCCGGAACCGAAGGCATCCGAGATCGGAAAGCGGCCGATCCTCAGTCGGGCGCAGCACGAACACGGCAAGTCGGTGATGGTCGCTGGCGCGTTCCTCCTCGGGCTTGGGTTCGTGACCGGGGCTGTTGGGGCCGCCGTCGCGCTGGGCGAGTGGGATCCGCTTTACCTGGCTTTTATCAGCGTGCCCGGGGCCGTAGTCTCGTTCGCGATCGGTCTGCCGGTGCTCGTCCGAGGCAGCAACATAAAGAACAGCGCGCTCGGCTCAGTGACGCTGCGTGGGCCGACGCTGCTGGTTCACGATCGCCGCGGAAAGCCGCGCCTCATGCTTGGGCCGGGGGGCGGACCGTCGCCGTTCGGTGGCGGGTTCGCGCTGCGCTTTTAGATCGACGCACAGGCCCGCGCTGCGCCTGTGAGCCCCGCTACCCCGAGTTGCGCACCGCCGTCGCCAGAACATAGCGGTAGTCGCCGAGCTGATTGGCGACCACGCGCGTGCAGCTCGTGCTCACGAGCAGCTCGCGCCCGGCGAACGCGACCCAGCCCTGCTCACGGGTCTCGGGCGCGCCAAACCGGTCCTTCAGCGCGGCCCGCCAACCATCCGAGACGGCTTGCATCACGAGCCGCTCGTCGCTGGTCGTGCCGTCGCCTCGGGGCGCTTCGATGCTGGACACCAGCTGGTGCATGAGCGTCTGCGCCAGCTCCTGGGCGACGATCTCCTCGTGCCACGCCGGCTCGTCCCAGTACACGCACCAGCGCGAGCCATCGCGCTCCATGGTGTCGCCGTCGTCCACCAGACCGAAGCGCTCGATCACGGCCGCCTCGGTGAGCGGGGCCGGCTCGCGCAGGAGCGGCGACGCGAGCAGTCGAGCCAAAATGATCTCGTGCATGCCACGATCTACCTGGTTTGTGACGTGGAGTTGAGGCCCGCGCTAGCGAAAGATGTCAAACCCCGCTCAGCGGACAACGAGGGCATCGCCGGGAGCACCCAGACGTGAACGCACCACGGCCTGCGATTCCGTGCCGAGCTATGCACGGCTGTTTAGGGCCCCACGAAGTAGGCTCGATTGAGGGCATCGCTGCCCCACCCAGCCTCGAAGCTCTGCGCGTCGACCATCGCTGGGGCGTCGTCAAACATCTCGCTCTGCGCGACGGGCCAGTTCTCCCACGAGAACACGCCCACGACGTGATAGAGGACGCCGTTGTTCAGGTACACCCACGCCTGCCACCAATTGTCCATTCCGGCCTTGTCGTGGTCGCTCATCGACACCATCCATTCGGTCGTGTTGCTGAACGCGGGGGGGCCCGGATCAGGCCAGTCCAGTTGCGCGATGGTCTGCACGAAGACCGTGCTCCCGTCTTCGTATATGTCGTAGATGTGGTTCTGATTGCCGACCACGACGTTGATGCTCGCGGTGTCGTCGTCGCCGCTCGGGGGCACGTTGTGCGCGTCGTCGACCGGGAGGTTGGCGAGCACGGGCCAGCGGTCGGACAGCGGCTCGGGTGCTTGCCACGCGCCGCTGACCCGGCGGTAGTACATGCCGTCGTCGCCCCATACGAGCAGCTGATCCCAGATCTCGATGAAGGTGATGGCCTGCGGCGCGACGGAACAGGGCGGCGCGTTCACGCCTGTCCACACTTGATCGAGGGGGAGCGAGTCCCACGTGTCGTTGGCGAACCCGTACGAGTAGCGATAGCGCTGGCACGGCTCGTCACCGTCGCCGTCGCCGTCGCCGTCGCCAGAATCACCGTCACCGTCACCGTCGCCGTCGCCGTCGCCGTCGCCGTCGCCGGGGTCGCCGTCGCCGTCGCCGTCGCCATCGCCATCGCCATCGCCGTCGCCCGTGTCCCCCTCGGACTGACCCGCGATGAACGTGCCCATCCTGCCATCAACCGTCCCGCATGCGATCAACCAACCACCGAGCAGACTCGAGACGAGGAATGGGGATGCCCATTTCATGCCGGGATTCTACGCCACCCATTCGCGCGCGTAGTTCGCTCGCGGGCTGGCGTGATCCGAAGGCCATTCGACGTCGACCCGCGGATAGAACATACGATCGGGGGTCGGGGGCAGCGTGAACGTCGCGGCCCGCATCGGATGTCTCATCCGCCAGCGCTCGCCGTGCATGATATAGGCACCGGATGGAAAGCTTCGTCGCGTCTCCCCGCTCCGCTACCTGGTTGTTGGTCGCCCTCGGTCTCGGCTGCGCGAGTGGGGGTATGGACGGCGACTCGAGCACGAGCGTGTCGACCAGCGCATCCACGAACTCGACGATCGCGACGAGCGAGGACGAGTCAACGACGGCCGCGACCGACGAGACCGCGGACACCAGCACCGAGAGCGGGCTGAAGTTCGACGTCAACGTGACTGACATGGGGCTCGGCGAGCTCGGGTGCAGCCAGGATCTACGCGCCGTGATCAACGGATCTGGCGAGCTCGTCGAGGAGTGCGCGCCAGACGAAGGCTGCGACAACGGTGAGTGCGTGCCCGCGTGTCAGGCCGCCGCGAGCAGCCAGGCAAACTTTGGATGTCACTTCATCGTCCCAACGCCACCGTCCTGGGCCGGCTCGCCGCCGCCCTGCTTTGCGACCTTCCTGACCAACAGCTGGGACCACTCGGTGCAGCTGCAGGTCGCGCGCGATGGGGTCGACCTCGATGTGTCTGTCTTCGCGCGCGTGGTCACGCCGGGGCTGGCTCCCGAAGACTGGCCAGGCCTGCCCCAGGAGGGGCTGCCCCCGGACTCCGTCGCCGTGTTGTTCTTGTCGCACCAGCCCAACGCGGTCCACCCCCAGCAGATGACCCCGCTGTATTGCCCAAGCCCGACCGCGGTTGAGGCGAGCACCGAGCTCGTCGCGTCAGGCCGCTCGGCGGCGTTCGAGATCACAACTGACATCCCGGTGACCGCCTACGACATGATGCCTTTTGGCGGCGCGTACTCGTATATTCCAAGCGCCGAATTAGTCTATCCAACCAGCGTGTGGGGCACGAACTATGTTGCGATCACGCCCCCGCCCGGGACCCACAATCCGCCCGGGCCGCTGTGGCTGCAGATCGTCGCGCTCGAGGACGACACCATGGTCGAGGTCGCCCCGACCGCCCAGCTTCTGGCTGGCAACGGGCTCATCGGCATCCCACAAGGCGACTCGGGCCAGGTCACGCTCGCGGCCGGCGAATTCGTGCAGTGGGAGGTGCCACAAGACGACAGCGATCCCTCGGGCACGCGGGTGCTCAGCAACAAGCCGATCGCGCTGCACACCGGCAGCCGCTTCTTGCGTCTGCAGCCCACCCCCAACCCCGGCGGCGAGTCGGCGCATCAGCAAAACACCTCCGTGGCCACGCTCGGCAATCTGTATGTGGCTGCGCCCTACGAGACGCGGCGCGCCGACCTGCAGCCCGAGGACATCGCGTACCGCTTTGTTGGCGCCGTCGACGGAACAACCCTCGAATTTGATCCGCCGCTCGTCGGTGCCCCAGCGACCCTCGAGCTCGGGGAGATCGTCGACTTCACCACGACCGAGCGGTTTCGGGTCACGAGCCAGGATGATCAGCACCCGTTCTCGATGGCCCAGCTGATGGGCACCGCCAACCTCGTCGGCGGCACCCGGCCCGGGGCGACGGCGCCCGGGTTTGCGATGCTGCTCGGTGACGAGGAATTCGTGCTCATGTTGCCGCCGGCACAATTTCTCCAGCGCTATGTGTTCTTCACGGATCCGGCCTATTCGACGACGAACCTGGTCCTCACGCGGGTCGCTACTGACAAGGGATTCGCCGACGTCACCGTCGATTGCCTGGGGGTCATTGGCGACTGGCAGTCGGTCGGTCAGGATGGCGCCTTCGAGGTCACGACCGTGGATCTCGTGCGCGCGGATGTCGGCGTCAACGGGTGCGAGAATGGCCTGCACACCGCGACCAGCGAGGGCCCATTTGGGCTCACGGTCTGGGGCCTCGATAGCTTCTCGTCTTATGGCTACCCGGCGGGTGGGAACTCCATCTCGCTCAACGATGTGGTCGTGCCGGCCGGCTGACGGCTGACCTTCCCCTCGCGCTCAGAATTGTGCAGAGTCCCGGCCGCGGGCCCAACGTGGGTTCGTCTTCGCCCTGCCAATGCTCACATACGAACCGGCCCGCACCCACCCTGGCCCGTTTCCAGGTGTCGGCGCCCCGACGGTGCTGCACGCGTTGCTCGCCCACGCGCACGGGCAGCCCAATCGGACGGCGCTGACCTGGCTCGACGGGGGCGACGGCGACGGGCGGCGCATCACCTTCGCCGGCCTGGCAGACGCGGCGCTGCGCCTGGGCGGCCACCTGCGCGCGCTCGGGCTGCGCGGTGAGCGGGTGCTGCTCCAGTACGCCGACGGCTTCGAGTTCCTCCAGGCGTTCCTGGGCTGCGTGGCGGGTGGCGCGGTGCCGGTGCCGGCGACCACGCTCGATCCCTCGCGTCCGGAGCGGACGCTGCCGCGCCTCACCGCGATCGCCGGCGACTGCGGGGCCGCGGCGATGCTGATCGGGCCGGAGCTGCACCGCGCGCTGGGGACCGCGCTGGACCCGGCGATCCAGGTGTTGGAGCTATCCGACGCTCGGGGGGCCGCCCCCTGCACGGAGCTGCCGTCGCCGGACGACCTGGCGCTGGTGCAGTACACGTCGGGGAGCACAGGCGTGCCCAAGGGCGTGCGGGTGACGCACAGGCAGCTGGAACACACGGTGCGCGACACCGCCTGGTCGGTGGGGATGAGCCCGAGCTCGGCGCAGGTCACCTGGCTGCCGCACTACCACGACATGGGGCTCATCTACGCGCTGCTGGGGGGCATCTTCCTTGGCTTCTCCACCTGGGGGATGACGCCCGCCGCGTTCATCGAGCGGCCACTGCGTTGGCTGCACGCCATCGATCGAGTGCGGGCCACACACACGGCGGCGCCGAATTTCGCCTATGAGCTGGTCCTGCGCCGCTACGACCCGGCGCGCGACGGGCAGCTCGACCTCTCCTGCCTGCGCTCGGCGATGAACGCGGCTGAGCCGGTGCGGGAGGCGACGCTGCAGCGCTTCCTCGCGGTGTTCGGCAAGCAGGGGCTGCGGCCCGAGGCGCTGATGCCGTCCTACGGGATGGCGGAGGCGTCGGTGAAGCTGAGCGTTCACTTCTGGGGCCGGCCGCCAAGGGTGGAGCGCTTCGACGCGGCGGCGCTGCGTGAGGGACGCGTCGTCGCGGCCCCGGACGGCCTGCCGATTGTCGCGCTGGGCCAGCCTGGGCCAGGGTCGCGGATGCACATCGTGGACCCGGAGACCCGCGTCCCGTGCGGTCCCGGACGCGTCGGCGAGCTCTGGTTCGAGGGGCCGGCGGTGGCGGACGGCTACTGGAACCGCCCCGACGCGACGCTGGAGACCTTCGGCGCCCGCACCACGGACGGCGCCGGACCGATGCTGCGCACCGGCGACCTGGGCTTCTTCCACGGGGACGATCTGTTCTTCGCCGGGCGGGTGAAGGACCTGATCATCATCCGCGGACAGAACCACCACCCGCACGACGTGGAGGCGACCGTCCAGGACGCGCACCCAGCGGTGCGCCCGGGGAGCGTGGCGGCGTTCTCGGTCGACGGGCCGGACACGGAGTTGCTGGTGATCGTGGCGGAGGTCGAGCCGTCGCGCGGGGACCTGGCGGGGCTGCTGCGGGCGGTGCGGCAGGCGGTGGCGCTGCGGCACGATGTGCTGGTGCACGCGTTCGTGGCCATCGCGGCGCGGACGATGCCGAAGACGTCGAGCGGGAAGATCCGCCGGGCGGAGGCGCGGCGGTTGTTCCTGGCGGGGAAGCTCTCGGTGCTGGACACCGGCGCGGTGGGGGTGGTGGGGAGCGGCGCGCAGCAAGGGCTCGTCGGCGCGTTCGCGGAGCTGATCGGGCGCTTGCTAGAGAAGCCGCCGCCGGGTCCTGACGACGATCTCCTCGCCCTCGGGCTCGACTCGCTGACGCTGGTCGAGCTGACGGCGGCGCTGGAGAAGGCCTACGGCTTCACGCCTCCCGCGCGGGAGCTCTTCGCGCAGCCGACCGTCCGAGCGCTAGTCACGCAGCATGAGCGCTGGCGCAGGTTGCAGGCGGGCACGTCGGGCGCGCCGATCGAGCCGAGCCCCGACGCCATCGCCGACGCGGGCTTCCCCCAGCTCCAGCGTGGCATCCGCGCCCATGACGACGCGCGCCGCTCGCTGCGGCTCCCCGGACCGCTCCCCACCAGCTCGCAGCTCGCCGTCTGGCGCGGCCGCATCGCCCCCGGGACCATCTCGCTGGACCAGCTTGGGGGGCTCCTGTCCACCCTTCGCCAGGCCGTCCAAGCCGGCGCGCCTGCCTATCGCACCCCGGATGTGGAGGGGCTCCACGCTGTCCAGGCGTACTGCCGCGCGGATCCAAACGGTGTCGAGGGGCTGGAGCCAGGCACATACTACCACCACCCCGTCTACCACTCGCTGCTCGAGCTCGCCCCCGAAGCCACGCTGGACGCGGCTGAGCGGGACGCCTTTGGGTCAGGCGGGCCAGGTGCCTGCACCCTGGTGCTGGCCGCCGAGCGGGGGGCGATCGCCCCGATCTTTGGCGCCTCTGGGGACCGCCTGGCCACGCTGCAGGCGGGCGCGCTGCTTCAGGCACTGGGGGTCGCGGCCGCCGAGCAGGGGCTCCAGCTCGCCCTCCTTCCCCGTGCGGACCTGGACCGCTGCGCACACGCGCTCGCCCTCTCGCCAACCACGGTCCCGCTGACCGCCGTCCGCTGCGGGCGCGCGGAACGGGCCCAGGAGCAGCCAGTCGAGCTGCCGGGACCGCTCTACGAGCGGCTCGTCTTCGGCGGTGACACCGGGGCCGCGCAGATCGAGCCTTCCCGGCTGATGGCCGATTCGCGGCTCCCCGACGACATCCGCCCGCTCCCCGCGCCGCTCCAGGACGCAGCGATCGCTCGCCCCGAGCAGGTGCTCCTGACCGGCGCCACCGGCTTCCTCGGCGCCTTCCTCCTCCGCGCCTTTCGCCGCCACACCCAAGCCCGGCTGGTGCTGCTGGTCCGCGCCCCGGGCGGGGATCCAGCCGCCGCGCGCGAGCGGGTCAGGCAGAACCTGCTCCGCTACCGCCTCCCCGCCAAGGAGCTGCTGGACGGCGTCGAGGTGATCCCCGGCGACCTGACCCGACCCTCGATGGGCCTGGACGAGGGCACCTGGCGCGAGCTGGCGGAGCGCACGGACGCGGTCGTCCACGCCGCCGCGCCGGTGAACTGGGTGCTCCCCTACGACCGCCTCGTCCCCGCTGTGGTCGGCGGCACGCGGGACGTGCTCCGCTTCGCCGCCGCAGGGCGCCCCAAGGTGGTCCACCACATCTCCAGCCTGGGCGCGCTCGCCCAGATCGAGGGCTACGGCGGTTTCGACCAAGGCCCCGTCCACGCGCACAGCCGCGAGGTGATCGATGCCCGCTACCTACGCCGGCGCGGCTTCCAGCTGGGCTACATCCAGGCGAAGTGGGTCTCCGATCAGCTGGTTCAGGCCGCGCAGGCGCGCGGGCTGCCGGTGGTCGTGTATCGGATGCCGTACATCGCCGGGGCCAGCGACACGGGGGCCTGGGCGGCGGCGGACATCATCGCCGCCTCGATCACCGGCTGCGCGCAGCTCGGCTGGGCCCCGGACGTGGGCGTGGTGCTGGACATGGTCCCCGTTGACTACGTGGCCGAGGCCATCGCCGACCTGGCCCTGCAGCCGCGCGCGGTGGGGCGCAGCTTCCACCTCGCCAACCCAGAGCCGATCCCCTGGCCGGAGGTGGTGGCCCGCCTGGTCGCCCGCGGCCACTCCATCACCCTCGAGCCTGCGGAGCGCTGGCTCGAGCGGGTCCGCCGCTGCTCGGTGGAGCCGCTGGTGGCGATGCTCCCCAGCTACGAGAGCTTCCCGCTGGACCGGATCGTCGGTGGCTACCCCGCCTGGGTGAAGACCCCTCGCCTGCTGGCGGAGCGGACCACCAGCGCGTTCCTCCGCTCCCCCGATATCAGCTGCGCGCGCACGGCTGATCTCTTTGACACATGGCTCGACTGGCTGCAGCAGACCGGCAAGCTGCCACCCCCCCCGAAAGACAATCCATCATGACCCCTACGACCTACCAACTAAACAAATACGAGCGCTACTTCCAACTCCTCGACACGGACAAGAGCGGCACCATCGACTGGGACGACTTCGCCCAGACCGCCCGCTTCATCCGCGACGACCGCGGCTGGACCGACGAGCACCCCGGCTACAAGAGCCTCCTCGCGGCCATGCAGACCTTCTGGGACGAGCTCCGCCAGCGAGTGGACACCGACGGCAACGGGCGCGTCGATGGCCAAGAGTGGCAGCGGTTTTACGCTCAGGTGAACGAGGAGATCAGCCGACTGGGCAAGGTGCCCGCGTGGGCGATGAACGTGGTCCACGGCTTTCACCGCGTGCTGGATATGGACGCGGACGGCTCGATCTCCCTCGCCGAGTACGCGCTGTGGCTGCGCGCGCTAGGGGCCACGGTGGACGCGTCGGCGGCCTTCAAGCGGCTGGATCTCCGCGGCACCGGGCGGCTGGAGATCGACGAGCTAGAGGAGCTCTACTCCCAGTGGGTGATGAGCAACGACCCATCCGATCCAGGCAACGTGCTGGTGACCGGCGAGTCTCGAGGCTCCGCGGAAGAAGCTTCTTAGGCTCGCGCGCCTACGCGCTCGATCGTCACAGGCAAAAGCCGAGGTCGGCGTGCCAAGGGGCCGCGCTCACGTTGCTGAGCGCGGCCGTGCAGACCTCCCCCGGACCGCACGCGGGCGCGTCGAGGTCACACACGCGGCCGCAGCAAGCCTCGCCGCAGCCGGGGTGCAAGAGCCCCGACACGCACACCAACCCGGGGTTGCACACGCCGCAGTTGGCCCCGCAAAACGCCCCGCCGCAGCTCTCTCCTTCGCCAACGTCAGCGCCTGGGCGACAGCTGAAGGTCCCGCCGCTGCGCGCACAGACTTCACCAGGCGCACAGTTGGGCGCGAGCGGATCGCAGGCGGGCGTGAGCGAGAGGTTGAAGGGACCGGCGTCCGAGCCCTGTCCGTCGACGGCCAAGAGCACGGTCTCGCCGGCGCCGAGCTGAACCTCGATGCGCGAGCTCAGTCCGTTGCCCGGGGCGACCCCAAGCGCGTCGTCGTTGCAAGACATGACCGGCCCACCGCAGCCTTGCGTGCGCGCGTGCAGCAGGGTGTCGTAGCCTGAGCCGAGGGTCGAGGCCACGTAGGTGCCGCTCGCGGGGGCCGTCCACTCGACGATCCAATCGGGCGCCGCAGAGCCACCGCAGCTGCTTCCCACCCGGTTGGCGCCAGCGAGGGTCGACCCCGCCGTTGACCAGGTGGTGGTGGCCGGCGCCACCTCGTCGACGCACGACAGCAGCTCGATCGCCAGCTCGATCGCGCCGGCCGTCGGCGTGGCGCCGTCGACCACGATGATCTGGGTCGCGCCGGCCTCGAGCTCGACGACGATCCGCGAGCTGACCGTGAACCAGTCGCTGTCGTCGTTGCAGGTCGTGATAGCGGCCCCGCACTCGCTGCGCAGCGCCAAGGTCGTATCGATCGCGCTGCCAACGGTCGAGAAGCTGTAGATGCCCGCGACCGGCGGGGTGTACGAGTAGCTGCGATCGCGCGCGAGCTCCCCACCGCACTCGTCAAAGAAGTCATTGCCAGCCATGGCGGTGCTGTCGGCGATCGTCAGTGGCACGATCGCGGGCAGGCTCGCGTCGGGGCAGTCTCGCGGCGACGGGCCGAACATGTCGACGCTGAGCTGGTAGTCGCCCTCGGCCCCGAGCCAGCCATCGACGGCGACGGTCACGGTCTCGCCTGCGCCGAGCTCGAGGGCGATCCAAGACAGCTCACCGTCGAGGTCGTTGTTGCAGTCGAGCACCTCGGTTCCGCACGCGCCCGCGTAGACCCACAGCGAGGTGTCGAAGCTCGAGCCAAGCGTGTCGAATGTGTAGGTGCCGTCGGCCGGGGCCGTGAACACGTAGGCGTGCTCGCCCGCCTCGCCGCCGCCGCACGACGACTCGCTGCCCATCTCGTTGCTCGAGCCGAGCGTGGTCCCGCTGACGATGATCGGCAGCGGCCCGGCGAGGGTCTGCTCGGGACACTCGATCGCGTCGATCTGCAATTGATACGTGCTGCCCTCGGGCCACATCGCGTCGACAGTGACGACGACTTCCTCACCAGCCTCGAGCGCATGGTGGATGCGCGCGTCTTGGGTCCATGGCCCAAGATCATCGTTGCACGCCAGCTCGGCCCCGTCGCAGCCGTCGCTCAGGGCAATCAGCGCGTCCTTTCCGACGCCGGCAGCCTCGAAGCGATAGCGCCCGGCGGCCGGGGCCGTCCAGCTGTAGGTCTTCTCGGGTCCGAAGCCGCCGCAGCTCCACTCGCGCTCGCTGGATTGGGCCGGGATGCTGTCGGGCAACTCGACGGGCAGCTGGCTGCCAAGATCGACGTCGGTCACACACGGCGGGTCGCCGGTCTCGGACTCGGATTCACTCTCGGACTCGGACTCGGACTCGGACTCACTCTCAGACTCGGACTCGGACTCACTCTCAGACTCGGACTCGGACTCGGACTCGCTCCCGCCCGGGTCGCCATCCCCATCCCCGCTGCTCTCGCCACCGCTCGAGTCATCGGCGATCTCCGAGCCGCCTGCTGACTCCCCAGTGCCAACGCTGCCGAACCCTTCGCGCCCTGGCGGAAACGGTGGCCCACACGCAACGCCCAGCGCTGCGAGCGGCCCGAGCCAATACACGACCTTTCGCATCGTGGCAGGGTAGCGTGAGCTTCTCGTCAGTCATACCCATTCGTGCTGCCGCGGATGGCTTCTAGACGGAACACGAGGGCAGACAGCGATATCGAAGGTCGAGGGCGGCCCGCGATGTCTGACGAAAGTTGGGAACAGTAGGGTCTTCACCCTATTGCCAACTTCGCTGGAAAGCTGGACCTGCCTGGTCCAGCCGCTAATCTAGCCGCGCCGTGACGCCCAACCCCACGCTCGCTTCTCTGATCGAAGACGCAGCCGAACACGAGTGGCCGCAACTCGGCCTGGCCCGGCATCCCCCCGATCGCGACTGGCTCCTCGAGCGAGGCTTTGACCCCGAGCGTGTCTTCATCGTGGACGCTGACGGCCCCGTACCCGCGCAGCGACTCGCCCGCTGCAGCAGCCTGCGCGCCCTGGGCCTGCTCGGCTTCAACGTTGGCGTCGAGGTCGCCCAGGTGCTCGCGCAGCTGTCCGGCCTGACCGCCCTCGACCTCGGCAACAACAGCAACATCGGCGTCGAAGGAGCGCGCTCCCTCGCGCAGCTCCCCAATCTCAGCTACCTCAACCTCCACAACACCGGCATCGGCAACGAGGGCTTTCAGCTGCTGCTCGACGCATGGGACCGCAGCGGCGTCGTGCCGCTGCACCTATTGATCGGCGCAAACAAGACAACCCTCATTCCGAAGCAGCTGCTCCGCAAAGCGGATGGACCCACGATCCTCGCGGCCTATCGCCGCTCGATCGCCAACGATGGGTGATCGACGTTGCGCCAATTGGGGCGACCGCAGGTGAGCCCAACGCCGGAGACGCGGGGGGGCTACTCGAAGGACGCGATCATCTCGCCCACGAGTCGCATGCTCTTCATGACCTTCTCGTGGGGAAGACCACCGACCTGCTGAAAGCACATCAGCCGATCGACGCCGAGGTCGCGATAGACCTCCATCTTTCGCCGGCAGGTCTCGGGGCTGCCGACGATCAGCGAGTCCTGCTCGCGGAGCGCGTCGAAGACCTCCTCGTCGGAGACCTGCTCGCCGCCCATGATCCGACCGATGACGATCTGAGCACGGTTGGGCGGAGCCTCGGCATGCTCGGCGCGGGCCCGCAGGAACTGCCCGGTGAGCCCGCCACCGGCCGGATCCCCCATCTTGGCCTGCTCCTCGGCCGCGGTCTGCATGAAGGCCTCTCGGGCCTCGAAGAAGGTGAAGGCCATGGACGTGTACCACGCCGCGGCCGTCGCGGCGCCGTTCTTCATCGCCTCTTCGTCGGTCTCGGCGCAGTGAACGAAGGTGAAGAAGGCGACCTGATCGTTGACGAACGAGCCGACGGGGCTCTGGGTGCTCCGGACCGCCGCGCGGTAGATGTCGATCCACTCTTTGACCTGCGCGGGCGGAGCCCACAGGGTCACGCCAAGCGCTCCAACGCCGTTGCGACCAGCTTGCTCGAAGGAAGTCAGGCTCGAGCAGGCCTGCCACAGCGGCGGGTGGGGCTTTTGATAGGGCTTGGGAACAACGCTGACGTCGCGGATCTGATAGTGCTCGCTCTCGTACGAGAAGTGATCCTGCGTCCACATCTTTGGGACCATCTCGAAGGCCTGCTGCATCTGCTCGCGCGCCTCGTTGGCGGGTATGTTGAACAGTCGCCACTCGGGGACGGTCGAGCGGGCCATGCCAAACTCCACGCGCCCCTGGCTGAGGTGGTCGAGGTACGCCGCGCGCTCGGCAATGCGGATTGGATGGTTGAAGCGATAGGGGGCGAGGACCGCCGAGTGGCCAACGCGAATGTTCTTGGTCTGCTGGGCGACCGCCGTGAGCATGAGCTCGGGCGCCGACGACAGACTAAACTCGCCGCCACAGTGGTGCTCGACCAGCCAAAAGCAGCCGTAGCCAAGCTCGTCAGCGAGCCTGGCCTGCTCGAGCGTCTGTTGGATTCGTCGATGCTCGTGATCCTCGCTCCATGGTTGAGGATCCTGGATCTCGGTAAATATATCGATCTTCATGAATGCGCCCAAGGTGTACCAGACACTGCATGGAGGAGACACCGGGTCGGGCCCCGGCGTCAAGCAGGTTTTTCAGATCGAGCGGGCCAGAGCGGACAACGATCGTTTTGGTATATGCCAATACAAATTCGATGCGGATCACCGAAGCCGAGGTCACACCTGATATCTCCACGGGCGAGTACTCGGACTCGAACATCCTGTTGACCTACGCGAACCCCGTCAGCGGGAACACCTATACCGCGGAGCAAGTCGACGCGATCCGCAGCATCATCAGCGAGTTGTACACGGGCACGCGCATGGTCGCGGTCGTATCGGACGACGACGCGCTTGCCTACCAAGACGACATGACAGATGGCCACGAGGTCTACATCCTCGATGCGGGCTCGATCTGGCGCCTCTTGACCCCCGGGGAAGACGGTGATTGCGGAGGTAGCGGAATTTGGCCCTTCCCAAGCACGGAGTCGAGCTGCTATCTGTACAATCACTCGGACGCCGACTCGGTCGTCGATGGTACAACCCAGGGCGTGACAAGCGACGACCTCGATGGTCTCCCAACCGAGGCACTCCTACCGCTGCGCGTGCGCTTGGTCGCGGCCTCCGGCGGAGGGGTAGCCTTCGGCTACGAGTGGCGAGGATCGCGGCCCCGCCGTCGAGGTCACCCAGCGCTTGTGGAAGCACGTCTGGACCAAGTGGGCCGAGCGCGAGCGCCGAACCTTCGCCGTCGACTTCGAGCGCTACGAGGGGGGGCCCGACGAGGCGACGGTTCCGCCAACTCTACGCGCTCAGGCCGGCCGAGCTGGCGGCGATCACATCGCCCGGTTCGCGACACTGACGACACACACGGGTTGACCGACCACGAACCAAATAGTCTCGTGTCTGTCGAAGGCGAGCTCGTAGCAGCGGCGAACGGGTCCTGTCCGGCAGCCGATCTCAGGCTGGCGCGATACTCCACGCCCGCATCGGATGCTTTTTTCGCTAGCGAGACCCACCTTTGGGTGGGGTGGGACGGCAGCTTGCAGCACTATAGGAACCGCCATGCGGTCGCGCTTGTGCTCACCGTCGAGCAAGCCTCGATGAAATTCCGGTGCGAGGCGACGCGCTATAAACGACGACACGGCTGCGAAGCCGAGGTCGTATCGGGCATACTTCGAGGCTTCGCGACGCGGGCATTCGGGGGGCAAAGGCGTATCTGACGACGTGGGACGAAGTCCCACATCTTGCCAATGATAGAGCCTTGACGGCACACGTGAGCGTGTTGTACTGACGCCTATGTGCCACGATGTCCGTTCGCTAATGAGCCTTGCGTGGCATGGCGTGGGATGGGGCCATTGCTGGTGGCCAACAGGCAATGATGCTCAGTGAGCGAACGCGCGGCCGGATTCCGCAAGCGGGCATCAATCCGGCTCCCGTGTGAGACCCGTCCAAGACCGGCGGTCGACACGACGAGCGTGACGCGGCTTCGTCGAAGTCGCGCCGTGCATTGATACAACCGCTCCGATCTTCCGCGTTCCGAGAGTTCTTCACGATGGCAGCAAACACGATCACTAGCCCGCCGCGCGGACCCAGCCTGCGCGTCATTTGTGTCAACGACATCTACTCGCTCGAGAACCTCCCTCGGCTCAAGAGCCTCGTGCAGCACCACGCAGAGACAAACCCCGCGGATCGGATGGTCGTGACGCTCGCGGGTGACTTCGTGGCCCCCAGCATCTTGTCAAGCCTCGACAAGGGGGCGGGGATGATCGAGTGCCTCAACGAAATCCCGATCACCCACGCGATGTTCGGAAATCACGAGGATGACGTGGGCATGGGCGAGCTCACCAAGCGTGTCCAGGAGTTCGCGGGCACGTGGCTCAACACCAATATGCCCACGTTCCGCCCCGAGCTGCCAACTCACCAGATCCTCGAGGTCACCAGCCCGGGGGGGCGAACGATTCGGGTCGGCCTGCTCGGGCTGCTGGCCCATCAGAAGAACCTCTATCGGCCAGGCGCGTTCGGTGGCCACGCGATCGAGCCGGCCAACGAGACGGCCCTGAGGTGGGCAAAGGTCCTGCACACCGAGGGCTGCGCCTGCGTGATACCCATTACCCACCAGGACGTCGCGGACGATCTCGAGCTGGCCCGAAGCCAGCGCGAGCCCCAGTTCCCGGTGGTCGTGGCCGGTCACGAGCATGAAGTGATCATCGAGGACGTGGACGGCTGCCTGGTCATCAAGGCCGGCGCCGAGGCGGCGAACGCCGTCGTGATCGATCTGGTGTGGCCGGTCGAAGCACCGACCGGGGGGTTCGACCTGCCCACTGTCACGTACAAGCTCCAAGAGGTCCGCGAGTTCCCAGAGGACGAGGGCATGCGCACCCGCGTGGATCGGCACATGTCGTCCGTGCGCCGCCTCGATGGGGCCACGCTCATGCGGACCACACCAACGACGCCGCTGTCCTCGGTGGGGATCAAGACCGCTCAAACCTCGATGGGCACGGTCCTGTGCTCGCACATCCGCGACGCGCTGGGAGCCGACGGTTGCCTGCTGCATGGCGGCGGGGTCCGAGGCGAGCAGGACTACGAGGAGCGCTTCACCTACGCCGATCTCAAGGCAGCGCTGCCTTATGCCAATGAGACGGTCGTGGTGAGCATGCCTGGCAGCGTCGTGCGAGACGCCGTCGCGATGTCGCGCGCGCGCGTGGGCTCCAACGCCTACTTGCAGGTTGACGACGGCATGACGGTCGAGGCCCCTGGCGACGTCGTCACCACGATCGGTGGCTTACCCCTCGACCCGAACCGCGAATATCGTATCGCCACCGTGCTCGGCCTGCTCGGCGGCATGAATGCGATCACCCCATTTGTCGACTACGCGAAAGCGCGGCCGGACCTGATACCGCCGCGAGACGCCGGGCGGGAGATCAAGATGATCCTGGTGGACGCCTTCTCCATGGAGCTGTGGCGTCAGCTCGGGAGCTTCGAGGACATCGACGCCAATCAGGATGGGGTCGTCACCCCCGAGGAGCTCGAGCGCGCGATCAGCAGGGCGACCCGTGAGGCGCCCTCGGACATCGTCGTCAATGATGTATTTCGAATGGTCGACGCCGACGGCGACGGGACCATCACCCGCGAAGAGGCCGAAGCCCTCGTCGCCAACCACGCAACCACGCCGCCAAGCCCGGAGGACAAGCAATGATCGAACAACGTCACGAAATTGAGACCCTCGCAGAACTCGACCTACACCTCCTCTCGGGCGGCTCGCTCGAGGGCCGGGTGTTCCAGGAGCTCGACCTGCGTGGCCACACCGCGGCGCTGCTGCGGTCGCCGCTCACGAACACCCTGTTCCTGGGCTGTCAGCTGGAGCCCGAAGCGGCGACTCACGCCAACGCGACCGGGGCGCTGTTCTTTCCCGACCTGCCTGACCTGCCCTATTCGATGTATCGGGGGGCCCTGTACAGCGTAGAGGAGCTCTACGAAGGCTACGAGCAAGGCGTGGCCGGGAGCTATGAGCAGGCCTTCGATTGTCGCGTCTATCGTCACTACAGCGAGTCTCGCAAGGTCAGCGATATCGTCGAGGACCTCGCGCAGCGCATCCACGATCACGCGATCACCAACGCCCTCGAGAACTGGCTCGCGGAGGGCGAACACCGGGTCGCTTCGGTCATGGGTGGTCACGCCCTCTCGCGCGCGGACCCGATGTACCGCACGGTAGCGAAGCTCGGGCACGAGCTCACGCTCGCGGGCTTTTGCGTGGCGACCGGTGGCGGCCCTGGGGCGATGGAGGCCAGCCATCTGGGCGCCTACCTGGCCTCGCGTGGCTCGCAGGAGCTCGAGGAGGCGCTGGCCGTGCTCGCGCGCGCCCCCGGCATGCTGCCGACCGACGCCTGGCTCGACGCCGCGTTCGAGGTGCGCAAGATGTACCCCCTGGCACCGGAGCACGAGGCCCGGTGCCGGAGCATCGCCGTACCCACCTGGCTCTACGGTCACGAGCCGCCCAACGCGTTCGCAACCCACGTCGCCAAGTACTTCGACAACAGCGTGCGCGAAGAGGGCGTGCTAGCGATCGGCATGTACGGGATCGTGTTCGCGCCGGGCAGCGCTGGGACCATTCAAGAGATCTTCCAGGACGCGGCGCAAAACCACTACAACACCTACGGGCATGTCAGCCCCATGGTGTTCCTGGGCAAGAAGTATTGGACCGAGGACAAGCCGGTCTATCCGCTACTCGAGAAGCTCGCCGCTGGCCATGACTACGCGCGCTGGCTGTTCATCTCGGATGACGTCGACGAGATCGTCGAGCACCTCAAGGCCTACACCAAGGCACGCCACCCCGGTGAGTGAGCCCGCGCCACTGCACGAGCTGCTCGCCCGTGTCGTGGCGCCCCCCGCTGCGCCGCCCCCCGCGGCGTGGCGGTTTCCGCTCGGCACCATGCAGGCGCTCAATCAGCGCCTCGCCGAGCGGCCCTCGTTGGACTTCGTCAACGCGAGCTTGCGCGGCGTTGGCCAGGTCATCTTCGCCAACAACCCGGTGAGCGGGCTGATCATCCTCGTCGCGATGTTCGTGCAGTCGCCGTGGCTGGGCCTGATGAGCCTGGTCGGGGTGATCTCGGCGACGGCGATGGCGATGGCGATGCGCCTGGCCCCAGACGCGATTCAAAACGGTGTGTTTGGGTTGAACGGGCTGCTCGTCGGCGCGGCGATGGGCTTCGCGGGGCGAGCTGGCAACGGCCCATGGAACCCGGTCTGGATCGCCGCGGCGGTGTTGCTGTCGGCGTTGGCCACGGTCGTGATGCACACGCTCGGGACCTGGGTCGTGACGCGATTGAAGGCGGCGCCGTTGGGCGTGGCCTTCAACGCGGTCATGATGGCCTTTTTCCTGGTGGTCGTGTTTGTGCCCCAGTCACTGTTCGATCTGGGCCCCTCGCCCGCTCCGTTTCCGGCGGAGTCAATCGACGGGCTACGGCTCGCGCGTTCGCTGCCGGTCGGCCTTGGCCAGGTGTTCTTTTCGGATGGCGTCATCCCGCTGCTGTTGATCGTGGTCGCGGTCGGGATCTGCACGCCGATCGGGCTCATGGTCGCGCTGCTCGGTTGCGCGATCTCGCTGGTGGCGGGGCTCTTGCTCGGCGCCAAGCCCGGTGAGATGTACCTCGGGTTGTGGGGGTACAACGCGGTGCTGAGCGCAACCGCGATCGGCGGGGTCTTCTATGCGCCGAACTGGCGGAGCATCACGCTGGGATCGATCTGCGCGTTCTTGGCGTCGGCCGGCAGCATCATGTTCGCGCGCTGGCTGGCGCCGCTGCCGGTGCTGTCGATCCCCTTCACGATCGTGACGGTCGGGTGTTTTTGGCTGGTACGGCGCACGATCCCGTCGCTGGTGCCGGTTGCCCTGCACGCCGTCGCAAGCCCAGAGGAGCATCGCCAGCGCCACGCCGTCGCGTCAGAGGTGATCAGCCAATTTCGGCGCGCGCTCACGGCCGCCTCGCGCCACGAGCGAAGGGTCCTGCTCTTCGATCAGGCGCCAAGCGAGGTGAAAGACGAGCTGCGGCGTGCCTTTGACGCCATGGATCACGATCACAGCGGCGAGCTCTCGCCCGCCGAGATCGAGGGCCACCTCGCGCCGGTCGGGATCTCGGCCACCGAGCTGGCGCTGATACTCAATTGTATGGATGCCGACCGCGACGGTCTGATCTCGTTCGAAGAGTTTGGCGAGCTCATGCTGCGGCATCAACGGCTGATGTCCCGCTACGATCAATTCTTCACCTACTTCATGCCGATCGACGCGGACGGCGACGACGTGATCAGCGTCGACGAGATGAACAACGCAATGATGAGCGTGGGCGAGTCGCCGCTGTCGAGCGCCGAGACCGAGCAACTGCGACTTCAGGCCCAGGGGCAAGCGTTGACCTGGGACCGGTTCATTCAGGTGTTGTTGTTGACGTGAGCCGCATGCGTTGATGCGTTGAGACAGGAGATACACCACGATGTCCTGTTCGAAGGCGTGTTCCTGGTCCGCGATCGTGTGTAGCTCGGCGACGTGCTCGGCGTCGTAGAAGAGATCGGCGCTCGTGTGCCCCGGATCCGCGACGAGCCCGGCGTCGTCCACTTCATCCCCAATGGCGAGGACGAGAACATGAGTGAGCTGCTGCGCGCCCAGCTGCTCGCCGCCCTGCTGCCGTTGGGCGTCGTGGTGGTCGTGCTAGTCCCGAATCAAGCGCTGCGCGCTCGACTCGGGTCTACTATGTCTTCAAGGGGGCTTTCAAAAAGCCCCCTCGCTTCGGCGGCGGAGCCCCCTTCGCTCACCCCAAACGCTCGCCTGTCGGCTCGTACTAGCCCCAAATCATTCATCTTTTCCAATTCAGCGCTTGATTTGGGGCTAGTTGCTCGTGCGACGGAGCGATGCTCGCTCGCGCGCAGACGTTGACCGGAGCTGGGCAGCAGGCGCCACGCTTGCCCGGCTTTGGCCAAGCTGATTCATAGGTGGTGTTTGATGCCGAACTTAGTGCGCAGGGTCACATCGGCTCGACCATGAACTTCAGTCGGCGCGAACACTCATGGGTAGGGCAACCATGCGCGCCGCGAAGCCGCCTGCCAAGCACGGGGGCACAACGCGTCAATCTCAGATCGCCAGACGGGAGAACGACACGATGCTGCCGCTCTCGACCGTTCCCATCGATTCGGGTGGGGCCGCTATCAACAAGAACAGAGTCAGCTTGAATTGCATTACTTGCCGAATGAACCAAGCGGTTCTCGCTCCGCGAGAACACCTACGACAACCAGAGAATGAGGAACAACACCATGCAGAACATGAACAAGAAGATCAGCCTCGACGACGTCATCGCCCAGCTCCGCAACTCCAAGATGGAGCGCGTGGTCGATGCGGGCCGCATCAAGGGCGGCCAGGCTCCGACCACCCAGGACGGCTGCCACTGCACCTGCGGGAACACGCCGGCGCTGGCGTGATGTCGTGAGGTCCTCGGGGAGCACCGTGGGTCGGAGGCCTTCGGCGCTCCCCTTCTTGTCCCCCTCTCCGCGCTGCGTGAGCCCATGCAATACATCGACACCTTCTTCGACGAATGGCGTGACGCCGGGCAGGCTTTGCTCGATGAGACGGTCCGCTATAATTTGCGCACACGCAGCGCAGCGCTGGCCGACGCGGCGGAGTCCCTCGACGCCGGCGAGCCCCTCGCCTTCACGACGCTGGTCGCCGCCCACACCAAGGCCGAGATCGGCGTCGAGCAGTGTGTGTGGCCCTTGCTCCCCCCGAACCTGCGCCCCGAGCAGATCACGGTGCGCTCGTTTTGTGACGGTCGTGTCCTGCTCCCGAGCCTCGGTTTCTTGACCGATGCCCCCGCCAACGCGGCGCTCGAGCTCGTCAACACCGACGGCCGCCCCGCGATCCTCGGCCACCCCGAGCTCGCCTTCGAGCCGTTCGAGCCCGTCGCCGCCGGAGCCCGCCCCACGATCTACCCCCATGCTCACCCACCGCTGCGCCGCTTCCTCGAGCTCCACGGCGAGCACTTCCACGAGGTCGACATCGCGGGGGCGACCGCGGAAAACCGCGAGGCCCTGGCCGAAGGTTGGGCCCTACTCGAGCGCGCGTGGCCGGCCCAGTCCGCAGAGCTCGATCGGGACCTGCGCTCGGTGGTGATCTCGCGCCACCCCAAGGTCAACTCCATGGCCGCCTTCGCCATCCACGGGGCGATCTTCATCAATACCCGCGGCAGCGAGAGCCCGCTGTTTTTTGTCGAGGAGCTGGTCCACCAAAGTGGCCACGTGACCTTCACCAAGGTCATCGCGGACTGGCAGGCCTTCCTTGCGATCCCCTACTCCACCCCGGTCCAGATGCTGACCGGCAACGAGGCGGACCTGCGCAGCTTCGGCGACGCCTTTCACGGCAACTACACCCTGGTCCGCATGGTCCAGAGCTTCGCTCGCATCCTCGACCTCCACGCCGAGGGGCGCTCGGGCCTCGGGGCCGAGGCCCTCCACGAGCTGCGCGGGCGCATGGCGCTGGGGCTGCGCCGCCTCGAGACCGGCATCTCGCAGATCGAACACCCGCAGCTCTACACCGCCGACGGACTGGAGATCCACCGGCGCCTCGCGGCGGCCTTGGCCGAACTCGAGACCCGCCATCTCGATGACCTCGACGACGTCGACATCAGTGATCAGCCCTACGTGTTCGAGGCCCGGCGCTTCTTCGACCGCAACCCCGTGCCGCGCTAGACGAGCTCGCCATGTTCGATCGTGCGCTCAGCTTTGGCTCCCCCTTCCGCTCCATGCGTCAGCACGACGCGATGGACTGCGGGCCCACTTGCCTGCGCATGATCGCGCGGCACCATGGCCGTGACTGGTCGCTTGGGACCTTGCGCGATCGCTGTAGCATCGCCCGCGACGGCGTATCACTAGAAGGCGTCGCCGCGGCCGCCGAGTCGATCGGCATGCGCAGCCTCGCGGTCATGCTCGACTACGAGCAGCTCGCCAGCACCGTCCCCCTACCTTGTGTGCTCCACTGGGACCAAAACCACTTCGTGGTCCTCGTCGCCGCCGACAAGCGGCGCGTTCGTGTGGCCGATCCCGGGCGCGGGCTGATCGTGTGGCGCCGCGAGGCGTTCCTCCGCCACTGGGGCGACAGCAGCGGGCGGGGCGTCGCGCTGTTGCTCGAGCCCACGCCCGAGTTCTTCGCCCACGACGGCGAGCGCCACCAGTCCCGGGGCTTCGCCTCACTGTGGCCGTTCCTCCGCCCCCACCGCCGGCTCGTCGTCCAGCTCGTGCTTGGCATGACGGTGGCCAGCCTGCTCGGGCTGGTGTTCCCGTTCCTCACGCAGGCCCTCGTCGACGTGGGCATCGGCGGCCAGGACATCGGCTTCGTCCATGCCGTGCTGCTCGCCCAGCTCATGTTGTTCGGCGGGCGCACGACCATCGAACTGATCCGTTCATGGATCCTTCTCCACATCGGGCAGCGCGTGAACATCTCGATGTTGACGAGCTTCCTTGCCCGGCTGCTGCGCCTGCCGATGAGCTTCTTCGACACCCGGTCGATCGGCGACGTGCTCCAGCGCGTCGACGATCACCGCCGCGTCGAGTCCTTCCTCACCGCCGGGACCCTCGAGATCCTGTTCTCCTTCGTCAACGTGATCGCCTTCTCTCTGGTGATCGCCGCCTACAGCCCGACGATCCTCGCGGTGTTCCTCGGCGGCACGGCCCTGGCCACGGGCTGGATCCTCGCGCTCATGGGCCGCCGACGCCAGCTCGACCAGCAGTCGTTCGGCCAGCGCACGGCCAGCCAAAACGCCCTGGTCGAGCTCATCGAGGGCATCGCCGAGATCAAGCTCAACGACTGCGAACGGCGCAAGCGCTGGGGCTGGGAGCAAATCCAGGTCCGGCTGTTTCGCATCAACGAGCGCCGACTCGCCCTCGCGCAGCTGCAAAACGCCGGGAGCATGGCCATCAACGAGGCCAAGAACATCTTCATCACCTTCCTCGCCGCGCGCGAGGTCATCGCCGGGGACATGACCCTCGGAATGATGCTCGCGCTGTCTTGGGTGCTCGGTCAGGTCGCTCGCCCCCTCGAGCGCACGCTGAGCTTCGTGACTTCGGCCCAGGACGCCAAGCTCAGCCTCGAGCGCCTCGATGAGATCCACCACTTTCCCGAGGAACAGCCGGCGAGCAAGCCGGCGCTGCGCGAGATTGGCCGCGCCCGATCGCTGCGCGCCGAAGGGGTCAGCTTCCGTTATCCCGGGAGCGACAGCTGGGTCTTGCGCGAGGTCAACCTCGAGATCCCCGCGGGCAAGACCACGGCGATCGTCGGCGCGAGCGGGAGCGGCAAGACCACCCTGCTCAAGCTGCTCCTCGCGTTCTACCCCGTCAACGCCGGTCAGCTGAGCATTGGAGGCCTGCGAATCGACAACCTCGATCTTGCCTTTTGGCGCCGCCACTGCGGGGTCGTGATGCAAGACGGGCACATCTTCGCCGACACCGTCGCCGGGAACATCGCCGTGGGCGAGGAGCGGGTCAACATCCCCCGGCTGCTCGACGCGCTCGAGACCGCCAACCTACGTGAGTTCGTCGAGGGCCTGCCTCTGGCATGGGAGACCCGCATTGGCCGTGATGGCCTCGGCGTCAGCCAGGGGCAGCGCCAGCGCATCCTGATCGCGCGTGCGGTCTACGCCGACCCCGAGTTCCTGTTCTTCGACGAGGCGACCTCGGCCCTCGACGCGACCAACGAGCGGGAGATCATGGACAAGCTCGACGAGTTCCAGCGCGGGCGGACCTGCGTGGTGATCGCCCACCGTCTGAGCACCGTCCGCAGCGCCGATCAGATCGTGGTCCTCGACCGAGGGAAGGTCGTCGAGCGCGGGACCCACGACGAACTCACCGCCCTGCGCGGGGCCTACTACCGGTTGGTCAAGAACCAACTCGAACTGGGGACGTGATGCCAGGCGCACGACAGCGACACGATCAGCAAGGCGAAGGCCAGGGCGAGGGCGAGGCGCTCGAGCTCGTCAACAGCGCGGCCGTCGAGGACTTCATCGGCGTCGTCCCCCCCTGGCTCCTGCGCCGGGGCAACTCGAGCCTGCTGCTGATCTTCCTCGCCTTCGTCGTCGGGGCGTGGCTGTTCGAGTACCCCGACGTTGTCTCGGCGCCCGTGACGATCACGACTCAGAGCCCACCCGCGCCTGTGGTCGCGCAGACCCGCGGTCGTCTCGGCGAGCTATGGGTCCAAGATGGCGAGCTCGTCGAGCGCGAGCAGTGGCTCGCGGTCATCGACAACGCGGCCAAGACCGAGGATCTGCGCACCCTCGCCGCGATGCTCGAGGACTTCGCCCGCGAGCTCGAGGCGCCGGAGCAGTTCGACGCCACAGCCCACGGCCTCGGGGCCACGCTCGAGCTCGGCGATCTGCAGGTCGAGTACGCCGAGTTCGTCGCAACTTGGGGGGCGCTGCGCGAGCTCCTCGACGACCCCTACTTTGGCGAGAGCGACGCGGCCCTCATGGCCCAGCTCGACACCCGGACCGAACTAGCGAGCACGATCCGTACGCAGCGGCGGGGGCTGTCCGAGGATCTCGACCTGGCCAGGCGCGAAGCCAAGGCCACGACCCGCCTGGCGAAGGACGGGGTGATCCCCACGGACGAGGTGGAGGCGGCTGGGGCCGCGGTCCGCGAGCGCGAGCGCGCCCTCGAGGCTGCGGAGCTCGAGCTCCTGCGCGGCAAGCTCGAGCGTGTGTCTCTCGACCGCAACCGCGTCGAGCTCGGCTACACGCTGCGCGACCGTCGGCGCGAGCTCGTGCGCGAGCTCCTCGACGCCTACGCGGCCCTGTCCCGCGCCTACGACCGCTGGCGCGGTGACTACCTGCTCGTCGCCCCCATGGCCGGCCGCATCAGCCTCGGTCAGGTCTGGGCCGAGCAGCAGTGGGTCAGCGAGGGCGACGAGGTCATGACCGTGCTCCCCGATCGAGAGGTCCTCGTCGCCCACGCGATCTTGGCCCAGCTCAACTCCGGCAAGGTCGAGGTCGGTCAGCACGTGCTGATCAAGCTCGACGGTTACCCCTACCGCGAATACGGCGTCGTCGAAGGCCGGGTGGCCTCGGTCCCGGCCATCGCCCGAGACGGGGTCTACCTCGTCAACATCGAGCTCCCTCAGGGCCTCTTCACGACCTACCAGCAGACCCTCGAGCTGCGTCACGAGATGGGCGGCCGCGCAGAGATCGTGACCGTCGAGCGGCGCCTGATCGAGTGGCTCTTCCTTCCAATCTACAGCCTGCTGAGCGACACATGAACGAACGACTCGTCCCCGGATTCGCGACCGAGACCCGCTGCGCCTCGATCCGCCTGGTTGAGCTCATGGCCCCCCTCGTCGCAGGCCTCACCGCAGGCGCGCCGTGCCTCGACTTCGCGGGGCTGCTTGCGACCTTGCGCGAGCGCGCGAGCGCGACACGGGCCTCGGCGCCGCTCGAGCTCGGTCCCGAGCTCCGGGCCGCCTACGCCGAACTCCGCCGCGTGCCTCACCTGCTCATCGGTAGCGACGAGCGCCTCGGACTGTGGGGCAGCGCCTACGCCCCGGCCCTCGACGCGCTCATGCGCGCCGCGGCTGACGAGGCCACCGCCAGCGCGACGATCGTCGCGCGAGTGTGTGAGCTGCTGCCCCGCACACACGCCGTGGGAGCCCTCGACGAGCCCGACGAGCTCCCCCGACGCCGCTTGTTCGCCGAGCTCTGCGTCCATACGATCTTCACTCTCGCGGCTCTCGAGGCGCTCCCACGCCTGACCCGCACCGTCGACGATCCCGAGCGGAGTCCGGCGTGGCTCTACGCGCGGTGCGAGCTGTCGGCGGTGGTGCTCGCCTCGCTCCACGCGGCGGCCGGCGCGGCCGAGCGCTCGTGGTACGCGTTCGGGCTGCTCGCCGTCGAGCGCGAGCTCCCCGAGCTCCCCAAGCGCGGCGCCGTGCCTCCCTGCCGCCTCGAGATCCGCCCGCTGTTTCGCAGCTCGGCCGCGCGCTGGCTCGACGCGGACCACGAGGATATTGCGCCGCGGTCCCTCGTGTTTCCCTCGGGAACCCGCTTCGCCGTCTTGTCGGTAGAGGAGGACGCCGAGGGTGTCGTCGTGGTTCGCCTGGCCGAGCGTTCGCACCTCGCCGCGCGGCTGGCCGAGCGGCTCCCGATCCCCGAGCTCGACGGCCAGCCGCTGTATCACTACACCCTCGGCCGCTCGCTCCCGGGCATCATCGACGATGGCGAGATCGGCGTCGCCGCGGCGCTGCCCGGCACCAACGCGCCGAGCGTATGGTTGACCACGCACGCGGACTGGGAGCCCTCGGCGGTCAAGAGCGTGACCGAGGGGGACCTGCGCCGCGAGCTCGGCCGCGAGGAGCTCGCCAAGCTCGGCGAGGGCCTGTTTCGTATCCGCGTAGATCCCCGAAACAGGGCCCTGAGCTGGCCCTGCTTTGCGGAGCTCTGCTCGGTCTCCCCCATGCTCGTCGAGCGGCTCGACACACGTGGGCGCGAGCGCGGTGCGGATCCGTCCGAGTGGTTTTGCTGCCCCGAGGCTGTCCCAGCGGCGTTCTGGCTGGGCATCGAGATGTATCAACCCGAGCTCGGCTGGGTCGAACTCGACATGTAGGAGAGCCCACGAATGACGGACCGACAAGCCGATCCCCCACGTCTTCAGGCCAGCGCAAAGCGGTCGACATCATGAGCTGCCCGCGCTGCCGCGGTGCGATGCGCTTGGCCAAGACCGCCAACAGGCCCGACGACATCGCGCAGGGGCTCACCCACCAGCCACTCGCTCAACATGTGGAAGCAGTTCGAGGATCGGCACCTTCGCGCCTACCGCAAGCGGAACTGAACCGGCGCCGAGGACGCCCAACTGCGGAATCTCGGTGAGTGCTTCGAATCTGGACCTCGTGGTTTCGAGCTGGGCTGCGCCCGCGCTCACGGTTGCGCCCCCGTAAGAATGAGACACCAATTGTCGACAGTGCCGTTGTAGATTCCATAGTCGCTAGCGACGATAAACGTCCAGGTGCCGCTCCCGTCCAACCCGTCGAAGGCGCTCAGCGGGTCCTCCTCAGTCTTGTAGTCGCCCATCATCGCAGGGAGCGAATTCTCCTCGCATTCGAAGTCGTTGATCGACTCGGTCTGGTTCACGGGCCGCGCGACGGCCGTGCGGGTCGATGAGAAAGCCGTCGAATATTGTGAAATGAGGTCAGTCATCCGAGGAACTTGGACGACTATCGTAGCGAGAGACGGACATGAAGCCACAACTCACCCGCTTTGAGCATCCGTCAAATGTCTGCGCGATCGGTGCGGCGGTCGCACGGGGAGTGTCATGACAGACAACGACACGACGACAAATCGGATAGAACTCGACCTCGGCCGGTTGTACCGGACGACACACGCCGGGCTCCGACGCGCGGCCATGCGCATGGGTGTCGAAGCGGACGTCGCCGAGGATCTGGTCCAGAACACCTTCCTCGTGGCCCAACGGCGACTTTCGTACTTCGACGGCCGCTCCAAGCCGGAGACCTGGTTGTTTGGAATTCTCTTCAACACCTATCGCAACCACCGCCGGACCTGCGAGCGAGCGGTTCGCCGGAAGCAGTCTCACGCACGGCTCGTGGAATGTGGGTCGCAAGATGGCACGCCCCAGGTCTATGCCACATGCCTACTCGAACAGTTGCTCGGCGAACTCGACGTCGACCACCGGGAGGTGTTGATGCTCTCTGCCCAGGGGCTGAGCGGCCCCGAGATCGCTGCGCAGTTCCAGTGCAGTGTAAACACGACTTACTCGAGATTGTACGCAGCACGACGCAATGTCCAGCTTCGGCTTGCTGCCGAATGCTGAGCAGCGCGGTCGAGCCGTGCCTCGGCCTCATGGAGCCGGCCAAGTCCGGGGCGACATCGCGCCGACCGGCGTGGTGCAATGCCTCACGCCGCCTCGCTTGGTCTTTCTGCGAGGGAGGCTCCACTTCCCATCGCTCGCTCGCGGTACAGTTGGCCGTGACCATCACCAACGCGAAGCTCAGCACCTACAAATTCGTCGCGGACATGTACGCCGACGGCTACTTCCCGGACGCGGAGGTAGCGAAAGTCGAGGCGGTGCTCCGCGAGCTTTGTGAAAAGATCGAGCAGACGAAAGTGCAGCGCCTCGACGAGCTCTACCCGCTGACCCACGCGGCTACCGAGCGCATCAACGAGCTTCAAGCAGACTTCGAAGCCGCCGGCAGCGATCTCGAGACCGGCGCCCGCGAAGCCATGGGTGCCGACTTCGCCTTCATCGCCGAAGCCTACGGTTTTGATGCCGACATCGAAGAGCTCATCGCACCGCGTGATTGGTAGGGTGCGAGCTCGCCCCGCCCCCACAGCTTGCCGATTGAGTTTGCCTGACGCCCCCTCATCGTCCATTTCCATGGTTTCGTAGAAAGCTGATTCGCGGGCCGTGCCGCAGCCGCGCGACGCAGCCGCGCGACGCCGCCGGCGCGACAAAACATGCACGCGGGCGGCCGTGCCCAGCCGCGATCGCCAACGACTCGAGCGATTGTGTCGCTACGTCGCGCGACCGCCGATTGCCCAACACCGGGCTGTGCACCTATTTCTAGACCGCCTTCTTGAGGAAGCAGGTCTTGAGCACGATCGAGACCTTGTTGACGCGCCCCTCCACGTGCTCGGGGTTGTCGGTCAGCCGGATGCCCTTGACCAGCGTGCCACGCTTGGCCGTGAAGCCGGCCCCCTTGACGTCGAGATCTTTGATCAGCGTGACCGAGTCGCCGTCCGCGAGCTCAGTCCCGTTGCTGTCGACCGTGCGTGAGCCTGGTGGGTCGGATGCTTGACCGGCGTCGGTGTCGAGCCCGGCGCGGGCCCACTCGAGGGTCTCGTCCGCGAGGTAAACCTGGTCGAGTAGGTCGCGGGCCCAGCCTTCTTCGCTGAGGCGACTGAGCAGGCGATAGGCGATCACCTGAACGGCCGGGACCTCGCTCCACGCGGCTTGTTGCAGGCAAAACCAATGCTTGGGATCGAGCGGAGCGCTGCGATCAATTTGGCTCAGGCACGTGGGGCACAGCAGCACGCAATGGTCTGGGCTCGGCTCGGCGGCGGGCGGGAGCTCGTGAACGGTGAGGCCGTCTGTCGCGCTGCATAGCTCGCAAACGGCGCCAGCGCGGGCGCGCAGGGTTGCTTCGAATTCGCTTGGCTCGGACATGGTCTTGGTGGGGGCTCATAACGCCTGGCGCACGAAGAAACCAGGGCGTCACGGGTGGGCGCGCAACACCAGCCCGCGTCGGCTGCATCGTGACATTGCATCGTGGAGAGACAAGCTGCGCGATCAGGCGTGGGCATTGGACACGGCCATGTCGAGGACTCCTATGAATGCAGCGCGCGCGCATGCGGCATGATCGGATCCGAGCGCGCGACATGCCCACACCCGCGTTTGCCGCGTCGCTATTTTTGCCGGCATCGGATCCCAGAACGCCCTCGACGTATGTGCACGCAGCCGCGACCATCTGCACGTTCATGTCCCAGCAGCTCGATCGTATCGAAGCCAAGCTCGATCGGCTCGCGGCCGCGCTCGACCGCGCCGGCCCGTTGCTCGACGAGCTGCCCGGCGTGCTTGCGACCGTCGGCAACATCACCGACGACCTCGCCCGCGTCGACGGGCCCGCGCGCATGGACCAGCGCGTGCGTGGGGGCGCGGCCGTGCTGGCCAAGCTCACCGATCCTGCCGTGCTCGGTCCGCTCGAGCAGCTGCTCGAACGGGGCGCGGAGCTGGGCAAGCTCGTCGCGTTCCTCGACGCGCTGCCGGGCTACGTCGCGCTGCTCGGCGACAGCTTCGACGGCCTGATTGAAGCCGGCCGCGCCCGCGGCATCGAGCCCGAGGCGCTCCTCCGCGGCGTGTTCGAGTCAGGCGTGCTCGAGCAGCGCAGCGTCGAGCTGCTCGCCGCGACCGCGGCCGAGCTGCCGCGCGCCGCCGCAGCGCCGAGCGAGCACCACGGCCTGCTCGGCCTGCTCAGGGTCCTGCGCGAAGACGAAGTCCAGCGCACCTTGAGCTTCCTGATCCACCTCTCGCGTCGGCTTGGCCGCGTGCTCGACGAGCACACCCAAGTCTGAAGGCTCTCCATGGCAGACCACCACCAGATCATCATCGTCGGCGGCGGCACGGCCGGCATCACCGTCGCAGCCCGCTTGCTCAACGCCGACCCCAAGCTCGACGTAGCGATCATCGAGCCCTCGAACGTCCACTACTACCAGCCGCTGTGGACGCTGGTCGGCGGCGGCGAGTTCCCGCGCGAGGTCACGGCGCGGCCGATGGCCAACTACATCCCACCGGGCGCGACCTGGGTGCAGGAATTCGTCGATGGCTTCGATCCCGCCAACAAGCGCGTGGACCTGCGCGATGGGACCAAGATCGGCTACGACCAGCTCGTCGTGTGTCCGGGCATCCAGCTCGACTGGGGCGCGATCGAGGGCCTCAGCGACGCGATCGGCACGCACGGGCTGTGCTCGAACTACAGCTACGAGACCGTCGAATACACGTGGGAGTGCATCGCCAATTTTCGCGGCGGGCGGGCCCTGTTCACCGCACCAGCTGGGGCGATCAAGTGCGGCGGCGCGCCACAGAAGATCATGTGGCTGGCCGAAGAAAACTTCCGCAAGCGCGGCGTCCGAGCCGACGCCGAGGTGAGCTTCGCTATCGCTGGCGGACGCATCTTCGGCGTCGAGAAGTACCGCCGCACCCTCGAGCGTCTGGTCCAAGAGCGCGACATCGTCACCCGCTTTGGCCACGATCTGATCAGCGTCGACCCGGACAAGAAAATCGGCCGGTTCCGCACCAACGACGGCGAGACCCTCGAGCTCGACTACGAGCTCATGCACGTCACCCCGCCCCAATCGGCGCCCGACTTCATCAAGCACAGCCCGCTCGCCGACGAGGCCGGCTGGCTCGCAGCCGACAAGTACACGACCCAACACCCGCGCTTCCCCGACGTGTTCTCGCTGGGGGACGCGAGCAGCCTGCCCTGCTCCAAGACGGGCGCCGCCGTGCGCAAGCAGGCGCCCGTGACCGTCGCCAACCTGTTGGCCCACCGCGCCAAGCAGCCGCCCGCTGCTCGCTACGACGGCTACTCGTCGTGCCCGATCATCACGGGCGTCGGCCAGGTCATGCTCGCGGAGTTCGACTACGACGGCACCCCGACCGAGAGCTTCCCCTTCGATCAGGCCCAGCCGCGCTACAGCATGTACTTGCTCAAGGCCTACGGGCTGCCCGAGATCTACTGGAACGGCATGCTGCGCGGGCGCATGTAGCTGCGGCCGCAATCCGCTACATGCCGACCCGGAGCGCGCCGATGTCGGGCGCGCTGCCCTCGTAGGCCCGCGCGACCCCAACACCGTCGCCCCAGCTCAGCGCGGCGTCGAGGGTGAGCGTGTGTGTGTCACCGTCGATCTCGAGCACCCGCGCTCGCTCGGCGCCGCCGTCGAGCTGAATGAGATCACCGACCTCGCCCGCGATCCCGTATCCATCGAAGAACCAGCCCGAGTCGGCGACGACCATGCTCGTCCCCTGCCCGGCGCCGACGGTGGTCGTGAGAAACGCGCCCGCGTCGATCAGCGGGCTGGCCGGATCGAGCCGCAGATCACCGCCAGCCGCGTCGACAAACATCGGGTCCACCTCGAGGTTGCCGCTGAACAGCGCCGGATAGTTTGCCTCGAACGACGCGAGCGTGCCCGCGGGCCCAAACAGCTCCTCGATCACGGGGTCGCCCGCGCTCGCGCCCATGATCGCGTTATTGACAAACGAGAAGCCCGCGAGCTCGCGATAGACGATCTGAGCGGGCCCGACGCCCTCGCAGCCGAGATTTGCAAACAGGATATTGTTGACAAATAGGTTGTCCTCGAGCTGCCCTGGCGCCCCCGAACCCACGCTGACCCCGCCACACTCGTTTGCGTAGAAGGTGTTGTTGTAGACCCGATTGTGGGTGTCGAAGTTGGCCTCGTCGCTGTAGCGCTGCAGGCCAAGGCCACCGTTGGTGTCGTAGAACGCGTTGTCGCGAAAGATGCCGTACTGCCCCGCGTTTTGGATGCCGTTGCCGCCCGAGGTGCTGTAGTACTTGACCGCGAGCGCGAAGGTGTTGCGCTCTACGAGGTTGCGCCGGGTCGCGTCGAATGCCGTGATCTGGTGATCAAATCCCGACGCGTCGCAGTCGTAGATCTCACCGATTTTTTGATCCGCGTTCTCGAACAGGTTGCCGCGCACGATGTTGTCATTGCCGCACTTGATCGCCCACAGCGTGTGCGCGGCGGTGCGGATCGTGTTACCGGCGATCACGTTGCGATCGCAAGCGTGCAGGGCGAGGTTGTCCTGGGTGCTGTCCTCTATCAAGTTGCCGATAATTTTGTTGTCGTCGGCCTCCTCGAAGAACAGCCCCGTCTTGGAGCTGCCGCCGCCGTCCAGGGCCCGGGTGAAGGTGTTGTCACACAGGACGCTGTGGCTGGTGCCACGGGCGTAGAGCCAGCGCTTGACCTCGTCAACGACCAAGCCCGAGATGAACACATGGGACTGGCCAGAGATATCGACCGCGGGCTCGAGGTTCGCGCCGGTGATCGTCGCGACTTCGCCCTCGTACGCCGCAAACACCAGGTAGTTGCCCGGCGTGCCCGAGCTCTGCACGATCAACGGCTCTTCATAGCTACCGCCGCGAACCACGACGGCGTCGCCAGCCGTGGCCACAGCCGTGGCGCCTGCAAGCGTAGCAACGGCCACGTCGCTGCCCATGCCGCACGCACGCGCTGTGGGGTCGTAGCTGTCGCAGTCGCCGGGGAGCTCGTTGTCGACGTAGATCGTGGGGGTGTAGACGATGGCGCAGGCGTCGTTGTCGCCATCGCCATCGCCGTCCCCGTCCCCGTCCCCGTCCCCGTCCCCGTCCCCGTCTCCATCACCATCACCATCACCATCACCATCACCATCACCATCACCGGGGTCGCCGTCGCCGTCGCCGGTCTCGTCGCCATCACCGACTTCGCCGCTGCCGTCACCTGGACGATCGTCGCCGCACGCGGCCACACTCAATGACAGCACAATCACAGCGCCAAGACCCCGGGTCATTTTTGTCAACATAGGGTCGGCACCCTATCACAGCCTACACTGGGGGCACCGACCGTGGGCCAGCCCCAGCTGGCCAGCTCGAGCTCGACTTCGCCGCGTGACCGACCCGACCCGACCCGACCCGACCCGACTCTGAGGGGCCGTGATGGTCGAGCCGTGGCTCGGCCTCACGGAGCTGGCGGACCAACACGCCGCTCTCAGGATGACGCGATGTTCACGCGCCCGAGACCCTCCGCAGGCGTATCGCTCGTTCCAGTCGAGGAGGGTCACTCCATGCAGGACACAGAAAAATTCCGTTAGCCTGGGCCGCGACACCTTGGGCGACTACGGCTATCTCATCGTCTTGGCGTTCGTGTTTGTGTTCGGGCTGGGCTCGCGCAGGCTCGACGCCCTGGGGCTCTCGCCGCCGCTGGTGTTCGTGCTGTTTGGGGTCGCGTGTGGGCCATACGCGCTCGACATCGTCGAGCTACCGCGCGCGTGGGTCGACCCTCTGGCCGAGCTGACCCTGATCATGGTGCTGTTCGCCGACGCCTCGCGCATCGATCTCGAGGCCCTGCGCAAGGAGGCCGGGCTGCCTGTGCGGCTGCTGGGAATTGGCTTGCCGCTGACGATGCTGCTGGGCAGCGCGGTGGCGATGCTGTGCTTCCCCAGCCTCGGTTTCGCCGAGGCCGCGCTGATCGGGACCATGCTCGCGGCCACGGACGCCGCCCTCGGTCAGGCCGTGGTCAGCAGCAAGGAGGTCCCGATCGCGATCCGCCAGGCCCTCAACGTCGAGGCCGGGCTCAACGACGGCATCGCGCTGCCGATCGTCATGGTGTTCGCCGCGGTCGCGGTCGACGTCAGCACTGGAACGCAGACCGACGGCGCGCACTGGCTGTGGTTCTGGCTGCAGCAGATCGTGCTCGGGCCGATCGCGGGGGGAGCGGTCGCGTGGCTGGGCGGGATCGCGGCCCAGCGCATGCTCGCGCGGGGCTGGATGGGTGACGCGTTCGAGCGCATCGCGGGGCTGTGCCTGGGCCTGCTCAGCTATGTCGTCGCCGATCTGATCGGCGGCAACGGCTTCATCGCTGCGTTCGTCGCCGGGCTGGTGCTCGGCAACACCTCGCGCGGGTTCGCGGTCGCCGTCCACGCGTTCGTCGAGACCGAGGGCCAGCTGCTGATGCTCGGCGTGTTCATGCTCGTTGGCGCGGTCTGGGCCTACCCCACGCTGGTCGAGGCCACGCCGATCATGTGGGTCTACGCCCTCGCGAGCTTGACGATCATCCGCATGATCCCGATCGCCCTGAGCTTGATCGGCAGCGCGGCCAAGCCGGGGACCGTGCTGTTCCTGGGCTGGTTTGGCCCCCGCGGTCTCGCCTCCGTGTTGTTTGGGCTGGTCGTGCTCGACCGCGAGTTCATCGCCGGGCGCGAGCAGGTGTTCGGCGTCGTGATGCTCACGGTGGTCTGCTCGGTGGTGCTGCATGGGATCAGCGCGCGGCCGGGGGCGCGTCGCTATGGTCGCTACCTCGCCGAGCTCGACCAGGCCGGCGTCAAGCCGGAGCTGGCTACGGTCACCGAGCATCCGACCCGCTTCGCGCAGGGGCGGCGCCTCGGCGAGCGCGAGCGGAGCGTGTGACCGAGACCGGCGAGACCGAGACCGGCGGGGCCTCGAGCCCCTCGAGTCTCGCGCTGAGGACTGCCCTGCCTTGGTCGTCAACGGCTCTCTCGTCGGCTCGACGGCCGGCGTGATCCCTAAGCTCTGCAGGAGGTCGCGTGCCGAGCTCGCTAACATGCTCAGCTCGAGGTCAGCTGCGTGTGCGGATAAAACCACGCCGGAATCTCGTGCTCGAGCGTCCAGGTGAGCGCAATCGGCTTGGCCCCCGCGTGCTCGCGCAGCTTGGTCGGCCCCAAGAACACGTATGACGTCGTGAACCCTTCGGGGGTCTTCGGCGTCTCGCGCACGAACAACAGCACCTCGACGCCGCTCGCTGCGTGATCGAGCAAGCGTCGCCCCGCGGCGGTGTCCGGGCTGTAGGAGTTGGGGCTCTCGCTGTGAAACCGCTCGGGCGAGATCGCAAAGTCGCGGTAGCGTGTGCCAGGCGAGTAGCGGTCGGGGTCCTTGTTGATCGTCACCAGATTCAGGATCACCCGCTCACCCGCCACGTAGCGCACCCCAGATTGCTGGGTAGCGAAGTTGCCCGCCTGGATCACCCCGCACGCCGCGAGGATCTCGGTGACGTGATAGCGCGCGTGAACCCGCAGCGGGATGTCCGGTCGTGCGGTCAACGGCAGGTCACTGTGGTCTCGACCGGCGCGGCGTAGCTCGAGCAATTCCACGAGCTCTCGGCGCAGCTCGGACTGTCGCCAAAACTTGGCTGCCGCCGCTGACAGGGTGGGAAACTCGTTGAGCCGGTTGACCCAAACCAGCGCCAACAACATCATCAGCAAGCGCCGTTCCGCGGGTCCGAGTTCGCGCAGCCTCGGCGGCCGCTCACTCGCCAACCATGTGATCCACGAGTTCGTCCGCAGCTCGTCCTGTACGTGTGTGAGCTTCCCGATCGCGCGTCCGAGCTCCTCGAAGTCCGCGTCACCGGCTGGGCACAGATCCGCGGCGGCGCGAAGACCCGTCCAGGTCCAATCCGCCGATCGCCTCCGGTACAGGTCACCCAGCTCCCATTCCATCGCTTCGAGGAATTCGCCGAGCTTGGGAGTCCGCCCACGCGCGAGCTCGCTCAACTCGTCGATCGCGACTTGCCGGTGGTTGGCGAGCGCCCGCTTGACGTTGTCGAGCACGAACTTGGTCGCCTGGGACTCGAGCCTGATCGCGCATCCTGGCGGCAAGTGCGGGAAGCCCTGCTCGATCTGCTTGATCAGTGACCCCCCGCGCCCGGCCAGCAGCGCGCGGTAGCGACGATCAAAGCGAAATTTGGAGTGGCCATTTCCGATGAAATCCAGCACCGTTGTCCCGTCCTTGCCATCGGACCGTCGCAGGCCTCGCCCAAGCTGCTGCAAGAACAAGGTCGCGCTCTCGGTCGGGCGCAAGAGCAACAATGTATCGACTTCGGGAATGTCGACCCCCTCGTTGAACACATCCACACAAAACAGCACGCGCAGCTCCCCGCGGGTGAGGGCGGCGATCGCCCGCGCGCGCTCGTCGGGCGCGAGCTCGCCGGTCACGGCGCGGGCCGGGATCCCAGCTTCACAAAAGCGTCGCGCCATATAATGCGCATGCC
This sequence comes from Enhygromyxa salina, assembly GCF_000737335.2. Taxonomy (GTDB): domain Bacteria; phylum Myxococcota_A; class Polyangia; order Nannocystales; family Nannocystaceae; genus Plesiocystis; species Plesiocystis salina_C. The sequence goes on along the minus strand of NZ_JMCC02000047.1, from coordinate 19,992 downwards.
GAATCCCGACGCAAAACCCCAGCGCCTTCATGCGCTCGGGGTTCGGCACGTACTCGCGGATCGCCCGGCGGACGAGCAACTCGCGGGCGTCGTTGCCGTCGAATACGCTCTCGAGCTGTCCGCGGTCGTAGCCACCCCGCGCCCACTTCAAGCCGCTCAGGTCGACGCTGTCTGCCACCCCAAAGTAGTGAAACGGGCACAGCAGCTCGCGGGTGAGGGCGTCCCACAGTCGGATCTCGGCCGCGATCCGGTCGCCAAACCACCGCAGCACGTCACCACCGTCGCTGCGCTCGGGGGTTGCTGTGAGTCCAAGCAGGTAAACGGGCTGCAGCCGGTCGAGCAGCCGGCGGTAGCTTGGCGCCTCGGCGTGGTGAAACTCGTCAACGATGACCACCGCGAACTCGTCCGCCACCAACTTCTCGAGCCGACCACGCAGCGATTGAATCGACGCAAACACAAACCGCCCTTCGCTCGGTTGCTCGCCACCCACGAGCAGCTCGCCGAATTCAGGCTCGCGCAGGATCGCGCGAAACGTCGCTCGAGCCTTGCGTAGCAGCTCTTCGCGGTGGGCGACGAACAACAGCGTCGGCTCGCGTTGGTCGGCTCGCAGGCGCTCGCGCAGGCGCTTGTAGTCAAACGCCGCGATCACGGTCTTGCCAGTGCCCGTCGCGGCCACCACCAGGTTCGCGTGGCGACCGTGAACGTCGCGTTCAACCTGCAGGCGCTCGAGGATCTCGGCCTGGAACGGGTAGAGTTGGATGTCGAGGCCAGCGAAGTCGGGCTCGGCAGCGCCGCCATCGAAGCGCTTGCGCTCGCGCGCGCGGATCGAGGTGAAGCGCGCCGCGTCGTAGCGCTGGAAGTCGCTGTCTTCCCAAAGCACGTCGAAGCTGTCGGCCAGCTTCTTGACTACGCCCGGGCTCTCGAGCGCGGCGAGGCGCACGTTCCACTCGCAACCATCGACCATGGCCGAGCGGCTGAGATTCGAGGAGCCAACGTAGGCGGTCGACGCCCCCGAGTTGCGGTGGAAGATCCAGGCTTTGGCGTGCAGCTTGACCATCCGCGGGTCGTAGCCGACGCGGACCATGGCCCCGAGCTCGACCAATTGCTCGATGGCCTCGGGCTCGCTGACACCTAGGTAGGTGCTCGTGATCACGCGCAGCGTCTTCGACGTTCGCCCGCGTCGCTCGACGTGGGTGCGAAGGGCGGAGCTGATGAGCTTTACACCGGAGCGCCGCACGAATGCGATGATTAGATCAACGCGGTCCGCCGACGCGATCTCGCTCTCCAGCGCGCGATGAATGTTGATATCGCGGCTCGCGTTGATGAGCAGGTCGCTCTGACCCAACGGGATCTGAGGAGGCTCGGGGAACGGGGCGGCGAGCGCAGGGCCGCGAGCGTCCGCGACGGCGAGCAGCGCCCGCGCCGGCTCGGGGATCTGCGACCGGTCCAGCGCCACCAGCACGGCCTGTGTCCGCTGCAGCCGCACGGCTGGCTTGGCTTGCAGGAGCTCACCCAACAGCCGATTGAGGTAGCGAAGCAGCACCGTCAACGCTTGGTCGTCGTCGAGCTTGGCGAGCTCGCGGGCGTCGACCTTCACGCCCGCGGCGTCGAGATCCGCGAGCAGCTGATCGAGATCCGCGTCGACGAGCGACTCGTAGAGCCCCGGAACAAGCGGCTGTTTGGCGCGCGTCACTCGGCGATCCTCGAGCAGCTTGGCCCAGTGCACAAGCGGCTCGTCCTGGTGGCCACCTCGCGTCTACTCGGCGGCGTTTGTCTGGTCTTCGAAGCTAGCAAACTAGCTTCCATGAGAGCCCCCGCGACGACGCGCGCCACCTGACGGGTCCCATGCTGGACGGACTCGCCGCGAGGACCTTCGATCCCACTCGAGCTGATCGGCCCCCGGCGCGCTGTCATTGGACAGCTGACAGGGCCCCGCAGCTGGACGAGATCTGCAATGGAACGCCGATCCCAGGAGACAGGCCACCGGTCACACGCAAGGCGCTGTACAGACGGGCGGAACAATCTAGGATGCGTCCGAATGTTCGACTACGACCGAGAAGGAAAACGAATCGTTCTCACCGACGGGGCCGAGCTCCTCGTCCACGACGGCGAGAGCGAGGCCCCGTTGTGGCGCCACACCGAGTCCAGCGACATCGTCGGTGTCGCGTCGCTCGAGGACCGAGTCGTCAGCGTCGACAGTGACGGGCGCGTGTGCTGGCGAGACGCCCGGAGCGGAGACCAGCTCGCCCAGGTTCAACTCGACGGCACGCCGCGCGCGCTCGCGGCCGGCCCCAAGGGCCAGGTCGCCGTCGCGCTCCCTGACTCGGTCGCGATCATGACGGCGGGTCAGCTCGATCGTCACATCGCCGTCGACGATCCACGCTGCCTCGCCTGGAGCCCCGAGGGCAAGCTGGGCGTCGGCTCGGGGACCGGGACGGCCTACCAATTTGGCAGCGGGGAGACCAACGAGTTCAACGCCGACCTGCCCGGGCCGATCGGCGCCATCGCCTGGAACGAGCAGGGGCTGTGGGTGATGTCCGTCGCCCACGATGTCTTCCGCCTCAGCTCCGAATCTTTGGGACGGGTCACCGGAACCCCCGACGACACGCCGATCCAGAACCTAGCCTGCTCGCCCGGTGGGCACTACATCGCCATCCAGTGCAGCCCGAGCCTGATCCTGGTCCTCGAGTACCCCTCGCGCGAAACCGACGCCCAGGTCCGCTATCCGGACCGGGAGATCACTGGGTTGCGCTTTGGACCGCCCCCGTGGCTCGGCGTCGGGCTCGTCGGCGGTGATGGCAACAAATTCAACCTCGACAACGGCGGGACCAACCGCACGGACACCCACGAAGGTCGCGATCACAACCGCTGGATGGTGATGGTCAACGCCACCCGCTCGGAGCGCGAGAGTCCGGCCCCCAGCTCTGGCGCCCCAGCGGTCGCCGCGGACGAGGCCGAGGAAGAAACAACGCCGCTGCAGGGGATCATTGGCGTCCTGGTCCTGATCGCCATCCTCGCCACGCTCTACTTCTGGTTGAGCTGAGCGCTCACCCCAGACGCAGGCATGCTTCGAGGAGATGCTGCCGGGGGATTGAGCGCCGCCCCCGGTGGATCACTATGCGATGATCGACAACCCCTTGGCCTTCGCTAGTTCGTTCTTGCGCTCTTCGGTCACCTTCGTACCCTGAAGATAGATTGTCAGTTTCTGGCAATCCATGAGGGCGTCAGGGATGTCCTCGACCGCGGAGTTGCTCAGGTTGAGGTAGCGGAGCTTCGTGCACCGGACCAGATCCGCCGGAACCGTGGTCAGGGCCGACTCGGCGCAATTGAGAATGTGGAGCTCGGTCAGAGCCCCGAGCCCCTCGGGGAGCGCGGTGATCGGTGCCGCAAGCTGAAGCTCCTTCAAACGGACGAGCTGCAAGATCGTCCCCGGTAGCGCTATCGGCTCCGTCGACTTCACCAGCAGGTACTCGAGGTTGACCAGCGCCCCAAGGCTGTCGGGGAGCGGGCGGTCGGAGCTCCAGGTGATCGCAAGGTTGTTGAGGTTGACGATCGTGGGAATCTCCGCGGCGACCTGCCCCAGCGGTCCCGACATGACGTGCAGCCGCTCGAGCGCGGGTAGCTCGGCGAGCACCGCCGGGATCGACTCGAAGCGGTTGCTGTTCAAGATCAGCACCTTCAGCTTGCTCAGGGATTTGAAGGCGGTGGGGAGCTCGCGGAGCTGGTTCGACCCGAGGTCGAGCTCCTCGAGGTTCACGAGCTCGGTGAGCTCCTCGGGGACCTCCGTCAGCGACTGAAAGCGGAGGTCCAGCCGCTCCACGGCAGCGCGGCTCTTCGGCGACTTGGGGATCTTCTTGGCGATACGTGGCACTTTCCTGGTTTTAGCTGATGATGATGTCCGTGAACATTGCCCCTGACTACGCCTCGCCGTAGTTCGCTCACTCGCGCGACAGCTGCCGCCAAAGTGCGCCGAGCCCTGGGCGAGCTGTTGAACGTAGGCTCGGGTCGGACATGGACGAGCGAGCAACCTACACGCTGCGCTACCTCGGGGGACCCGCAAGATCAGCGCGAGGGTGACCCGCGCGGGCTGGTCGCCGCGCTGTACCTCGCCCGGGTCCAGGCCGTGTCGACCGAGGCTCGCTAGCGCTTGGACCGAGCGTTTGAAGCCGCGCTCGCCGAGCACCATGCACACTTGTTTGGCCCGCTCCGCGAGGCCCATCTCACTCGCGTGGAGTGGCTGGGAGGCCTCGTGTTCAGCCTCGACGTCGCGACAGATGCCAGTACGGAGCCGGCGCACGAGGCCATGGAGTGGCTCACCGCGCTGCTGGGGCTGGTGATCCTCGGCCCGCAGCGACCGGTCTAAAGTACAGTCCAAAGTACATGTCTAAAGTACCAGGCCTGAGTTCGAGTCTGAAGCAGAGTTCAGATCTAAGGCACAGGTCTAAAGTACAAGCCCAGAGCACGCGGTAGCGAGTCTTTTTGTTTGCACCCTCGAGCCCCCAAGGTGGCTCGAAGGTGGACGACGAACCTTGCACCGTCGGACGTCTGCCGACGGACCGAAGGCCAACCGTTCGTACCGCCGCCAACATGACACTGGCGCACAAAGTCGCACCATGACAAACGCAATCCGCAACTCAATTCAAAACATCCCGACACCAATCCGCACGAGCTTCCTCGGCGTCGCTTTGGCGAGCATGGCCTACATCGCCCTGCCGGCCATCGATGGCGTCCCCGTTGCCGCTGCCGCGTGCCACGGCTCTGGGAGCTACTTCCCCTCCTCGTCGGGTTGGGGATATGAAGCCGCACAGAGCCAGACCTGCGACAACCTCGGTGACTACAACGGGTTGTTCAAAGACACTGTCCTGGATGGGAAGCAAGTACGCATCCGAACGCGCTGGATCAATGGCAGCAGCTCATACGTCTACTCCGGGTACACCAATGCCCAAAACGTGAACTACTATTACAGTTTTTGGGACAACGACAAGATCACAAACTACAACATCTGCCGCAGCGATGGCGTCTGTGCCGCCCAGGGCTCCAATTGGGGATTTTGACCATGCGAAACCTACTACCCTTCACACAAATTTCCGCGTATTTCGCCTTCGCTGCCATTCTCGGGGGATGCCTGGATGCGGACGAGTCGCTCGATGACGCCACACGTAGCGCCGCGTCCCCAGTCGTTGTTCTCGATGATTTCGACGAGCCCTTTCAAGAGGAGCTCGAGCGGCGTCTGGGGGTGACGAACGCTGAAGTTCAAGACGCCACGGATGAGGCCCGAGTGCAGTGGGTGCTCGGTTGCGTCGAAAGCCGCGGCCAAGCAGCATGGATCGAGCAGGTACGCGCCATCGTGGCAACGAGCCCCGAAGAGGCGACCACGCTGCTCGATCTTGCGGCGTCACAGCTGGAAAGTGCCAACGAGCGGGCAGGGAAAGACGTAGCCAACGAGCGGCTTTGGCGTTGCGTCGAAGGAGCGGAGGGAGAGATCAACCCCAGGTGGGAGCTCGCTTTGCTCCTCGAAGACGCCACCCTGGCTATCTCTGATCGTCTCGAGGTCGATCCAGAGATGATCGCGGCCATCGAAGAAGAGCGGCGGTGCGTGAGGGCGAGCACTCTCGGCAACTACGGAGTCGCGCTCCTCCACCGGGAAGATCTGCTCGTATCGGAGATCATGAAGCGAGTCTCGTCTGGCGACATGACCCGCGTCGACGGATTGGAGGAGTTGCGAGACCTAGCCGTGCTGCGGGCCGAACGTGAGCCCCTCATGGCCGAAGTCCAAGACTGCACGAACCGCCGAATCAGGATTGAGCAGATACTGGTTGTGGAGCAACAACGTGCCTATCTGGCGGCCAACCCTGGGTGGATCGACGGCATCGCGGAGCGATACCGAGCGATCATCGCTCCGCTACAGGACTACCTCGAGGACTGAGACTTCGATCGGAAGTTGCCTGATCAATCGGCAACGCCGGAGCGTTGTATAAACGCATAACTCCACTCATCATGGAGCCCGGCTCCCCTACATTTGCGGGTCACCGGAGTGCCTGCCCCCTCCCAGGGCGGCACAGCATGCCAAGCCGAGGGCCGTTGTCCGAAGTTTGAGCGCAACGCAAGCGCGCATGAGAGCGAGGGCGAGAATTCGGATGCCCAACTCGAACCTCGACCCTGGCTCCCATGCGCGCAACATCTTTTCGCATCATCGCCAGCAGGTACTCGAGGTTGACCAGCGCCCCAAGGCTGTCGGGGAGCGGGCGGTCGGAGCTCCAGGTGATCGCAAGGTTGTTGAGGTTGACGATCGTGGGAATCTCCGCGGCGACCTGCCCCAGCGGTCCCGACATGACGTGCAGCCGCTCGAGCGCGGGTAGCTCGGCGAGCACCGCCGGGATCGACTCGAAGCGGTTGCTGTTCAAGATCAGCACCTTCAGCTTGCTCAGGGATTTGAAGGCGGTGGGGAGCTCGCGGAGCTGGTTCGACCCAAGGTCGAGCTCCTCGAGGGGCAGGTCATGGTCGGCCGGCCCGCCTTCGGCGCTGAGCCGGTAGCTTGCGCCGCGCTCCCCTGCCGAGCAGCTTGGCGCCGACGTTGGTCCTGCCCATCGCCGTGAACAGGTCGGTGGCTTCGTCGACGCGCAGGGCAAAGACCGCCTCGGGGTCCGCGGCCGAGTCGAGCGGCATGACGAGCACCTGGTAGCGATCACACATGAACAGGGCTTCGCCAGCCGGATCGTCGAACATCAACACGCACTGGCGCAGGAGCTCTGGCCTTGTCCCCCGCCGCGACGAAGTCGTGCCCGAGCTCCTGCCCGGCGTCGACGCTGGTGTACACCGCGTTGGGCTGGTCCGCACGCGCGTTCACTGACGCGCAATCAACCCTTGATAGAGCCCGGGTGGAGCGTCCAACCGCGCGTTGCATTGGTTGTAGTTCGCGGCCTGGATCCAGATGTCGTAGGCGCCGACCTGCCCCCAGTTGCCAGCGAAGAGCGTCGTCGTCTCGCCGCCGTCGCTGAACTCGAGGGCGACGTCTTGCGACTGCGGCAACATGCCTTCGTCGGCCTCGCACCAGCCCTTGGGCTCGCACACACCAGAGGTCACCTCGAGGCCGAGTGGCTGGAAGTTGTAGGTCGTGTAGACGTCGAAGTAGCCGGCGATCAGGGTGTCGTCTTCAACGCTGGCCAACCGCCATGAGCGACCGTACTCCTCCCACTTACTCATCCAGTCGAAGGTGACGTCGAGCTCGGAGCCGATCTCGATAGTCGGTGCCCAGGCCGGCTCGGCCGTGACGACGAGCCCCGGGTGGTAGTCATCGGGGCAGTCGAGGTCGATGGTCGTCTGGGAGCCATCGACGACCACCGCCGCCACCGTGCAGACCGAGTGGTACCCGGCCACCCAGTTCGGATCCTCGGGGTTTTCGGCGTCGTCGAAATTGTTGTACGAGCTGGCCACGGCAGCGTCGCCGCCAACGCCACAGTCGGGGTACTCCATGGGCTCGCCCGTGTCGCCGTCGCCCGTGTCGCCGTCGCCCGTGTCGCCGTCGCCCGTGTCGCCGTCGCCCGTGTCGCCGTCGCCGGGATCCCCAGACGTCTCGCTATTGGTCTCGGCATCGCTTCCGGCCCCGGTCCCGCACGCTGGGCAGACCCAGGCCATGCACAGCAGGACAGGCGTGATGACTCCTATTGCTCGCATGGCGGGTACGTGCCTCCGGTCGCGTGATCGATCAAGCACCACGGTCGCTTTTTTATCCGCCCGACCCGGCCCGAGCCAACTTCGCCTGCCGACCCACACGCCGAATGAGAGACGCGACGTTCACGCTCCCCCCGGTCCCCGATCGTATGTCCTATCCACGGGCCTCGTATGGGCTAGACGAGAGCGGCGAGTCGCATGCGGATCCTCGGAGTTGACTGCTGGCTCGGTGTTCTCGAGGGCACGCGAGACATTGAAACAGGTCGGCGCTCTCGCTCAGGTTTTCGCCGGTTCGAGGCGCAGCGCTTGGCGAGGACACAGCCGGACCGCGCGCTTGGCCTTGTCCTCGAGCTCCGGCGGGATCACGGCGAGGCGCAGGTGCAGCTGATCTTCGTCATCGAGCTCGAGCGCCTCTGGGAGGATGCGTGTGCACGCGCCGTTCGCCTCGCAGGCGATCACATCAATGATGAGCCTCATGCTCGCGCCTTGCCCTGGTCCGCGCCCAGCCGCACCGGCAGGTTCTCCATCGCGCGCATGATCGAGTTTTGGTGATCAATGACGGGCTCGCCCGCGAGCGTGGCATGGGGAAAGCGCTCGATCAGCAGAATCTCGATCGCCTTCATCATCTCCGTTCGGGCGAGGTTGGCCCCCAGACAGAAGTGACGTCCAAGCCCGAAGGTCAGGCTCGCGTTGTTTTCACGGTGGATGTCGAAGCGGTCGGGGTCGTCGTACGCTTCGGGATCGCGCAGCGCGGCGCCCATCAGGCCGCCGATCGCCTGGCCCTTGCGGACCGGCACACCAGCGATCTCGAGGTCGCTCAGGGCGTAGCGAAACAGCCCGATCTTGCCAAAGCTGTCCCAGCGCAGGGTCTCTTCGATGGTGCCGCGCAGCAGCGAGCGATCCGCCTGCAGCTCGGCGAGGGCCTGTGGGTGCCGCAGCAGCGCATACACGGCGTAGCAGGTGCCGTGCACCGTGGTGTCGGAGCCTGCGGCGATCAACGCGAAGATCAGCGACATGAGCTCCGAGGTTGAGAGCCGGTGGGCCTCGTCGCGGGCTTCGATGAAGCGCGTCAGCAGGTCGGCGGGAGGGTTCGGGTCGGCGCGGCGGCCCTCGATGAGCTGCTCGAGCAAGGCCTTGCCCTGGGTGAAACCATTGGCGATCTCCGAGAGCACGGCAGGCTCGAGGTTGGGCTGGACCGAGCGGATCACCGCCAATCCAAACTCGCGAAATCCCGCACGCATCGAGCCGGGGACGCCAAACAGATCGCAGATGACCGTCAGCGGGATGGTCTCGGCGAAGTGACGGATGTTCACGACCTCGTCACCGTTGGCGATGAGGTCATCGAGGGTGCGCTCGACTGTGGCCCTGACCGCGTCCTCCATGGCCCGAACGGCCCGTGGCGTGAGCGCGACGCTCGCCAACTTGCGGACCCGCGCGTGATCGGCCGGAGGGAGCTGAAACAGCGAACTCGCTACAATCGAGCCCCAGGCCTCGAAGCCCGGCTGCTCGAACATCTGCGCGCCCGGGTGATGCTCCCAGTCAGCGATGTCGGTCGAGAGCTGCTCGTGGGTGAGGAAGGTCCGCAGGTCCTCGAGCCGCGAGAGCAGCAGCGTGTCGCGCTTCTCCCAGTGATAGACGGGCGCGTTTGTGCGTAGCCACGCGTAGGTCGGGTAGGGGTCGTTGGCAAAGGACTCGGTGTCGGGATCGAAGTCGAAATGCACAGGGATTCCTTTCATGGTTCACTTTGTGAATACTGGCTCATTCTTAAAAAATCAACAGGATCAGCGTTTGTTAGGTAAATTGTGGATATACGGTGGGAGACTGGCGCCGATGTGGGATGAATTGTAACAGCTAGTTCATAAATCGAAATTCCGGTTCACGCATACAGCGCCCCGCCTTGCTCCCCCACCCTGCTCCCAGAGCCCCGGGCGGGGGCAAGCCAACGCGAGCGGCGGTGGAGAAGAACCGAAGCAGCGAGCGCTCGCGCTTGTGTGCTCCGATCCGAACGGATACATCGCCAGCATGACACTTACGCTCCAAGTCCCGATGTCCGCTCGCGCTCGCTGGGTGCTTCCGTTGGTTGGGTCACTCTTGCTCACGGCGGCCGCGTGTAGTGACGACGCCGGCAGCGACACTTCTGAGACCGGCACCACCGAGACCGGCACCACCGAGACCGGCACCACCGAGACCGGCACCACCGAGACCTCGGGCGAGACCTCGGGCGCGGAGCTCGTCACGATCGAGCAGGCCCGCGCGCTGGACGACGGCATGATGGTCAGCGTCGAGGGCCACACGAGCGTGGCGCCGGGGACCTTCAACTCTGCGACCGGCGAGTTCGGGTTTGCGATCCAGGACGCCAGCGGCGGCATCTACATCAAGACCGCGGACATGCTGGATTTCCCGCTCGACACCCTGGTCACGGTGACCGGCACGCTCGGCCAGATGAACCAACTGCGGGTCATCGAGGCCGTTGCCGCCGACATCGAGTCGGTCAGCGGTGGGCAGGCCGTGGAGCCCATCAGCGCGGCGACTGGCGACATCGACGAGGACGTCGAGGGCACGCTCGTCGAGGTCAGCGGCACCGTGACCCAAGCCGTGCAAGACGACTCGCCCTACGGTCTCAAGGTGTACATCGATGATGGCACGGGCGAGGTCCAGGTGTTTGTCCATCTCATCGACGGCGTTGGTGTGATCGACACGACCGAGCTGGCGATCGACGACACGATCACGGTTGTCGGGCTGGTGGCGCAGTACGAAGAGACCTACGAGGTCGCACCGCGCCAGCCCAGCGATCTGGTCGTGCCCTGACACATCCTTCTTTGCCACCTGCATCTTCGGACGCAACCGTTTCAAGGATCGGTTGACGACAATCACCTACTGGGCCACCAGCGCCGCCGCCCAAGCGGCGCTGGAAGCCACCGATATTGTACAATAAACTCCAGCGCGGTGAGCGAGACGACAGGCCCCGACGGATTTGAGCTGAGCGCTGATCACCCCCGGAGCTCCGAGCACCGCAAGCTCTCGCTGCTGCTCGAGGAGGCGCCCTCGCACATCGAGGCCGTGGGCCAGCTGATGCGCGGGCGCGACCTGATGCGCCTGGATTCGGTCGCCCACCTGGGCTTGATGAGCGCCGCGCTCGAGCGTGTGTCTCACCTGCGCGCGAGCGTGGACTCGCCTCGCCGCGGGTACCAAGCGGCACGCCTGCTGGATCTGGTTTGTCAGCTCGCGCAGCGCGAGCTCGATCATGACGAGGAGTCGATGACGCGCCTGCTCGAGCACGCCGCGTCCTCGCCCGAGACGGCGGGCAAGTTCCTGCTGGCCTTTGGTCGCTATCTGAAGGCCGCCGGCCTTGGGCGTGAGCAGCTCCCGAGCCACCCGGCTTTGTTCGAGGCCGCGCAGCGTCTGCTCGAGGTCCTGCGTGGTCGAGCGGCCGCAGACCAGCGCGAGATCCCGAGCTATCGCCGGCTCGAAGAGCTGCTGGGTGTCGACGCTGAACGCCTGCTGGAGCCCGGTGAAGTCTGGGCCGACGCCTTGCTCGCCGAGCTCGCGGCCATGGGCGCAGCGCAGCGCAAAGCGTGGCGAGACTTCGTCGAGCACTGCCTCGAAGCGAGCGCGAGCAAGCCGAGCAAGCGCTGGCAAGCTCGGGTTGACGCGATGCTCGATGGGCTCGGTCGTGAGCTCGCCAGCGCCGCGCTCGAGCGCTGGCTGCCGCTCGTGGCCAAGGGCCGCAGCAAGCCGATACCGCCAGAGCGGCGCAGCTACGGGATCCCCGACGACATGGGCTACATCGTCGAGCACAATCAGATCGCCCTGCGCGGCCTGGCCTGGTCTGCGAGCAAGCTGCCCGACGCAGGGCTCGCGCGGGCCCTCAGCGGTCTGGCGGTCGCCTGCTTCAGGCAGCTGCGTGGGTTCGGGGCACGGGCGCCCAAGGTCGGCAACGCGGCGCTGTGGGCTCTGGGGAACATGCCTAGCGTCGACGCCGTCGGGCAGCTCGCGGTGCTCGGCGCCCGCCTGAAGGGCAAGAGCGAGAAGAAGCAGGTAGCGAAGGCCCTGCACGCCGCCGCCACGCGCGAGGGGGTGAGCCTCGAAGAGATTGAAGAGCTGGGCGTACCGACTCACGACCTGCACGAGGTCGGCCGCACGGTCGTGTCATTGGGGGAGCATCGCGCCGAGCTCGAGATCGTCGACACCGCGACGGTGCGGCTGCGCTGGCGCGACGGCTCGGGCAAGTTGCGAACGTCGGCACCAGCGGCCGTCAAGCGCGAGTTCCCGGAGCAGGTCAAGCAGCTGCGCGCCTCGGTCAAGGACATCACCGCGCTGCTCCGGGCGCGCCGCGACCGGCTCGAGATCAGCTATCGCAGCGAGGATCGCTGGACCTACACGAACTGGCGGACGCGCTACCTCGATCATCCGCTCGTCGGCTCGATCGCTCGGCGTCTGATCTGGCGGCTGCGCGACGACGGGCGCGAGGTCGATCTGCTCTGGCAAGACGGGCAGCTGCGCGAGCTCGGCGGTCGGCCGCAGCCGGACTGGATCGGCGAGAACACGCAGGTCGGTCTGTGGCATCCGCTCGACGAAGATGCCGACGCGATCGCCGTGTGGCGTGACCTGCTCGAGCACAAAGGCATCACCCAGCCGTTCAAGCAGGCGCACCGCGAGGTCTACCGACCGCGCCCCGAGGAGCAAGCCAGCTCGATCTCGACGCGCTTCGCCGAGCACATCCTGCGTCAGCACCCCTTCCATGCCCTGTGTCAGGGGCGAGGGTGGAGCAACACGCTGCGCCTGAGCGTCGATGATGCCTACCCCCCAGCGACCCTGAGCTTTGCAAAGCATGGCCTACGCGCCGAGTTCTGGATCCAGGGCATCGGGCGCTACGGCCAGGACACGACCGAGGTCGGGACCTACCTCTACCTGATGAGCGAGCAGCTCCGCTTTCATCGCGTCGATGACCCTGGCAGCTCCGCGCACGCCGTCGGCGGTGACTACATGCAGACGGCCCGCCCTGTGCCCTTCGCCGAGGTGCCGGCCTTCGTGTTCTCCGAGGTCCTGCGTGACGTCGAGTTATTCGTGAGCGCGAGCTCCGTGGCCAACGACCCAAGCTGGGATCCGAGCACGCGCGAGGGTCCGCTGGCCCACTACTGGGAGGACTGCGTGTTCGGGCCGCTGTTGGCGAGCGGGCGCACGCGACGAGCCGTGGTCGAGCGGATCTTGCCGACCCTGAGCATCGCCGAGCGCTGCGAGCTGCGCGAGCGTTGCCTGGTGGTTCGTGGCCCGGACGAGCACGCCTACGAGATCCACCTTGGCTCGGGCAACGTGCGCGATCAAGCTGGGCAGGTGCTGAGCGTGTCACCGACGCGCAATGCACAGACGAGCTCGCCGTTCTTGCCGTTCGAGGGGGACGCCACCTTGACGGGGATCCTGACCAAGGCGCTGCTGCTGGCTGCCACGCCCTCAGACGCCTTGGTGCGGGCCTGATCAGCGTGAGCGCGCCCATGGCTTCGAGGTGGGTCATGCAGAGCTCGGCGGCGGAAGGCTCACTTGGTGTGCCGCTCGAGCATCACGCGCTCCTCGGCGTCGAGGCGCTCGCTCGGATCGTTGATCGTGCCGGCGAGCGGGCGTCGGCATCCGGGACAGACCTCGATGCCCGGATCGAGCTGGTGGTCGCAGTCGAGATCCGAGCATCGATCGCTCCAACGCGTCCGCCACAGCGCGCCGATGATCGCCACCAACGTACCCGAGACGCCCCAGAACCACGGCTGCGCGTCGCTCAGCGTGAACGCGAGCCAGCCCGCCAGCAGGACGTTCAGCTCGAGCTTGAACTTGGCCGGCTGCTCCCAGAGCAGCTTGCGCCGCAGACGAAAAACGATCGCGTCGGGATCGCGGCCCTGTGGCGCTGACTCCGGCTGGTCGTCGTCGCTGTCGTCGTCGTTCTCGTCGTCGTCCTCGTCCTCGTCGATGACGATCGCTGCGACGTCCAGCGGCTTGGGCCAGCGCTCTGGTACTGGCAGGCCGAGGCGGCTGCGAAGATCGGTCTGTCGGTCATCGAGCAGGTCGAGCGACGCCTGAAACCACGCACGCTGGTTGAGCTCCAGCGCGCGACTGATCTGCTTGCGGCCGAGCTGTTCATTGCCGCGCGCGAACCACCAGATCGCCAGCGAGAAGCTCATCGCCGCTGGCGGCAGATAGCCGAGCTGATCGCGTGACCACTGATGCCCGCCCAGCAGGTTGCCGCCGTCGATGCTGGACGAGCGATGCCGCAACGCCGCGTTCGTCGTCAGCACACCAAACCCGAGGGCGACGGTGGTCAGATCCGTCAATCGCTCCTCGAGATCGTGGTCGTCGACCTCGAGCTGATGAAAGCGCCGAAACGCGTGGGCGACCTCGTGGGCCATCGCTCCGACCACACCGATCGCGTCGTCGAGCTGCTCGCGGGCGCAGCCGAACAGACACACGCCACGCTCGATGCCGGCAAACCATGCGCTGACGTGCTCGTCCCCTCCCGCGTGGTGCGTGCTGGGTCTGTCACCGTCGAACACCTCGACCGAGACGTCGAGCTGCTCGAGCCCCGCGTAGGCCAAGAGCCGCAGCGCGAGTCGACGGACCCCGCGAGCGCTGGGCTTCCACGCGTCTGGAAAGCAGTCCTGGTTGGGCAGCAGCAACGGCGAACGAACGAAGGGCCGCCAGCCGGCCGCGTCGATCAATTCGGCGTAGCGCGCGATCAACCAGTCCCGCTCGTTGGGCTCGAGGGGGACGCGGCTCATGGCGCCGATGATACCGCAGCAGCGACGTCACGGATTGCGCGACGGCCCGGCAGCTGCCGCGGTAGGGCCGCGTGAGCGAGGATCCGCAGCCCGGTTCGAGCAAGGCCAGTCACCGCCCGGCTGGCTTCGTTCGGGGGCGACATCGCGTCGAACGGGTTCTGTCCGGCAGCTGACCCGTCCGCGATGCGCCTCGTCGACCATTGGGGATCTCGACGTCGCGGCCGATCCGGTCTGCGCGCGCGTTTGGACGTGCTGTCGCGCTTAACTCGCTCGTTACAAGGGCCTCGAAATTCGATAGAAGGAGCCATGGCTTGGCGTTCCTTCATCTCGGGCACGGCGATGCTGTGCGTTGTGTGTCTTTGCCCCTCGCTCGTCGACGCAGCCGGTCCCGAGGAAGCGTCGGAGTTCTCGCCCTTCTACGAGGAGATGCTGCTCGGCTTCGAAGATGCGGCCGTCGACACCGGCTGGATCCCGGCCAACTCACCGGTCCAGCTGCGCTTGTTCGCCGACGCGGCCAACACGGTCATGATCGACCTGCCGGGCACCGCCTACTACGACTGGGAGACCGAGGAGCTGCGCTTCGAGGGAGATCCGATGGCGGGGTTCTTCGAGTACGACGTCGGCCTCGAGATCGTCGCCAGCGTCAAGGTCGACGTCTCGCTCGCGCAGTGGGAGTCGGACTTGCTCGGGCCCTACGACTGGGGCATCGAGGCCTCGGAGATGTTCACGCCCTACCTGCTCGAGGGGAGCCCCGATCGTCCGGTAACGCTCACCGAGAAGAGCGGCGCCTTCGATCTGGTCTCGATCCCGCTGGTGCCCGACATCATCATCTTGTCGGGCAACCTCGACATTGCACTGTTTGTCGACATCGAGGCATCACTGCAATGCAATCGCATCGAGGTGCTCGGGGCCGATGGCGAGATCACCTCGTTCACCCTCGAGGGCCAGTCGCAGTGGGTCGACCCCGGCGCGGGACCGGACGATGTCGTGCTCCCCGCGACCGCGTTTTGCCAGCTGCAGACGAAGCCAACGTTGATCATGTATCCACACCTCGTGGTCGAGGTGTTGTTTGACGAGTACGACATTGCAGGGATCGAGATCCCGATTGATCTGCCGGTCATCGACGAAGAGATCGCGCTCGAGACAATGGATCTGAGCTATCCATACTGGGAGGAGCCCGAGGATGAGCCCGGGGATGGTGACGGAGATCCTGCGGGCGACGAAGGTGGTGATTCGGGCGAGGATGGCGGGTTCGACGAGACCGGGGGCGAGACCGGGACGGGGGGGGATCCGGGTGCAAGCCTTGGCGACGAGGGGTGTAATTGTAGCGCCGAGGACGAGCCTGGGCGCGGACTGGGGTGGTCGGCGCTCGGACTGTTGGCGCTCGCGGGGCTCCGGCGGCGACGCTAGTCGCTGGCCGATCACAGCCTGTGCCGATCCGAGCAGCCCGCGGTGCGATCCGTCGTGGGTCAGGACCCCGGGGAGAGCAGCTCGTCGAGGCTGTAGCGGCCTGGGGCGAAATAGCTGTGTGGCGCCGCGTACGCGCTGTAGCGCGGATCGAAGCCATCGAGCTGAGGTCCGTCGACGACCAGGGTATCGCCGTCGAGGCTGAGCTTGGCCTCGTAGCGCTGCGGTGGCAGCGGATAACGCCGCTCACTGGTGGTCGTGATGGTCCTCGAGCACCGTGCCCAGGTCGGCTCGCGGGCGCAGATGATGACCTCGCTAAACGCGACCTCCGTGCCAGACTCGCGCGGGACGCCGCGCTCGAAGTTGGTGAACTCGGCGTCGAACTCGACGACCAGCAGCGGCCCCTGGCGATGCGCCCAGGTCTCGAAGGTCGCGTCGAGCAAGCGCAGGTTCATCTCGGCCCCGCCGGTCCAGGCCTCGAACGCGACGCCGTCCATAGACCAGCCATCTGCCTCGGTCCGCACGACGAGCGCGTAAAATTGCATGGCGCCCTCGGCCACGAGCAGGCCCCAGTCGCCAGATTCGGCCAGGCGCGCGTCTTCGGGGTGGCAGCTCGCGTCCTCGTCGTAGAGCGACACATTCGCCAGCAAGCGCGCGCATGCATCTTCGAGACTTGCGAGGCCGTAGGCCGGGAGCGCCTTGCCGTCGTCCTCGGGCCGCACGAGCGGCGCTGGAGGTTCGGACTCGTCGACGTCGGGCTCGACCACGAGCGCAGGGCGAGCCGCGACCGGCTCTGGCTCGGCCGAACTCGAGCCAGACCGACACCCCATCGACGCCAGCAGACCGACCAGACCCATGAGCCCAACTGCTCTGTGCATGCGGCCAACGTACCACCTTTCGAGCGTGCAGCGACAACTGCGCCAGACGATCGCGTTTGACGGCACGCGTAGAGGACTTCCGAATGGGTCCGAGTCGACGCGATACGCATGACCTTGCTGACGAACGCTGACGACCGGCGAGGTGCGACTTCGGCCGGCACCCGCCGGCTCGATGCATGGCGACGCCTATCGCAACCATTGTCGGACGCGAGGCTCAGGGTTCAAGCAACGACCTCACTGATCTGCTGGAGATCCCCGTCGGCACCGCCAAGTCCAGGATGACCGCCGCGCGTGGGCGCTTGCTCGTACAATTCATGAACTGTTGGGCCCGACAGTGACACGTGGACCGACGAGTCGCTCGCGCGCGGGCTGACCACAGTCAGCGCGGCGGTCGAGCGCGGGCGGCCGAGGCGAGCGCGCTGCTGGGTTGGGTATGCTCGCCCTCGATGAGCGAGTGGACCCTTCCCGCTGCGATCGCCGGACTGCTGCTCGGCGCTCTTGCTTCGCTGTGGATCAAGCGCGCGTGGGCGCGGGCTCGCATGCGTCGGCGGTTTCGGGTGGCCCGCTCGGGCGAGGTCGCGGCCGAGCAGCTGCTGCGCAAGCGCGGCTTTCAGATCCTCGATGAGCAGGTCCGACGGCGCGAGCACCTGTTCGTGGACGGCGAGCGGGTCGACTACGAGGTCCGGGCGGATCTGCTGGTCTCGCGGTGGTGGCGGACCTATGTCGTCGAGGTCAAGACCGGTAAATCGGCGCCCAACCCCAAGACCACGGCGACCCGTCGGCAGCTGCGTGAGTATGCTGAGATCTATGACGCCGACGGGCTGCTGCTCGCGGACATGAGCGCGGGGCGGCTGCATGAGATTCGCTTTCCCTCGCGGGCGACACGATGGGCGCCGCTGGGGATGATGGCGATGTTTTTGGTTGGTGTGATGGCGGGGGGCGGGCTGATGCTGTTGTTTGGCGGCTAGCAGGCCAAGAAAACGTGCCAGGCGAACGAGCGGCCGGTCAGCGCCGACTTTGACGAACAGACTTTTGATGGGCGCTCAGGCGCGCATCAGGTCCGAAGTACGGAGTCTGACACCGCAGTCCGTTCCGGTCCGGCCGCGGGCCCCCGACAGCCTGCGAGCTGGGCTGCGCTCGATGACGAGCCGCGCTCAGCCGCGGAAGAGAAGGTCGTAGGCGTCGCTGTCGGTGGCGTGGGCGTAGACAAGCGCAACCAGGTAGTCGCCATGGGTCAGGGTGTCCGCGCGCGCGAGAGAGCGGCCGTAGAAGCCGCCGGGCTCGTCGTGCATCCACAGGACGAACGCCGGTTCGCCGGACGGGCCCGCGATCTGTCGGTGGAACCCGCCGAAGGTCCCGTTGGCGTCGTCGTACACGACCATGAAGTCGGAAGGCTCATGGCGAGCGAGGGCCTCGTCGTCAAAACCGTACTCCTCGGGCTCGTCGAGGATGGGCGCCAACCAGTCGTCTCGCCAGCTCTCGACCGCCTCGCGCCCGGCACCGGCGAAGAAGCGCGTGTGCTTGCGTGTGACCTCGCCGGAGCGCTCCGGCAATGAGCCGGGGTCGAAGTAGGAGAGCTCCATCCCGTTGGCGATGGCCATCGCAGCGCCGAAGCTGGGTGGTGGCTCGAACGCGAAGCCGTCCGTGAGCGGCCACGGGGCTGCCACGGGCGGAGGGAGGACCAGGCAGGTCCCGGCCTCGAAGGCGATGACCGTGGCCTCGCCCTCTCGGTAAGTCGTCGCGTTCAGGCTCGCGAGCGAGGGGGTGGTTGTCGTCTTGCTCCGCAGAGCATCGAGCCGAGCCAGGATGGCCTCTGCTGGGCACTCGTCTTTTAGCCACAGGGTCATCGGCAGACTTTACCTCTGCTTGGTACGGAGGGACGCCTTCGCCGGACTGAGAGTCTTCCTCGGCGCTGAGATGCAGGAGCTCAGGTCCGGCTCGAGCTCACCGCCCGTGTTCCCTGCCGGGACGTATTGGATGCGACGCTTCGCAGGTGTTGAACGCGTCACGAGATCGACGGCCAAGGTCCGCGCTCGCCCAGCGCGTCGAGCCGCTTCGATGCCTCTTCGAGCTTGGCGTAAACCTGCTCCGGATCACCACCCGCGGCCTCGAGCCCTTCGATGCTCGCTTCGAGCTCCGCGACGCGCCTCGACGCGTCTGCGCGCAGCCGTGCGCGACGTGCCGTCAGCGTGGTGAGCACGCTACGCAGCTGCCCGAACGCGCTCTCGTCCAGGTACAGACCATCGGGGTTCCGGTCGAGCTCCGGCTCCTCGAACGCCATCACCGAGTCGAATACGATGCGGCGACAACAGCCCTCGAGCGGGCCCTCGAGTCGGCTCGCGCCATCCTCCAGGTCGACCCAGTACACCTCGACCTTCGGCTCGGGCTCGGGGGCCCACGCAAGGGCGAGGCCGAGACCATCCTCGCCGCGCACGAGTTCGAAGGCCTGGCGTCCCTTGACCTGCGGGCAGGGCACGTTCGGGCCGAGCACCAGCGCGCACTCCGTGTCGTAGGTCCCCCCGGACGGGCGCGACATTCCGAACCCGCCCCCCGCTCGGGCGACGGCGTTGGCGAGCAAGAGCACGTCCGGTGGCGCGCCTTCCCACGTCAGCGGCTCGTCGGGCGACGCTGTTTCGTGCGCGACCGCGGCCGCGAGGACAGCCACAGCCCAGGGCGCGTTGACGGGCAGGCGGGCGAGCGAATCGAGGCCAGTCGGGTCCACCCAGAAATTTTACTGAACTCCACCGAGGCCACGCGCGCGCAGCTGGACGCAGACGCGGCGAGGCCGATGCCGTCGAGTTCCAGCAACAAACGCAACATCGCCAAAGCAGTCCGGGACTTCAATCTGAACCCCGCCGCTTCGCGTCCGGCCCGCTTGCGCGGGCGCCCTATGGGCCGTTCGGATTTAGACCTCCGCTTCGCTCCGGTTCATCGCGCGGCTCGTCGCCCCGATCCCACCGCCGCGCTTCCACATGTTGCCGCAATCGCGGGCCGTGGTGGTCCGGTGCAGTCGGCGTGATCCAGCGTTGAGCAGCGGTTGCGAGCCATTTGAGGCTATGGTCTAGAATTTTCGCGATGGTGCTGATCATCGCGCGCGATGACCACACTTCATCGAGCTCTCGTAGTTTTGTTGCCGCTTTCGCTCACGCTGGCCTGTCATGACTGTGATGATGATACCAATGGACCCGCCGACGAGGTCGGCGAGACCGAGACCGGCGACGGCGACGGCGACGGCGACGGCGACGGCGACGGCGACGGCGACGGCGACGGCGACG
>NZ_JMCC02000046.1 GCF_000737335.2 Enhygromyxa salina | reverse complement strand
AGCGCGTAGCCGCCGTCTCGAACGACGAGAAGCGCACAGAAGACCCGTGAGGGTCGCTCCGGGCACAATAAGAGGGCGTTGCGAGTGCCCCACCGAAGCCAAAGCCCGACCTCGTCGACAGCGATCCATGACAACGCAAATTAGCGCCTTGAGCCCTCCGTGCCCGGAGGGACCCTCACGGGTCGTGCGCGCTGCCCGATCAGCACATCGACCTCCGCACCCGCTCACGGACGCGATGTCCATGCAGAGGTCTACAAGCTCGACGGTCTGAGGCGGAGCCTCGCTAAAGTTGCTCTCAGCTCGGGCGAGCGCCGCCGGGCGACCCGTGCAGGTCGATGCCGCGCATGCCCCACGTCGGCGCGGCGGAGAGTAGGGTAGAATCCCCCGATGTCCCGCGGATCCTGCCTGCTCCTGCTCAGCGCGGTGCTCTTC
Source organism: Enhygromyxa salina (assembly GCF_000737335.2). Classification (GTDB taxonomy): domain Bacteria; phylum Myxococcota_A; class Polyangia; order Nannocystales; family Nannocystaceae; genus Plesiocystis; species Plesiocystis salina_C. Next base: position 63,138 of record NZ_JMCC02000046.1, on the reverse strand, counting down.
AACGCCGGGTGTCGGGCGAGCGCCGACGATTGTCGTGAGATCGCCCAACACATCGTCGCGCTGGCCAAGGCCGAGGCGAAGCTCGTGCCAACTTCGGAGGCGCAGTTCGAGACCACCTGCAACGAGCAGCGACCCACGCGGGGGCTGGTCCAGTGCATGCTGGGCGCGCAGAGCTTGGCCGAGCTCGAGGCTTGCTGACGACCTCACGACCCACGCGCGGACGCGTAGTAGTATCCGGCATGGCTCCGCGCCGGTTGACTCTGGGGTTGCTCGCGGTCGTGTCGCTCGGGTGTGCGGACGACGGCGGCAACGCGAGCGCAGGCACGGATACCAGCGCCGATGGCTCGCAGACGGAGTCCGGCACTACGACCGAGACCGAGACCGAGACCGACACCGGCGGCGAGACCGAAGACGGCTTCGAGCCCTACGCGTGGCCCGACGAGGCGCTCAGCGAGCTCGTCGATCCCATGATCGGCACCGGCGGGGTCGGCTACACGGTTGGGACCATGAACCCGGGGCCGTCGCTGCCGTTTGGGATGATCAAGCCCGGGCCCGACACCGGGCTCGGACCAGTTCAGATCTCGTTCCTCAACTGTACGGGGTACCACTACGATCAGCCCCACATCTGGGGCTTCTCGCACTCGCGGATCAACGGCATGGGCGTACCGGACTACGGGGCCGTGCAGGTCGCCCCAGCGATCGGGATGGATCCACAGATGGCGGCGATCGGCGGCGCGCGCTCGCTCTTCGATCACGCCGAAGAGCAGACCGCAGCGGGCTACTACGCGGTCGAGCTCCTCGACCACGGCGTGTTCGCGGAGCTCACCGCGACGACCCGGGCCAGCCGACACCGCTACCGGTTTGACGAGGCCAGCGCCGACGCGTCGATCCTGTTCAACCTTGGCTACAACCCAGGCGGGGCGACCTCGATCGCAAGCGAGATCACGATTGATCCAGCGGGCCAAACGATCCGCGGGATGATGACCGTGTACGGCAGCTACTCCGATCGCTTCGGCGGCGTGCCGACCTACTTCGCCGCGCGGGTCTCCCAGCCGATCGCCGAACACGGCGTGTGGGACGACATGGGCGGCACCTTTACGGACCTCGCGTCGATCAGCGGCGCGCAGATCGGCGGGTGGCTGCGCTTCGATCTAACTGGCGCCAGCGAGCCGGTCGTGGAGCTCGAGCTGGCGATCTCCTACGTGTCGATCGCCGAGGCCGAGACCAACCTAGAGGAGCTCGACGGTCAGAGCTTCGAGCAGACCCGGGCCGCGGCGGCGCAGCGGTGGGACGCCGAGCTCGCCCGGGTTCGGGTGCTTGGCGGCAGCGACGAGCAGCGCACCTTGTTTTACTCGGCGATGTACCGGGCGTTCTTGGCCCCCACGATCTTCACCGAGGCCAGCGGGCGCTATCGGGGCTTCGACGACGCGGTTCATGACGTGGGGGAGCACGCCTCGGACTTCACCTACTACACGGACTTTTCGTTGTGGGACACCTACCGGACCGTGCACCCGCTGTTCAACCTGATCCAGCGCGAGCGCCACGCCGACATGCTCGAGTCGCTGGCCACGATGGCCGCGCAGGGCGGTGACCTGCCCAAGTGGCCGCTTGGGATCGGCTACACCGGTGGCATGGTTGGGACCAGCGCGGACATCGTGCTCGCGGATGCGTACCTGAAGGACATCACCGACTTCGACGTTCAGACCGCCTACGCGGCCGCCCGGCTGCACGCGATCGAGCCGCGACCCAACGCCGGTCGCGCTGGGATCGCTGGCTACCGTGAGCGCGGCTGGGTGGCCAGCGACGAGGCGGGCGCCTCCGCCTCGCGGACCCTCGAGTTCGCCCACGCCGACTACGCGCTGGCGCGCTGGGCCGCGGCGCTGGGCGAGACCCAAGACGCCGAGCTGTTTGAAGCCAGCGCCCACAATTGGCAGCACCTGTGGGCGCCGGAGCTGGAATTTTTGATCGGTCGCCGGGCAGACGGCAGCTTCGAGCTCGACGGCTTCGATCCGCTCGTGTGGGAGAGCTACTACGCCGAAGGCACGGCCTCCCACTACCTGTGGGCCGTCCCCCACGACGTGCTCGCGCTCGCCGAGATCATGGGTGGGATCGAGCCGACGCGCGAGCGGCTGGCGGCCTACTTCGAGACCTCGGCCGCGTTCCTGGCCGGCGGTGGCTACAACCCATTGATGCCCGTGCCCTACTACTGGCAGTCCAACGAGCCCTCGCTGCACGACGCCTACTTGTTCACCGAGCTCGGCGATCCAGCGTCAACCCAGCGCTGGGTCGACTGGGCCCGCGAGCGCCACTACGGCCCCGGACCCGACGGCCTGCCAGGCAACGACGACGCCGGGACCATGAGCGCCTGGTACATATTTGCAGCGATCGGGCTGTACCCGCTGCCAGGCAGCGATGGCTACTGGATCACCGCGCCAATCTTCGAGCGCGTCGAGCTGGATCTATCCGACGCGGATCACCCAGATCGCCGGCTGGCGATCGTCGCAGACGGGGCCGGACCCGGGATGATCTATGTCGCCGGAGCCACGTTCAACGGCGTCGAGCTCGAGCGTCCGTGGATCACCTGGCAGCAGCTGCGCGACAAAGGCGGGACCTTGCGGCTCGAGCTCGCCGATCAGCCCTCCAGCTTTGGCGCGTTCTAACCGGCTGCTGGTTAGCCGTTCAGATCTTTCGCCAGGCGCAGACCGCTGAATTGCCAGCGCGTCGACGCGTGGAAAAAATTACGATAGCTCGCGCGAACGTGGTCGTGTGGGGTCGCGCAGGAGCCCCCCCGCAAGACCAGCTGGTTGCACATGAACTTGCCGTTGTACTCGCCGATCGCCCCTTCGGGCGGGCGATAGCCGGGGTAGGCCTGGTAGGGGCTGGCGGTCCACTCCCACGTGTCGCCAAACATCTGCGCGAGCCCGCTCGGGTCTGCGCTGGGCGCCTCGGGGGTGGGGACCGGGTGAAGCGGCGCGCTGACGAGCTCGGGGGCGCTGTTTGGCAGCAGGTTGCCGTCGACCTCGAGGGCCTGGGCGATGTGCTCCCACTCGGCTTCGCGCGGGAGCCGAGCGCCCCGCCAGCGCGCGTACGCGTCCGCTTCGTAGAAGCTCACGTGACACACGGGCGCGCTGGGGTCGAGCAGCTGCAGGCCGTCGAGGGTGAACACGCGCCATGGTTCGTTGGCTTGTCCGGGCGCGCGCCAGTACGCCGGAGCCCGCCAGCCTTCGCGCTGCACGGCGTCCCAGCCCTCCGACAGCCACAGCTGCGGGCGCGCGTAGCCGTCGTCGGCCATGAACGCGAGGTACTCCCCGCAGCTCACCGGCCGGCTGGCTACTGCGAAGGGCTCGAGCCACTGCTTGTGGCGCGGACCCTCGTTGTCAAACCCAAACCCCGCGGCGTCCGTGGCCCGCCCAATCGCGACCAGGCCGCCAGGATCTTCGACCCAGCGAAGCGCTGGGAGCTGCGCGACCGAGTCGGTGGTTGGCCCCGCGTCGCGGTAGGCGGGCGCGAGCGGGTTGAGCGAGAGCGCGTGCTTGATGTCGGTCAGGATCAGCTCTTGGTGCTGCTGCTCGTGATGCAGGCCCAATTCGACCAGGCCGCGCTTGGCGGCGCTCATGTGCGGCAGCGAGTGCAGCACCTGCTCGTCGACGGCCCGGCGGTAGGCGAGGATCTCGGCCACGGTCGGGCGCGAGAGCAGGCCCCGCTGCGCGCGCGCGTGCATGCTGCCGACCGTCTGGTAGTAGCTGTTGAACAGGAAGTCCCAGCCCTCGCGGTAGCGCGCGTAGCCTGGCCCGGCGAGCACGAAGGTCTCGAAGAACCAGCTGGTGTGGGCCAGGTGCCACTTGGTCGGGCTGGCGTCAGGCATCGATTGGATGCACTGATCTTCGGGCTCGAGCGTGGCGGCGAGCGCCTCGCTGAGCGCCCGGACCCGCATGTAGGCGCCCGCGAGGGCGGTTGGCTCGAGTCGCAGGTGCATGGTGTGTAGCCCTCGACGGGGCGGTGGTTGGGCGCAGGGCCTGCGAGACGCCGTCACTCCTGGACGGTCTTGCTCTCGCTCTCGGCCTCGTCGTCGTCGTCTTCTTCGTCGTCGGCCGCTTCTTCGCCGTCGTCCTCTTCGGCGTCCTCGTCCTCTTCGGCGTCCTCGTCCTCTTCGTCCTCTTCGGCGTCCTCGTCCTCCCACCAGGCAGCCTCGGGGATCGGGCCATCAGCGGCGGCGCGCTTGCCGACGAAGATCAGCACAATCGAAGCCGCGACCACGAACAGCGAGATGAACTGGCTGGTCGTCATCATCACGGGGACCGCGGGATCGAGCCCGAGCGCGGCGTTGAGCGCCGGGGTCTCGAGCTTCATGACGTAGCCGCGCACGGCGTCGCCGCGGAACATCTCGAGCACGAAGCGAGCGGCCGGGTAGATCATCACGTAGGTCAACATGACCTGGCCGTGAAACCGCTTCTTGAGCCGCAGGCTCATCAAGAACATGAACAGGCTCAGCTCGATCGCCGACTCGATCAGCGGGATCGGGTAGCGCCCGATCCCACCGGCGGCGAACGCAGGCGAGCCCTCGGGGTAGTGCAGCGCCAGCGCGCCCTCGTGGACCGCCCCGTAGCAGCAGCCGGCACACAGGCAGCCGATCCGGCCAAACGCGTGGGCGAGCGCGAGCATCGGCGCGCCAAGGTCGAAGAAGCGCAGCAGCCGTTGCCAGCCCTCTTTGAGGGTCTTGACGTGGGTCCCTTCCGTGGGCCCGCTCTTGCGGATCACGTAGTGGTAGACGAGGTACAGCACCGCCCCGATCGGGCCGCCGTAGAACACCAGGCCGCCCTCCCAGATCGCGAGGATCGACCCAGGCTTTTGCATGAAGCGGGGCAGGTCGGTGAGCACATAGAACAGCCGCGAGAAGATCAGCCCCCACAGCACGGTCCACAGCGCGACCTTCTCGAACAGCTCGGGGGTCATCAGCTTGATCCGCTGATTCTCCCGACCGCCCAAGACGATCGCAGCCAGCAGGCCAAGCGCGACCATGACTCCGTAGGGCGCGACACCGAAATCTCCGAAGATGTGGATTTTCTCGTAAAACATGGCTTGGGGGCTCAGTGCCGACGCGGTGCGCTGTTCGGCGCGGCGCCAGTGCCGGTTCGTAGCCAAAAGCGCGGGCCAGGTCCAGCCAGCCGGCGCCGCGAGCGGGCGCAGAGTTCGCCGCCCAGGGGTGAAGCAGTCTACGAAGGCGTGTGCAAGCGGGCGAGACGCCCTCGCCCGAGCTGAGAACAGCTCGCTGCCCAGGGTGAAGCAGTCTCCGAAGGCGTGTGCAAGCGGGCGAGAAGCCCTCGCCCGAGCTGAGAAGAACCCCTCGCCCGAGCTGAGAGCAGCGCAGCATGCCCGTGGTGGTTAGCGAGTGCCGGTCATGCCGTCCACTTGGCGAGGTTGGCGAACACACACGCGTTGATGCGCGTGGCCGAATTGCCAGTTAGGGCGCCGTTGGTGTGGATGCCCACGACCACCCGCCGGCCAGTGCTGGGATCCAGCCGCCAGACGGGGGCGCCGCTCTGGCCCGCGGCGGTGTCGGCGTCGTAGCGCAACACGTGAGCGTCGACCTGCGCGCTGCGCCGGGCCGACCACCACAAGGTCGTGCCGCCGTCCTTGTCTGCGGGGTAGCCAGCAAGGTTGACGTAGCTACCGAGCAGCGTCGGCGTATCGTAGACGGCGTACCCAAATTGCCCGACCTCGGGCAACGCGGCGTCCTCAGCCAGAGAGATCACCGCGTAGTCGTGCTCGCGCTTGCCGTCGACGGTCCACCCGCGCACCGAGTGGAACTTCGTGGCCACCACGCTGCTGAACGGGCGATCTTGGCCGTTGCGAGCGGCCGAGACCACGACGCGCTTGGCCCACCCGCCCATCGCGGGCAGGTACACGCAGTGGCCCGCGGTCACGATCGTGCGGGGCCCGATCAGCCAGCCGGTGCCGATGAACTCGTCGCCCAAGCGCGAGTGGATGGTCAGCTGGCAGATCGGGCGCCACGGGTACTTGTTGGTCTCGTAGATGCGCACGCGCTCGTCGCCGCCGATCGTCGACTCCGGTCGGTAGCCCGAGTGGCCCGCGCCGGGGTGGGTGGCTGCCCAGTTTGGCAGCAGCGAGTCGACCCCGCGCGGGCCTGTGTCTCGGGTGGACTCGCGCGCGTAGGCAGCGGGCGGGGTCCAGCCGGGGACGGTCTCGAGCCCAAGCTGCGCGTGCTCACCGATCGGCCAGTTCGCTCCTTGTCCTGGCGCCGCGTCGACCGTGTCCCGCTCGCCAGCTTCGTCGCTCGAGATCGGGGCGTGGGGGTCGGCGGCCTCGGGCATGGCGCGATGGTACGTGAATTCGTGGGGACCCGGCTTGGCTTGCATGACCCGCGCTACCCGTTCACGCTCGCGAGGTGGTGGTGGTGACGGCCGCGGACACCGACGCGATCCAGCTGTGGATCATCGGCGCCGGGCCAGCGGGTCTGGCGTTGGCCGCCGCATGCGTCGAGCGGGGCGTTCGGGTTGGCTTGCTGGCCCCAGACCCGCGCGCGAGCTGGCACCCCAACTACGCGATGTGGCTCGACGACGCCGTCTCGCTTGGCGTCGAGCCGTACCTTGGGCACCGCTGGATCGGCGCGAGGGCTCGGTTCGCCGCGGGTTCGCGGGACTTGGATCGCGGCTACGGCCTCCTCGATGATCGCCGCTGGCAGCTCGAGTTGCTCGCGCAGGTGGAGGGGGCAGGGGGCTCGATCGTCGCGGGCACGCTCGCCGCGATCGAACATGACGACAACGGCGTGGTGTTGCGCTGCGAGGGCGGCGAGCGACTGCGCGGCCAGCTGGTCGTTGACGCCACGGGACACGGCTCGCGCTTCGTCGAGCTCGAGCAAGGGCCGCGCCCAGCTCACCAGGTCGCGTGGGGGGAGCAGTGGGTGATCGAAGCGGGCCCAGGCGAGCCCGGGCTCGATCTCGACCGGGTCAACTTCATGGACTGGTCGAGCACCGGCGACGCCGAGTCCGACGAGTCGCTGCCGCCGACCTTCTCGTACGCGCTGCCGCTCGCGCGCGACCGCTTGTTCGTAGAGGAGACCGTGCTCGCCGCCCGCCTCGAGCACCCACCCCCGAGCTACTTCCCCGCGCTGCGCGAGCGTCAGCGTCGGCGCCTGGAGCTGCAGGGCGTTCGCTGTGTGGGCGAGCCAGTCGCGGTGGAGCGCTGCGTGATCCCCATGGGCGCCGCGCTGCCCCGCGGGGATCAGCGGACCTTGGCCTACGGCGGCGCCGCCTCCATGGTCCACCCGGCGACCGGGTACTTGCTCACGAACGTGCTGCGTCGGCGCGCTCGAGTCGCCGACGCGATCGCAGCCGAGCTCGAGCGCTGGGTCTCGCCGGGTGGTCCCAGCCGACGGATCTGGCAGGCGATCTGGTCGCCCGCAGAGGTCCGGGCGTGGCGACTATACGGATTTGGGCTCGAGGTCATCTGCGCGCTCGATCGCCCCGGCGTCGATCGCTTCTTCGCCGCGTTCTTCGAGCTGCCCGATCACTGCTGGCGCGGGTTCGTGTCCGGGAGCGCGCCCACGCCCGAGCTGATGGTCACGATGCTGCGCTACTTCGCTGGCGTGCCCGCGCCCATCCGCGCGCGCCTGACCGCGGCCCTGTTTGGGCGCGAGGGGCTGCGGTTGTTGCGGGGCCTCGGCGGGCTGCAGCGGTCGTAATCGCCAATACATGACGGACCGAAGCCCTGCGATGCGTCGCCGCGCCCGCTGGTTCGGGATTCGAGTAGTCTGGGCCCCATGCCCATCGCAGACGAACCGCTGGTGCTCGCGCTCGGCGACCAAGGCCCGAAGGTGTGGCTCGAGGCCATGCCCGCGATCGTGCGCGAGACCGGCTCGGCCATGACCCCGAGCACCCACAGCCAACGGGTGTCCACGGTCGGGACCGCGGCGATCAGTGACGTGGTCAAGGCCGTGGCCAAGCAGCTCGAGGCCGAGCTGCAAGACGCCAACCTCGACAAGGTCAACCTTGGCTTCTCGCTGAGCGTCGACACCAGCGGCCGGGTGTTGATCGGGGCCAGCGGGACGTTTCGGGTCCAGCTCGAGTGGCGCAAGCCCGCGCAGGACGAGTGAAACCGGTCGCCGAGACCCGCCGTTGGGCCCGCCGATGAGCGTCGACAAAGCCCAGATCCAGATCACCAGCCCGTGCCCGATCAGCTTGGATCGGAGCGGGGTGAGCCAAGCGGATCGCAGCATGTTCTGTGGCCACTGCGTCAAAGACGTGCACTTGTTGTCAAAGATGTCGGAACGCGAGGCCCGCGTGTTCATGCGTGAGCACGAGGGCCAGGATATCTGCGTGTCCTATGCGATCCGGGCTGACGGGGGGATCCGCTTCCGTCCAGAGCCCGCTGAAGCCAGCCTCGTCCCGATCGAGCGGCTGGCGCGTAGGCGAGCCCCCCAGCGGCCGCGGCTGGCCCAGGCCGCGTCGATCGGGGCAGCGGCGCTGCTCGCCGCGTGCACGGCCCACTCGGATCCCGAGCCTGCGCCCGACAAGCCGACCGCGCCGCTGGTCCAGCGCGCCGAGCCGGTCGAGCCGGTCGAGCCGACCCCACCCGTCGACCAGCCCTGTGACCCGGCAGATCCCACCGAACCACTCGTCGCCGGGGGCCTGGTAGCGATGCCGATCGACGAAATCGAGCATGACGTCCAAGTAGAAGGCGGGATCAAGGCCGTGCCGGTACCCGAGCCGACCAAGCAGCCGACGCTGGCGCGCGGTGGCATGCGGGCCAAGCGGATCGCCGATCAGCCGCTACCCGCCGACTGAGCCCGCAGCACACAGCGCGCGCAGGGTCTCGCCGTATCGCGCCGCACGCTTGGGGCCGAGCTCTGGGCACTCGTCGAGCCGATCGACGCCCTCGCTGACCAACCATCCCAGCGCACGCGGGGGCAAGATCACGTGGGGAGGCAGCTCGCGACGCTCGGCCTCCTCGCGGCGCCATTGTTTGAGGGCTTTGGCCCGGCTGGCCTCGCGCGAGGACAGGCGGGGTCGACTGGCCCGCCCTGGCACGCGGGGAGGATCGGCCAGCGCCTTGGCGACGACCTCGAGCAGGGCGTCGGCGTGCTCGCGCATGAACGCGCCGCGCAGTCGCATGCGTCGGAGCGCGGCGTGATCCGTGGGCGCGCGGTTGGCCAAGTTGATCAGCGGCTGGTTGGCGATCAGGCGACCCGGCGGGTAGTTGAGCTCACGGCCCATCTGATCGCGCCACTGATACAGCGCCGCCAGCACGGCGTGGCGATCCTTGCGCAGCTCGCCAGCGCCCTTGAGCCGCCACATCCGCTCGGGGTCGAAGCTGTTGTCATGCGCGGCGGCACGGGCGACCGCAGCGTTGGCGAGGCCGAGCTCTTCGTCGAGGTCAGCGGCCTCGATCCGCTCGACCAGCTCCGCGCCGATCTTGGGCAGGTGCACGACGTCGGCGAGCGCGTAGCCGAGCGCGGCCCCGTCGATCGGGCGCCGACCCCAGTCGTGCTGGGTGTGCTCTTTGGCCAGCGCGATCCCGCACAGCTCCTCGACCACCGCCGCGTACCCCGTTCGCCGCCAGCCGAGGAAGCTCGCCGCCTGCTGGGTGTCGAACAGGTTGGCCAGCGTCAGCGAGAAGTCGCGCTTGAGACACGCCACGTCGTACTCGCCGCCGTGCACCCACACGCGCAGCTTGGGATCCGCGAGCGGGGCTGCGAGCGGGGCGAGGGCCTCGGGGCCAGCCTTCGGGGTTGGCCCGTCGCCGGTCAGCGCGAACGGGTCGACGAGCCACAGCTCGCCGCCGACGTTGAGCTGCAGCAGGCAGACCCGCTCATGGTACGCAAACATCGAATTCGACTCGCTGTCGAGCGCGACCCAGGGTGCGTCAGCGAGCGCGGCCGCGAGCTCGAGCAGGGCGCCAGCGTCGCGGACCCAGCGGTGGTCTGGCAGGGTCGTCATCGCGCCAGCGTAGCGAACAGCGAAGAACAGCGACAGCTCGGGTCCGAATTTTCCGTCGCTTCGTTCGAGCGATCGGACGGGACGCCGTCGCTCGTGGCAAAGTGACACGCGCCAGCGCGGCAACCGTGCGTGAACCGAGACCGGACCCGTGAAGATCGACGACGCCCAGCTCTCAAACTTCCGCGTTCGGCTCGCGCAACCGAACGACGTCGCCGCCCTCGCGCGGGTCCACGTGGCCAGCTGGCACCACGCGTACGCGCAGATCATGTCGGCGTCGAGCCTCGCCAACACCAACCTCGCGCGCAGCGTCAGCCGATTTCGCGGATATTTTTGGCACGGCGGCCAGGACGTCTCGCTGTTGCACGTGCTCGAGGGGGACGAGGGCGTGGTCGGGTACGTCAACAGCGGGCTCAGCAACAGCCGCAAGCTGGGCGTGCGCGGCGAGGTCTACGAGCTGTACTTGCACCCCGACGTGCATGGTCGCGGCGGCGGCCGCAAGCTGTTGAGCGCCGGCTTGTGGGCCCTCAGCGGGCGTCGGCTGGTCCCCGCCGTTGTCTGGGTGTTGGCCGACAACCATCCCGCGCGGCGCTTCTACGAGCGCATGCGCGGCCGCAAGATCGCCCACGGCGAAGTCAACGTTGGCGACCAAGTCTTGGCCAAGGTCGCCTACGCGTGGATCGACTATCTACCCTGGCCAGAGTGGATCGACTGAAGCTCGATCACTCGTCGGGGCGAGGGAATCGCATGGTCACGAATTCCTCTGCGGCCGAAGGGTGGATGCCCATCGTCGCGTCGAAGTCACGCTTGGTGGCCCGGCACTTGATAGCGACGGCGAGGCCCTGAATGATCTCGGGCGCGTCGTCACCCACCATGTGGGCGCCCAGCACCACGTTGGTTTGCTTGTCGACCACGAGCTTGACCAAGATTCGCTCCGCGCGGCCCGAGATCGTCGCTTTCATCGGCCGAAACCGGGCGCTGTAGATCTCGATCTCGCCAACCTGCGCCCGCGCCTGCTGCTCGGTCAGGCCCACGGTTGCGACGGGCGGGCGCGAGAACACTGCTGTCGCGACGTCGCGTCGATCGACGACCGTGGGGTTGTTGTTGAACAGCGTCTCGGCGAGCGCGCGTCCTTCTGCGATCGCCACGGGGGTCAGGTTGATGCGGTTGGTGACGTCTCCGACCGCGTAGATGTTGGGCACGCTGGTGCGGTTGCGCTCGTCGACGACCACGCCGCCGTCTGGGTTGCAGGTGATCCCCAGGGCCTCGAGCCCGATGCCGGCGCTGTTGGGTGTGCGCCCGGTCGCGTAGATCAGCGCGTCGGTCTCGTGCATCTCGCCGTGATCGAGCAGCAAGCACAGCGGGCCGCCGTTGTCCCGGGCCACGCTGCGGACCTCGACCTCGGTCTCGATGCTGATCCCGCGCGCGCGCATCTCTTCACCAAGGCGCTCGCGGATCTCGAGATCGAAGCCCCGCAGCACGTTGTCGCCGCGCAGCAGCAGGGTCACCTGGGCTCCCGCGGCGTTGAAGATGCCCGCGAACTCGACCCCGATGTAGCCGCCACCCACGATCGTCACGCGGGCCGGCAGCTGCTCGAGCTCGAGCGCTTCGTTGGAGGTGATCGAGTGCTCGACGCCCGTGATTGGGGGGCGCACCGGCCACCCGCCGGTCGCAATGAGGATGTGCTTGGCGGTGTAGCGCTTGCCCGCGACCTCGACCGTGTGCGCGTCGATCAGCGCGCCGCGGCCGGCGATCAACTCCACCTTCGAGTCCGAGAGCAAGCGCATGTAGATCTGCTCGAGGCGATCGAGCTCGGCCTCCTTCGCGGCCATTAGCCGGGGCCAGTCGAGCTTGGGCGCGCCGACCTCCCAGCCGAACCCCGCCGCGTCCTCGAACTGCTCGGAGAACGAGGCCCCATACATGAGCAACTTCTTGGGCACGCAGCCGCGCATCACACAGGTGCCGCCCACCCGCAGCTCTTCGCAGATCGCTACCTTGGCGCCATACTCGCCGGCGCGGCGGCTCGCAGCGACGCCGCCCGATCCGGCGCCGATCGTGAAAAGGTCGAAGTCGAACTGGGACACCGCGGCACGCTAGCCTCAGCGTAGTCAAAGCTCAACACCGCTGCTAGCGTGTCGGAAGGCTCATGCAGCGCATTGTCGATATCCTGCTACTCGGGTTGCCCGTGATGGTGGTGTTCTTGCTCCTCGGCCTCGGGCTGTGCATCGCCGTGTTGGTCAAGGAAGGCCAAGGGCGCGCGGCCCGGGCCTCGCAGATCGTCGGGCTCATCAACCTTGGCTTGGTCGTGCCACTGTCGGGACTGTCGTGGGCGGCGGACCTCGGTGGGGCGCGCTTGATGTTCATGTTCTCGGCCGGGGCGTTCGCGCTGGTGGGGCTGTTGGGGCTGCGGTTGCCGCTGCGGTTCCGAGACTGAGTAGGGCGAGGGCGTCGGCGAGCAAGGGTAGAAACCTGCACGGTGGCGCCAAACCTGGGCGTAAAATCGGGTACGCTCGGGCTCTGGCACCCGATGAGCCCACCCCCTGCACCCACTGCACCTCCTGAAGACGAGCCGCATCTCACGGTTCCGCAGGACGTCAACCCAATCGTCACACCGGACGCTCCGGATCTGACCGGCGTGGTGCTGCTCGATCGCTACCGGGTCGTCAGCAAGCTCGGCGCCGGGGGCATGGGCACGGTGTACCTCGCCGAGCACAGCACAATCGGCAAGCGCTGCGCGATCAAGGTGCTGAGCAGCCAGTACGCGCACCGGGCTGATCTCGTCCAGCGGTTCCTGACCGAGGCCCGCGCGGCCTCGATGATCCCCCAGCAAAACATCGTCGAGATCACGGACTTTGGCGCGACGCCGGACAACTCCGTGTGCTTCGTGATGGAGTACCTCGAGGGCGAGGATCTCGGCGCGCTGGTCAAGCGCGAGGGGCCACTCCCGTGGGATCGGGTCCGCCATCTGGTGCTGCAGATCTGTCGAGCGCTCGACGCCGCTCACGCTGCCGGGATCATTCACCGGGACATGAAGCCCGAGAATTGCTTTCGGATCCGCCGCGAGAAGGACGAGGACTTCATCAAGGTGCTCGACTTTGGCATCGCCAAGGTCCAGAGCGGCGAGCAGATCGGGCCGGGGCTCACGCAGACCGGGATGATCTTCGGAACCCCGGAGTACATGTCCCCCGAGCAGGCCCAGGGCGAGCACGTCGATCATCGCGTCGACATCTACGCCCTTGGCGTGATCATGTTCGAGCTCTTGGTCGGGCGCGTGCCGTTCACGGGTGGGACCTTCATGGGCATCCTGTCCAAGCAAATGTTCGATGTGCCGCCGCGGCCGTCGGACGTGGCCCCCGACGCAGGGATCCCCGCAGAGGCCGAGGCGATCGTGCTCAAGGCCATGCAAAAGGACGCCGACTATCGGTTCCAGACCATGGCGCAGATGATCGCCGCGATCGAAGCGGTCGGCACCGGCGCGGGCCCGGTCGAGATCGTGCCAGAGTCGGTCGCGCGGCCAACGGGCGGGCCCACCAACTTCGCGGGAGCTACCACCGGCGCGCCAGCCTTGGTGCCGGCGGACACGGAGGATCGCAACCGCAGTGGTTGGCGGGCGGCTGGGGGGCTGCTGCTCGCTGTGCTTGCGATCGTGTATCTGTCGTTGCGTGGTCCTACGCAGTTCGAGGCGGACCCGGACCCAGCGGCAGACCCAGCGGCCGAGCCAGAGGCGGACCCAGCGGACGAGCCCGCCGTAGAGCCCGATCCTCAACTCAATCCAGAGGTCGGGGCCGTCGAGCCGCCCATCCAGCCCGAGCCCGCCGCGACCGTCAGCGTGTTGATTGCGACCAACGTGCCGGCGCAGATCCTCGACGCGCGCGACCGGGCTGTCTACGGCAGCACCGACAGCACCGGCCAGCGCACCGCAGGCATCGAGCTCGAGCGATCTGACGAGCCGCTCCAGCTGATCCTGAGCGCCGAGGGCTACGACGAGCTGGCGATCGAGGTCTTGCCCGACGGTGACTCCAAGAAGTATCAGTACGAGCTCGTGGCGGTCGAGGCCGGGGCAGACGCCAAGCCCACCAAGACCAAGCGGCCGCACTCGCCAACACCCGAACCCAAAGCCGCGTCAGAGCAGCCCAAAGCCAGCAATCACCAGCTGCCAACTAAGGGCGCCAACGATGGCGACGTCAAGAATCCGTTCATCAAGTGATCCTGATCAATCGTCGCTCCTGGCTGCGGCAGCTGTTGCTGATCCGCGGCACCTCGCTTGCTTGGACCTGGAAGCGCGTCTCGCTGGCAACCGGCATCGCCATCGCCGCTACGGTGCTGCATGAGCAGCGCGGCAGCTTCGATCACGATCTGTCCCCGCTGCCGTTCACGCTGATCGGCCTGGCGCTCTCGATCTTCCTCGGGTTCCGCAACAACACCAGCTACGATCGGTTCTGGGAGGGTCGCAAGCTGTGGGGCGCGCTGGTCAACGTCGCGCGCTCGTTCACGCGTCAGCTGCTCACGCTGGTTGGGCCCCGCATGGTCGACGCGACCAGCGATCACCGCGCTGGCGAGGTCGAGCAGGCGGAGCTTCGGGCGCTGCGGCACGCCTTGGTCCACGCGCTGATCGCCTATGTCCACACCTTGCGTCACCATCTGCGCGACGAAGACGGGCTGCAGGACAAAGACGGGATCGCGCAGCTCGAGGCCTTGCTGCCCCCCGAGCTGGTCGCGTCACTCCCCGCCGAGCTCAACCGTCCTGTAGCGATCACCCAGTGGATCGGCGAGCAGCTGCGTGCGCTCTACGATCGGGGCTGGATTCACCCGCATCACCTGAACGTGCTCGAGGGCAGCCTCACCGAGATCACCGCGGTCCAAGGCGCCTGCGAGCGGATCAAGTCCACGCCGATCCCGACCAGCTACACCGTGCTGATGCATCGCATCGTGGCACTCTACTGTATCGGGCTGCCGTTCGGGATCCTCTCGACCGTTGGAACCGCGACGCCGGTCGTAGTGGCGATCGTCGCCTACGCGTTCTATGGCCTCGACGCGGTCGGCACCGAGATCGAAGATCCGTTCGGGCTCGACCCCAACGATCTGCCGCTGACGGCGCTGTCGCGGATGATCGAGATCAACCTGCGCCAGCGACTTGGCGAGCAGGAGCTGCCGGCGCTGCTCGGGCCCGTCGATGGAATACTCCAGTGATCGTGACCACGATCGCTCCGAAGACCCTCCTGGCAGGTCTGTTGGTCGCCGCGCTGAGCAGCGGCTTGGGCTGCGGGTGGAAGCTCGAGACGCGTGACTCACCGGCCAACCCCGAGGCCACCACAGCCGACGCTACCGGTACCGCTACAGCTACCCAGGGCACGCTCGCGCCAGCGTTCTCGCTGCCCAACGATGACGGCAGCTTCGTCAGCCTCGACGATCTACTGGCCGAAGGGCGGCCGGCGGTGCTGGTGTTCTACCGCGGCCACTGGTGACCCTACTGTCGTGACCAGCTCGGGAAGCTGGCAAGGGACAAGCCGCGCTTCGACGAGCTCGGGGTGCGCGTCGTCGGGATCAGCGTGGATCCTGCGGCGGACTCGAGGGTGCTGCGCGAGCGGCTGGGCCTGAACTTTCCGCTGCTGACCGACGAAGGTGTGGCGGTGGCTGCGGCCTACGGCGTCGCGATGAAGGGCCAGGACCTCGCGGTGCCATCGACCTTCGTGGTCATGCCCAGCCGCGAAGTGTTCTGGCGCTACGTTGGTGAGACCCCGGCTGATCGGCCCGGCAAGCTCGCCGTGTTGGAGCACGTGGAGGCGGCGCTGGCCGAGCTCGCCAAGCACCCCTCAGCTGCGCCGTAGCGCGACGGCGAGGTCGTCCCCAAGCTCGAAGATCGCCTCTTTGTTGGCCGGGCTGGCTCCGCCCATGGTCAAGAACCCGTGGATCAGCCGCTCGTGGCAGCGGTAGTCGACGGGGATCCCGGCCGCGCGCAGGGTGTCGGCGTACGCGGCTCCCTCGTCGCGCAGCGGATCAAAGCCAGCGGTGCGGATCAGCGCGGGCGCGAGCGCGTCGAACCGGGCGGACAGCAGCGGCGAGACCAGCGGGCTCGTGGCGTCCTCGGGGTTGCCGAGGTAGTGCCCGTGAAACCAGTCGATCATCTTGGTGGTCAGCAGCGCGCCTTCGCCGAACTGGGTGCGCGACGGGAACGGCGCGTCGCACTGCGTCATTGGGTACATGAGCACCTGCAGCGCCGGCTGGGGCAGGTCCGCGTCGCGCAGGCGGTGGCACAGGCCCGCGCACAAGTTGGCGCCTGCCGAGTCTCCGCCGATCGCCACACGATCCGGATCTCCGCCGAGCTCGGTCGCGTGCGCGTAGGCCCAGCGCACGCTGGCCAGGGCGTCGTCGCTCGAGCATGGGAATTTGTGCTCGGGGCTCTTGCGGTAGTCGACCGCGACGACGATGCAGCCCACGCGGCTGGCCAGACACGCGCACGCGTTGGCGTGAGTGTCGAGCCCGCCGATCACGAAGCCGCCGCCGTGAAACCACAACAGTACTGGCAGCGAGGCGGCCTCGGTGTGGGGGCGATACAGGCGCGCGGGCAAGGATCCGGCGGGGCCGGGGATTGTGAAGTCGCGCCGCTCGGCGAGCGAGGTCGGAGGAAGATCGACCAACGCGCCGTCGCTCTGGTAGTGACGCCGGGCTTTGGCAGGGCTCAGGTGGTGGAGCTCGCCAAGCCGGCCCAAGCGCATGAGCGAGAGCAGCACGTGGGTGTGGAGGTCTTGCTCGATCCCGCGATCGCTGCGTGGCGGGGCCCCAAAGCTGGCCCGAAGCAGCCGCTCGGGGGCGGCGGCCAGACCCCGCACCCCGCCGCGCAGGAGGCGTTTCACGCGGCCTCCTGGCCGGGGATGTCGAGCTTTGGGGCGGGTGGGACAGCCTGCGCGAACACGGGCGCAGGTGTACCACTGGGGCCGACATGGCTGGGCTGATCTTTTGGGCGATCATGGGTTCAACGGTTGCGGCCGCAGCTTCGACCATTGATGTCATGCGCTCGTGTTAAGCTCGGCGAGATGGACCCAGCCAACGCCGACGGTCCGCGCCGGACGATGGCGTGGATCGGTCCAGCCGGGGCCGCACCACAGGCTGCGCCCGACCAGGCGCCCGCGAGATCCATGCGTTGGATGCCCAACCCTGGCGTCGCGCCGACGGCCTCCGATCGCGCCGCGGGGACCCCCGTGGCGACGCCCGCGAAGCGCGGGCCAGCGCACCACCACGGTGAGCTGATCGCAGATCGGTACCGGCTCGATCAACCGTTGCGCGAGGGGCCCCTCACCCAGACCTGGCAGGCGACCGACCTCGAGCGCGCGCGGGCGGTCGCGATCGAATTTGGGCGCGAGCAGATCCTCGACGCCGCGCGAGCGCTCGGGCGGCTGGGTCACCCCCACCTCGTCGGGTGCGGTGACTTCGGCCGCCTGCCAGCGGGCACACCCTACGTCGTCCTGGAGTTGGTGGTTGGTGAGTCGGTCGGGCAGCTGCTGGCGCGGCGCGGCTGCGTCGCGTGGGCCCGGGCGGTGCACATCGTCGAGCAAGTCGGCGCGGCGCTCATGGCCGCCCACGAACAGGGCGTCATCCATGGTGACCTGCACACCGGCAACGTGCTCTTGATTGACGCGGGCGACGCTGGCGAGTCTGGGGGTGAGCTCGTGAAGGTGCTCGACTTTGGCCACGCCCGCGCGGCCGAGGACGCGACGCCAGCGTTCATGAGCCCCGAGCAGTGTCGCGGTGCGCTGCCCGATCCACGCAGCGATGTCTACGCGGTCGGCTGCCTGCTCCACGCGCTGATCACGGGCGACCCACCCTTCACTGGCGACCCCAAGCAGCTACGTTGGCGGCAGATCAACGAGGCGCCCAAGTCACTCGGCGAGCGAGCGCCCCGGCAGTTCATCCCCGCCGAGCTCGAGGCCGTCGCGCTGCGCTGCCTGGACAAGCTCCCGGCGCGACGCTACGCCGATCTGCGCGAGCTCATGGCGGCCCTGTCCGACGTGTCCAACTTCGCCGCGGCCGCAGCTGGTGTCGCCCGCGACGCGCACTCGGGCGCCCGTCCGATGGGCTACGCCGGCCGGAGCGCGCCCCGAGATCCGCGAGAGCTGACCAACGGCTACAAGCCAGTCGCGCAGACGATCATCGACGACGAGCCAGATCCCGATCCTGTGCCGGAGCCGCCAGCCTCCAAGCCGCGCGCTCCGTCGTTCGCGGCGGTGGGGGCGATGGTGCTGGGCAGCGTGCTGGCGATCGGCGGGGTCGGCTTTGGCGGCTGGTGGTTGGTCACGCGGCTGATCGCGGAGCCGCCCACCACCGCCACCGAGCAGGCCGAGCAAGCCAGCATCCCCGATCCACCACCGAGCCCGCGCCCGCGCCCGGCGTCAGCGGAGCCGCCTGTCAGCGCCCCCGCGGCAGCGTTGGATGGACCGGATCCCGCGGAACCGGCCGAGGCCGTCGGGGCCACGCAGGGAACCACTCCGCCGGTTGAAGACGAGCGCGCCACGACGAAGCCGGACAAGGCCGCCCCGGCGGAGCCCAAGCCCAAGCCCAAGCCCAAGCCCGAGCCTGAGCCCGAGGCTGAGCCCAAACCCTCGGTCAAGCCCGACAGCAAGGCCAACGAGGGCATCGCCCACGAAGACCTGCTCGATCCCTGGGACTGAGAGGGCCCGTGCGGGCCCGGCCACCTGCCGGCTCAGACGAAGGGGCTCTTGAACACGGGCCGCTTTGGCTTGTGAATGCCCATCTGTGCGTAGCTCTGGCGTAGGTACGTGACACAGAACGCGTCGGGATCGACGGCCGCCCCGGCTCGCAGGGCGCTGACAGCCGCGCGCCACAGCCCCGCCGCCGTTGGACCTGGGCTCACGATGCTCTGCGCGCGCATGGGCTCCGGCAGCTGGTCCGCGTAGGGTCCACACCCGGGACCGAGCGGGGTCACGTCTGCGCCGCGGTGCGTGGGCGGCAAGCTGGCGATCAGCGCCGCGAGCTCGGTGACGCGTTCTTCGTCGAGCGCTTCGATCCTCGCGCCCACGTTGAACAGCGCCCCGTAGACCTGATCGCGGCGGGCGTCCAACACCGCGAGCACCCGCCCGTTGGTCGCGGCCGAGCCCGCGAGCGAGGCCAGGGTCGAGACCGGCACGACCGGAACACCAAGCCCGATCGCCAAGCCCTTCGCTGTTGCGACCGCGACCCGAGAGCCGGTGAACGTGCCTGGCCCGCGCCCGCACGCGACCACGTCGAGCTGCGCCGCGGTGATGCCCGCGCGCTCGAGCGCCGCCCCAAGCCGCAGATGCAGACGCGCAGAGGTCTGGCTGCCGGGGTCCTCGCTCTCGTCTTCTATGATCAGCTGATCCAGCTGATCCAGATCGGTCGAACCAACCCGCCCAAGCGCCACGCAGGTGCGCGGTGCCGAGGCGTCAAAGCAGAGCATCCATCCCATGCAAGTCCCCCGACTCAGTCCATCCAAAACCGCATCACGTCGTTGCGCAGCGCGATCAGCATCAAGAGCAGGATCACGACCAGCCCGATCGCGCTGGCGATCTCACGGGCGCGCTGGCCAAGCGGCTTGCGGCGGATCGCCTCGATCGTGAAGAACAGCAGGTGACCCCCATCGAGGATCGGGATCGGCAGCAGGTTCACGAACGCCAGGTTCAAGCTGATCAGCGCCATCAGCATCAGGAACTCGGTCGGCCCTTGCTCGGCGGCGGTCCCAGCGAACGCGAAGATCCCGACCACGGAGCTCAGCTCTTCGACGCCGCGCTGCAGCGTGACCATCTGGCGCAGCGCCGTCCACATCATCTCGAGCATGTAGACGGTCTCGCCCCACGAGGCCCGGGTCGCGTAGGTGAAGCGCCCGCGAATTGGCTCGAGGTCCGGTGCCTGGCTGATCCCGTACGGCTCGGCGCCAAGGAACAGGTAGCTGAACTCGGTCTTGTAGATGTCCTTGCGGGTGCGCAGATCCTGCTTGACCGTCAGCTCGCGCGGCTCGCCGCCAAGCGACTGGACCAACAGCTTGACGGGCTTGTCCTGCGCACGATCGAGGATGTTGGCGACCGACTCCCAGCGCGTCACCGGCTGGCCATCGACCTCGATGACGCGGTCGCCAGGCAGCAGCCCCGCGCGGGCAGCCGGCGAGTCATGGTTGACCGCGCGCACGAAGGTGTTGGCCGGCAACACCCCCGTGGGCGAGCTGTCTGGCGCGTTTGGCAGACCCGTGCGCCCGCGGGTCTCTTGGCGGGGCAGCAGCTGGGCGTGGTGGCTCTCGAACCACAGCAGGGTGCCCAGCTGAAACGCGGTCGCGTTGGGCCGCAGGTAGGTGAGTCGGACCAAGGAGTCCGGGGGCGTCGCGACCAGCGCCTGCAGCTCTTCGATCGTGCGGACCGGCTCGCCGTCGATCGACGTGATCACATCACCGGTCCGCAGCCCGCCTTCGTAGGCCGGCGACGTGGGGTCGACGATGCCGATCTGCGGCGCGTAGAAGTGCCCGTAGACGCCCAGGACACCGCGCGGCTCGGGGACCCCGAGCGGGTTCTCTACGAAGGTGCGGCGCGGGGTCACGAAGCGCTCGACTCGCTTGCCCTGCTTCTCGATCTCGATCCGCAGCTCGAGGTCGGGCGAGGCGGCGACCTTGGTCTGCATCTCTTTCCACGAGCGCACGTCGTCGCCGTCGATCTCGACGATCCGATCCCCCGGCTCGAGGCCCGCGAGCGCGGCGGCCGAGCCGTCGAGGACCGTGCCGATCACCGGCGGCGGCTGCAGGGCGTGGGTCAGAAAGAAGAAGAAATAGAGCAGGATCGGGACGATCAGATTGGCGATCGGACCGGCCGCCAGCACCAGATAGCGAGCCCACAGCGGCTTGTTCGACAGCGCGCGATCGCGGTCTTGCTCGGGCACCTCGTCGTAGGGGTTTTGCCCGAGCAAGGTCACGTACCCACCCAGTGGGATCGGTGCCAAGCAGTACTCGGTCTCGCCGATCGTCCGGCGTAGCAGCGGTGGTCCGAACCCGATCGAGAACCGCCCCACCTTGACGTCGACGAGCTTGGCGGCCAACAGGTGACCAAGCTCGTGGATGAAGATCAGGGGCCCGATCAGAAGAATGAAGGCGAGGATCTTGGTCATCGCGCAGCTGCGAATTCTGCGCATGTCGATCGGTACGCCGACACGGCCAGGCCTTCATAGTCGAAGCGAGCAAGCAGGGCCACGCCGTTGGGGGCATCTCCACCAACATGGGGCGCTTTGCCTCACGCTTTGCCGCAGGTGAGAGGTCGCGGATCCCGCGTGCGCGGTCCAGCGCCGCTCAGACAATTAGCGCGTCCCCGGTAGCACAGGTAGCATCACGCCGTTGGCGCGAGCGGAGAAAGCTGAAGCGGCGCGGCTCACGATGGACATCCTCGACGACCTCGAGGCGGAGATCGAGATGCTGAAGGTGGCGTACGAGCGCTACTTCAACGGCGTCGATCGGATCCCGCCGCGAAGGGAGCACGACGCTGTCAAGCTGCACCTGCGAAACATCGAACGGATGCGCGGAGGGGTGACGGCGCTGCGGTTTCGAACCCAGACCCTCAAGGCGCGGGTCGTCACCTACGAGCACTACTGGACCCGGATCCTTCGGCAGATCGAGCAGGGAACCTTCAAGCGGCTGCTGGCCGTGTCCGCGCGGCGGGAGTATGAAGCCCAGCGACGCCGGGCCGAAGAAGACGGGAGCGCCGCTGCACAAAGTGGGGTGCGGACCATCGTCGATCCGGCACAGAGCGGGGTTCGACCCAAGGTCGAGCGTGACGCGAGCAAGAGTGGCGTTCGGCCCAAGGTCGATCGCGGCGCGGCCACGGCTCGCGGCGCGGCGAGTCGGCACTTGCCTGACGGGGTCGATGCCCGCGAGGCTCGGGATCTGTTCAAGCAGTTTGTCGCCGCCAAGAAGGCCGCAGGCGAGTCGGTCTCCGGCCTGACCTACGGCCGCCTGATCGACAAGCTGGCTCGAGAGGTGCCCAAATTGCAAAAGAAGCACGGGGACGAGATCCGCTTCGAGGTCGACACCTCTGGCGGCAAGGTCCGGTTGCGCGCTCGCAAGCGCCGATCTGACCAAAAGGCCTCATGACTCACTCCAGCCGCGTGGACGGGGCGCTGAATCCCTCCTATCGTTCCGCGTCTGAGCCCCCCGACAAGAAGAGGTACATGATGCGAACCTACTTTTCATTGGCCATGGTCTCTGTCCTTGCGCTCGCCGGTTGTGCGAAGAAGCAAGTCGACGAGACCCAAAATCCCGACGCTGCCACCGACGCTGACGGCTCGGGCGACTCCGACTCCGCAACAACGGGCTCTAGCCGCGCGCGAGGATCCACGGCGACCCG
This sequence comes from Enhygromyxa salina, assembly GCF_000737335.2. GTDB lineage: Bacteria > Myxococcota_A > Polyangia > Nannocystales > Nannocystaceae > Plesiocystis > Plesiocystis salina_C. The sequence continues at coordinate 40,835 of NZ_JMCC02000046.1, read as the reverse complement.
CAGCGGCGGGCGCAACACCAAGGCCCGCAAGGTCACCGCCAAGAAGCCGCCGCGCGTCGTCCCCGACGAGGGTAGTGGCGAAGAGGAAGGACCCAACGGGCTGTTCGCCGAGGGCTTCGCCGTCGCTGCCGTCTCCGCCGTTCCAGACTTCAGCAGCCTTGGCGAGCCCAGCAGCAGCTTCGTGGTCCCCAACCTCGACTTTGACGAGGACGACGCGGCCAACGGCTTTCCGGGCGCGTCTGAGCTGACCTCCAACTACGGCATCCGGTTCTCCGGTTCAATCAACATCACCGAAGAGGCCGAGTACGAGCTGTGCCTGCACAGTGACGACGGCTCGCAGCTGCTGCTCGAGGACACCTTGCTCGTCGACAACGACGGCGTCCACGAAGAAGCCGTCGAGGCCTGCGAGCTGCTGTACCTCGCGCCCGGTGAGTACAGGCTCGAGATCCGCTACATCCAAGCGGACGGCCCGCTCATGACGATGCACTTCGCGTGGGCGATGAACGGCGGCGACAAGGTCATCGTCCCGACCGAGGTGCTGTTCAAACCCGACGCCACCGGCGCGTAGTCACTCCAAGCACGCAAGGTGCACGACCTGCGGCGGGGCTTGCTCGCGTCGCAACAACAACTGCCCGACCCCAGCGACTTCAAAGTCGAGGAGGTCGGGTAGCTCAATTAGATCGTAGGTCGTCCACAGCGGCCAGCTGCCGACGTCGATCAGCGGCACGCCTTGCAGCACGCCGTCGTGGACATCGAGGATCACGCCCTGGTCGGCGAGCTGGACCAACCGGCCCCGTCCATCGAGCGGTAGGGGATGCCGCAGCGGGATGTAGACATCGTCGATCGTGTCGAACCGCAGCAGCAGCGCGTCGTCTTCGAGGAGATCGTTGCGCACGTGCAGCTGGATCGAATAGGGGTCCTGCGTGACGGCGACCGGGCCAAGCGAGACCGGGAAGGTGTGGACCCACAGTGAGCGCAGCGTGACCAGCCGCGCCGTTGGGCCGCCCGGGGTGACCCGCATGTCGAGCAGGGCCACGTCGGAGACCGGCGCCAAATCCTGGTTGGGTGGTGCGTTGGGCAGCGGGTCTGCCAGCGCGCGCTGCTGCGTGAAGCCGATCGGGACCCGCGACGTGCCAGGGAGCAGCGCCGAGCCGCCCGCGCCGATCACCGGGAGCCAGTACGAGAGCGCGAGCGCGCAGCCGGCTGCCTCTGCGTGGGCGCAGGGATCAAAGGTCAACGCCCAGCTGGTCCCAAACTCGAGGGTCTCGCGTTCGAGCGCGAGCAGGCCAAGCGAGAGCGTGGGGTCGGTGCTGCAGTTTGGGATCGCCAGCAGGTAGGGCCGACCTTCCGCCACCAACAAGCTGCGCGAGTAGTCCGTGGGGCAGCTGCCGTTGTGCTCGTCAACGGGGAAGTTGCTGAGATCGCTGTTGCTCGCGGTCACGCCCAGCTCCGGCTGGAGCCGCCGCAGCACGGTCGCGTTGCCAGCTTCGCTGAGCACCCACGCCTCGCCTGGGTCGGCCCCAGCGCGCATCTCGACGTGCTTGGGGCTGGGCGTGAAGACACCAAGCTCGAGGATCGGGGTAGGGGCCTCGCTCGGGCTGGCCGGGACCCGCACGATTGCGAGCTCCTCGAACTGGGCGTCGTTGATGAACGTTGTCAGCGCCCACCCGCCAGCCGAGCCAGGGGCGTCGCTGATGAAGCGATGCACCGGTCCGTCGAGCTCGAGGCTCTCGTGCACAACGGTCACGCACTCGCCGGCCGGGGTGACGATCGCGTCGAGGTCGATCGGCCCGCGGGGATCCTCGCAGCCTGCTGCGACCACCAGCGCGATCAGACCGAGCCCCAGCGCCCGACCGCGAGCGCGGCTCATCGCGGCAGCACCTCGTCGATGATCTCACCCGTGACTTCGGCGAGGCGCGCGAGCGCGGCCGGGTCGACGTTGAGGGCAGGCATCCAGTAGATCGTGTCATGCAGCGGCCGCAGCAGCACCTGCCGGTCCATCGCCGCGGCCCGAAGCGCCAGGCCCAAGCGACCATCGGCGGGGCCGCGCGTGCGGTCGAGGGTCAGCGCGCCCACCAGCCCGGCCTGGCGGCTCTCGATCACCTGCGGGTGTCGATCCGCGAGCTCACGCCGCAGCGTCGCCATCTGTGCGATGCGCTCGGGCAGGTTTGCGAGGGTGCGCTCGGCCTCGAACACCTCGAGGCTGGCGAGCCCGGCCGCGCAGGTGATCGGGTTGCCCGTGAAGGTGTGGCTGTGGGCGAAGCTGCGGGCGGGGTCGCCCTTGAACGCGTCTTCGAAGCCGGCCCGGATCAGCGTGGCCGCGAGCGGCAACACCCCGCCCGACAGGCCCTTGCTGAGGCACAGCAGATCCGGGGCGCGCCCGGCCCACTCGCTGGCGAACAGCTTGCCCGTCCGCCCAAACGCGACGGCGATCTCATCCGCGATCACGTGGATGTCCAGCCGCCGGCAGGTGTCGACGAGGCGCCGATAAAAGCCGACGCCGGGCATGTTCATCTTACTCGCGCACTGGATCAGCGGCTCGACGACGAACGCGGTCAGCTCGTGGGCGTGGGCCTCGAGCAGCGCGACCGCCCGATCGGCCTCGGGGGTGTCCGCGCCCAGGCCCGCGCCCTCGCCCGGATCGAGGTCTTCGTGCTCGTGGGCGGCAAAGCTGGGAACCGGCAGGTACAGGGCGTCGTGGAGCAGGGCCGAGAACGGCTCGCGCCAGGCCTCGCTGCCGCAGACCGACAGCGCGCCCAGGGTCTCGCCGTGATAGCTGCGCTGCAACGCCGCGAATCGTCGCCGACCCGTCTGGCCGGTGAGGACGCGTGATTGATAGCTGAGCTTGAGCGCGACCTCGACCGAGGCCGAGCCGCAGTCGCTGTAGAACACCTTGCCGTAGTGGACCTGCTCATCGCGTGGCGCGAGCGCGAGCAGCCGCTCCGCGAGCTCGATCGCCGGCGTGTGGGTGAACCCCGCGAACATCACGTGGTCGAGCTGCGCGACCTGACGCTGGATCGCCGCGACGATGTGTGGGTGGCCGTGGCCGTGGATCGACGTCCACCACGAGCCGATCCCATCGAGGATCTGGCGCCCATCTTCGTCGGTCAGCCAGACCCCGCGGGCCGAGCGGATCGGCAGCGGGGGCGTGCGCTCGAGATCGCCGAAGTGGGTCGCGGGGTGCCAGAGCACGGCCTGATCCCGGCGACTGAGCTCACTCATTCGGCCTCGCCCGCATCGTCGGTCTCGTCCGCGTGATCTGGCTCGCCGGCGCCAACGGGGGTCATCAGGGTTGGCTCGCTGCTGCCGGGCTCCCGATCTGGCTGAGGGTCTAGCTCAGAGTCGGGCTCGGACGCGTCGGTCGGGTCGGTCGGGTCGGTCGGCGCTGGCTCGCCGACCAGCTTGCGGAGCGTTCGCACCAACGGGAGGTCGGCGTCAGCTTGCCGCCAGCGCTCGAGCACCTCGCGGCGCTTGTTGGTGGCGGTGGCCGAGGCGAGCAGCGCGTCGTCGACCTGCGCGTCGACCAGCAGCGCCCACGGATCTCCCGGCGCGACGCTGACGAGATCGTCGGCCAGCCGGCGCGCGAGCTTGGGGTTGGGCCGCGCGTCGCCGCCGTTGAAGCAGAGCGCTGCGTAGATGTCGAGCTGGCGCAGGTAGGTCTCGAACGGCGGCACGGTGTGGGTGACGACGCTGGCCTGGATGCCCCGCGCCCAGCACTCGCGGCGATCGATCGAGACCTGCGCGCTCGCGATCTCGCGCTCGATCGTGCTCATCGCCCGCTGGTCGGCGCCATCGAGGCGCCCCGCGATCCACATGTTGTGCACGAGCCCCGGGCCCACGGCGCCGCAGCGCTCGGGGGCCGTGTCGAGCTCGAAGCGGTAGGCGTAGCCGCACCAACTGTCGAGCATCCATTGTTGCAGCGGGTGCGGGCCCGGGCCGGTTGCGTAGCGATCCATGATCACCGTCGCGTCGTTCAGCCGGCCAGCGTCGAGCAGCAGCCGCATGGTTGGGCGCGGATCGTAGTCCTCCACTCGCTTGGCCCACTCGTTGGCGCGGTCGATCTCGCCGCTGAGCGCGTAGAATTGGGCGGCCCTCGCCAACACGATCGGCGCCTCGGGGTGGCCCGTCAGCAGATCGTCGAGGAGGTTGCGAGCTTCGTCGAAGCGGCCAAGCGCCACGTGCAGCTCGAAGCGCGCGAGCTGCCAGTGGATCGCCAGCGGCGGGCCGTCTTCCAGATCGGGCGCTTCATCGAGGCGCTGCAGCACGTCCTGCGCTTCTTGGCGCAAGGTTGGCCCGAGATCGCGGGCAGCCTCGATGCGCGGGACCAAGGACTCGTTGACCGCCAGAGGCAGCCACGCGTCGGGGAGGTTGCTGGACTTGCTCGGGTCGAGCAGCGCCCTCAGCTCCGACGAGAGACTGTACGAGGCCGAGCACGCGCCCATCGCCAGCTCGCGCCAGTCCGCGCTGCCGCGCCACTGCTCGCCGGCCCCGTCGGGTGTGTAGCCGGCCGCCTGACAGCGATCCCAGCGGCGCGGCTCGTTGCCCAGCGCGTGCTCGAGAGTCGCCCGCCAATACACCACGGCCGCCGAGTCGGGGGCGCGGACCTCGAGACGCTCGATCTGTCGGACCGCGCTGGCATGGTCGCCAACATCGAAGCTGCGCACGAACGCGTCGAGATCCGCGGCCGCGATCGCGTCGGGCAGGCCCATGTCGAGGTAGCGCCGTTCCTCCGCGCTGCGCAGCCCGAGGCTGATCAACCCGAGCGTGATCGCCAGCACACCCGCGGCGATGATCCATCGCCAGCGCTTGGCCAGCGGCGACACCAGGTTGGCCGCTGCGTTGGCCGAGATGGGGCGCTGCTCGGGATCCGACGACATGCACCTCGACACCAACAGCGCCAAATTCCACGGCGTGTCCTTGCGAAGCTGCCGGATCGGCGGCGGCTTCTCTTCCTTGAGCTTGATCAGGAACACCTTGGCGTTGGGCGCCTCGATCGGCAGGCGACCGCTCAACATCTGGTAGAGCATCACGCCAAACGAATACAGATCACTCTGGACCGTCGCGGGCGCGCCCTCCCACAGCTCGGGAGCCATGTATGCAGGGCTGCCAAAGATCGTCCCGGCCTCGGTGCGGACCAGCGAGCGGGCCTCGGCGGGGTTGGGGCGGACACCGGGGGTCGGGGAGTCGAAGCCCGCGACCCCAAAGTCCATGACGATCGCCCCGCGGTGGGTGAGCATCACGTTGGCGGGCTTGAGATCGCGGTGGACGATACCGGCCGCGTGCGCAGCCGCGAGCCCCGAGAGGATCTCGTAGCTGATCTCTCGGATCTCACGCAGCGTCATGGGCGGATCACCCAGCTCACCACCGTCGACCTCGCGGGCGCGCACGCCGGTCGGTTGACCCGTTGCCTGGGCTGGCCCGCTACCGCTGTCATCGGCGTCGCCGTTGTTGCCACGGCCGCCGCGGCTCACCCGGCTCACATCAATTAGCTGCTCGAGGGTCTGCCCCTGCAAGTGCTCCATCGAGAAATACGGCAGCCCGTCGGTCTCGCCCGTGTCGTAGATGCGGACGACGTTGGGGTGAGTCACCGAGTGCGCCAGCGCGACCTCCCGCAAGAACCGACGCACGGTCGCGCGGCTCTTGGCCATGTCACCGCGAAGCACCTTGAGCGCGACGTGCTTCTTGAGCAGCCGATCGCTGGCGAGGAACACCTCGCCCATCGAGCCGCTGCCGAGCCGCCGCTCGAGCGTGTAGCGATCGTTGATGATCGCGCCCTCTTCCCACACACCAACCTTGGTCGGGGCGCGGTGCTGGCTGCGGCCATCCGCGATCGAGTCGGCGGCGGCGGCGGCGACGTCTGCGCGAGCTGGCTTGCGGCCTGCCGGCGTACTCAGCTCGGCGGTCTGATCGGGCGGGAACACGCGTCTCAGGATGTTAGCCGATACCCCGAAATTGCTACGATTTCCAACCCTGCGTGCGGCTCGCAGGCGGGCAGCCGGAAAATGGCGCCAGGCGAGACTACTGATCGCCCGGCCGGGCTGGTGCCAAGTAGGTGCTGGCGGGGGATCACCTGTCGCCCGGTCGCGGGTTGTCACCCAAGTCAAGCGCGCTCAGAACCGGTATCGTTGCTCGCGCCCCTTGGAGGTCCCATGTCTGCTTCAAACTTCCGTATCGAGTCGCCTCCCTGCCCACGGCCCGCGTCCGCTCGGAGGGGACTGGTTCAGGGTCTGGGTCATGTCCTGCGCGTCTGTCTCGTCGCGGTCGGGTTCTCGACCGCCGCGGGGCTCGGCTGCGTGCTCGTCGTAGAGGACACCGAGTGCGGGCCGTTCGCGTACGACTACCGCGGGGCCTGCTACTGCGAGGACGGCTTCGACGGCGATGATCCCTACGGCGCCGGCTGCTCGCCGCTGATGACCTTCCGCGTGACCGACGACTGCGACGACGGATCGCACGTGAGCTGGAAGTTGTTCTCGGATGCGCGCGACTGGACGTGGCCCTCTGGGTCCGCGGAGTACAGGACGCCGGGTCTGGGCTACGACGGACTCGAGACCATCTTGTGTGATGTCGACGAGTGGATCTGTTTCGGCGCGCAGACCGACAGCGGCCTGAGCTACGGGGTCGGCATCGACTTCTCCGAAGACTGCGACGACTGCTGTTATCCATGCGAGAGCCGCGAGGTCGATCTCGGCTACCTCACCTGCAACTGACGCGCAGGCGGACCAAGTTCCGGGCGCTTGGCAGTTGCCCGATCTGGTGGCATAGTCCGCCCACGTTTCGGCCGCCGTCTACGCACGCGCGGGGATATGAAGACAAAATGTTGGAGATCGCTCGACTACTCGAGAACGCGTTGGCGAACAATCGCTCGGGCTTGCGCAAAGCTGCCAAGCAGACGCTAGCCAAGGCACCCCTCATCACCACGATCCGCGAGCTGCTCGCTAGCGAGGCCGGTGACGCCATGCGCGAGCTGACCTTGTCCGACCTCGAGGATGCCCTGATCGCCGCCGGCGCCGGTGCGAAGCGTGGGACCAGCGGCGAGTCCAGCGTAGCGAGCCCCGCTAGCAATGGCGGGCGTCAGGCTGATGTCGACACCAAGCCCGCGACCTCGGCCGACAGCCAGAGCCGCGAGGAATTCATGTACCGGCGCATCCTCGAGGTGCTCACCGACACCCCGTCACTGACGATCGGGCAGCTCGCCAAGCGCATCGAGGTCGACACCATCGAGCTGCGTGGCTACCTGTCGTGGATGCGGCGCGTCGGCAAGGTCTCGAGCATCGGACGGGCTCGGGCCACCCGCTACTCGCTGCCCGACGGCGTCGTCGCGGCCGGCTGAGCGTGCTGTCAGCTCGGGCGTGGGCGTCTCGCCCGCTCGCGGGTGACATGGCGACACGGGTGACATGGGCGACGTGCGCGGACGGGGTCACCGTGGGCAGCATCGTGTCCGCAGCTCCGGCGCGCCGCTTGCTCGGTTCCGGCGCTTGCGGGATGCTCTCGCGTGACAGTGACCACCGGGGACGCACACACGCCAACCGGTGACCTGCTCGAGCAGGTCGCCGCGCTCAAACACGATCTTGGAAAGTACGTCGCGTGGACGTCGGCCAACCTCGACGAGGCGGTGTGGGATGGCCCCGTCGCCGAGGAATTGCTGACCGCGCTGCGTGCTGATCTGCTCGAGACCCGCAAGCACGGCGACCGCCGCGAGGCCGCGTGGGAGATCTGGCAGGCCCACGTTGGCGCGCTGCCGCGTCCGCTCGAGCCCGAGCTCGAGGCCGTCGGCAGCGCCGTCGCCAGGCTCGAGCGGGTCGGCGCGGCGCTGGCCAACGATGACCGCGAGACGCTCGCGCGCGAGCGGGCCAACATCCGGGCGGCCCAGCAGGACATCCGTCTACAGCTGCGAAACCTCCACCGACGGCTGCTGCGGGACCGCGACTAGCAGATGTCGTCGATCCTGATCATCGACGACGAGGACAAGTACCTCGAGCTGTGCCGGCGCTTCATGCCCGAGCACGAGTTCGTCGGACCCGCGCGCAACCACCAACAGGCGATGCAGATCCTGGCGCGTTCGCGCCGGAGCATCGATCTGGTCCTGCTCGACGTTCACTTCGACATCCCCAACGAGGATCTGCTCCCCGAGGACAAGTCCGCGTTGCTGGCAAAGGGTGACGCGGAGCGCGTGCACGAGCGGCTGCGTCGCTCACAGGGCCTGCAGATCCTCGATCGTCTGCGTCGTCGCTACCCGGATCTGCCGGTCATCGTGATGACCGCGCTCGACGATCTTCCGCTCGAGGCCGACGCCGAGCGGCTCCACGCCGAGGACTACACCTATCTGCTCGACGACGAGTACCTCGACGCGCGCGCGCTCAAGGTCCAGGTCGAGGGCATCCTCGCTCGCGACCAGCGCAGCTCGGCCGACGATGAGGGGCCATTTTACTGGGGCACGGCGCCGGCGATGGCAGATCTGCGCCGCCGGCTGGCGATCCTCGCGCGCGGGCAGCTGCCGGTCATCATTCAGGGCGAGACCGGAACCGGCAAGAGCCTGCTGGCGCGCGAGTACATTCATCCGCACTCGCAGCGCACGGGGCCGTTCATGGCCGTGGATCTGAGCACGATCCCGTCGGAGCTGATGGCCGCGCAGCTGTTTGGCGTGGTCAAGGGCGCCTACACCGGCGCCAGCAGCTCGCGCGAGGGTGTGTTGGCGCGGGCCCACGGTGGCACGTTGTTCCTCGATGAGATCGGCAACCTCGCGCTCGAGCTGCAAAAATCGCTGCTCTTGGTCCTGCAAGAGGGCGGCTATCGACCGGTCGGATCGGTTGAAGAGCGCACGGCGGACATCAAGCTGGTCGTCGCAACCAACGAAAATTTGGCGCAGATGGTCCGCAGCGGGCGGTTCCGCGAGGATCTGTTCATGCGCTTGAACCCGTCGACGGCGGTGACCCTGCCCAGCCTTCGCCAGCGCCGCGACGACTTTCAACACTTGCTCGAGTTCTTCCTCGAGCGCGTGTGCCAAGGCGGCTACAACCGGGACTTGCTCATGCAGTACGCCGAGCAGCGCGGGCTGTGGGCGCCAGCCGAGCAAGAGCGACTGCGGGTCACCGTGGGCCGCAAGGTCCCGATCAAGCCAGATCCACGCCGGATCCACCTGTTGCTGCACCAAAACAGCTACAACCTGCTGCAGGACTTCGACTGGCCCGGCAACTTTCGCCAGTTCGAGATGGTGCTCTCGAACCTGGTGACCTTCACGCTCGTCGAGCTCGTCGATCGGGTCGATCAGATCGAGCCGGTCGAGTCGGAAGATGGCGAGCTCGAGGCCCGGCCCGATGTCATCGTGATCCAGCCCCGCACGATCCGTGATCTGCTGCGGCCCTTCGCCGAGGCGGGGCTCGGCGAGCCGGTCGCCGAGCTCGGTGACGACCTCATCGAAGACAGCGAGGGCCTGCGCCTGCGGGTCCGCGTGTCCCCAGCAGAGTCACTCAACGCCGTCAGCTGCGAGGTCGAGCGGCAGTACCTCGAGCGCCTGTATCACCACTTCGCGGGGGACTTGTCGCGGGTCGCGGAGTTCTTGCTCGCCGATCCCGAGTCGGGTCGCAAGGTCCAGCTGCGCATGAACCAGCTGGGCATCAAGCTGCGCGAGCTCAAGCGCTCGCGGGCGGGGTGAGGCCGGAATATGTGGACACGGCGACGCGCTTGGTCGGGGATGGCGGCCATCTCCGTTCGCGCCGCGCTCCTGGGTGGGCTTGGGGTGCTGCTCGCGCTGTGGGTGTTGGTGCTGCCAACGGCGGTGTCGGCCGCGCCCCCGCGTGACCCGCTGCCCGGGCCAGAGACAACCGGCGGCGAGCTGCCGGGCGTCGACGACGGCGAGGGGGGCGAGGGCGTGCTCGATCCGCTCACGATCGAGCAGCAGCGCGAGATCGCGTTCGCCGACCACCTTGGCCGGGCCAAGCGGGCGATGCAGCAGCGCCGCTGGCAAGAGGCGATCAACGAGTACACGGCTGCGCTGGACATCCACGACGGTGACCCCGAGTCGCTGCGCGGCCGCGCCCACGTGCACAAGCGGGCGACGCTCCAGGGCCGCTGCCCGCGACTGGCGATCGAGGATCTGACCCTGCTCGAGGTCTACGACCCCCGCGGCTTGTGGCTGTCGGAGCGCGAGAACGCGGTCGCGTGGATGGGCGAGTGCGCCGACGTCTACGCCAAGGAGCGACTCGACATCGCGGAAGAGCTCGCCGCGCTCGAGGTCGGTGAGGTCGGGCGGCCCGAAGACATCCGCTTGGTCGCCGCCGAGCTGCGCGCCGCCGAGGCCGAGCTCGCGCCGCTCGAGCAGCAGCAACATCGTCACCTCGAGGCCGCGGTCGCGCACCTGGACGCCTACCGCCGCGAGTGCCGGGCCCGTGAGGCCATACCCAAGCTCGCGGCGCTCGAGCTCGAGGGGGAGCTGCATCGGCGGCTCGACCAGCCGCAGCAGGCCGTCGCCGCCTACGAGCGGATCTTGGCGATGCACCCCGACGACCTCGAAGCCGTGCGCCAGGCCAAGAAGTGGATCGACGAGCTGCAGATCCAGCTGGCGGTCGCGGAGATCCAGGAGCTGCAGGGCGGCAAGCCAACGCCCGAGGCCGAGGCCGCCTACAACCGCGGGCTCGAGGCGCTGCGTCGGCGGGATCTGAGGACCGCGCTGGCCGAGCTCGAGTTCGCCGTTGATGACTCACCTTGGTACCCGCGGGCCCACTACTACTTGGGTGAGGTCTACGCCCGCAACGAGAACCTGCCCGCGGCGATCGAGTCGTTCAAGCGGGCGATCGCAATGGAGCGCTACGACTACGCCACCCACATGGCGTTGGGGCTGCTCTACAAGAAGGAGTTCTCGGGCGCCGAAGACGAGCAAGCGCGCACGCACCTCGACATGGCGCTGCGCCTGCGGCCCGATCTGCACGTGCTGCACTTTCACTTGGGCGAGCTCTACACCCGCTCGGACAAGCAAAAGGCGATCGAGCACTTTCGCGACTACCTCGAGTACGGCGATCCCGATGATCCCCAGCGCGACGCCGCCCGCGAGGCGATCGCCGCGCTCGAGCGCGAGGTCGAGGAGCACGTCGCGTTCGTTCCGCCCCCGTTGCCGTCCAACGTTGGGCGCCTCGATCCCGAGCTGCACCGCCTGATCAGCGAGGCCTACGTGCTCGGGGCCGAGCACGGCGAGTGGGATCGGGCCGAGACCTTGCTGCTCAAGGCCCGCGAAAAATTTCCGCAGGAGACGGCGCTGCTCAACATGCTCGCGCAGGTCGTGTACGTGCAAGAGGGCCGGCAAGGCCAGGCGCGGGTCTACTGGGACGAGAGCCTTGGCGTCGATCCCGATCAAATGGAGGTCCACGAGCGGCTGGGCTTGATGCTGGCGGACTCGGCCAAGGGCCGCTCGCACCTGCGCCGCGCCGCGGATCTTGGCTCGGTGATCGCCCGCTACCGCGTCGCAAAATTGCTGTGGGACAACCTCGAGCTGTGGGCAGCCAGTGAGCAGCTCGACATCTACCTGCGCGAGGCCGGCCCCTATGACGTGTACTGGGACTCGGCGCAGGAGCTGCGGGCCCACATGGACTCGGTGTTCCTCAAGGTCTACCTGGCGATCGCGCTGGGCTCGCTGGTGTTGCTGTCGATCCCGTTGGCGTTGATCTGGCGGCGCGTGCGGGGGTCTTCGCTGCCGCAGCTGCTCGAGCGCTCACCCAGCTGCTTTCCCGAGGTCGCGCGGATCTTGAGCCTGATCCGTCACGAGATCCTCAAGCACAACACCGCTTTCTTGTCGGATGTTGGGCGCGCGCTCGAGCTCGATGAGCCCGACGCCGAGGCGCGCGCCACCTTGCTCGCCCGGCGCCTGTTTGGGGACGACGACGCCAGCAGCGACAACGATCCGCACCGCGGCGAGCGGCGCGGGATCTATGGGCGGTTCTTGAACTACGTGGCGGAGCTCGAGCACGTCGCGCGGGCCCACGACGTCACGCTCAACCTGCGCCGCAAGGATCCCACCTTCAAGGCCATGCTCAAGGCGTTTGATGACGTCGCTGGCATGGCCAAGTGGCTGCGCCACCCCGGCGGCCTCAAGCCAACGAAAAAGCTCGAGCTCGCCAAGGTGTTGCTGCGCGCGGGCGATGTGCTTGGGCGACGGGCCTTCGATCGGCTCAGCGATGTGATCCGCAGCCTGTGTATCGCCCGCGTCGACCCCGAGTTCATCGCGCTGGTGTACGAAGAGGTCGCGACCGAAGACAAGTTCGACGCGATCCCGATCTCGCCGCTGACGATCGAAGGGGAGGGCGAGCAGGTCCGGATCTTCCCCACGGATCTGCACGACATCCTGGCCAACGTGCTGCGCAACTCGTTGATGTCGTCGGCGATGTACGCCCAGCCGCCGCTCGGTCTTGGCGTCGAGCTGGCGACCGAGATCGACGACATCACAGGGCTCTCGACCCTGGCGATCCGCATCAAGGATCGCTCGCCCGAGCGGCTCACCAACGAGATGTTGCGCGGTCGCTACGTCGAGCGCGGGATGGGGATCACCGCCGACTTGCTCTCGCGCTACGATGGCTCGATCGCCGTCGAGCCAGAGGCCGGGTGGGAGAAGGCCGTTGTCTTGCGCTTCTTCGCCCTCGACGAGGAGCCGGACGCCGCCAGCGAGACCCCGGCGCCAGCGTCCGCCTCGGCGATCCCAACAGCAGCGACACCATGACCATGGACAGCGATCAACAACGTCGAATTCGAGTGCTCGTGGTCGAGGACGGCGACGAGTACATCACCAACCTCACGACCTTCGTGGCCGAGGGCATCGACTACCGCCAGGCCAAGAGCGGCGGGCGAGCCTGCGAGATGATCGTGGGCGAGCAGCCAGACGTGGTGTTCCTCGACATGCGCTTTGACAGGACCCCCGTCGAAGAGCTGCTCGGCGACATGGTCCAGCTCACCGGTCGGTTCAACGGCGACATCGGCCGCGCCCGGCACTTTCAGCAGGACAACCAGGGCTTGTTCATCCTCCGAGCGCTGCGCGACGCTGGCTACCAGCGGCCGGTCATCCTGTCGTACGACTTTGGCGCTGAGGAGAAGCGATTTCGGGCGCTGTCCAGCAAGGATCCAGGGCTGCACTACTGTCCCGACTACGCCGACGCGAGCACGATCCGCCGGACGATCCTCGGCGCCGTAGGAGCCGGCTGAGGGAGAGTCCAAGGTCCATGTGGGGGTCAAAGACTTCCCTGCTAAGGTGCGGGGAATGACGACGATCCCCGACGATCCCCACCCCGCGATCCGGGTGTGCATGATGCCCGCGGACACCAACGCTCACGGCACGATCTTCGGCGGCAAGATCCTCAGCCTGATCGATCAGGCCGGGGCGATCGCAGCGCATCGACTTGGCGTGGGGCGGGTCGTCACGGTCGCCATGCGCGAGGTCGTGTTCTCGCACCCGGTGCGGGTCGGCGACATCGTCAGCTGCTACGCAGAGGTGCTGCGCGTCGGTCGGACCTCGATCACGGTCTGCGTCCGCGTGGTCGCCCATCGGCCGACCGACACCAAGCGGAGCGTGGAGGTGACCACGGCCGAGGCGGTCTACGTGTCCATTGACGAGACCGGCCGAGCGGTCCCGATCGACGCTGGCGCGAGCCTGTGAGCCGCTTGACCCAACCCAGCGCTTCGTCCAGGGTGGTCTAGGAGAACCGTCATGTCCAAGCTCTCGTGTCTCGTGCTCGCCGTGTCCATGATGTCGTTCAGCGTGTTCAGCGTTGGTTGCGCCGAGCAAAAGGGCCGCAAGAAGGGCGACAAGAAGACGGACAAGCAGGCGGACAAGCACAAGAACGACAGCAAGAAGCCGGTCCAGCGGGCGCCCGCGAAGAAGGACTGACCGCGCGTGCGGCTGCCGCTGCGCCACCGGCCGCCACAGCGTGACGCGCCGCTTCGCCGCTGTCGCCACCTCGAGCTGCTCGCCGAGGCCGCGCGGGGGCTGCCGCTTGGCCCGGCCGCCGAAGCGCTGGCCGCCGCCCGTGGTCGCGGACGCCACGGCAACGCCCTGCAGTGGCACCTGGGTCTGGATGTCCATGACAGCGTGCCCACGCCCGACTGGGAGGACCGCATCGAGATCAAGCTCATCAGCGTGTGGCAGCGCGCCGATGGTCGGCTCAAGTGCGATCGCATCAAGGTCTGCGAGGCGAGCGTGAACCCGTGGCGCAAGCTGGGCAACACGCTGTTCGTGTTCGCGGATCGGCTGAGTCGAGTCGTGCTTGGCCATCGCTTCTTTCACCTGGCCGGTCAGCGCCGGGTCCGGCTCGAGCGCGCGTGGGATCAAGATCCGCACTTCGATCGCCCGCCGCTGATGATCGAGTCGCGCGATGGTCCCGATGGCATGGCGCCGGCCTACTACCTAGCGGCGTGGTGGCTCACGCAAGAGGGCCTGTTGCCGGACCAGCCGGTCGAGCTTGGCTATCGCTTTGACGCGAGCTGGTGGCGATCGATCCGCGCCGAGTTCAGCGGACGTGATCCGCTGGTGACCCTCGCGCGGACCGACGACGGCGCGCTGACGATCTGCCCGCGATGTCGCGGCCAGCTTCGTACGGATCTCGCCGAGGTGTTCGAGAAGGGCTGGGCGCCTGCGATCCACACGATGCCGCTGGGGGGCATGTGCGCCCTGCGGGGGCACGTCGTGTTGGATCCGCGGCGGCTCCCCAAGTCGAGCTGTGCGACCGACGAAGAGCTGTTCGAAGGGGTCGAGGCGCGCGTGCCCCCGGATCGACTGTGGCGCCTCGCGGATCGAGTGCCCGAGCCCGCAGACCATGAACACTAGCGCCACAGACACGGACATGATCCACGTGTCGCTGCCGAACGGCTGGGGCTGAGCTACCCTCGCGATCGCTTCGTCGGCTCGCCCTGGCACGAGTTCGTGGCCGGGAGGTCGAGCGGCTCCAAAAGCAACGCCCCTCAGCGCGGGGGCACTGGGGGGCGTGAAGGCTAAACACGGAGCCCAGGACGGGGACCAAACCGTCCTGGGCAAAGAATCAGCACCGACCTAATGGAAATTCGAGGCGCGACTAGCGCGAGAAGAAACAAGGAAGCCAGAAACGAAGCAAAGACAAGGAACGAAGAGTCAGGCAGGTGTCTCGAGCACGAAGTCGAAGCGGTAAGTGGAAGCCAAGGAGCTAAGAAGTAAGGAGCTAAGAAGCCAAGAAAAGTCGTTGAAGAGAGCAGCCCAAGTTCGAAGTAAGTCAGGGCAGTCAGGTCAAGTCAGGCGAAGTCAGGTCAGTTCAAGTCAAGTCAGGCGAAGTCAGGACAGTAAGTCAGTAAGTCATGCTGTGCCTTCGAGACGCCCGACCCCTTGTGCACGTTGTGAGCCATCGCTGTAAGTCATTGATAATATTTGGTTGATGTTGGTTTTGGCGATCGAACGACCAATTCTCTTGGCCTAGGTATGACGCGGATGTCCGACAAACCGGCGTACGTGCCCGGCGCACGATGACATCGATGTCGCGGTTGGGAGCTGAGCGTATGCCGCGTGCCTCGAAGGTGTCCCACTTTTACCCAGTAGAATGGTGTTGGATTCTCCAAACGATGTGAGTACGATGTTCTCATGGGTTCTGGCCGGGTCTGGGCCTAGCGTATGCTCACAGATGCGCAGAGATCCGGTTGGTTCGGAGACCGCGACAGTTCGCCCGATGGCGGCAATTACTGCGTAAAGTCCTGCGCACTCATGCCCGAGCAGACTCCAGAGACCCGCGTCGTGTCAGGTGCCAAGATCATCGCCGTCCTCAAATTTGGCGGCGAGGTCGTTGCTGCGAAGCACGAGCTCTCGACGGTGCTGAAGGAAGTCGCGCAGCTCGTCGACCATGGCTGGCGCTTCGTCGTGTGCCACGGCGGCGGTCCCCAGACGAACGAGCTCAGTCAGCGACTTGGACTCGAGCCCAACAAGGTCGCGGGCCAACGCGTGACCGACCCGGCGACGCTGCGTGTGGCCTGTCAGGCGATCGCAGGCGAGGTCGGCTGCACCGTGGTCGCCGCAGCCTGGGGTGCCGGTCTGCGTGCGGTCGGGATCTCGGCCGGGGTCGTTCACGCCCAGCGGCGGCCGCCCGTCGCCGTCGCCAGCGAGGCGGGTCGGATCATCGACTATGGCTTGGTCGGGGACATCACCAGCATCGAGCTGGGCATGATTCACGCGTGCTGGTCTGCGGGACTGACCCCCGTGCTCAACGCGATCGGCGTGGGGGCGGCCGGTGGTGAGCTGTTCAACATCAACGCTGACACCGTCGCCGCTGCGCTAGCGAGCGAGCTGAAAGCCGATCACCTGTTCTCGATCACGAGCGTGGCGGGGGTCCTGGCAGATCGGCATGATCCGGCTAGCCGGATCCCGCGCCTGAGCAGCTCCGAGGCTCGAGCGGCGATCGCCAACGGTACGATCAACGGCGGGATGATCCCGAAGGTCGAAGAGGCCCTCGCGGCGCTCGCGGGGGCGCGCGCCGTGCATGTTTTGGCGGCGGAGCCCGGAGCGCTGGGCGAGGAAGCCAGGCGGCCGGGCAGCCGCGGGACCGTACTCACCCCCTGACCTGCCCAGAGCTAGGAAGGGCGTGGTAGAGTGTTTGGCCCAGTGCCAGGAGACCCCCTTCATCTGCCGCTCGGCGAGGCATGTTCTGTTTGCTCCGCGGCAGCCAGCGAGCTCCTGCAGACGGTCCGTGGTGTGGTGCTCAGACGGTTGCGTGGCCGAAGGCGTCGCGCGTGGGTGACCCGCGATGTCTGACGCCGACAAGCTCTCGATCCTCGTGTTCGTGCTGTGTCTCGTCGGCAGCATGTTCTTCTCCGGCAGCGAGACAGCGATCACCAGCTACGGTGATCGTCGGGCGCGGCGGGCCAAAGAAGAGGGCGGCCGCGAGGGCGAGGTGCTGGGCTGGTGGGTCGATCAGCCCGTGCGGGTGCTGTCCACGATCCTGCTCGGCAACAACATCACCAACACCTTGATGGGCGCGACCGCGACCGCGATGGCGATCCGTCACCTCGAGGGCACCTCGGCGGCCGCGTGGGCGGTGCCGGTCGCCGTGGTCGTGACGACGGGGCTGTTGCTGGTGTTTGGCGAGATCGTGCCGAAGGCGCTCGGCAAGCTCTACAGCCGCCGGCTCGCGGTCCAGGTGCTGACCTTGCTGCACTTCCTGAGCCGCCTGACCTTCCCTGTCGTGTGGCCGCTGGCGTGGGTCACCAAGCTGGTGATCGGTCGTGCGTCAGACTCGGACGAGGGCGCGGCGCGGGTGACCTCGGGTGAGCTGGGCTACCTCGTGCGGGTCGCCGAGCGTGAAGGCACGATCCCCGCCGAGCAGGCCGAGCTCCTGCAGCAGGTGTTTCGCTTCGAAGACCGGATCGTCCGCGACATCATGGTCCCGCTCGATCGGGTGGTTGGCGTCGACCTCAACTGGGAGGTCGAGAAGATCAAGCGCGTCGCCCACTCGACCGGTCACAGCCGGCTGCCCGTGTACGACGGGGATCTCGACAGCATTCGGGGGATCCTTCACATCAAGCAGATCGTGGGTCTCGAGCTCGACGTCCACAGCAGCGAGAGCAGCAAGTACCAGGTGTTCGAGAAGCTGCTGCGCCCGCCGTTCTTCGTGAGCGAGAGCCTGCTGGTCCACGATCTGCTGCGGCGCTTCAAGGAGCAGCGCGTGCACTTGGCGATCGTCGTGGATGACGCGGGTGACACCGTGGGTGTCGTGACCCTCGAGGACGTGATCGAGCAGCTCGTTGGGCAGATCTTCGACGAGTCCGATCGCGCGCCGCTGTTCGCCCCGCTCGACAGCGGCGTCAAGTACGTCGACGGGCAGGCCAGCCTGCACACGATCGAACAGGCGTTCAACGCCGACTTCGAGGAGATCGACGGGGTGGATAGCGTTGGCGACCTGCTCACGCGCTTGGCGGGGCAGATGCCGATCACGGGGTCGGTGTTTGTCTGGCAGAACGTCCGGTTCAAGATCCTGGCCGCGGACGCGACCCGGATCATTCGCGTCAGCGCCGAGCGGGTCGACCTCGAAGACGACGACGAAGAGGACTAGCGACCCAGACCCAGCGCGCTCAAGGTCTTCAATCGCGGCGACGAGTCAGGGCCACGCCGGACAACAGCAGCGCAAGCAGGCTGAGGTCCAACACCCCATGCTCGGGACCCTCACCGACCGAGCAGCTCCCGGACTTGGTCTCGGCCTTCTCGCTGGCGGTCGCGTCGGTCTTGGGGTCGGTCTTGGTCTCGACCGGCGCAGGCGCGGCTTGGGCCTCGACCGGCGCAGGCTCGGTCTTGGTTTCGGGCTCGCTCGGGGGCTCCGCGGGAGGAGTCATCGGCGGCGGGCGGTGAGGCTCTACCGTGGTCTTGCGCCGCTCTCGGGGCGGGACGTCGGCCAGCGCTGGTGTCGTGAGTCCAAGCACGAGCGCGGCCAGGGGCACCTGTGCGATCCAAGTTCCGAATCGGTTCATCGCATGACTCTACCCGAGCAGGCCCAGGTGCGGCGCCAAGTCTCGGGCGTTGCCATGTCGGACCCCCGATGGGGGACTACGGCAGCTCGTTGGTCAAGATGCCAGCGGCGAGGAGGTCGTCGCGGTTGCCAAGCGCCGGACAATTTGGGTTGGCCTTGTGCCGGGTGACCCGCTCGAGCTTGCGGGCGGAGGCGAGGAAGGTGAGGGCCTCGTCGGGGGTCCGGGAGAAGCTTGGCGCGGCGCGTTGGGCCAGGGCGACCAGCTGCGTGGTGGGCAGCTCGTCCGCGCGGAACAGCTCGGGGTGCTGATCCACGAAGCGCGAGAGGATCTCGATCGTACCGACCCGGTTGTACGCGCCGGTGTCCCAGTCGATCCGGCTGTAGGTCCAGTCGACGCCGCTGATCGCACGCAGCTCGGCCTCGTCGTTGTGGGCGTCGCCGACTCCGTGCAGATCCGGAGATGGCGTGGCCTCGATGATCGAGCGCGGGACCTCGAGGGCGCGGGCGAGCTGGTAGATCTCGCCCTTGGCGAGCATCGCCACGGGGTTGCTGTCGACCTCGCCGTCGCCGCCCTTTTGGTAGAAGCGCAGCCAGCGATCTTCGCACTCGTTGCCGGTGCCGTGGCGAAGGCCGCCGCCGGTCAGACGGTTGAAGCCGCGCCCGATCGGGGCGCGGATGCACGAGCGGATCGAGCCGAGGATCGTGGGGTCCTGCTGGATGCGGGCGTCGAGCGCGTCGGCGTCGTGGCCGGCGGCGACCAACGCGGCGCGCATGTCACTGATCAGCTCGTCGAAGATCTTGCTCAGATCCAGCTCGACCAGCGGCACCGCGAACGCGCGGGCGACCTCGCGGGCCCGGTCGCGCGAGCCGGTCGACGAGTGGATCGAGGAGTAGACGGTGACGACCTTGTCGGGCCCGAGCGCGCGCGCGAGCAACCCAAGCATCACGGCCGAGTCGACGCCGCCGCTGAGATCGAGCTCGGCGCGGTCGGTGCCTGCGCGTTCGTGGAAGCGGCGGATGGCGGTCACGCGCTCTTCGATGAGCGCCTTTGGATTCAGGACGGGCATGGTGATCTCGCTTGCTGGTCGATCGGGTTGGGCGCCTTGGCGGCTGTGCCCACGGGCGCGGCGGGCTCCGCATGATACCCGCTCGGACTGGCGAACGCGGCGCGCTGGCGCTCAGCTGTCGCGCGGGACTTCTTCGATGTCCCAGCGCTCGAGCACGGCGGGCGCGTGCTCGAGCTCGGCGACGAACCGGCTCGGACGCATGATCTTGCTGGGACCGTCGCGCCCCTCCTCGATCGTGGGATACAGCAGGTACAGCTCGTCGGCCGCGCGGGTGGTCGCAACATAGAACAGCCGCCGCTCCTCTTCGAGCTCGGTCGCCGTGCGCAGCGACTGCGCGGTCGGGAAGCGGCCCTCGGCCAGCCACAGCACGAACACGATCGGCCACTCGAGGCCCTTGGCCTGATGGATCGTGGACAGCACCAGCTTGTCGTCTGGCTCGTCACCGACGACGACGTTCTCGGCAGCCATGCCTTGGATCAGCGCGAGCTCGCTCAAGAAGTCGCTGGCGTCGGGCCAGCGCTCGGCGAAGCTGGCGAGGTTGTCGAGGTCCTCTTTGCGGGCGTCGGCGTTGGTGAAGGTGCGGTCGGCGTAGTCGCGGTAGTGATCGCTCACGACCAGCCGGATCGCGGCGCCGGGGGTCCGGCCGGGGCCGTCGAGCAGCTGCTCGAACAGCTGGCCGAGCTTGGTCAGCGCGTCCTTGGCCCGACCGCGGGCATGCTCGGCCTCACGCGCGAGCAGCTCGGGCACGCTCGCGGTCGGCAAGGTGGGGTGCTCGCGCCGCTCGCCGTGCTCGTCGAGCTCGCCCGAGAGCATGCCCGACACACGCTCGGCGGTGCGGTTGCCAACGCCCGGCCACAGCCGCAGCAACCGCAGCCACGCGAGGGCGTCGCGGGGGTTCTCGCGGGCGCGCAGGTACGCGACGACGTCCTTGATGTGGGCCTGCTCGAAGAAGCGCATGCCCGAGCGCACGGCGAAGGGGATCCCGCGTCGGGTCAGCTCGACCTGCAGCTCGAGCGAGTGGGCGTGGTTGCGGTACAGCGCCGCCATCTTGCGCAGCGGCAGGTTCTGCTCGTGGTGCAGCTCGAGCACGCGCTGGGCGACGAGCTCGGCTTGCTGCATGGTGTCGCGCAGGGGGATCAGCGCTGGCAACATGCCCTGCGCCCGCACCGCCTGCAGCTGCTTGGGATGCTGCAGCCGGTTGACCGCGATCGAGCGGTTGGCGAGGGCGAGGATCTCGGGGGTCGAGCGATAGTTGATCGTCAGCGGCAGCACGGTCGCGTCGCGGTGGCGCACGCGAAAGTCGTGGATCTGGGCGAAGTCGGCCCCGCGGAACGAGTAGATGGATTGGGCGTCATCGCCGACGCAGGTCAGGCTGCCGTGGACCGCGGCCATCTCGTCGATCAGCGCGCCCTGCAGCGCGTTGATGTCTTGGTACTCGTCGACGAGCAGGTGGGTCCAGCTGCTGCGCAGGCGCTCGGCGACCTCGCGGTGCTTGGGGTCGCGCAGCAGCTCGAGCCACGCGGCCAGCAGATCGTCGAAGTCGACGCAGTTGAGCCGACGCTTGCGCTCGTGGAATTGTTGGACGACACGCTCGATCGGATCGAGCAGGTCGAGGAACTTCAGGTAGCGGCGCTCGACGACCTGGCCCACGGTGCCGAGCATGCCGGTCGCCTGTGAGGCGATCTTGGTCAGGATCTTGGCGTTGGGGAACCGCTTGGTGGTCAGCACCGGCATCCCGAGATCGTGGATGACGGAGGTCATCAGATCGCGGGCGTCCTCGGGATCGAGGATCCCAAAGTCGCTGCCAAGCCCGAGCGCCTCGCCGTGCCGCCGCAAGATCCGATTGCCGACGTGGTGAAAGGTCCCCGCCGCGCTGCGGCGCATGTCGAGCCCAAGCAGCTCTTCGACGCGGCTGACCATCTCGCGGGCGGCGCGGTTGGTGAAGGTCACCAGCATGATCCGCTCGGCCGGGCAGCCGCCCGCGATCAGCCGCGCGACCCGGTAGGTGAGCGTGCGGGTCTTGCCGGTCCCGGCCCCCGCGAGCACGAGGATCTTGCCCGGATCAGCCTCGACGACCGCGCGCTGCTGCGGGTTGAGCTCCGCGGCGAGGTCGAACTTCGGCTTCGGCGGCGAAGCGCTCTTGAGGACGTACTTCACGCTGCAGGCTTTCTATACCCCAGTCAGCCCGGACTCGCACCGTGCTCGGCTTCGCCTCCGCGCGCTACGACACACTCGCTGCGCTCGCGCCCAAGGTCCGGGCCGAGTGGGGAACGCTGCGCTTTTTACTCGAGGTGGGTGGTCAGGAAATCGAAGATGCGCCGCTCCATGTACACGCGGTCTTCGAGCTTGCGCGGCATGTGGCGCTCGTCGGGGTAGAGCTGGAGCTCGTAGCGCTTGCCGGCGGCGATCATGGCGTTGATCAGGCGGGCGGTGTGACGAAAGTGAACGTTCTCGTCGATCAGGCCGTGGACCAGCAGCAGGCTCCCGCTGAGATCGGCGACGTGGGCCATCACGCTCGAGCGCGCGTAGCCCTCGGCGTTCTCTTGCGGCAGGCCCATGTAGCGCTCGGTGTAGTGGGTGTCGTAGCCGTCCCAGTGGGTGACGGGGGCGCCGGCGATGCCAACTTGGAAAGTCTGCGGCGCGCGGGCCAGGGCCATGGCGGCCATGTAGCCGCCGTAGCTCCACCCGTAGATCGCCACCCGCTTGGGATCGCACAAGTCTTGGGCGACCAGCCACTCCACGCCTGCGACCTGGTCTTGGATCTCGACGTTGCCCATGTCGTGACGCAGGGCGCCCTCGAACGCGAGGCCGCGGCGAGACGAGCCGCGGTTGTCGAGCTTGAACACCAAGTAGCCGTGGTCGCGCAGGTACTGGGCGCGCAGATCGACGGTCATGCCCCACGAGCGGTTGACCCGCTGAGCGTGCGGGCCGCCATAGACGCTGACGACGGTGGGGTAGGGGCCGGGCCCGTGCACGCTTGGATCGGGCTGGTAGATCGCGCCGTAGAGCGTGGTCTGGCCGTCGGCTGCGCCGAGCTCGACGAAGCGCGGCGGCTCGAGCTCGAGCTTGGCGACGCGGGCGTCGGTGTCGGCGGGGGTGGCTGGGTGCAAGGTTCGCAGCAGCTCGCCGTCGGCGAGCTGGTGGAGCGTGACGGTGGGCGGGGCGGCCTCGCTCGAGTGCACGTCGACGTAGTAGCGGTGCTCGGGATCGATCACGAGCCCGTGCATGCCCGGCGCCTCGGTCAGCTTGCGCAGGCCCTGACCGTTGAGGCCGACCTCGAAGTAGTGGCGCTCGCGCGGGTCGTCCTTGGTCGCCGAGAACCACAGCTTTTGGTTGGCCTCGTCGATCTCGCTGATGCCCTCGACCATCCACTCGCCGGAGGTCAACTGCGCGAGCTCGCGGCCGTCGGCGGCATACAGATAGAGGTGACGAAAGCCCGAGCGCTCCGAGGCCCAGATGAACGCGCCGACCTGCTCGGGGTGCGCGGCCGCGGTGGCCTCGTCGAGCTCGAGCGGCTCGAACATGTCGTGGAGGTTGATCCACACGTCGGAGCGCTCACTCAACACGGTCGTGGCCGGACCCTTGGCCCCCGCGTAGCACAGCAGGCGTAGCTCCTGCTGGCGGCGATCTTGGACCTGCACGCACAGCGAGCCAGCCGGGGTCCAGTCGACCCGGGCCAAGTAGAAGTCTTGGCCGGCGTCGCGGGTCCACGCGCCGCCGCGCTCGGCCCAGTCGGCTTGATCCAGATCGAGCCAGCGGACCGGCCCGCCCTTGCTGGCAACGACCCCGAGTCGCACCCGCGCGTTGTCGGTGCCAGCGAAGGGGTAGCCGTGATCTTCTTGGGCGACGTCGCCGACTTGGTCTTTGCCTTGGTGGACGATCCGGTAGGCCGGGATGTGGGTCTCGTCGACCTCGACGAACGCGATCGAGCCGCCGTCGGGCGCCCACCAGTAGCCGGCGTGGCGGCCCATCTCTTCGGCGGCGATGTACTCGGCGAGCCCGCGGGTCTTGCCCGCTTCGATCCCCGAGGTCACCTGCTTGGGTGGCGCGCTGCCGTCGGCGGGGACGACCCACAGCTCGTTTCCGCGGACGAACGCGACCTGCTCGCCGTTGGGCGACAAGCCAGGGTTGAGGGCCGGGCGCGGATCGGCCTCGGACTTGCCCACGAGCTTGCGCAGCGGCGCGTCGACGCCGTCTTGCACCCAGATCTCGCCGGTCATGGGGACGAGCAGGCGGTTGGCGTGGCGCGCCCACGCGTAGTGCGTGACGCCGAGCGCTCGCACGCGCATGCGCTCGCGGGCGAGCTTCTCTTCGGGCGAGAGCTTGTCTTCGCTCACACCACCATCGGGCGGCTCGATCACGCGGCGCAGATCGCCCGTCGCCGCGTCCGCGAGCTCGAGGGCGAACAGCTCGCGGCTGAGGCTGTCGTCGGCGCTGTCGAGCCACGTCAGCCACCGACCGTCGGGTGAGAAGCGCAGCGAGCCTGGGGACGCGGTGCCAGGGTGCGGATAGGTAGCGATGTCCTCGAGGGTGATCGGGCTGCTGGCGGCCATGGTGGTGGAGCTATCTGCGGGCGGTGGCGTGAGCTCGGGTGCGGCCGTGTCCCCGCTCGCCCGCTCGCCCGCGGGATCAGCGGGTGGGCGCTGCGCGTCGCAGCTGCAGGCCAGCGCCAGCGTGACGGCGAGCACGGGCAGGAGTCGGCGGCCAAGCATGGCGAGGATGGTCGCAACCGCGGTGCTGGCCGTCCAGCTTGCAGGCGGCGGCGCGCGCAGGTACAGCGCCTGCGATGACCAGCCTGTCCGAGCGGCTCATGCGTCCCGAGGTCAAGCCCCGCGTGATCGAGGACTGCTGCGCGCTGATCGAGCGCGAGGTCGGGGCCAAGCGAGGCTTCGGCGGCGCGGCGGTCAAGGCGGGGTTTGCGGTCGTCACCCGGGTCAAGCCAGGCTTCATCCGCGACGTGGTGACCAAGCTGCTGCCCGAGTTCGCCGATTCGCTCCAGCCCTTCTACGACCAGAGCGCCGCGGAGGCAGGCGAGGCCGCCGCCGCCGACGCGTTCGTGCGCCACGTCTCCACCGAGCGCACACAGGCAGCCGAGGCCCTGCTCGGCGTGACGGATCGCAAGATCGGCGACGCCCGCCCCTCGGTGCGCCGCGCCTACGAGAAGCTGCGCCCAAACGCGCGCGACAACGTCGAAGCCGCGCTCCCCGGCCTGGCCAGCACCATCCGAGATCACCTGCTTTAGACCCTACTTTAGACCCCCACATGCACCTTAGACTTCGCAGGTCACTCGCTTCGCTCGCTCCCGACGGGCCGTTTGTTCGCTGCCGCATGTGTGGCCCCCTAGAAGGGGGCTCTAGGAGTCCGTGGTGCAATGCATCGCGTCGCCTCGCGCCGGGATTTTCGTCGAGATTGAGGAGCCGAAACGCACCTGTACCGGGCGTACTGGAAGTTTCGGCGACGAAGAGCTCGGCGGAAAGACCAAGCGAGGCGGCGTGAGGCGTTGCACCACGGGCTCCTAGGGCTCCACATACATGTTCGACTTCGCAGACCACGTGTGTGGCTCCTAGAACCGGCTCTCACGTACGTTGGAGGACTGCTGTGCGACGACGTGGAGAATGTGTGCGTGGATTTGAATAAAAAACTGTGAGTTTCTCCAGCTGCGCGGAGCCCCCTTTAGGGGGCCACACATGCGGCAGCGAACAAACGGCCCGTCGGGAGCGAGCGAAGCGAGTGACCTGCGCAGTCCAAGGTGCATGTGGGGGTCTAAAAACAGCCCCCTTCTAGGGGGCCACACATGCGGCAGCGAACAAACGGCCCGTCGGGAGCGAGCGAAGCGAGTGACCTGCGAAGTCTAAGGTGCATGTGGGGGTCTAAAGTAGCCCGCGAAGTCCGAGGTGCATGTGGGGGTCTAAAAAAACAGCTACCATCTGCGGCAGTCATGCCCGGAGAAGCGGCCGCCAGCGCCTCACAGACCAAGCTCGAGCGCGAGCTCAAGCAGTTGATCGTCGACGCCTTGAAGCTCGAGGACACAGCCCCTGAAGACATCGACAGCGATGAGCCGTTGGTCGGCGACGGGCTCGGGCTCGACTCGATCGACATCCTCGAGCTAGCGATGGCCGTGCACCGTCGCTTCGGGGTCAAGACCGGATCCGACGACAGCCAAAATCGCGAGGTCTACGGGAGCGTGCGCAGCTTGGCGGCCTTCATCAGCACCCACGAGGCCAAGCCCGAATGACGCCCGAGCAGATCCTCGCGTACCTGCGCCAGACGATCGCCGAGCTGTTCGAGCTCGACGCGGAGCAGGTTCACGCGGAGTCGACGGTGTTCGACGAGCTCGATCTCGACAGCATCGACGCGATGGATCTGGTCGCGAAGCTGCAGCAGTTCACGGGGCAGCGCATCGAGGAAGACGCGATGCGAGGGGTTCGGACCGTCGGGGACATCGCCGCGCTGCTGGCCGCCCAGCTGGCAGGTGGGCGGTCCCCAGGGGTGCCGGACGCGTCCGCCACGAGTTGATATCGATCGCCGGAATCCCTGAATGACTGATCGCTACCCTGCAGTGGGCCTCGCCAACAGGTCGTTGACCGTCGCTGGCCTCGCGCCGATCGTGGCGCCGAGCTTGGCCCGTAGTCCCACGCTCTCGCCGATCCTGGCCCATCACGAGCCCGAGTCGCTCGTCGCGTTTGGTTTGGAGGCTAGGTCGGGTGCGGAGCGAACGGCCGAGCGGCTGCGCAGCGACATCGCGCGCGTGGTCGCGGTGCTGCCCGAGTGTGCCCCCGACGATCCCCGCGAGATCCTGTGTGTGGCCAGCGACCGCTACCACTTTGCGGTCGCGTTGCTGGCAGCGTGGCAGCGTGGGCATCGGGTCGCGCTCCCGCCCAACGCCCAGCCCGAGCTGCTGCGCGCGGTCGCGGATGATCGTTCGATCTCGCTGGTGATCCACGACACCGACGAGATGAGCGGCTTGGATCTGCGCCCGCTGCTCGCCGAAGAGATCCGCGCGACGCCTGCCGAGCCGCTCGCGCTCGCGCCGTTGCCCGCGCTGCGCAAGCTGGTCACGGTGTGGACCTCGGGGAGCACCGGGGAGCACCAGCGCCACTCCAAGACGGCCGGTCAGCTGTTCGCCGAGGCGCTGACCTTGGCCGAGCACTTTGGCCTGGCGGTCGGCTCCGACGGTGAGCGTGCGCGCGTGGTCGCGACGGTGCCCTCGCATCACATCTACGGGCTGCTGTTCTCGGTGCTGGTCCCGCTGGTCAGCGGCGGCGCGTTCTCGCGGGAGACACCGCTGCACGCGGTGGTCGTGCGCGCGACCTTGATGGCGACCCACGCCAACGTGCTCGTCAGCGTACCGGCCCACCTTCGGGCCCTGCGGATCTTGGATCCTGGCCAGCTGCCGGCGCTCTCCCGGGTGTTTTCTTCGGGCGCACCGCTGCCGCCCGAGACCGCAAAGATGCTGCGCGCGCGGTTTGACCTCGCGGTCACGGAGGTCCTGGGCTCAACAGAGACCGGCGGGATCGCGTGGCGGGTCAGCGAGCCCGCGCTCACCACCGCGAGCGGCGGCGGGGAGGTTGAAGAGGGGGGGCAAGCGGTCAGCGAGCGCGACGCGGCCGCGCACTGGACTCCGCTGCCGCACGTGCAGATCAGCGCGGTCGAGGGCCGCCTCCTGGTCGACTCGCCGTTCTTGCCGCCCGATGGACCGCGGCCGTGGCCAACCGCGGATCGGATCGAGTTTGCCACCCAAGAGCACACACGCCCCGGCAGCGCTCGGCACCAGCTTCGCCACCAGTTCCGCCACCTCGGCCGCGTCGATGGGGTCGTCAAGATCGGGGCCAAGCGAGTGGCGATCGCCGAGATCGAGCGGCGGCTGCTGGAGATCGCGGGCGTCGAGGACGCCGCCGTGGCGGTCATCGAGGTCGGTGGCGCCCGCGGGCACGAGCCGGTCGCGCTGGTCGTCGGGCCGGGGCTGTCGCCCGAACACCTGCGCGCGGAGCTGCGACGGTGGCTCGATCCAGTCGTGATCCCCCGCCGGATGCGCTTGGTCGACGCGCTCCCGCGCGAGCCCAACGGCAAGCTGACGCGGCGGGCGATCCTCGCGGAGATCGAGCAGCCGAAGCCGCGGGTGCTCGAGCTCGACTGTCGTTCGGCGCCCAGCGCCGAAGCGAGCGACCCGACCCGGGCCGCGTTCGAGGTCTACGTGCCGCGGGATCTCTACAGCTTGCGCGGGCATTTTCGCGGCGCCCCGATCGTGCCGGGCGTCGTCCAACTCGAGCTCGCGCGGGCCCAGGCGCTCGCGCGCTGGCCAGAGCTCGGCGCGCTGCGCTGGGTTCGTCGCCTCAAGTTCTTGCGTCCGCTGGGTCCGGGTGAGCACCTGCGGTTGATCCTCGATCGTCGGGCCCCCGATCGCGTCGAGTTTTCGTTCGTGTGCGCGGACGAGCGGGTCAGCGTGGGCAGCCTGAGCTTCTCGGCCACGCCCGCGCCACAGGAGTGAGATGCAGCATCCGGCGTTCTCGCCTTGCGCGTTGATCCCCACCTACGACAACCCCGACACCGTCCGTGACGTGGTCGAGCGGGTTGGCGCCTACCTGCCCGTGATCGTCGTCGATGACGGGAGCGCCGGGCCAGGGCGCGCGGCGGTTCAGGCGATCGGGGCGGACGGGCTGGCCCACGTTCACCACCGTGAGCGCAACGGCGGAAAGGGGGCCGCCGTCACGACTGGGTTCGAGCTCGCGCGCGCGCACGGCTACACCCACGCGCTGCAGGTCGACGCCGACGGGCAGCACGCGCTCGACGACATCCCAGCGTTTGTCGCGGCGGCGCGCGAGGATCCAAGCGCGCTGGTGCTCGGCGCCCCGATCTACGACGAGACCGCGCCCAAGGGCCGGTTGATCGGCCGGCAGATCACCCGGTTCTGGACCAACATCGAGACCTACGGCCGGGTCATCGAAGATCCGATGTGCGGGTTTCGGGTCTACCCGGTCGCGGCGGCCTGCGAGGTCGCGCCGCGCTGTGGCCAGCGCATGGACTTTGACATCGAGGTCGCGGTGCGCCTGGTGTGGGCCGGACTGCCCGTGCTCAACCTGCCAACCAAGGTCCGCTACGACGCGCAGGGTGTGTCTCACTTTCACTTGGTTCGGGACAACGCACGGATCTCTTGGATGCACAGCAAGCTGGTGGTGTCGAGCTGGCTGCGCTTGCTGAGGCGCCGATGAACGCAGACGCGCGCGCACGTTGGCTGCCCGTGGGGATCGGCGCGCTGTTGCTCGCGCTGATGGGTCTGTTCGTCTGGCAGAAGCTCGAGGTGACGTCGGAGATCACCCACTTCCTCGCGGCCGGTGACGACGCCCGGCTGGCCAAGCTCAGCCGCCAGCTCGCGGAGTCGGAGCTGACCAAGACGACGATCTTGGTGGTCGACAGCGACGCGGGCGACACCCAAGCCGCGATCGCGGCGGTCGACGAGCTCGCGGACACGCTGCGCGAGCTCGAAGAGGTCGCCTGGGTGCGCGTGGGCTGGACCGAGGATCAGAGCGACGCCGTCCACGATCTCTATTTTCCGCGGCGCATGTACTTCACGGCTGGCAGCGAGCAGGCGCTGGCCCAGGCGCTGGCGCCGGCCGGTCTCGAGGCGTCGGCCCAAGAGCTGCAACGACAGCTGCGCTTGCCAACGGCGGCGCTGATCAAACAGATCGCGCCGCAGGATCCCTTGCTGCGCTACCCGGCCACCCTCGAGCGCCTGGCCGAGGCGCGGGCGGGCTCGCTCGAGCTCGTCGATGGCCACTTCGTCACGCGAGAGGGTGGGGCGGTGCTGTTGTTCGCGTCGGTCCACTCGCCGTTTCGGGCCGAGCACCAGGGGCCGCTGCAAGCGGTGATCGACGCCCGCTTCGCAGAGCTAAACCAGGCCGGCGACGGCGGCGAGCTCGGACTGAGCCTGCGCCAGAGCGGCGTCGGTCGGTTCGCCCTGCGGGCCGAGGCGCAGATCCGCGGCGACATCACGCGGATCTCGGTGATCTCCACGCTGGGCGTGATCGCGCTGTTCTTGCTGCTGTTCCGGGGCCCGCGCTTGGTGTTGCTCTCGCTGGTGCCGCTGGCCGCGGGGGTGCTGACGGCGACAACGGTGAGCTTGCTGGTGTTCGGCCGCATCCACGGGCTGACGCTGGCGTTCGGTGCCTCGTTGATCGGCGTGTGCATCGACTATCCGGTCCACCTGTTCAACCACCACGTGCTCGATCCGGCGCCCGATGGGGCGGTCGGGTCGATGAAGCGGATTCGCCCCGGCCTGGTGTTGGGTGCGTTGACGACGGTCGCGGGCTTTGTCGGGCTGGGCTGGGCGTCGTTTCCGGGGGTCCGCGAGATCGCAGTGTTCGCGGCGGTCGGGGTGCTGGGCGCGCTGCTTTCCACCTTGTACCTGCTGCCGCCGCTGATGGCCGACAAGCCCAAGCCGGTCGCGCTGCAGCGCCAGCTCGCCGAGCTCGCGGGGCGCTTGGTCGTGGCGATGCAAGCCCGGCGTCGGGTGCTGCTGGTGCTGCCGCTCGCGGCGTTGTCGTTGCTGGCGATCGCGCTGCCGCGGCTCGAATTTGTCGATGATGTCTCGGCCCTGACCCAGACCCAGGCCGATCTGCTCAGCGAGGACGAAGCGGTACGCGCCTTGGTGTCGCGGATGGACGCGGGCCGGATGATCGTGGCGATCGGCGACGATGAAGAGCAGGCGCTGCGCAAGAACGACGAGGTCCACGCCCGGCTGCTCGCGGCCCGCGAGGCGGGCGAGCTCGAGGCGTTCCAATCGCTGCACGAGCTGCTGTGGTCCACGCAGCTTCAGCAGCGCAACCTCGCGGCCTACGGCGAGCCTGCGGCGTTCGCCGAGCGCCTCGACGCGGCGTTCGTGGCCAACGGGTTTCGTGCTGGGGTGTTCGCGCCCTTCATCGAGGCGCTGACGCTGGCCCGCGAGGGATCCGCCGACGGGCCCGCGCCGCTGGACTACCCCACGCTGGCCGCGTCCACGCTCGGCCAGGCGGCCAGCTCGATGCGGGTCGATCTCGACGGCCAAGTTGGGATCTTGAGCCTGGTCCGCGGCGTGGACGATCCCGAGGCCCTGCGCGCGCGCGTGGCTGACCTCGACGACGTCCACCTGTTCGATCAGCGCGCGCTGATGGCCGAGATCTACGCGAGCCACCGGGTCTCGACCATGCAGCTGGTTGGGGTTGGGCTGCTGGCCGTGTTCGTGCTGATCTTCGCGCGCTACCGTCGGCTTGGGCCCGCGATCGCGGCCTTCGTGCCCGCGCTGCTGGCGGCGGGGACCACCGTGGCGGTGCTGGTGCTGGCCGGCTACGCGTTGAACCTGATGCACATCGTCTCGCTGCTCTTGGTGCTGAGCATGGGCGTCGACTACGGGGTGTTCTTGGCCGAGTCGCGGGACCGCCCGGCCGAGGTCGCGGCGACGGTCTCGAGCCTGTTGGCGTGCTGCGTGTCAACCGTGTTGGCGTTCGGCCTGCTCGCGATGTCGAGCAACCCGGCGATGCAGGCGATCGGTCTGACCACGGGGATCGGGGTGTTCGCGAGCTTGGTGCTGGCGCCGACGGCTCTGATCTTGTTTGCTGGGGGTCCGCCAGGCGCTCCTCACCCGCGCGGAGAACAGTCATGACCACCCAACGAGACAGGCTCAGGCTCCGCAGGATCACGGTGAGCGCATGGATCGGCGTCGCAGCGATGTCGCTCGCCTGCCACCGCAACCCCGCCGGGCAGGGTCCGCACAGCGCGTCTTCGTCGGGTTCGGGTGTGGCGGGGGGCGGCGCCTCGAGCGGCGCGGACCTCGGCCCCGGCTACCCCGGCGAGCTGATCCCCACCCAAGAGATGGGGCCAGACTTCCTCGCCCGACAGAAGCTCGAGGGCACCTTTGGCGAGCGCGAGTTCGCGTTCGAGGCGGTCCTGCAGCTGCGCGACGGCACGCTGACCGTGCTCGGGCTGACCCCGTTCGGGACCAAGGCGTTCGTGCTGACCCAGACCGGGACCGAGGTCGCGTTCGAGCTGCTGATCGATCGCGAGCTGCCCTTTCCCCCGGAGTACATGCTGCAAGACATCCACCGGGCCTGGTTGTGGCAAGCAAGGCTACCCTGGGGCGCGGGCCCGCCGTCGGACGAAGCGCCCACGACCGAGGTGGCTGGCGAGCGGATCAGCGAGCAGTGGACCGCCAACGGCCTGGTGAGGCGCAGCTTCGAGCGGCTCGACGGTGCGCCCGCTGGCGTGATTCGGGTCGACTACGTGGGCGGACATCAAAGCGGTCAGCCGGCCAAGCAGGTGGTGCTGGACAACGGCTGGTTTGGCTATCGGCTCGAGATCGAGACCATCGACTGGCGCATGCTCTGAGCGCAGCGGGTACCGGCGTCTTTTTTGCGTTTGTCCGACCGGTAGCGGTCGTGCAGTCTAGAAAGCTGATTTCTGGCTGTCTCCTGGCTCCGAGCCTGGGCCTCGCTGGAGCAGCTGGTTTGTGCGCGGTACTGCATGAGTTCTCCGATCACACAACCCCGGTCCGAAGGTGGCCGTGACGGTCTCCCTGCCGTTGGGGTCCTCGGGGTTGGAGACGGCGCAGGCCCGCGCGCTTCGCTGGGGCAGCTAGCAGCAGAGGTCGGCCACGAGATCAGTCGCCCACTTCAGATCATCGCGTTCGCGGTCGATGATCTTCGGGACGCGCTGTTCAACGACGACCGGGAGACCGCGGAGCGCTGCATCGACGCGATCGAGGGACAGATCCAGCGCAGCGCAGGCTTCGCGGGGCGGCTGCTCGCGTTCGACAACCCCGAGGCGCGTGCGT
Organism: Enhygromyxa salina; assembly: GCF_000737335.2. GTDB lineage: Bacteria > Myxococcota_A > Polyangia > Nannocystales > Nannocystaceae > Plesiocystis > Plesiocystis salina_C. The sequence goes on along the minus strand of NZ_JMCC02000046.1, from coordinate 8,517 downwards.
TGCAGCCCGCCGATCTCAACGAAGTCGTCGGCTACGCGCTGGCCGAGCTCCACAACCCGTTGGCGGCAGCGGGCATCTGCGTGCAGACCGAGTTGAGCGAGGGGCTGGGGTCGATCAACTGTTGCCCGTCCGAGCTCGTGCAGGCGATCATCAATGTGGTCCTGAACGCAGCGGACGCCGTCGATGGGCGCGCGCAGGCTCGGATCGCGGTGCGGACCTTCGCGCAGCAGGACCAGGTCTGCGTAGAGATCCTCGACAACGGTCCCGGCATCGCCGCGGAGCACCTCACGCGAATCTTCGATCCTTTCTTCACCACCAAGCCGCGTGGCCAGGACACCGGCTTGGGTCTCTCGATCACGCGCGGGATCACGCGTCGCCACGGCGGCAGCCTCGAGGCCAGCAGTAAAATTGGCGAGGGTGCGTGCGTGCGACTGAGCTTGCCAAGCTCGCGCTCGATCTCGGATGTCGCTCTCGCCCACTAAGCCAGCCATGAAGGTCCTCGTCGTCGATGATGAAATCGGGATCGCCAAGTCCTTGGCGTGGATGCTCGATCACCACGGCCACGACCCCACGATCGCCGGCGACGGGCTGGAGGCTTGGGAGCTGTTCATGGCCGAGCCCGACTCCTGGGGGATGTTGATCACCGACATCCGCATGCCGGGTCTCGATGGCATCAACCTCGTGCGTCGGGTCCGCGCGCACGGCAGTGGTGTGCGCGTCGTGCTGATCAGCGGTCATGGCGACGCGCCCGACGTGCGCGAATTTTCGCCCGCCGCGTTCTTGGCCAAGCCGTTCAGGCGCGCCGAGTTGCTCGCGGTGATGCAGGGCGCCTGATCGCGTCTTGGCAATGGCGGCTCATCCAAGCTGTCGACAGTGAGTTGTCCCGGATCACAGCGTGCATCCACTCTGGCGTTTTGGGGTGAATGCGCGGCAACTCACGCGGTCCCACGCTCCCACGCGTGAGGCTTGCGATCTTGGTTGATCCAGCCTGACCAGCCCCGCGCTGTTCAACCTACAACCCCGCTGCTATTTTCGCGCGTCGATCCATGCCCCCAGGCATCCCCATCACCGCGTACTCGGCTTGCAACGGCCTGGGCCAGACAACCGCGGAGGTCCTCGATGGACTGTTCGCTGGCCGCCGCGGCCTGACGCTCGCGGATCCATCCCTTGGCGTGCCGACGTGGGTCGGCGCGGTCCCGGGTGAACTGCCGGCGCTAGACGCTTCGCTGCGCGCCTACGAGTCTCGCCAAGCCCGGATCTGTGCGCTGGTCACCACTCCGCTGATCCCCGCGATCGAGCGGGCCAAGCGACGCTGGGGGGCTGGGCGCGTGGGGTTGATCGTGGGCACCAGCACCGCCGGCATCGCCGAGAGCGAGCGGGCCTGGGCGCACCATCGAGATCATGGCCGGCTCCCCGAGGGCTTCACGCTCGAGCGGCAGCACGCGCTGTACGCCACAGTCGAGATCATCCGGCGGCTGACGGGCCTGCGCGGTCCCGGCTACGTGGTGTCCACGGCCTGCTCGTCGAGCGGAAAGGTGTTCGCGTCGGCGCGGCGCCTGCTGGCCGCGGGGATCGTCGACGCGGTGGTCGTTGGCGGGGTCGACAGTCTGTGCAAGCTGACCGTGCGCGGGTTTGCGAGCCTCGAGGTGCTGTCGCCCGATCCCTGTCGGCCGTTCTCGAGCGAGCGCCGGGGCATCAATATTGGCGAGGGGGCGGCGCTCATGCTGCTCGAGCGCCGCGGTCCCGGGGTCGAGGGAACCGGCGTCGAGCTGCTTGGAGTCGGCGAGAGCTCGGACGCCCACCACATGACGGCGCCGCACCCAGAGGGGCTTGGCGCGCGGGTGGCGATGGAGCGGGCCCTGCAGGGCGCGGGCGTGGCCGCGGAAGAGGTCGATCAGATCAACGTCCACGGCACCGGCACGACCAAGAACGACGAGACCGAGAGCCTGGCGATCCGCCAGCTGTTCGGCGAGCAGCCGGCGGATCGCTCGGGTCTGAGCGTGGTCGCAACCAAGGGCTACACGGGGCACATGCTTGGGGCAGCCGGGGCGACCGAGGCGGTGTTCGTCGCGGCCACGATCGAGCGCGGCGAGCTGCCAGCGAGCGTGGGCGCGGGGCCCCTGGATCCCACGCTTGGCCTCGACGTCGAGCTCGAGCGGCGCGCGCGGGCCACCCGCCGGGTGTTGAGCAACTCGTTGGCGTTCGGCGGGTCCAACGTCAGCGTGCTATTGGGGGCCAGCGAATGAGCGCGAGCCTCACCGATCCGCTGAGCGGTCCACGTGGCGCGGGTCGCAGCGCCACGGTCACCCTGGTCCCGCGCGAGGGCAGCGTCGAGCTGCGCGCCCGGTTGCGCGGGGTCGGGATGTGGACGCCTGCCTACGCCAACTTTGACGCGTGGGTGGCTGCTGGCGCGCCGGATCAGCTGGGCGTGACGAGCGAGCGCGAGCGCGATGCCGATGCCGATGCCGATGCCGATGCCGATCCGCGGCCGCCGGCCAAGCTCCTGCACTCGCGGCTGCGCCGTCGAACCAGCACGCTGACCCGGGCGGCCGTGACCGCGCTCGAGGCCGCGATCGAGCAAGGCGGGGCGTCGCTCGACCGGGTGCGCTTCGTGCTGGTCTCGAGCTTTGGCGAGATCGAGACCACCGTGGAGCTGCTCGAGCAGCTCGCAGAGCCAGGCGGGCCGGTCTCGCCCACAAAATTTCACAACTCGGTTCACAACACGGCGACCGGCTACATGTCGATCGCCAGCGGCAACCACCGTGAGGCCACCGCGATCGCGGGCGGTCCTCACAACCTCGATGTCGGCCTGCTCGAGGCGCTCGCCGGGCTCGCGGAGGTCGGCGGTGACGTCGTGCTGATGTTCGCTGAAGAGCTGCTGCCGGCCCCGTTCGAGCGCGCCGACGCGGATCCAACCTTCGCCGTGGCGCTGTTGCTGTCGGCCGATCCGTCGCAGCCGTCACAGCCGTCGCAGGGCCTGAACCTCGAGCTGCGCCTGACCAACGGCGACGTACCTGCGGAGCGCAAGGTGGGAGACGCGGCCGGGGTCGGGGGGATCGGTCTGCCAACCATGATCGGCCCGCTGGTCGACCTGCTGCGCCAGATCGCCAGCGCGCGTGACGGAGATGGGTCGGCGGCGAGCCAGCCGCTCGCGCTCATGGCGGGCGACGATCCTGGGGTCGAGTCCGCGTGGACGGTCACGCTTCACTCGCGCGAGCACAGCGGCTGAGGTTGTGAGCATGGCGGCGAGCACCACGGAACTACCAGCGGAGCAGGAGCAGGAGCAGGAGCGACCGCCAGTCGGCGAGCTGCTGCCGCACGAGCCACCGATGCTCCTGATCGACGAGCTCGTCGAGTACTCGCCCACGCGGGCGCTGGTCCGCGCTCGCGTTCGCCCGGGCGGAGCCTTCGTGGTCGCCGGGCACGTGCCCGCCACGATCTTGCTCGAGTACATGGCCCAAGCGATCGCGGCGGCCGAGGGCATGCACGCGCGGAACACTCCACCCAGCCCGGGCCGCCGTCGCGGTGAGCGGTCCCCCGGTCTGTTGTTGGGGACCCGCGAGCTCGAGCTTGGCACGCAGACGCTCGCGGTCGGGGACACCCTGGAGATCCACGTAGTGCAGAGCTTCAGCGATCCCGACTCCGGCCTGGCCTGCTACGACTGTGAGGTCCAGCGCGACGGCCAGCGGGTGGCTGCGGCGCTCGTCAACGTGATGCTCGCCCCTGACCTGGGAGCTCGATGACCGTGACCGACAGCATGAACTGGGCGCTTGTCACCGGGGCCAGCCGAGGGATCGGGGCCGCGATCGCCGAGCAGCTCGCGCAAGCCGGGCTCGGTGTCTTGCTCAACTACCGCAGCAATCACGCGGCCGCCGAGCAGGTGCGCGGGCGGATCCTCGCCGCTGGCGGGGTCGCGGAGCTGCTGCCCTTCGACGTCGCCGATGCTGACGCCGCCGCCGCTGCGATCGCCGAGGTGATCGCGTCCGAGCGGCCGGTCTCGGTGCTGGTCAACAACGCTGGCGTGACGGCCGACGCCGCGTTTCCGGCGCTCGAGCGCGAGGCGTGGGACGCTGTCCTGCGCCCCACCCTGGACGGCTTTTACAACGTCACGCGCCCCCTGGTGATGCCGATGGTCCGCCGGCGCCACGGTCGGATCATCAATATCAGCTCGATCTCGGGCTTGGTCGGCAACCGGGGGCAGGTCAACTACTCCGCGGCCAAGGCCGGGATCATTGGCGCGACCAAGGCCCTCGCCCGCGAGCTGGCCAAGCGCAAGATCACCGTCAACGCGGTGGCGCCCGGGTTAATCGAGACCGAGATGGCCGCCCACGCGCCGGCCGCCGAGATGGTCAAGATGATCCCCATGCGCCGGATGGGCACCGCCCTCGAGGTCGCCAAGCTGGTCCGGTTTCTGGCCAGCGACGACGCGGCCTACGTGACCGGGCAGGTGATCACGATCGACGGGGGCCTGACGTGAGCGGCGGCGGTGCGGCCCCGCCGGATCGACATCGCGTCGTGGTCACGGGGATGGGGTTGTGCTCGCCGATCGGCAACGAGCTCGACGTTGTCAGTGAGGCGCTCGCGCTCGGGCGCGGTGGGATCGTCGCGGTCCCCGAGTGGCCGGCGCGCTTCAAGATGAACACCGGCGTCGCGGGCCTGGTCGAGGGCGTGACGGCCAAGCAGTACCCGCGCCGCAAGGTTCGAACCATGGGGCGCGTCGCGTTGCTGTCTGCGTACGCGAGCGAGCGAGCGATCGCCCACGCCGGGCTGGATCGTGAGCGGCTCGGCGACGGCAGCGTCGGTCTGGCCTATGGCTCGACCCACGGATCTTCGGCCGAGACCGAAGCCTACTGCCGCGAGGTGTTCCGCACCGACAGCCTGCAGGGGATCGCGGGCAGCCAGTTCCTCAAGTTCATGAGCCACACCTGCGCGGCCAACCTCGCGGAGTTCTTTGGCATCCGCGGCCGCGTGCAGCCAACTTGCTCGGCCTGCACCAGCGCGAGCCAGGCGATCGGCACCGGCTACGAGTACATCCGCGAGGGCCACGCGCAGATCATGATCGTCGGTGGGGCCGAAGAGGCGCACTTCATCCCGGCCGGCATCTTCGACGTGATGTTCGCGGCCTCGAGCAAATTCAACGACGCGCCCGGTCACACGCCGCGGCCCTTCGATGCCCAGCGCGACGGCGTGGTGATCGGCGAGGGCGCGGGGACCTTGGTGCTCGAGCGCTACGATCTCGCCCGCGCGCGCGGGGCCACGATCCACGCCGAGATCACCGGCTACGCGACCACCTGCGATGGCATCCACCTGACCAAGCCCTCGTGGGAGGGCATGGCCCGGTGCATGTCGCTGGGCCTCGCTGCAGCGGGCGTCGAGCCGGACGAGGTCGACTACGTCAACGCCCACGGGACCGCGACCGAGCTCGGCGACATCGCGGAGTCCAAGGCCACCGCCCACGTGCTCGGATCCAAGGTCCCGGTGTCGACGCAAAAGAGCTACACCGGCCACACGCTTGGCGCTTGTGGGGCGCTCGAGAGCGTGTTCTCGCTGCTGATGATGCGCGACGGGTTCATCGCCGCCAACCGCAACCTCGACCAGGTTGACGAGCGCTGCGCGGCGCTCGACTACGTGCGTGGGTCCGCCCGCCAAGCCCAACTGAACGTGGTGCTCAACACCAACTTCGCGTTTGGGGGGATCAACACCGCGCTCGTGTTTCGTCGGCTGCGGGACTGAGCGCAGGGCCGGTACTCACCCGCGGACCGTGTTGATCGCGCGCGCCCCGTGTTACCGTTCGCGACATCATGACGACGACTCGCTTGCTCTGCGCTTTGCTTCCCTGTGCGCTGTTGGTCCCCGCGTGTTTTCAAGACAGCCTGGACAAGGGATTCGGCGAGACCGCTGGCGACGGTGACGGCGATCCTGGTGACGGCGACGGCGATCCCGGCGATGGCGACGGCGATCCGGGGGATGGCGACGGAGATCCCGGAGATGGCGACGGTGATCCCGGCGACGGCGACGGAGATCCCGGCCCGAGCTGCACCCCAGAGGAGACCGACTGCAGCGGTGAGTGTGTGGTCCTTGGCGAAGATCCCGAGCACTGCGGCGCGTGCGGCCACGACTGCCTGGGCGGCACCTGCGACGCTGGCACCTGCGCGCCCGTCGAGCTCGCGTCCGGCAAGGGGCGGCTGTTCATGGCCCTCGTCGATCAGACCCACGTCTACTACGGTGGCGACGGCGTCGCGGTCGGCCGGATCGGCAAGGACGGCAGCGACGACGTCGTCTTGGCGCCGGCCGGACCGATGCTCACCGACAAGGAGTGGTGCTACGAGTCGGCGTTCACTGGCGACGCGGTCGTGTGGGGCAACGACTGGGTGCAACCGGGCGTGCGTGGCTGCACCGTGCCGGACTGCGCGGGCGGGGTTCAGACCTTCATGCCGGGCATGAACATGTTCACCATGACCTACGACGCGACCAACAGCCGGCTGTACTGGAACCAGGGTGCCGACCTGGTCAGCGCGGCGTGGCCAGGCGGCAACAGCACGGTGTTCTTGGCCGGGCAAAACCCGCGCGATCTAGCGACCGACGGGGACTACGTGTACTGGGTCGCGCGCCTCGCGGTCGAGGACTACCACGTTCGCAAGCGCGCGGTCGGGGGCGGCAACATGGTCGAGCTCGCGCTCAATCGCCCCGAGGCGATTGGGTTCGCTGTCGGCGGCTCGAAGCTGTTTTGGGGCGAGTCGGTCGGCATCGTTCAGGCCCCGCTGCCCAACGGGATCGGCGGCGCGGATCCACAGGTGTTCGCCAACGTCACCGGGATCCGCAAGATCGTGGCCGACAGCTCCCACCTGTATTGGACCTCTCAACAAGATGGCGTCGGCACGGTGGGTCGGTGCCCGCTCGCAGGCTGCGATGGCCCGCCCGAGATCCTCGCCCAGGTCGAGGATCCGTGGGGGATTACCTTCGATCCCGCCGCGATCTACTTCGTCACCGAGACTGGCTCGATCTACAAGGTCGCCAAGTAAAAGGGCTCCGCATGAGTCGATCTTCGTACGATGTGATCGTCGTTGGCGGCGGGCCGGCAGGCTCGTGCGTCTCCAATCTCCTGGCTCAGGCGGGCGCTTCGGTCGTGGTGTTGGAGCGCGAGCGTTTCCCTCGGTTTCACATTGGAGAGTCGCTGTTGCCAACCGAGCTCGCGGTGCTCGACCGGCTCGGGGTCAGCCTCGACGCGCTCGGCTGCGTGCGCAAGCGCGGGGCCGTGTTCATCGACGAGCGCGCGGGTCGTCGCTCGTGCTTTTCGTTCGACGAAGGCCTGCCGGGGACGCCCGACCACGCCCACCACGTCGAGCGGGCCACCTTTGATCATGCGCTGCTGAAGGCCGCGGCCAAGGCGGGGGCCGAGATCCGCGAGCTCCACGAGGTCGTCGACGTCGAGCTGGGCGACGCCAGCGGCGTCGAGGTCTGCGTGCGCGAGCTCGATGACGCCCGCAACGAAGTCGCACGCCACGAGCTGCGAGGTCGCTACCTGATCGACGCGACCGGCCAGCAGGCCATGCTCGCGCGGCGGGGCAAGACCGTCGAGCCGTACCGCGAATTTGGCCGCGCCGCCGTGTTTCGTGCGTACGCGGGCCTCGCGCCCGAGATCAACGCCGAGCTGCGCGAGCGCGGCGACATCCTGATCTTCATCGTGGACGACGGGTGGATGTGGGGGATCCCGCTGCCCTCGGGCGATCTGAGCGTGGGGATCGTCAAGACCAAGGGCAAGGCCGAGCCTGCGGTGCTCGATCAGGCGGTCGCCGACTCGCCGCTGCTCACCCGCCTCACCGCGGGGGCCAAGCTGGGGCCGGTCCGCGTCATCGGAAATTTTTCGTATCGCAACACCGCGCCATACGGCCCGCGCTATGCCTGCATTGGCGACGCGGCGTGCTTCTTGGATCCGGTGTTCTCGTCTGGGGTCGCGCTGGCTTTCGCCGGCGCCGAGAAGCTCGCCGAGCTGCTCGCGCCGGCGCTGCACGAGGGCCGGGAGCACGACGCCGCGCTGATGCAGCCGCTCTCCGAGCACATGCGGCCGGCCTACGAAGCGTTCGAGCGCTTCATCCATCGCTACTATCACACCCGGTTGATCGACAACGTGCTGCTGGCCGAGCACGACCACAGCCACAACTTGCGCAGTGGTGTGATCTCGGTGCTGGCCGCTGACGTGTGGCGGGATGACAACCCGTTCCAGAACATGCTGATGCGTGCCCGACGGCAGTGATTGTTTATTACCCCCACAGGCGGTTTCGCACCTCGCGGTCACTCGCTTCGCTCGCTCCCAATGGGCTGGCTGTACGCGACCGTATGTGTGGCCCCCTAGGAGGGGGCTTCTTTCTTTACCCCCACAGGCGGTTTCGCACCTCGCGGTCACTCGCTTCGCTCGCTCCCAATGGGCTGGCTGTTCGCTACCGCATGTGTGGCCCCCTAGGAGGGGGCTCTTGTCTGGGTACCTACAGCCACCGGGTATCGCTCCACTCACGTGTT
>NZ_JMCC02000045.1 GCF_000737335.2 Enhygromyxa salina | reverse complement strand
AGCAGCGCTTGTGGCTCGTCGGGGCCCACGACGACCAAGGTCGCGAGGCGGTAGTCGTAGAAGCGCGAGAGCTGAGCGCCGACCCCCTGATCGAGCATGTCGCCGAGCGCCTGGACGACCTGCCGCCCGTCGTGGGCCATGCCGGGATCCTGCCATGCGACCGCGCCAGCCTCGGGCGGGACCAAGGGCTTCACGCGGTCGTCGCTGCGCGCGTAGCTGAGCGACTTGAGCCACAGCTCGCGGCCTGTGTTGGGCGCGCGCAGCCGCAGGGCCTCGACCCGCAGCTGTTGATCCAGCTGCGAGATCGGGACCAGCGACTCGTAGCGAACCTGCGCGACCCCAACGGCCATGGCCGCGAGCCCACCCACGTCGTGGGCGGTGGCGATCGCCTCGCCGGGCGCGAGCTCGCGGTTGCCTTGTTGAAGGTGGTAGGCGAGGGCGTGGATCAGCCCGGGGAGGTTCTCGGGGTCGTCGCGGGTGCCGAGCTCGAGCGCGAGCACGACCGCCGCGACGGGCAAGCTGGCGTCTTTGGCGGTGATCACCCGCAGGCCACACGGCAGCACGACGTCGATGATCTGTTGGGGCGCTGGGTCGGGCGTGTCCGCTGGGTCGGCGCTGTCACCAGACGCTTCGTCGTCTGTCTGGTTGGCGTCGCTGTCGCCGTCACCATCTCCGTCAGCCGCGATCGGCTGGGTCCCATTCTCCGTCGCGTCGGGCGGGAGCGGCCTGAACCGAAGCCTGCTCACGTCCCACGGAGACGCCAGCCCCATACTCAACAGGGGGATCAGCAGCGGAGCGAGGATGCGCAGCGTCATTGCCGTGTGTTCGCCTGGTGCGCAGCCGTGCTCAGCGAGCGGAGAAGGTCGCCCGGCCGCGGTACTCGGCGTCCGCGCCAAGCAGCTCTTCGATCCGCAGCAGCTGGTTGTACTTCTCGGTTCGATCCGACCGCGACGCGCTGCCGGTCTTGATCTGACCCGACTCGGTTGCGACCGCGAGGTCGGCGATGAAGGTGTCGCTGGTCTCACCGCTGCGGTGCGAGACCACGCAGCGGTAGCCGCTGCGATGGGCGATCCGCATGGCTTCCAGGGTCTCGCTGAGCGTGCCGATCTGGTTGACCTTGACCAGCAGCGCGTTGGCGACCCCCTCGTCAATGCCGCGCTGCAGCCGGGTCTTGTTGGTCACGAACAGATCATCGCCAACCAGCTGCGTCGTGGCCCCAAGCCGGTCGGTGAGCTGCTTCCAGCCGGCCCAGTCGTTCTCGTCCATGCCGTCTTCGATCGAGACCAGCGGATACTTGGCGCACAGGTCGGCGTAGAGCTCCACGAGCTCGGCCGAAGACAGCTCGCGGCCGCCCTCGCCGGACAGCACGTATTTTTGCTTCTTGGCGTCGTAGAACTCGCTGGCGGCGACATCGAGGGCCAGCCCGATCTGCGTGCCGGGCTCGTAGCCAGCCCCGCGGATCGCCGTCATCAAGGTCTCGAGCGCTTCGGCGTTGCTCTCGAGGCTGGGCGCGAACCCACCTTCGTCGCCGACCGCGGTGACCTTGCCGCGGGCCTTGAGCTGCTGCTTGAGGGTGTGGAAGATCTCGACCCCGGCCCGCAGCGCGTCGCTGAAGCGATCAAAGCCAAACGGCACCAGCATGGTCTCTTGGAAGTCGAGGTTGTTGTCCGCGTGCGCGCCCCCGTTGATCACGTTCATCAGCGGGATCGGCAGCGTGCGGCATTGGGTCCCGCCGAGGTAGCGAAACAGCGGCAGGCCGACGTCCTCGGCGGCCGCCCGGGCGCAGGCCAGCGAGACCCCAAGCAGCGCGTTGGCGCCGAACTTGGCCTTGTTGGGGGTCCCGTCGAGCTCGCACAAGATCCGATCGATCTGGTTTTGGTCGCCGGACTCGAGCCCCTCGATCGCGGGGGCCAGCGTGTCGTTGACGTTGGCGACGGCCGTGGTCACGCCCTTGCCGAGGTAGCGGCTCGCGTCACCGTCGCGCAGCTCGTGGGCTTCGTGCTCGCCGGTGCTGGCCCCAGACGGGACCGCGGCGCGGCCGAAATTGCCGAACTCGGTGGTGACCTCGACTTCGAGGGTTGGGTTGCCTCGGCTGTCGAGGATCTCGCGGGCGTGAACGGAGACGATGGTGCTCATGAGCGAAGTCGGCGGGGATCGGCGGGGATCGGCGGAAGAAAGCGGGGAAGGTCCGAGGGGTGCTGAACCGGGCGGGCTCGAACGCGGCGCGCGGCTCCGCGGAGGGTAGCGCGTCGTTTGCGATGGCGCGATGCCTCTCGGGGTGGGCTGGGTCGTTTGACGGGTTTCGGGCGTCCGGCTACCGTCCGCGCCGGTGCGCAGCATCCACATCGGTATGCTCGGGCTGGGCAACGTGGGCCAGGGCGTGCTGCGCATCCTCGCCGAGAACGGCGCCGCGATCAGCAATCGAATCGCCGCCAACCCGGTGATCTCGCGGGTGCTGGTGCGCGAGCTCGACAAGGCCCGCGCGCTCGAGGTCGACCCGGCGCTGCTGACCCTCGAGCCCAGCGACGTGATCGACGACCCCAACGTGCGGGTCGTCGTCGAGCTGATCGGCGGGATCGAGCCGGCGCGCAGCTACGTGCTGCGGGCGCTCGAGGCCGGCAAGCACGTGGTCACGGCCAACAAGGCGCTGCTCGCCGAGTGCGGCGAAGAGCTGTTCGCCGCCGCGGCGGCGCGCGGGCTCGACATCTACTTCGAAGGTTCGGTCGCGGGTGGGATCCCGGTGCTTCGGGCCCTGCGCGAGGGGCTGGCCAGCGATCGGATCGATCGCGTGATCGGCATCGTCAACGGCACCTCGAACTACATCCTCGATGCGATGACGCGGACCGGGGCCAGCTACGAGCAAGCGCTGGCGGCGGCCCAGGCGGCGGGCTTCGCCGAGGCTGATCCAACCCTGGACGTCGAGGGGGGTGACGCAGCCCACAAGCTCGCGCTCTTGGCTCTGGTGTCGGTGGGCGTGCGCGTGGATCCCGATCGCATTCACACCGAGGGCATCACCCGTGTCCGGCCATTCGACATCCGCAGCGCCCACGAGCTTGGCTATGTGATCAAGTCGCTGGCGATCGGTAATTTCGGGGGGGACTTTGGGGAGTCGGTCGGCCCGCAGCTGCGCGTGCACCCAACCTTTGTCCCGCGCGATCACATCCTCGCGGGGGTCCGGGGCTCCTACAACGCGGTCGAGGTCAGCTCGCGCGCGCTCGGGCAGTCCATGTACTACGGCAAGGGCGCGGGCATGATGCCAACCGGCGTCGCTGTGGTCTCTGACATCATCGAGGTCTGCCGCGATATCGTTGGCTTCTCCGAAGGTGGGCCGCCGCCCGGGGCGTTTCGCGAGATCCGCCCGGTCGAGCTGGCGCCGCTCGATGATCTCGAGTGCGAGAATTACCTGTGCGTGCACGTGCCCAACGTGCCGGGCGTGCTCGGCAAGGTCGCCAGCTGCCTGGGCCGGCACGGCGTCAGCATCAAGCGCATGAACCAAGACACGCCGGGTCCGGGCGAGCCGATCGACATGGTGATCATGACCGAGCGCACCGCAGAGGCAAAGGTCCGCGCGGCCGTGGCCGAGGTCGACACCTTTGATCTGGCGTTGATGCCCACCCACCGGTTTCGGATCCTGGACGCCGATGATCCGGTTGGAGCAGGGGCCTGATGGCGCGACGCCTGGCCCAGCCACCCGAGGTCCCGCTGCGCCGCGCCGCGCAGATCCGGGTGATCTACGCCGACACGGATCTGATGGGCGTGGTCTATCACGGCACCTACCTGCGCTACCTCGAGCACGCGCGGGTGGAGTTCATCCGCAGCCTCGGGTTCGCGTACTCGGACCTCGAGCGCATGGGGGTCGGCCTGCCCGTGATCGATCTGTCGGTCAGCTACCTCGCGCCGGCACTCTACGACGACATCGTCAGCGTCGAGGTTGGCCTCGCCAAGCTCTCGTTCGCGCGCTTGCACTTCGTGTATCGGCTCAGCGTCCAGCCCGGCGACCGTCACGCCTTCGCCGGCCCGGACCCTCTGGTGCTGCTCCACGCCCAGACCTTCCATGGCTGCCTGGACATGCAAGAACGTCGCGCGACACGGCTGCCCGAACCGGTCTACAACATACTCGAGGCGTACATGACTGAGCCCTTGGCTGCAGTCCAAACGGATCACGAAGGGCATCGGCATGATTGATAAGACACCGTCAAAGATGGACCGCAAGCTGCTGCTCGAGTACGTGCGCGTGACCGAGGCCGCCGCGATCGCGTGCTCGCGCTTGATCGGCGCCGGCAAGAAAGAAGACGCCGACTCGCTCGCGGTCGAGGCGATGCGCCGCGCGTTCGACAAGGTCCCGGCGCGCGGGACCATCGTGATCGGCGAAGGCGAGCGCGACGAAGCGCCGATGCTCTACATCGGCGAGAAGGTTGGGCCCAGGGATCCCGAGCTGCCCGAGGTCGACATCGCCGTGGATCCGCTCGAGGGCACCAACTTGTGCGCCAGCGGAAAGCCGGGCGCGCTCGCGGTCCTGGCGATCGCCCCGCGCGGGGGTCTGCTCAACGCGCCGGACACCTACATGTACAAGATCGCCGCCGGGCCCGAGGGCGTCGGCGTGGTCACCCTCGACAAGAGCCCGGCCCAGAACGTGCTCGATCTGGCCGAGGCCAAGAACAAGCAGCCAACCGACATCGTGGTGGTCGTGCTCGAGCGTCCGCGTCACGATCAGCTCGTTGCCGAGCTGCGCGGGGCGGGGGCCAGCGTTCGCTTGATCACCGACGGCGACGTGAACCCCAGCGTTGCGACCGGGCTGCCGGACAGCGGGATCGACATGTTCATTGGCAAAGGTGGCGCGCCCGAAGGTGTGCTCGCTGCGGCGGCGCTGCGCTGCCTGGGCGGGGCGTTTGAAGGGCGCCTGGAGTTTCGCAACCCCGGCGAGCGCGAGCGTGCGCTGGGGATGGGGATGGAGGAGCCCGATCGGCTGCTGCGGCACGTGGATCTGGTCAGCGGGCCCTGCTTCTTCGTCGCGTCTGGGGTGACCGATGGCCCGATCCTCGCTGGGATCCGCAAGGTCGGGCTGCGGACGCACGTGAGCAGCTTGGCGCTGCGCAGCGACACCGGGACGATTCGGCGGTTCGAGACATCTACGCTGCTCGACCACTTGCCCGTCCACGATTAGGGGGCACACCCCTTCGCCAACGAACCCCAGTGTCTCACTTTCGTTGACACGTGCCGATACCCCTCGCACAGTTTTGTGCATCCAATGAAGGGCTCGATACCACCGACCTCGCAGCCATTGAACTCGTCTTCGATCAGGTGACGCATGCAACTGAGGGTAGACACTGCACTGGCGTTGATGCTGCTGCTGTCCGGGGCGGCGTGCGACAGTCCCGACTCGGACCCCGACCCGCTCGCAGAGGGGGTGCGGGTCGACACCGCGAGTTGCCGGTCCGCAATGGGCGAACTGGCTGCATGCGGCCCGACCGCCGATTGCCGTCCGGACGACGACCCGGAGAGTGCACCACTGAGCCTCCGAGTCCTCATCGACTGCGCGGCCGCTGCGTGTGCTGGGGTGGCGGCCGACGAGATCGACCAATGTCGTTTCGACGCCATGTTGTTTCCGGGCCCGACATGCGACGTCGCTCGAAAGCTCTGCGAAGAGGGAGACGACCCGGCAGCCTGGTTGGCCGAACCGTTGTGATGCAAGGCTCTCGCTCGAGACGCGCCAGCGCGTATGGCCGGCCGATCGACCTGCGAGAGCACTTTGGGCAAGCATGGTCTCGAGTCGCGCGTAGGGGGGCGCCCCTGACGTTCCCGAGGACGCCCGCGATTTGGAACCCTGTCATCGTGTGACGCGCGGCACTGTCCGTGCGCGCTAGGCACTCTGGCTATCTGATCCGCGATTGTGGTCGTTGAGCCAAGTGCGGGGATCGCATACGGTTGCTCCCGGGTATGATTGAGTGGCTACAAGACGAGGAGTGCGGGATCGCCCTGGACACCCGGCATCACCCGGTGCTGATCTCGACTTGGTATGGGGCATCCAGTGTCGATGTCATCGATCGCTACTTCAGCTGGTCTGACGCGACGGCGGCCGCCGCGCTGGCTGCCGAGCAGCAGCTGCTTCACATCGCGGATCTGACGCGCGCGCACTGGCCAAGCGCGGCCGTGCGCAAGCGGGTGTTCGAGCACAGCAGCGTCAACCTCTCGTGCGAGGTCATGCTCGCCACAATCGTGGTCTGCGGGGACCTGACGGATCGGCTCACGGGGATGGCCAGGAGCGTCGACAAGCTCAACGTGGGTCGGCACGAGGCGCCGCTGTTCATCGTCGAGACCGTCGCCGAAGGGATAGCGATCGCGCTCGAGCAGATGTGGAGTGCCCGGATTCCGCCGCCGCTCGGGCTCGAGCCAGGCGGCTATCAGACGCCGCGGCTCGACTTGTCCTGCTGAGACGGGGGTTGCTGTTGGGCCGGCCGGCGGCATGGGTGAACGGGTTCGGCTTGGGAAGCGAACCGTTCACCGTTCACCACTGATCGCTCATGGCGCCGCGGGCTTGTCTTCGGAGTCAGGCTCATCCTCGGGGGACTCGTCGGATGGCTCGTCGGACGGCTCATCCGCCCGCTCGCCGCTGTCAGCGTCGCGCTTGGCGTCGCGCTGCGCGATCCGTTCGCTGTCGCGGGCGTAGTCGAGGTCGCCGGGCTTGGGCTTACGCAGGAAGAACAGCCACACGCCCGCGCCAAAGATCGCCAGCGCGAAGTACTGCGCGGTCGTGAGCCCGAAGTAGCGGACATCGGGGGTTGCGATCTTGTCGGCCTCGGTCGCGCGCAGGAAGTCGAAGCAAAACCGCGCCGGCCCATACACCAGCGCGACCAGCCCGGTGAGCTTGCCGGGCAGGGCGTTTCGCCAGTCCCACACGAAGTAGATGAACAGCGTGAGCGCGAGGATGACCAGGAACTCGAGCAGCCCAAGATCCCAGCGGAAGATCTCTTGCGCGGCCGAGCAGCAGTCCGGCAGCGCGCGGCCGGTGGGGCAGCGACACGGCCACGGACCGACGGCGCCAAAGGTGTCGGCGGAGACGATCTTGCCCGGGTGATCATGAACCAGCGCGCACGACAGCCGACCAAAGCACATGCCGAGCAGCAGCCCGAACATGTTGCCGTCGGCGTAGACCAAGATCGGCTGCTTTTCCCGGCGCAGAAACCAGTTCATGCCGATGAACGCCCCAAAGAAGCCGCCGACGCTCGACAGCCCGTTCCACAGCATCAGCAGCACCCACGGGTTCTCGCTGATCTTCTCGGGGAAGTAGAACAGCACCGAGATCCAGTGGGAGATCACGAAGCCGAACACCAGGACCCAGAAGATCTGGTCGCGGAACATCCACTCGTCGAGGTCCTTTTGCTTGGAGTAGACCTTGACCGCGACCTGGATGCCCAGCAGCACGCCGATCGCAACGAGGATCCCGAACACGCCGATCGTGAGGTGGTCGCCAAGCAGCGGAATGTCGCTGCCGAACTCGAAGGTCTTCTCGGGGGCGACGACGTAGGGGATGGCGCCGAGCATCAGTGGGGGAAGGTAGCAGCCCAGCGCGGTTCTCGACAGCTGCCGACAGGGCGGTTGGCGTAGATGGCGCAGGGACAGCTCGGGGTGCGGGCTGCGCCCTGGACGACGCCGGCGGCCCACGAGGACGACCCGTTGTTTGTCCGCCATGCATCCTGTTTCATCGCCATGCAGATGGTCCGTCGGCTCCTTCGTGAGCTCGGCGTGGCAAAGAAGACCCACGATGAGTTTGCTCGGGCCCGGGAGTTGGTGACCGATGCGGACGCGATCGCGGCGCTCTACGCTGAGGCTCTCGACGATGTCCGCGATGCGCTCAACCGCTTCTACGGAGCCCAAGATGTCTCTCGCCAACAACTCGCCGCGACGATCTGATTGAGCGGCTCTGGTCGAAAGAGGTGGCCTGAATCAGAAGGTGATCGCCGGCCCGACCGTGATGTAGGGCCACACTGGCTTTCGTCAATCACCGTTGCTCGACGACTCCGGCGGGGTCCGCCGGAGAATGCGGGCGGGAGGTGGGCCGGGGGGATCACAGCGTTTCACCGTGCACCCTCGAACACCAGGTTCGTAGCACTGACAGGTGTTGCAGTCTTCCATCCACCGAGTCCCCACTTCCCCTTCCTCACAGACTCGCTCTCCCCCTGCTCGAAGGCGCTCACGCGCGACGGCCCGGCGTTCTCGCTCCTCTGCTTCCACCTTCGTCTCCGTCGGTTGCGGAGGTGGGGTATCGACGCTCCCAGTCCCAGGGACGGCGTCATCGGACCCGCCACATCCAGCGATGAGAGAGAGCAACAACACGACCAACGCTACGTATTTCATGGGTTCACCCGAATGATGATCTCTGATGCACGGTGGGCGTGGAATGGATCAACTAGTCGGACCTCGACAGATGCCTCGAGAATCTTGGCTGTGCCCGCGATGAACTCATCCGACACCTGGAGTAGGGTTGGGACGACCACATCTGGATCACCATCAAACGGGTCTATGCTCGCAAGGCTGCCGTCGATATCACTCGGCAGAAACTCCAAGATCGAGTTCATCGCCACGAACGCATCATCCGTGGGCCACGTGGCATCTACGCATGTTTGGTACGAGCGCCCGTCAAAGTTCTGTGAGTAGATACCCAACAACCCACCGTCCTCGGTGAGCAGCGGACCGCCTGAACTGCCTTCCGCGGTCTCCCCCGCCTCCCAAAACTGCACCACGTACCAGTTGACCCCGACCGCCTGTTGGTAGATCGTGGTATCGGGGAGCACGACCGAGATTCGCTTTGGCCCGTTGCACGGATGCGTGATGGCCGCGGCGGCGAAGAGATCTCGAGGTGTGGAATCCCATCCCATGAAGTAGGGCGCCGCCGCCTCCGGAATTGTGGTGGAGAGCTGCAGCAATGCGAGGTCCTTTTGTGGATCGACCTTCAACAGGGTGGCGTGGTCGACCGAGATCGCATCTCCAGGCGTGTCGCCTCCGCAGAACACGTTTTCATACCCCACCGTAAACAACGTCTCATTCTCCAGCGCGTAAACCTGGTTTTCCGTGGGTTGATTGGCCCAGGGAGCAAATGTGTGAGCGGCGGTGAGCATATAGGGTGTTTGGCACCCATTTTCGTTCACCGCGCAATCCCTGTTGTTGATCAGGACACCTGTTCCGTTGATATCCGGGCCGTAGATATGGACGACAGACCGCTTGACGTCCCAATACTCTGCGTACCCTGGGCAAATGATATCCTGGAAGCACCACAATGGTTGCGGCACGAATCCATCACACTCCTGACTCGCCCATGCGCTGCCCGGGGCGAGTGCGAGCGCGACCACGGCAACGGACGCGGCGCGGGAGCTGCTCATCAGTTCGCCACCTCTCGTCGATCGGCCGCCGATATTTCGGCGATGTGGATAGGGTAGCCCAGCTCGTTGAAGATCGTCATCTGCGCGAGCTCGGCGTCACATACTGGTCGGACCGGCTCGACTGCAAGGCTTTTACCTGCCTCGACGTCGCGGTAGGCTACCGAAGTGTGGCAGTCGTCACCAATGAAGTCGACGGAAAGGCGGACCAGGTTGGAGCCGTTGTTCTGGACCGTCACCCCCTGTCCGGTGAAGAACCAGCGGGCACGAACGCCAGCGATGACCTCGGCATCTCGAGACATTGGGTTTTCTAGGACACCCTCGGCCGCCAGAGCCTCCCGCCCTCGGTCAGAGACCTGCTGCAGCGTCAGGACAGGCTTCGGCTCAGGCTGCATGATCTCTCGGTCGCGGTCATCCTCAAAGAGGAGAATCGGGCCATTGGCGGGAGCGGATGGGCCCAGACCATGAGCACCATGCTCACCACTGGGGTCGGCTGGTGGTGACTGCTCCACTGGAGGCTCAGGGTCACAACCAGACAATACGATCGCCAGGACGATCGCACCGATCGTCTTCATTCTTGCGTCTCCCGGAGTTCCGCGAGTTCCCGTTCGAGTCGCTCGATCCGCTTGTTCTGCTCGATCAGGTATAGAGTGAGTTCCTCTGTCTTTCGAAGGAGGGTCGCATTTGTCGATGCGACGTCCATCCCGGACTCCTTGATCTCCATTCCTGACGGAACACCGGGCAGATGATGCTCCGTCCGGACGAAATCCTCCACCTCGGCCAGTGTCGGCAGGGTGTAGTCGTGATCGAACACGTCGTCGGCCCACTGGTCGATATGAACGATGATCTCTTGCGCGGAGAGTTTTCCTCCCACCATCACCAGCGCATCGGAGGCTCGTTCATCGAATGTGGCACCGGGGTATCCGCGCCGGCCGACGCGAAGTCTGTCCATCACGCGCACTTCGTTCGACCATGAGATATCCGAATACAGCCAACCATTGACCGCTATTTCAGTGTCTGGGTGGTCCCAGTCCGGACGCATGAAATTCTGACTGACAGCATAGAGGTGGGGGTTCGCCGTGCCAACTCCCAGACCACCCGCGAAGGGCAGGTACACCCTCTCGGACATAGGCCGATTGCTGTGCACCACAATCGGCCCTCCGTATCGCTGCAGGTTCAGTGACAGGACCGTTTCTGGTGATGGTCCCGACACCTGGATGTCGTTGCGATCGAGTTTCATGTGCACGCCGGTCTGATCGCCGAGGGTCTCCGTGTGGTCCCCGAGGACCAGATAGCCGACACCTGGAGTCGAAGTAACCTCTTCACTAAGACTGCCAAAGATCTGTACCCTGGCTGTCGGTTTGTTGACACCGATTCCCAGTCGCGCCGTCGGCGCAGGTGTCAGCACCATGGAACTCGTGGCTCCGTCTGCCGTCCATTGGGGCGCGGCTGGAACATAGATCGGGGGTGGCTGTGCGCTAGCGTGAGGGGCAAATAGCCCCATCGTAATTCCACAAAGCCCTCCCAGGACAATAATGGGAACGCGCGACATGCGAGAGCTGTATGGCGTGATTCGGATCCTGTCAACGTCGATGGTGTTAGTCCTGGGCGCTTGGCCGCCGAAGCAATAGTCCGTTGTCGCCCATCATCGGGCCTAGCTGCTTCGTCAGGCTTCGTCACGGGTGAGAAACACCCAAGGAGGCCGCGGACGGCGACGATATTGCGGAAGCAGGACTTGCGCAGCGGCCAACGCCGCGACTGCGAACTAGCCCAGTCCAACTCTCGTTCCCGATCGGTGCCTGAGTGACACGACCCACCCGACCGAAGTGGCACCGTCGGCCGTCGACGCGGGGCTGGCATGCGACCCAGTCAACCATGCCCGTCGTGCGACAGCGACGGCGCTGACGAGGACCCACAAGCTAAGATCGCTCGAAGACGCCAGACCCGACCTTGCGGTGGCGCGGATCTTCACGGGCAGCTCTCCGTGCTGAATCAGCCGCCTGAATCAGAAGGTGATCGCCGGCCCGACCGTGATGTCGATCAGCATGCTCGAGTCGCTGGGGAGCCACCCGCCGACGTGCAGCTCACCGAACAGCGCGAAGTTCTTGACGATCTGATAGTTGAAGCCGACCAGCGCGCCGAAGAAGAACGGTCCGATGCGGGCGACGTCGACACGGTTGGCGCTGTTGGCCGTCGCGGTCACGCTGGCCGCGAGGTTGGTGTCGCTCGCGGGATCGGTCTGGTCGCCCGTGCAGGCCCCGTTGTAGGGCCACACCGGATAGCAACCGGCGCCAGTGAGATCCGTGTCGGCGCCGACCTCGAGGTCGTCTGGCACGCTGTTGCCGTTGCGGTCGTTGGCGAAGCCCATGTTGACGCGCAGGCGGGCCGCGCCGCCGCCCGCGAACGCGCCGACGAAGGGCCGGAACTTCGAGGTCTCTTTGCCGAGGAAGTACTTGAACTTGGCGCCGACGGCCCACGTGAACTTCGTGGTCTGCTTGACCCCGACCGGCGTGGGGTTGCGGACGTCTTGCGCGAACGAGGAGGTCAGATCCTTGCCCGGATCATCGCGGAACATCGACGCGCCGGTCACGACTTGCAGGCGTCCGTACACGCCCAGCGACACGCGCTTGCCGACGCGAAACGAGAGCTCTGGCGCGATGTGAAACGGCGCCATGGCGAACCCGGTCGAGACTGGGTGGTGCTCGGCGCACTCTTCTGCGTTGTACGCATCCATCATGGCGGCCGTGGTCCCGGGCGCGCCGAAGCTGTCGAACGCCTGGATGAGCTCTGCTCCCGGGACGTCCTGGACCTCGCGCGGGCCAGCGACCCAGCGGGCGATCGCGCAGCCGGACTCGGCCGGGCCGTAGACCTGCGAACCAGCCGGGAAGAATTGGCGATAGGTGTTCTCGGCGGTGCCGCCGCCAAGGCCCGCGATCCCAAAGCCGGTGCCAACGCCAAGGTTGATCCACACACGCGGGAGCGAGCTGGGTCCGCGGGGCTTCTTGGGCTCGTCCTCGACCGTTGGCTCGGCCTCGTTGGGCGTGTCTTCGGTGCAGCTTTGCTCGAGCACGAGCGGCTGATCTTGGAGGCCAAGGTTCGCCGCCGGGTTCATCGCGGCGTCGAAGGCGTAGATGAAGTACTCGATGTTGTTGTCGCCGTGCTCGGCAGCGGGGATGTCGACTTCGGCGACGTTCGAGAACGCCGGCATCTCGGCGCCAATGAACTCGCTCTCACTGCCGGCCTTGCGCCAATACAGCGCAGCTTGGCCGCCATCGGGGACGCTGAGCAGCACCTCGAAGTGGAGTGGAGCGCCGCACGCCTCAACCGGCTCGGTCAGCGTGATCGCCTGGGGCGCCGAGGCGCCGCTGGCCTGGCGGGCCTGCTGCATGTACGCGGCGATGTCGTCGGAGCGCATCTCCATGGGCACGACCACGTAGTAGTTGAGCCCCACGGCGCGCTGGAGATCGGCGAGGATCTTGGAGGCCGCGCCGTGGCCTTCGGCCGAGAAGGTCAGCGCCGCCCGCAGCATGTAGAGCGACGCGAGCACCGGATCCTGCCCGTTGCCCGCGCCCTCGGCCCCCGAGATCGCCGTGTTCAAGATGTTGAGCGCGGCGTCGTACTCGAGGTTGTTGGCCTGGGTGAGCGCGGCGTCGTAGGCCGCCTTCATCTCGTCGCGGGGGCCGGCCCAGGCGATCTCTGGCGCGAGCAACCCAAGCGCGAGCGCCCCGGCGGTGGCCAGCGACGTCAGAATTGTGCTGGTAGCAGCGAACCCACGGAACGTGCGATGTGAGGAGGGGGAGGTCCGTGGATTCGAAACGGTTAAACGGTCCATGTAGCGCTCCTACCGACGGCCTGGGGGCTGATATCGCGGTGTCGGCCCCCAAGCAGCACTTGGGGGCCGGAACGACGCCCGCTCGGGGCCCCAGGTGCGCGCGGGGTCACTTGTTGAAGCAAGCCGGGTTGTCCGTGCGGAGGAACTCCACGCGGCGGTTGGCTTCACGGCCCTCTTTGGTGAGGTTCGAGTCGACGGGGACATCCTCGCCGTAGCCCTTGGTGGTGACGCGAGCGGGCGCGATGCCCTTGTTGATGAGGTACTCGCGCACGCTGTCGACGCGCCGTTGAGACAGCTTTTTGTTGGCCTTGTCGCTGCCCTTGCTGTCCGTGTGGCCACCGACCTCGACCGTGATGTCCGGGTTGGTCTTGAGGACCGTGACCACGTCATCGAGCAGCTTGTTGTTCTGGGTCGCGTACTTCTTGCTGTCCAGACCCCACTTGGCGGTGTCGAACATGATCTTGTCGTCGAGCTGGATCGCGCAGGGATCAACCTTGACGGCGAGATCCGGGCAGCCGTCCTCGTCCTGATCGCCGTCGAAGTCCTCGGGATCGTTCGGGCACGAGTCGTCCTTGTCGAGGATCCCGTCTTTGTCGTTGTCGGGCTCGGGGCAGCCGTCTTCGTCCTCGAACTGGTCGAAGTCCTCGGGGTCGTTGGGGCAGGCGTCGTCGCCGTCGAGGATCCCGTCTTGATCGTTGTCGGGGTCCGGGCAGCCGTCTTCGTCCTCGAACCCGTCTGGATCCTCGGGCTCGTTGCGGCAGTCGAGATTGTCCTTCTGGTCGAGGTTGATCCAGACCCGGTTCTCGTCGAGGGCGGAGGCGTCTTCGATGCCGTCGCCGTCGTTGTCCTTGTCGGGGCAGCCGTCCTCGTCCTCGAAGGCGTCGAAGTCCTCCGGGTCGTCCGGGCAGGTGTCGAGATCGTCGTCGTAGCCGTCTCCGTCGCGGTCGCCAGCGGTGGGGGCGGCGGCGGCGGTGACGTTGCCGGGCGCCCGACAGCGGACCGGATCGGTCTTGAGCTCGGCGATCTCGGTGTACTTGCCAGCGAGGATCACGTGCTCCTTGCCGCGGTAGTACTCGCCCATCTTGAGCGCCTCTTCGGCGAACTTGACGTTGGCCTCTGCGAGCGCGGTTTCTTTGGGGGCGCAGCCGATGGTCTTGGAGCCGTTGGCGATCGTGTCTTGCAGGCGGGTCTGCGTGCCGCCGACCTTGCCCTCGAGCAGCTTGCCAGCGCAGCTGCTCAGCAACACCAACGAACACAGCGAGGCCAGCGAGACCAGCGGGGTGAGGGAGCGGATCCGGTCGCGCATCAGCCCTTGCTCCCCGTGTTCGCGCCGTCTTTTTCCTGGCCGGCGTCGTCCCGCTTCACTTCGTCGATGCTCTCGATCTGCTTGCCCTCGGAGTCGACCATGTCGGTGGGCGCGGCGACGGACTCGTCGCGCACGACCGAGCCGCCCTTCTTGACCCGCTGCGCCTTGACCTTGGCCTCGTTGGCGAGCTGCTTGGAGCGCTCACCAAAGTCGAAGGAGCGCTCGTACTCGCTGTAGCCCATCAGGATCTTGGACTGCTCGAGGTAGGCCACGGCGCCCCAGTACTCGTAGGGCGCGTACTCCTCTGCGCCCGCGGCCTCGGCATCGGCCACGGCACGGGTCGCGTCGGTCGCGACTTTCTTGAGGTAGCCAAACGGACCGCAGCCTGCGCACGCGACGACACATGCCAGCCCAATGAGCCGGAAGGCCAGCCGGGAGGCAGAACGGGGGGCAAGACGGTCAGAAACTGTGTGGCGGGTAGTCGGAGGGTGCACCGAGAACTCCCTGCTCTTGGGTCCGGCGGGGAAGCCGGGCGCTGGCGGCAAGAGGTACATCCCCCATACAACACCAGCGAATTCGGCGGCGACGATAGCAGGGAGGCGCGCACAGGGTCAACAACGCGGCTCGTTGGGCACCCCGACGGTGGTCGGGCCACCTCAGGTGCGCGGAGTTCACGCGCGTCCGGCCCTGGACGCGGGCTCGAGGCCCTAGAGCGCCAACATCTGGGGCCGCTCCTGCCGTTGTCGGTCGGCGCTCGCAGTATGCCGGATACAGCTTTGGCCTCCCTCCTGGGCAGGAACGGGTCCAGACGCACCTGACGACGCGACTCCAAGCTGATCAGCGCTCTAGGAGATCGTCGATTCTCGCTGGGGTTTTCGCACGTCGCGCGTCCCCTGGGGGCACGATAGTGTGTTCCGAGCCCCTCACATGCCCCTGCGCCCAAGCACTTTGGAGGAGCGAAGCGACCGAACGCGGCAGCGGCCGCGGTCGGGTGGGGGTCACTCCTTGGTTGTCACGCTCGCTGCCGGGCTCGTCGCCGTGCTCGGTTGCGGAGATCTCGACGACAGCCAGCGCTTCGAGCCGGCGGTTGGCGTGTTGGAGATCGTCGAGACGATCCCCCCGGCCGGGTCCGTGGACGCGGACCCGCTGACCCAGATCGACCTGTGCATGTCCGCCGAGGTCGACCCCCGCGTGTTCGACAGCTTTGACGCGACCCTGCACTCGGCCGAGCTGACCTTCGACGTCGAGCACGAGGTTCAGCTGTTCAGCTGGCGGGCGCCGGGGAGTCGTTCGGCGCTGTCGGGCGGGCGCTGGTGCCCGGGCTCGGTGTTGTCGCTGACCCCGAGCGGCGTCCTTCAGCCGGGGCTCACCTATCGGATCCAGCTGCGGCCGGCGTTGCTCGGCTGGGCGGGCGAGGCCCTCGACACCGACGCGGACGGCTGGAGCGCCAACGCCGACGGTGACCCGCGGTGGTTCTTGGAGTTTCGAGTCGCGGGATCACCCGCCGACGACGCCCCCGATCAGATCCCCGAGCTCGAGCCGGGTCCAACGCTGACGCAGCTGTTTGAGCCGGGCGAAGTGTTTGATCCGCAGCGGGCCGCGTGCGGCTGTCACCAAGGCGGCGGCGACGACGTGGCGAGCGCGCGGCTGGATCTCTCGGATCCGCAGACCGCGTGGGAGCAGCTGGTGCTGCGAACGGGGACGGAGTCCACGGGCGCCGTGATGGTCAGCCCGCGGCGACCCAGCGAGAGCTACCTGGTCCACAAGCTGCTGCGCACCGACGCCGGGGAGCCGCTGCATGCGGTCCGGGGCGGGCCGATGCCGCCAGCGGGGCCGCTGCCTCACGCCGACCTGGTGCGGGTCGCTCACTGGATCGCCTCTGGCGCGGCGCTGTAGTTTGGGGTGAGCGAAGGGGGCTCCGCCGCCGAAGCGAGGGGGCTCTTGAAAGCCCCCTTGAAGACAGTACGAGCCGAGAGGTGAGCGAAGGGGGCTCCGCCGCCGAAGCGAGGGGGCTTTTTGAAAGCCCCCTTGAAGACCTAAGGCTCGTGCTGCATGCGGCCGACCATCTTCAGCATGGTCTCGAGCTTGGCGACCTCTTCCTCGGTCTTGGCGATCAGATCGTTCGTCTCTTTGTTGTCAACCCCGAGCTCGCGGGCCTTGTGGAGCTGCTCGAGGGCCGACTTGGTCTTGTCGAGGCACTCGCTGACCTTGGCCGCGTTGATCTGCGCTTGGCCGCCGCGGATGTCGGGCTTGCAGTCGCCGCGCTCTGCCTCGCCGAGCAGGCGCAGGCCCTCGGTGAGGTAGTCGTTGCCGCTCTCTTTGCAACCACCAACGCTCAGCGCGCCGAGCAGCAACAGCGTGGGCACCCAAGTCAGCCGTGAGCGGATCATGGGCGGCAGCATCGCATGGTTCCTGATCGGCGCCCGAACAATGAAGCGGGCCCGGGGAGCGAGTCCCCGAGCCCTCCGAGCAGGCGCTCGGGCCTGCTCCGTCAGCCGCTTGAACCGACGATCAATCGGTGAAGCTACCGACGATGTCGCCGCACCACCCCGGTGACACGACGTCGCCCGGCACGTAGTTCGGGGAGCAGTGACCGTCGGGGTGCGAGTCCCAGTGCCAGTGGAAGCTGCCGTTGCCGCCGCCGCCGTTGCACTCGCCGTACTGCTGGCTGTTGTAGCCGCCCATGATCACGCAGCAATTCCCGATACCAAAGTGCGACTCGCAGGCCTTTTGGGCGCGGACCTGGATCGAGTCCTGCTGGTTGTAGCAGTACATCTCGTTCATGGCGGTGCCGTTCTCGGCGCTCAGGTTGCCGCCGCCTGGGTTCCCACACCCGGCGGTGCAGTTGTTCGTGCAGCCATCGTTGTCGATGTTGTTGCCGTCGTCGCACTGCTCGACGCCCATGTGGACGAAGCCATCGCCGCAGGTCGCGGACGAACAGCTGGCGCAGGCGTCGGTGTTGACGTTGTTGCCGTCGTCACACTCTTCATTGCCCTCCCACACGAGCCCGTCGCCGCACGCTGCCGGCTCGCAGCTATTGGTGCAGTCGTCGGTGTTGACGTCGTTGCCGTCGTCGCAGGCCTCGGTGCCCTCCCACGCGAAGCCGTCGCCGCAGGCCGCGGGGATGCACATGCTGGTGCAGTCGTCAGTGTCGACGTCGTTGCCGTCGTCGCACTGCTCCATGCCCTGCAGCTGCCCGTCTCCACAGGACTCGAGCATGCACGCGGCGTTGCAGCCGTCGCCGTCCTCGTTGTTGCCGTCGTCGCAGCCCTCGACGCCCTCGTTGACGAAGCCGTCACCGCAGATGTTGGTGAGACACGCTCCGGTGCAGTCGTCGCCGTCGCTGGGGTTGCCGTCGTCGCACTCCTCGACGCCCTCGTTGACGAGCCCGTCGCCGCAGATGTTGTTGAAGCACGACGACGTGCAGCCGTCGTTGTCGCTGGGGTTGCCGTCGTCGCACTCCTCGTCACCTTCGACGAGGCCGTCGCCACAAATCGCGTCACCGTCGCCGTCGCCGGTCGTGCCCGGATCGCCGTCGCCGTCGCCGTCCGTGGTCGTGGTCGCGTCGCCGTCGCCCGTCGTGTCCAGATCGCCGTCGCCGTCGCCGTCGCCGGTTGTGGTCGCGTCGGTAAAAGATGTCGTGTCCCTGCCAGGTGGATCTTCGGCACACCCGAGGGTCAGCGAGAACGCGAAGCCAATTGCAGGCAGGTGAAGGGCACGTCGTTGCATCGCCCAATGTTGACAGTCAGGTTGCGCGACCACAACCTGCGCGGATTCGCCAAATCGGTATACCGATTGGATCACGCAGTGCCCGCCTGGGTGGCCGGCCGCGTGATGGGAGGCCGGTCAGGGGTCGCTCAGGGCAGGTGGGCGGCCGCGCGCTCGATGCAAGCTTGGTCTTGCTGGGCCTGGCAGACCAGCAGCAGCCGCGACCAGCCGCTGCGCTTGTCGGCGGCCAGCTCGATGGAGAGCTCGGCCAGCTCGCGGGCCTCGTCGAGGGTCGCCGGATCGCGGGACAAGTACAGCGCCAGATTGGAAAGCGCGGTCGGTCGCTCGGGGTCGAGCGCGAGCGCGCGACGGGTCAGCTCAATCGCTTCTTTGGTCTCGCCAAACCGATCGCGCACGGCTCCAAGCCCGATCAACGAGCGCGCGTGATCCGGCAGCACGCGATCGAGGATCGCCTTGTAGCCCCGCTCGGCCTGCAGCCAGCGCACCGGTGACTCGGGCGCGCGGGAGAACTCGCCGTTGATCCACAGCGCGAGCGCGTCGGCGAGGCGCTCACGATCGACGGGGTTGTCGAGCAGCGGATCCCAGCGCGCGATCGTCTCGGTCAGCGGGTCGCCGTCGCCCGTCACGCTTGGCGGCAGCGCGTGTTCGTCGGGGGGCAGCTGGGCGATCCAGATCGGCGGCGCGCCTGCGCCGGGCAGGGCGATCCCAGCCAGCACGGCGGTGGTCGGGGACTCGAGCACGACCGCGCCGCGCCAGGCCGAGAGCAGGGCGCTCACGCGATCGCGGTCGTCGTCATGCGTGGCGGTTGCGACGGCCTCCCACACCGCGGCTCGGCGCGCGGTCCCGCGTTGCCACGGCGTTGGCGTGCGGTACAGATGTTGGGCCGGGATCGCGATCACATCGGGGCGAGCGCCCTCGAGCGCGCGGGCGGCCATCAGGCCCGCGCTGAGATCGTCGGATTGGCTCAGGAGCAGCGCGTCGGTTGGCGTGTGAGCCAGGACCTCGCGGGTCCACGCGTGCGGGGCCCACGATCGGGTCGCGCGGGCGTCGGGCAGGCTCTCGAACCCGGCGGGCAGCCACAGCGCGCAGGCCAGCAGCGGCAACAGGACCCAGCGCATCAGCGGGCGCTCGGCGGTGAAGCGGTGAACGCCCAAGCCCAGCGCCAGCGCGGCCAGCAAGCCCAGCGCCAGTCCGGTCTGGCGGTCGCGGCCGCCCATGGGGTTGATCGCGACCGCGTATATTAGCTCGACCGCGACCAACCACCCGACCCAGCGCAGCAGCCGATGATCGTCGTCCACGAAGTCTGCGATCTTGGCCCCGCGCTCGGTCCCGTCCTTGCGCTCGCGGGCCGCGAGCGAGAGCGGCCGCGTGAGCCCAAACATCAAGGCTGCGACCGCGACCAGCAAGCCGATCGGCCCGAGATCTTCGACCAGCCGCAGGGCGACCATGCGCAGCTGCAGGACCCACGCCCGCGGGCCCATGCCGTCCAGCTTGATCTCGAAGCTGTCGCGGATCGCCGTGGCTTGTACGTGGGCCCAGATCGTCGACCAGCTGTGGGGATCGCCCCAGTCCGCGATCGTGTCGCGCGCCGACGCCAGCGGCAAGGTCAGGACCACGGCGCTCGCCAGCGCGACGGCCAGCGGCGCCCACCGAGCCCAGGGCTCGGCCCGGCGCCACGCGAGCAGCCACGCGAGGATCACCAGCGGCACCAAGGCCAGGCGCAGGTCGCCAAATCCCCAGGCTGCGACGACCGCCGCGAGCACACCCATGCACCGGCGCGAGAGCTGCCGGTGCTTGTCCACGGCCGGATCAAAGCCCCACAGCGTGGCCATCAACAGCAGCGCCCCAAACCCGTAGATCTCCACGACCCGTCCGTTGCGCGCGAGCGTGAGACCGAGCGGAAGCCACACCCCAAGCGTCCAACTCAGCGCCCAGTGGACGTCGCGGCGGCGCAGCATCGCGAGCAACAGGGCGATCGCCCCAGCCATGCACGCGCTCGAGACCACCGCCATGCGCATGCCGATCGGGCCGATCGGGAGGGCGGTGGCCAGGTGCAGCAGCGGAATGTAGCCGGGCACGCCCGTCGGGTGCATGACGCCGAGCGCCGCGCCGGCCCCGGCGATCTCGCCCGAGTCCAGCCAAAAGTGCGCAGGCGAGGCGGCCCAGGCCAAGAACACGAAGGCCAGCCACACGATCGCTAGTTCGTGGACGATCGAGTGCGGGCCCGGCCGCGCGTCCAACGACGTCGTCTCGTGGCTCACCGGGTCACCAGCTCAGCGGCTCGGCCACCGCCAGCACCCGCGCGGGCGGGCGCCGCGTGTGACCGGAGAGCAGCGTTTTGGGCCGACGCGGACCGGGGCTCAGCACCAACATCACGGCCGCCGAGGCCGGGCCGAGCGGCGCGTCGAGCCGGTGGGTCCCGCTGGGGTCCAGGCATCGGACCGAGCTGTAGCGCAGCGCCGGGCCCACGCCGCGGCTGGCGTCGCGCAGGGCCGCGATCGCGAACACGACGTCGAGCCGGGTGTTGTCAGGCATGCCCGGGAGCTCGAGCAGGCTGTCGGGCACGGACCAGTCAAACTCGAGTTGGCCCGCGCCAAGGTCGACGCCGGTCGCCGAGCTCGCGCAGAACCGCACGCTCAGCGTGGCGGTCTCGACGGGTCGCAGCCGCTCGAGCAGCGCGAGCGCGTAGCCGTTGGTCGCGTCGTGCTCGAGCACTTGCTTGCAGGTGGTGCGCGCGTGCTCGACGTGGCCTTGGGCCAGATACACCTGCGCGAGCGTGGGCGAGGCGAGGCCGTGGTCTTCGGCCAAGGGATCCTTCATCGCCCGCCTCCAATGCGCTTGGCCTGCACGCCCGCCTTGTCGGGAGCCGACTCGGGCTCGACGCGGGTGGCGTGGCGTCGCGCGGCCGCGGCGGGGGTCAGCAGCGGTCGCGCGCGCTCGATGTCAGCGGCGATCGCCTCGCGCAGGTCGTTGACGCTGGCGAAGCGCTGCTCGTCGCGCAGCCGCGCCACAAACGAGACCTCGACCGCGCGATCGTAGAGGCTGGCGCCAAGGTCGACGTCGAGCGCGTGGACCTCGAGCGTGCTTGGGTTGGCGCCCTCACCCGCGTCCTCAAAAGTCGGGTTGGTGCCCAGGTTGGCGACCGCCGGCCAACTCTGCAGCTCGTGGGACCCGTCGGCGTCGAGCAGGGTCAAGAAGCAGGCATAGACGCCGCCCTTGGGGTGCAGCGAGCTGCTGGCCACGTTCGCGGTTGGGTAGCCCAGCGCCCGCCCACGCGCCGCGCCGTGCTCGACCTTGCCTGCCACCGCGTACAGGCGGCCGAGCACCCCGGCCGCCTGCGCGACCTCACCGGCCGCGACCAGCTCGCGGACCGCCGTCGAGCCCAGCTTTTCACCCGCGAGCGGGCCGGCTGCCGCGGTGATCTTCTCGACCACGCTGACCTCGATGCCAGCCGGCGCGAGCAGGGCTTTCAGCTCCGCAGGTCCGCCCGCCCGCTTGGCCCCAAACCGGAAGTCATAGCCAACCACCACTGCGGCCGGGCGCAGGCCCTGCAGCAGAAATTGCTCGACGAATTCCCCCGGTGACAAGCGCGAGACCCCAACGTCGAAGCGCAGGATCACCAGGGTGTCGACGCCCAGCTCGCGGCACACGTGCTCGCGCTGGCCGGGGGTCTGCAAGCGCGGCGGGGCACTGCGCGTCGCCCCGGGCCGCGCCAGCACCTCGGACGGTCGCGGCTCGAAGGTCACGACCGCGACCTCGGACCCGAGCGTGCGGGCCCGCGCGATCAAGCCCTGGTGCCCGCGATGCATCCCGTCGAACGCGCCAAGGCACGCAGCCGTACCAGCCGGCAGCGGCGAGAGCCCACCGGGTGCGTGGGCCGCGGGAACGGTCGAGAAGTCGAGCACGCGCATGTGCAGGTGGCGGCGGATCCCAGGACCGGATCCACAGCGAAGCTATCGGGGGCCAGCACCGAAGTCCATCGACGCGGATGTTCCCTGGTCCGCGCCGGTTACCAGACCCGAATCTCGGCCCCTTGGGCAAGGCTCGCGCATTTGCTACCGTCGGCGATCAATGGCGGACAAGCACTTCCGCGGCGTGTTCACGGCGCTCGTCACCCCGATGGGGCCCGACGGTCGGATCAACGACCAGGCCCTGACGCGCCTGGTCGAGGCCCAGATCGAAGCGGGGGTCCACGGCCTGGTGCCATGTGGGACCACGGGCGAGGCCGCGACGATGTCGCACGCCGAGCACATCCATGTGGTCGAGGTCGTCACCCGAGCGGTCGCGGGGCGCGTGCCCGTGCTCGCCGGCGCCGGCTCCAACGCGACCCGCGAGGCGATCGAGCTCGCGCGCGCGTGCAAGGAGCTGGGCGTGAGCGCGACCTTGCAGGTCGTGCCCTACTACAACAAGCCCCCGCAAGACGGGCTGATCCGCCACTTCGAAGCGATCGCCGACGCCGTCGCGCTGCCGATCATCCTCTACAACGTGCCCGGCCGCACGGTCACCAACATGCTGCCGGCCACCGTGGCGCACCTGGCCCAGCACGAGAACATCGTCGGCATCAAGGACGCCACGGGTGATCTGCACGTCGCCGCCCAGCTGCGCGAGCTGTGCGGCCCGGACTTTGCCCTGATGTCGGGCGACGACTTCACGCTGCTGCCGTTCTTGGCAACTGGCGGCGACGGCGTGATCTCGGTGGTGTCCAACCCCGCGCCCGCGCTGTTGGTCTCGCTCTACGATCTGTTCTGCGCCGGCAAGCTCGACGAGGCGCGGGCGCTGCACTTTCGCCAGCTGCGCCTGACCCGGCTGCTGTTCAGCGATCCCAACCCGATCGCCGTCAAGGCGGCCATGCACATGCTCGGGCTGTCTGGGCTGGACGTTCGCTCTCCGCTGCGCCCGCTCAACCTAGAAGGGGAGCTGGCGTCGGGGCTGCGTGCGTGCCTGCGCGAGCTCGCGCTGCTCGACTGATTTTTTCTCTCTCTCTCGCTCTTCGACTCCGACAACCAGAGGAATCATGAACCAACGCATGCTCTCGATCATCATCGTAGGCGCCCGCGGGCGCATGGGGACGGCGCTCATCCGCGAGGTCATGGACTCGGAGGACATGACCCTCGGTGCCTGCGTCGATCGTTCGGGCGGCCCGGGCATCGGTCAAGACGCGGGGCGGCTCGCGGGTGGCCCCGAGATTGGCGTGCTGGTCACCGATGACCTCAAGCCCCGGCGCGGCAGCGTCGTCGTCGACTTCTCGCTGCCCAACGCGACCGAGGCCCGGATCCGCGCCTGCGTCGAGCAGGGGATCCCGCTGATCATCGGCACCACCGGGCTCAGCGAGGAAGACGACAAGCTGCTCGTCGAAGCTGGCGAGTCGATCCCAATCGTGTACGCCGCCAACTTCTCGGTCGGTGTGACCTTGTTGCTGCAGCTCGCAGGCGAGGCCGCCGCCGCGCTTGGTCCCGACTGGGAGGCCGAGCTGTTCGAGCTGCATCACCGGTTCAAGCGCGACTCACCCTCGGGCACCGCCCTGCGCATCGGCAAGGCCGTGGCCGACGCGAGCGGGCGCAAGTTCTCCGAGGTTGCGATGACGGACCGCGCGTCGCTTCGGCGCGCCCGCGAGAAACAAGAGATCGGCGTGGTCGCGCTGCGTGGTGGCGACTCGCCCGGCGAGCACACCCTGATGTTCCTGGGTGAAGGCGAGCGGATCGAGCTGACTCACCGGGCCGGGGATCGGGCGATCTTCGCCCGCGGGGCGCTGCGGGCCGCACGATGGGCGGCCACCCAGCCGCCCGGGCTCTACGACATGTTCGATGTGCTCGGGCTGCGCGAGTGAGCCGGGCGTTCGCGCTCACGCTGGTGGTGGCGACTTTGGGCGGCTGCGCGCACGGGCCCGACCCGGGCGCCGCCGCGCGGCAGGCCGTGATCGTGGCCAACATGTCCGAGCTGCAAGACTGCTGGGACGAGATCGCCAGCGAGCACCCTGGGGTCGCGGGATCGCTGTTGTTCGAGGTTGATCTGCGCCGCAACGGCAGCGTCGAATGGGTCGACATCGCGGTCGACGAGCTCGGGGTTGCGAAATTGAGCGCGTGTACGGTGCGGCGGATCAAGCGGTGGCGGTTTCCCGAAGATCGCAAGCGTCGCTCGATCAGCTTTGGCGTGGGGTTCGTTTAGACCCTCGCGCCGCGACAAGTGCCGTCTGGCGCGTCCAGCGGCGTCCCGTCAGCCACCAATCATGAGCGATGAGCGCACGACCCTGTGTGCTCAGCGTGCGACATTTGCGCGATCCTGTTGGGCCCATTCGAGGCCTAGTTATCGCCGAATATTCGGATATCATGATGGCCGGATATCGATCTCCCACCTCGCCCGGATGCCCGACCTGACCCAGACCGTGGACCTACTCTCGGTCCTCGCTGATCCAACCCGCGTGCGGCTGTTGTCGTTGCTCGCCGAGGCCGAGCTGAGCGTCGCCGAGCTGACGCGGATCACCGACCTCCCGCAGTCGCGCGTGTCGACCCACCTGCGCAAGCTCAAGGACGCGAGCCTGGTCCGCGATCGTCGTGACGGCAGCTCCAGCTTCTACGGCCTCGACGCCGACAACATGAGCGGCTCGGCCAGCGAGCTGTGGAAGCTGGTCCACGGCCGGCTCGATGATCGCCAGCTCGTCAAGGATCAACGCCGCCGCGAGGCCGCGCTCGCGGCCCGCACGTCGCGGCTGCGCTGGCCCGACGAGGTCGCGGGGCAGATGGAGCGGCACTACTCGCCCGGGCGCACGTGGGAGGCGACCGCCCGCGGGCTCTTGGGCTTCTTGCGCTTGGGCTCGGTGCTCGACATTGGCTCGGGCGACGGCGTCAACGCCGAGTTGCTCGCGCCCCGGGCCGATCGCGTGGCCTGCTTGGATCTGAGCGAGCGGGTGATTGCAGCCGCCAAGCGGCGGCTCGAGCGGTTCGAGAACGTCGACTTTCACGTCGGCGACATGCACGATCTCCCGTTCCAGGCAGGCAGCTTCAACGCGGTCTTGCTGCTGCACACGCTGACCTACTCGGCGCGGCCACAGCTGGCGATCCGCGAGGCCGCGCGGGTGCTCGCGCCCGGCGGCGCGCTGGCGGTCGTGACCCTCGCCAACCACGAGCACCAGACGATCGCGCAGGCCTACGACCACCTCAACCTCGGGTTCGCGGCCGCCGAGCTCGAGGCGATGTTGCACGCGGCGGAGCTGCGCATCGAGCAGTGCGAGCCCAGCTCTCGTGAGCGCCGCAAGCCCTACTTTCAAGTCATCACCGCGTTCGCGCGCAAGCCCTGAGACAACCCCGTGACTACTCGAATTCCAGCACGACTCGACCGAATCGCCACGCTCCGCGACCTGCTCGACAAGCGCATCGTGATGCTCGATGGGGCAATGGGCACGCTCTTGCAAGGCCACAACCTGGTCGAGGCGGACTATCGTGGCGAGCGCTTTGCCAGCCACGAGCGCCCGCTGATCGGCAACAACGATCTGCTCTCGCTGACCCGCCCCGACATCGTCCGCGCCGCCCACAAGACCTACTTTGACGCGGGCGCCGACATCGTCGAGACCAACAGCTTCACCTCGACCTCGATCGCCCAGGCCGACTACGGGCTCGAGACCCTGGCCCGCGAACTCAGCCGCGAGTCGGCCCGGCTCGCCCGCGAGGTCGCCGACGCGTGCTGGACCCAGGAGCGCCCACGGTTTGTGGCGGGCGCGATCGGGCCGACCAACCGCACGCTCTCGCTCTCGCCCGACGTCGAGGATCCAGCCTATCGCGCGATCGACTACAAGACCCTGCGGGCCGCGTACGTCGAGCAGATCCACGGGCTGCTCGAGGGCGGCGTCGACGTGTTGTTGTTCGAGACGATCATCGACACGCTCAACGTCAAGGCCGCGATCATGGCCGCGTTCGACGTGTTCGACGCGACCGGCGACGAAGTGCCGATCATGATCTCGGGCACCGTCACCGATCGCAGCGGGCGGATCTTGTCGGGCCAGACCATGGAGGCGTTCTGGCGCTCGGTCACCCACGCCCGGCCGATCAGCGTGGGCCTCAACTGCGCGCTCGGGGCCGCGGCGATGCGCCCCTACGTGTCGGAGCTGGCCGAGCTGGCCGACTGCGCGGTGTCTTGCTACCCCAACGCCGGCCTGCCCAACGCGTTTGGTGAGTACGACGAGCTGCCCGAGCAGACCGCGGCCGAGCTGCACGAGTTCGCCGACAGCGGGCTGGTCAACATCGTCGGTGGCTGCTGCGGGACCACGCCCATGCACGTGTCGGCGATCGCGGCGTTGGTCCGCGGGCTCGCGCCGCGACGCCTGCCGGATCGCTCGAGTGACTCGATCGTGCTGCGCAACGAGTCCTACTACTCCGGCCTCGAGCCCCTGACGATCGGCCGCGACACCGGCTTTGTGATGATCGGCGAGCGCACCAACGTGACCGGCTCGGCCAAGTTCGCCAAGCTGATCCGCGCCAACGACTACGACCGCGCGCTCAACGTGGCGATCTCGCAGGTCCGCAACGGCGCCAACATCATCGACGTCAACATGGACGAGGGCATGCTCGACTCGGAGCAGGTCATGCGCACCTTCTTGAACCTGATCGGCTCCGAGCCCGAGGTTGCCCGGGTCCCGATCATGATCGACAGCTCCAAGTGGTCGGTGATCACCGCTGGGCTCGAGTGCGTGCAGGGCAAGGCGATCGTCAACTCGATCTCGCTCAAAGAGGGCGAGGCGGACTTCTTGGCCAAGGCGACGGTCGTCAAGCGCCACGGGGCCGCCGTCGTGGTCATGGCCTTCGACGAGCAGGGCCAGGCCGACACCGCCGCGCGCAAGCTAGAGATCTGCAAGCGCGCCTATGACCTGCTGACCGGCACGCTTGGTTTTGATCCCCACGACATCATCTTCGACCCCAACGTGCTGGCGATCGCTACCGGGATCCCCGAGCACGATCGCTTCGCGCTCGAGTTCATCGAGGGCGCCAAGCTGATCAAGGCCGCGTGCCCGGGGGTGCGGATCAGCGGCGGGATCTCCAACCTCTCGTTCTCGTTTCGCGGCAATGATCCGGTCCGCGAGGCCATGCACTCGGCGTTCTTGTTCCACGCGATCAAGGCCGGGCTCGACATGGGCATCGTCAACGCCGGGCAGCTCGAGGTCTACGAGAACATCGAGCCCGAGCTGCGCGAGCGCGTTGAAGACGTGTTGTTCGTCCGGCGCGAGGACGCCACCGATCGGCTGATCGAGCTCGCCGAGCGCTTCAAGGGCAAGAAGAAGTCCAACGTGCTCGACGAGACCTGGCGCGAGCAGGGCGTGGCCAAGCGGATCGAGCACGCGCTGGTCCGGGGGATCACCGACTACATCGAGGCCGACACCGAAGAGGCCCGCCAGACCTTCGCGCGCCCGCTCGAGGTCATTGAAGGCCCGCTCATGGACGGCATGCGGGTCGTCGGTGATCTGTTTGGATCCGGCAAGATGTTCCTGCCGCAGGTGGTCAAGAGCGCGCGGGTCATGAAGCGGGCCGTGGCCTACCTGATGCCGTTCATGGAGGCCGAGCAAGACGGCGGCAAGCTCGAGCCCGCGGGCAAGATCGTGCTGGCCACGGTCAAGGGCGACGTCCACGACATCGGCAAGAACATCGTCGCGGTGGTGCTGCGCTGCAACAACTACGAGGTCATCGATCTTGGCGTCATGGTCAGCGCGCAGACGATTTTGGACAGCGCGCGCGAGCACGGCGTCGACATGATCGGGCTCTCGGGTTTGATCACGCCAAGCTTGGACGAGATGGTCCACGTGGCCAAAGAGATGCAGCGGCAGAAGTTCGAGTTGCCCCTGCTGATCGGCGGCGCGACCACCAGCCGGCAGCACACCGCGGTCAAGGTCGCGCCCTGCTTCGAGCAGCCAACCGTGCACGTGCTCGACGCCTCGCGGGTCGTCAACGTCGTCTCGGATCTGCTCGATGTGGATCGCCGCCGGGCCATGGACATTCGCAATCGCGAGGAGCAACAGGAGCTCCGCGAGCTGCACAAGCGCAAGCGCCAAAACCCGCTCACGCCCCTGGTTCGGGCCCGCCGCAGCGCGCCCAAGCTCGAGTTCTTGCCTGAGGATCTGGCGACGCCGCGCGCGATCGGCCGCCAGGTGATCACCGACGTCAGCCTGGCCCAGGTCGCCGAGTACATCGACTGGACCTTCTTCTTTACCGCTTGGGATCTGCGCGGCGTCTACCCCAAGATCCTCCAGCACGAGAAGTACGGCGAGGCGGCGCGGGAGCTGTTCGCCCACGGCAAGGAGCTGCTCGCCGAGCTGATCCGCAGCGACAAGCTGGGCCTGCGCGCGGTTCAGGGGTTTTGGCCGGCCAACTCGGACGGTGATGACATCGTGCTGTGGCAGCCCGACGCCGTCGGCGAGCGCGAGCTGACCCGGTTTTGCATGCTGCGGCAGCAGCAGCAGCGCGGGGGCAAGGAGGGCGAGGCCAAGGTCTATCGCTCGCTCGCGGACTTCGTCGCGCCGATCGACAGCGGCTTGGTCGACCACGTCGGGGCGTTCGCGTGTACGGCGGGGATCCACGCCGACGCGATCGCAGCCGAGTACGCCGACGCGCTCGACGACTACCGATCGATCATGGTCAAGGCGCTCGCGGATCGGCTCGCCGAGGCCTACGCCGAGCTGCTCCACGAGCGAGCGCGCCGCAGCTGGTACGCGCCCGACGAGCGGATGAGCAACGAACAGCGGATCGCCGAGGGCTACCGCGGGATCCGGCCGGCGTTTGGTTACCCGGCCTGCCCGGATCACACCGAGAAGGCCAAGCTGTTCGCGCTGTTGGACGCGCCCGAGCAGGGCATCGCGCTGACCGAGAGCTTTGCGATGACGCCGGGCGCGAGCGTCAGCGGCATCTACCTGGGTCACCCGGACAGCCGGTATTTCACGCTGGGTAAGATCGCCCTCGATCAGGTCGAGGACTACGCCAAGCGCAAGCGCATGAGCGTTACGGAGATCGAGCGCTGGCTCGGGCCCAACCTTGGCTACGAGGACGAAGCACCCGCCGCGACCGGCTGACTATGAGAGGCTAGGAGCCCGTGGTGCAATGCATCGCGTCGCCTCGCGCCGGGATTTTCGTCGAGATTGAGGAGCCGAAACGCACCTGTACCGGGCGTACTGGAAGAACGTCCGACGGGGTGCGGAGAACCGCAATGATGGCGCGGCTTTGGCCCGCATCCCGTCGGAATGATTGTGTTTTCGTTGATCCCGGCGCGTCCCGGCCAGTGTGGCGCGGTGGTGCAGGGTCACAGCACGCCTGCAGCACACGCTGCGACGGGATCCGACCGACGCGAGGCAGCGCGTCGTCCTCCGAGCGGGCCAAGTCAGAGGCCGCAGATCTTGGCGACTCGGGGGTAGCTGCCGAACTTACGGGCGCGCTCGCAGGCGAGTTCGACGGCCAACTCCGGCATGGGCCAGAGGGTGACGGTCTGGCCCTGGCCAGCGGCAATGTGGTTGCCATCGGGCGAGAACGCGACCGCGAGCACGAAGCCGGAATGACCTTCGAGGGTAGAGATGAGCTTGCCGGAAGCGACGTCCCACAAGCGAGCGGTTTGGTCCTTGCTGGCGGTGGCGATGAGGTTGCCGTCGGGCGAGAACGCAACCGCGGCCACGGAGTCAGTATGACCTTCGAGGGTGGAGATGAGCTTGCCGGAAGGGATGTCCTACAAGCGGGCGGTTTGGTCGTTGCTGGCGGTGGCGATGTGGTTTGAACCTCCCCCACTTTGGTGGACACCGAACATGAGGGAAAATGGGAACCAAAGTGAGCAAGAAAACCAAGAAGCGGACGCGCGCGTCGACCTCGCGGAACGACTCGAGGTGTTGGTAAGGCTTCGGCGCTTCCCCGCCCGCGCGACGGGTCTCATAGCCTAGCCACGCCGCCAAGCAGTTGTACTCGGGGGGGGTCTTGGGGGCGTGTCCCGGCACAGCGTCGCCACGTGGAGGGCTCTTCGAGGGGGGGAGTTGCTGGATCTTCGAAAACTTGTCAGGGCCCTCTCGGGCCCTACTCCAACCCAACCAAATCGCTGAAATGAGCCCCCAGGATTCGAACCTGGCCCTCCTCTTTTCACAGAGGGCTTCGTTTGAAGACCCCTGTGAAAAGAGGCGTGCACCATACACTTGAGGCTCGTGTCTGTTCACGGTACAATACCCCCCCCCAGACTGTCAACAACTAGCCATAGATGCCATCGTGATCGCACACACAAAATCATATCTCCCTCTGAAGTCCAACACCCAAGAAGCGATCGATTTCGTGATACTCGTTACACACTCCGTCCCGGCCCTGTGCGCCTACATGAAGGCGGTTGAACGTAAGCCGGACGAGAAGCCGATGAACATTCCGATGCCCGATCTCCCATGGGCAAAATTAAGTCCAGAGTCACATGAACGACTGCGAGAGATCAAGCAGTCATACAAGAAGAGCCTCGGAAAATACCTTGTGCTGTCCACATTTTCATACTTTGAGGCATACATTGTCGACGTGCTCGGGGAGATCATTGCTTTCCATAATCCTCCCGCCAAAGGAGGAGATAGTGGTGGGCCTCAACCAGGGTGGTCCAGGAAAGCCAAAGAACGGATTTTGTCCAGTCTCCAGACAGCTGAGAACAGCCACGAAGTGTTGCGAGCAACACGGAAACTTCGAGGGCCCTATGAGCCAGGCCAGAGTCAACGGAACAGGGTTTTACACCAAACTCTTGCCTCAAACGGCTACCCCTTGCCAGGTACACTGTTAGTCCCTTTCGCTGTTGCGGAACTGACCCAAAAGGTCAAAAACTTGAAATCGGTCGATGTGCCCGACATCCTCAGCTCCGCGCTTCTTTTTGACTTAACAGGTGACGAAAGCACAAACTATACAAAATACCGCAATCTTCGAAACGGAATAGCTCATGGTCGAACAAAAGCCGTCGACCTCAAGAAAGCGATGGGGATCAATGAGTTCTTCAGGGGTATTGCCGTTCGGCTTGATCAACATATTGTCAAACTATTCCTCCTTCAGGAGGACAGCTGAGCACGGCACGCCACCTCCTACGGTTAGGGAGGACGAGGGCGAACTGTGCTTCCACTGACTCGGCCCGCCAGCCAGGAGGTCACTCAGGTTGCGAGGTGGACCACGCCCGACTCAGTTGGGGGTCCTGGGCAACACGGCTTAGACGGCGCTCGCCAACGTTCGCTCCAGAGCTCGGACGGACGGGGCTGGCTGGGGCGCCTAGCCGGTTGGCGAGCTGCCGAAGCCGGGGAGCTTGGAGGGCGGTAGGTGGCGGCGGCGAAGCGACGCCTCGACGGCCTCCTGGGCGAGGGTCGCTACGACGATCGAGCGCGCCGCCGCGTCGTCCCCAGCGTCGGCGCGGCCGTGGGCGCGCATCAGCTGGCGTCGAGCCTCGGCGACCTGCTCTTGCGAGGACCGATCAAAGTCACCCTGCGCGCGCAGGTCGGACTCGCAGCTCGACGCCCGGGGCAGCTCGGCGGTCACCGCCGCGATGTCCCGGAGCGACTCGCCGTCGGCGGTGTCGAGGGACTCGAGCAAGCTGGACGTGTACTCCCGTTGAGCGTCGAGGCAGCGGGTTCGGCGACACGCGTGGAGGAGCCTACCAGCCCGTGGGGAGGGCTTCTAGCGGCGATGGCGCGGCGATGGCTGACCCGCGTTGAGGTCAGCACCACACATGCGAGTTGTCGGGGAGCGTGAACTCCATCCGCAGGGAACGCGTGGCGCTGATGACGTGGACGAGATCGAACTCGCCGCTGTCTTCGATGA
Organism: Enhygromyxa salina; assembly: GCF_000737335.2. GTDB lineage: Bacteria > Myxococcota_A > Polyangia > Nannocystales > Nannocystaceae > Plesiocystis > Plesiocystis salina_C. Next base: position 32,854 of record NZ_JMCC02000045.1, on the reverse strand, counting down.
ACAGGAACTCGTAGTCCCCGTCGCCGTTCGCGTCGAACACAGCGACGGGCAGCGGATTGGGCGACGTGTCTGCCTCGGTGTCGCGGTCCTCATCGATCTGCCGGACATGGCCATGGACCGGGCCTAGCCAGTGACACGGCGCGAACCTGTACTCGCCAAAACTAAAGGCCACGAAGCGCGCGGCGCCGGCCGAGTCGACCCACACCTGTCGACGCCCCGCGGACACACTCGACCACGGCTCGGCGTCCTCCGCATACTCGGGGTTCACGACGTAAGACTGATATGCGCGGGTAAACTCGATCCCTGCGTCGGACTCGAGCGCGCGGCGTTGCTCGTCGGCCAGCAGCGCGGCGTGATCTTCGACGGGAGCGAGGACGAGCACCTCGGGGGCCGGCAGGCTCGCGTCGCGGGCCCACACCGCGGTCGCGCAGCGGGGATCGGCGGCAAAGCTGCCAACGACCAGAATCGCGACCTCGTAGTCTGCTTCGTTCGACAGCGCCTGCCACAGCGCGGTGTCGTCGAGCAGCTCGTACTGGCCATCGATGTACTGCATCGAGAGGTGGGCTTCGACCGTCAGCGCGTCGATCTTGACGGTGCACACCCGACCACCCGGACCGTAGAGATCGAGCGTTGCCCCTGCGAACTTGCGGAGCTCGGGCGGCAGCGCCGTCGGGTCCGCAGCACGCTCGATCTGCCACTTCTCGTGATAGCGGCTAGAGTCGGAGTACAGCGCCGGACCCATCCCCCAGTGGGGGCGGCCGTCGGTCGAGAGCAGCACGCGGCCCGCGTGAAGCGGCATGACGCTGCCAATTTCCGGGGTAGCGAGCTCGCTCGCGCGGAGGTCGGCCTCGACGATCGTCGTTGGCGGCCCCTCCGAGGGCGCCGGCAACTGAGCGTGCGCGGGCCCGATCGAACGCGCGCAGCCCAGCAGCGCGACAGCAAGGGACACCGGCACCATCACAGGACCTGCGCTCGAGTACACGCGGGCATGCTACTCCACCCACGAACAAACGACGCCGGGCTCCTCAGGGCGTCAGCAGGTCCGGGCGGACACCGTAGTCTGCCAGCGTCGTGCGGCCATGCTCGCGCAGTCGAACGCGCCGCGTCCCTGGGTCGCCCGCGAGCGCGTCCGCGAGCGCGAGCTCGACGATCGCGGCGTGGACCGGCGCGCCCTCGGGGCCGCGCGCCAAGCTCAGCGCGGCCTCCATCTGCTTGATCGCCAGCGCGCGCTGGCCTTCGTCGAGGGCGAGGCGCCCCATCTCGAGCCGGACCGCCCACGCGAACGGGTGCTCGCTGTGATCAGGTCGGGTGAGCTTCGCCAGCGCCAGCGCGAGCTGCTCGCGGGCCTCGTCGCGCAGACCCAGCTCGCGCGAGATCTTGGCCAACAGCACGCGCTCCCGCGCCAGGTCCGGGCTGCTCTGGTCGAGCGCGGTCTCATGAAAGTTGACGAGCTCGCGGGCGTGGGCGTGGGCGGCCTCGAGCTTGCCCTCGTGCAGCTCGAGCAGCGCGAGCGCCGACAGCGGGCCAATTCGGCGCCGCTCGGTTGGCTCGGCCTGCGCGAGCGCCAGCTCGGCCTGCGCCGCGTGGGTGCGCGCGAGCTCGTACTCGCCCAGCCACCACGCGACCTCCGCCATCTGGGAATCCAAGGCCATCCGGCGGCTGTCGTGCAGATCGTAGCTGTTCTCGTACACGCTCAACGCGTGCTCGAACAGCGGCCGGGCCTCGCGGTGCTCACCGACGATCGTCAGCAGAGCGGCCAGGTTGCGCTCGGCCGTTGCGTGGTCGGGGTGATCGATCCCCCGCTTGATCGCGCTCAGCCGCAAGCTCTCGCGGGTGTGGGCGATGGCCTCATGAAATTCACCGGTCGCCCAGCGCAGCGCGCCGAGGTTTTGGATGCAGACGCTGACGTAGGGGTGATCGGCGCCGTAGACCTGTTGAATCTGGGCCAGCGCCGACTCGAGCAGCTCGATCGCGCGGGCGTACTCGTGCAGCCGAAAGTACACGACGCTCAGGTTCATGCGGGTCTTGGCGATCAGCGGGTGGTGGTCGCCGTAGGTGTCGGTCCACAGCTCGATCGCCTGCAGATACGCTGCGGCGCCGCCGTCGAGGTCGCGGCTCGAGCCGACCAACACGTTGCCGTAGCTGACGTAGACCTGGCCGCGCAAGGCGGGGGAGCTGACATGCCGCGCATCGAACAGCGCGGTCGCGGCGTCGAGCTCGGCCAGCGCCTGGTCCCAACGTTGTTGACGATCGTGCATCGCCGCCGCGTTCAGGTGGACACGAACGGCCAGCTCGGGGGTGCGCGCCGCGTCGATCCGCGGCTCGAGCAGCTCGCGGATCGCCAGCGCCCGATCGAAGTCGCCGCGCGCCGTCTCGGTTGCGATCAGATCGACGAGGACCGTGGTCTCGAGCTCACGATCCTGGCGCCGCGCCGCGCTGGCGAGCGCCGCCCGGCTCGCGTCGCGGGCTTCGTCGTGGCGGCCAAGCTCGCGCAACAGGTACCCGCGTTCACGCTGCGCCCGACCGATCCCACCCTCGTCGCCCAGCTCGGTCGCGCGAGTTCTCGCCTGCTCGGCAGACTCGAGCCCGGCGTCGTAGCGGCCAAGCTCCCCGAGCACGCGGGAGCGCGCCAGCGCATCCTCGACGCCAAACAGCGCGAGCCGGGCAGGGTCGAACAGCACGCCTCGATCCTGCCGCGGGTCGGCCCGGCAGCGGTCTGGATCTTCGAGCGACAAGACCGAGTCCCGGGCTCGCGCGACGATCTCGGCATCGGCCACGAGCAGGGTCTCGCTGAGCCCCGCGATCGCGCGCAAGCGGCGATCCAGGCACAGCATCTGCTCGCTCATGCGCTCGACCGGGACCTCGGCGTTGACCACGGTCGCGCGGCAGACCTCTTGGCGGACCACGGACCAGTGCGCGATCTCTTGATCCAACCCCGTCGCAACTTGGTCGAAGGTGTCCGCCGCGAACGCGACCCCCGTCGCCTCGAACGCGGCCTCGACCTCCGCGCGGCGCTCGTTGTCCCAGACCCCGGCGAACTGATCAGGCGGCAGCGCGCACGGGTTGGTCTGGCCCTGCGCGGCCTGGGCCAGACCAAAGCCCGCGCCGACCAGCCCCCCAACCAAGGCGAGCGCGGCGATCCGGCTGCGCCGCCGCTGGCGTGGGTCGTCTCGGAGCACGGCCAGCAGCTCGTCCATGCTCGCGAAGCGCCGCTCGGGATCGAAGGCCAAGCCACGCTCGAGCGCCGCGTGGACGTGGGCGAACTCGGGCGGCAGCGAGGTGAAGCTCGGGGGACCCGCGAACTTCGCGATGAACACGCTCTTGCTGTCGTCGCGATCGAAGGGGCGCTCGCCGTACACGGCCTCCCACAACGACACACAAAAAGCGTACTGATCCGCCCGGCTGTCCGCGAGCAGCCCCTGGTGTTGCTCCGGGGCCATGTACGCGGGGGTGCCTGCCACCCGGGATCGACCGGAGTTGCGGCCTTTGCCGCGCAGCCGTCGACCCACGCGCGCGAGCCCAAAGTCGAGCACGCGGACCCGGCCATCGGCGCCGAACATCAAGTTGGCGGGCTTGAAGTCCAGGTGCACGAGCCCGCGCGCGTGAGCGGCCGCGAGCCCCCGCCCGGCCTCACCAAACACGCGCAGGATATCCTCGAGGGCCGGGGGCGGCTCGGCGACCAGCCACTCGGCCAGCGTGGGACCGGCGAGGTGCTCCATGACGATGAACACCCCGACCGCGCCGTCTTGGTCCGGGTCTGGGTTCGGGTCCGCTCTTTGAAAGCATCGCTCGACCTCCTCGAGGTCCTCGCCGACGAGCGCCTTGATGTTGGACATTGAGCCCATTGCGTCTTCGAGCCGGCCGGCGTCGTGAATGGTGACGACGTTGGGATGCGAGAGCTGAGCCAGCAGCTGCGCCTCTGACAGCAGCTCGTCGCGGGCCGCGTCGGCTGTGGTCTCGCGCCGCGCCCGGCTGTGGACGATCTTGATCGCCACGCGCCGGTCGAGTTGCGGATCGTAGGCCGTCCACACCGTCCCGAACGCGCCGCCGCCCAGGCGATCGAGCAGCACATAGCGCCCCAGATGATCGAGCAGCCCGGCCAGCCCGGCGAAGCGATCGCTGTGGCCAGCGGCCCTCCACGTCGAGTCCATGGGGTTCATCGTGCTGATGACCTTGGTATCCATATCGAGACGACCCATCGCCATTTACGATATGGGCACACCCGCATGGAGCAGGGCGCAAAAACCGAGACGCGAACCGGCAAACAATTCGGGGGTCGCGCTATCGCGCATTCGAGCGGAGGCCCCGAGCCCGCCAACACGAGCGAAAGCAAACGGGCGCCCCGACTTCGCCAGTCGAGACGCCCGTGAGGCCGCGATTGTCTTTAGCTCGGGCGAGGGTTTCTCGCCCGAACTGTCCCGTGGATCACGGAGGAGGCGGGCAGTCGACGTCGAGCAGCGTCACGTAGCGCGGAAGGGTGGGGAACACCGGATGCAGCACGGTGCACTCGCGCACGGGGTGGTCGACGGTGACCGTGTACGCCCCGCCAGCTTCGTCGGGCTCGAGGTTGAACGCGACCCAAAACGGCAGCAGCGACGAGTCGATCAAGGGGCTGTCGAGCAGCGGCATGTGGTTTGCGTCAACCCCGTACGAGGTGCCTGGGGGGGGCGGCGGATCAAAGGTCACCGACGCACCAGTCGCGGTTGGCTGCAGCAGGCGAACGATGACGACGGCCTTGGTCTCATCGGCCATCACCGTGGGGTCTTGCTGCTGCAGGATCGACAGCTGGGTGTCGATCAGCTGGTTGCTGATCTGCCCGAGCTGCAGGTCGTCGATGTCGTCTGCGGGCAGGTGCGCCGGCCGGATGCCGCCCCAATACTCGGCCTCGTTGCCGTCGATCAAGAAGAACACCTCGGTGCTGGGTGGCATGCCCATGATCTCGTAGAGCCCGCCCACGCCGCTGACGGTCTCGAACCCGGGGGTGTCCTTGACCGAGACGTTGGCGGCCTCGATGCCCATCATCGTGAAGAAGTCGGTGACCTCACCGCCAACGACGATCTCCGTGGGGCCCGTGTCGCCGTCGCCGTCGCCGTCGCCGTCGCCGTCACCGTCGCCGTCGCCGTCGCCGTCACCGGTGTCCATGTCCTCGCCACCGGTCTCCGTGGTGCCGGTCGTGTCGCCGGTGTCCGTGGTGTCGCCGGTCGACGATTCGGTCCCGACGGTGGTGTCGTCGGCACACGCGGCCATGCCGACGCTGAGCAAGAGCCCAAGTCCAAGCGTCAGCGCGAGGTGGGGGTGGGGGGGGTGTTTGTGCAGTTCAATCGTCATTTTGTAGTTCCTCCATCCGGGACGGCGGGGGCCGTACGCCGGGCCTAGAGCGCAGCTCTAGCACCCCCACAATAGCAGGCGTGCACGGTCCGGGGCCAGGTTTCTACGCTGCGCGGTCGCGCCACCAGTATGTGTATTAAGTCGCGACGGGCTCCAAGACCGCGCCCGCGTCCACGCTCGTCGGATCCACGCGCGCGCTCGCCTCGGCGGCGCGGCGAGTCGTGATCGCGGTTGGCGGCTGGGTTCGGAACAAGATGAACGACACGTCATCTGGCTTGCACGGGATCTCGGGGTCGTCGCTGGCTCCAGCCATGCGCGCGGCCAAGTTCGCGACGACTCGCTCGGCCGTCGCGTAGGGCTCGCCGGCGCGGACCAGCTGGACAATTTCGTCGTGGTACAAATTGTCGAACACCCCGTCGCTGCCAAGCATCACGGTGTCGCGCGGGGCCAGGGTCAGGCCAGTCGTGGCGGCCACGTGCATGCCTGGCATGCCGACCACGTTCGAGAGCAGGTGGCGCTCGTCGTGCATCAGGGCGCTGGCCTCGTCGAGCAGCCCGGACTCGCGGGCGTAGCCGATCGGCGAGTGCGGGATCGTGCGCAGCTTCAGCTTGCCGCGCTGACCGACGACCATCAGCTCCGAGTCGCCGACCGTGTAGCAGCGCAGGAGCCCACGAGAGATCGTTGCGATGACGAGGGTCGTGGCCGGCGAAGGCGAGCGCGCGACCAAGCGCGTGTTGGCTCGCTCGATCGCGGTCATCACCGCGTCGCGCAGATCACCTTGCTCGGGCTGGAGCTCGTCGAGCTGTTCGGCGAGCGCCTCGAGGGCGACGCGCGAGGCCTCGTCGCCGCGGCCGTGTCCGCCGACGCCGTCGGCCACGGCGAGCACCGCAGCGTCGGGGCCCAGGTCGAACACCCCGACCGCGTCTTCGTTGGGGTCGTCCTCGCGGGTTGGCGACGGCCGCGTGAACACCACCGCCGTCCCGCCACCGACGGGGATCAGCGTCGGGCTGCGCAGCTGTCCATGAAAGAACAGGTGCACCTTCACCGCGGCGCCATCCTCATGAGGTGCGCGCTCGCTTCTCGATCGCGTACCGCAGCGACTTTCGCTTGAGCCGCTTGAACGCGCGGTACATCACCACGCCGTCGCGGTAGCGCATGCGGGCGTCGACCTCGATCGCGCGCCGCACGAATTCACGCAGCTCTGGGTGCAGCCGCTTGATCCGCTCGGCGCCCTCGCAGGGCCAGCCGAACGGCCACTTTGGCAGCTTGCCAGTCAGCAGCTGGTGGATCACCAACCCAGCCGAGAACACGTCCGAGCGAGCCGAGGGCCGGCCCATCGCCTGCTCGGGCGCCATGTAGCCGACCGAGCCCGAGGCCGAGCCCTGAATGGTCTTGCGCGCGAACTTGGCGATGCCGAAGTCCGCGAGGCGCAGGCGCTCTTCGGCGAACAAGATCATGTTGTCGGGCTTGATGTCGCAGTGGATCACGCCGCGCTCGTGCGCGTGGGCCAGCCCGGCCAACATCTGCTCGATGTACTCGATCTTGGTCGTGAACTTGATGCGCTTGGAGATCCGATCATCCAAGCTGTAGTCGCCAAGCGGCTGCACGATCGAGAACACGCCGTCGATGAAGTCGGCGTTCTTGATCGGCATGATGTTGGGGTGGTCGAGCTTGGCGGTGATCCGCACCTCACGACGGAAGTCGTCGATGTTCTCTTGCTTGACCACCCCGCCCAGCGGGATCTTGACCGCCACCGAGATGCCCTCGATGGTGTCGTAGGCCTCGTAGACGTCTCCAAACCCGCCACGAGCCACGCGACGCTTGAGGCGATACTTGCCGAGTCGCTGTCCGACGCGAACCATGGTGATGCGGGGTGTTCGCCTGCGCTCGGGGCCGCAGGGCGGTCAGAGTATCAGGCCTGCCCAGCCGATCACCCAAGCCCTGTTTTCCGTTCGGCGCCGTGTTTTCGGCTCATCTGGCCGGAATTCTCCGCGTTTGGAGCCCGCGCCCAGCGCGTAGGGCGCGAGCGCGGTCCGCCGCGAGCTCAGGCGGCTTCGTCGAGCTCGGTCACCGACGCGGACGCCGGTTGGGCGGCGCGCTTGTTCGGGCGCCAGGTGCCGGCGACCACCGCGGCCGGCGGCTCGCGGATGTCCCAGATCAGGCCGACCATGCTCAGCACCCGCAGCATCGCGTAGGTGATGTCGAGCTGCCACCAGTGAAAGCCTTGGCGGGTCGAGGCTTGGTAGTAGTGGTGGTTGTTGTGCCAGCCCTCGCCCAGGGTGATCAGCGCGAGGATGAAGCTGTTGCGGCTGTCGTCGGTGGTCTCGTACACGCGCTTGCCGAACACGTGGGTCAGCGAGTTGATCGTGTAGGTCCCGTGCCACAGCAGGACCGTGCTCAGGGCGAAGCCGATCAACAGGCCCGACCAGCCCAAGGCCAGCCACACGCCGACGCCGAGCAGGGTCGGCGGGATCCACCAGAACTTGTTGAGGAACATCAGCTCTGGGTAGCGGGCGAAGTCTTTGATCTTCGCGTAGTCGGTGGCCTCTGTGCCGTCGAAGATCCAGCCGACGTGGGCGTACCAGAACCCTTTTTGAACCGGCGAGTGGATGTCGAGCGGCCCGTCCGAGTGCTTGTGGTGATGCCGGTGATGAGCGGCCCACCACAGCACGCCCTTTTGTGCGCTCGACATTGCGAGCAGCGCGAGCACGAACTGGAACCACCGGCTGGTCTTGTAGGTGCGATGCGAGAAGTAGCGGTGGTACACGCCCGTGACCCCGAACATGCGGATCACATAGAGGGCGCCACACACCACCCAGTCGATCGGGCGCACGTGGACGCCGGGCAGCAGCGCGAGCAAGGGGACGAAGTGCAGGGCGATGAACGGCAGCCCCCCGATCCACAAGCGCACGGGGCCAGTGCGCGGCGGGCTGTCGGGCGAGGCTGAGTCGGGCGAGACTGAACTGAGTTGGGCGGTAGCCATGAGACGTTGGCGCCACGAACGGGCGCGCCCCGACAAGCTGCCTCAGAAACGCCGTCCTGCCCCGTTGCGGCGGTCATGGTTGTGGCCGCGATTTGTCTTGGTTGTGTCCCAATGGGTGCGCGGACGCGTTCACGCGCAGCCTCATTCGCGCTCACGCGGACTCGAGCGCAGTGCACGAAGGTCGCGACCAGCTGGTGCGAGGCCCGCTCGGGCGCCGCGCGGCTGCTTGATCCGCGCACGCCTCCAAGGCCTCGAGGTAGCTCTGGGTCACGTTGGTCGCCACGACCGCCCACGAGAGCGCGCGGTGCGGGTACGACTCCAGCACCGCGCACAGCCGGGCGTGGCGAGCGTGAATGCGTGGGTTGGTGTCTTCGATGCGAGCGCGGATGAACCGGCAAGCATCCAGCAGTGGCCCCAGCGATCGCCGACACGCGACGAGCAGCGCCGGACCCAGCACGCGGTCGAGCTCCGCGAGCTCGAGGTCGATCGCCAAGACCAGCAGCGGCTCGGACCGGGTCGGGACCAGCCCGCGCAGCCGGGAGTGGCGATCAATGCGTGGGTCGAGCGGCTGCTGGACCTCGAGCCCGCCGAGGTGCTTGTAGATCTCGCGAAGGTCTTCGTTGAGCGCGCGTTGATGCAGCAGCTCGAGCTCCGCCGCGTCGCGCAGCTCGGCAGCGATCGCCGGATGATCGGCCTCGCAGGCTTCGGCGCTGGTATCGAGCCAGTCGGGGATCGGACGCAGCGGGCCAATTCGCATGCTCAAGTAGTTGAGCAAGAAGCTCAGGGTTCCGGTCGGTGTGTGGAGTCGATCCGCGATCATCTTGGCCCGTGCAGCGGCGAGACGGCGGGATTCGATCACGGCAGGGAGGTACTTGGTGTCCACGCTGTTGGTCATCTCTCCAGCTCCATTCGGTACCCATTGACCCTGAGCGAGTGGCGAGGTCGAGCAACCGACAATTTCAATTGAGCTGAATTTTGCCGAAGTCAGCCATGTGATCGATCGAACAGCTAGCGTGCGTATTCCAATGAGCTCCGTGGATCTAAACGACGTTCTATGTTGACGCTGTGACCCTTTCAGTGAATCAGCTCGAGCACACCGATTTCACCCGACATGTAGGCCAGCGCATTGGGCGCAGTCCTGTGGCGAGCTCCATATTACAGTATTGCTGTAATCATGAATCGCGCGTCGCTCATGCGTCCGGCATGAATTTGTAGCCAGCGCCGCGAATCGAGACGAAGTAGCGCGGCTCTTTTGGATCCGGCTCGAGGTGCTTGCGGAGCCGCAAGATGAAATTGTCGACCATCCGCGAGTTGGGATAGTTGTCGAGCTTCCAGACCTTCTCTTGCAGCTCCTGGCGGTCGAGCACGCGGCCTGGGTTGTCGGCGAAGTAGCGGAGCAGATCGTACTCGAGCGCGGTCAGCTTGATCTCTTCGTCGCCGCGGCTCGCCGAGCGGGCCGCGAAGTCGATCTCGACCGCGCCGATCCGCATTTTCTGAGCGGTCTCGCCGCTCTGTTGCTGCTCCCAGTCGCGCCGACGCAGCAGCGAGCGAACCCGGGCCAGCAGCTCGTCGAGCTCGAAGGGCTTGACGAGGTAGTCGTCCGCGCCGGCCTCGAGCCCGCGCACGCGGTCGGCGGTGCGGTCGCGGGCGGTCAGCATCAACACGGGCGTGAAGTCGCCCGCGTCACGCAGCTTGCGACACAGCACGAAGCCGCCGTCGTCGTTGTCGGGCAGCATCACGTCGAGGATCAGCGCCGCGTACTTGCCCGACTCGATCAAGTGCGCGCCGGCGTCGCGAATCGAGTGAACCAGGTCGACGGTGTAGCCCTCGAGCTCGAAGTTCAGCTTGAGCCCGGTGGCGAGGTTGCGGTCGTCCTCGACGACGAGCAGGCGCGTGGGTTCGGCCATCGGCTTGGATGGTAGCTTCATTTGAGCGACTTGCGCTGGGGCAACTCGACTCGCATGGCCGTTCCCGTGCCCGGCCCAGCCGAGCTCGCCTCGATCCGGCCGCCGAGCCCCTTGACCAGCGCGGCGACCACGAACAGCCCCAGCCCGGTGCCGTGACGTGAGCGCACGGCTTCTTCCGGCACTCGGTAGAAGCGCTGAAAGATCCGCTTGAGGTCGCCCTTGGCGATGCCGATCCCGGCGTCGGTGACGACGATCTGTACGTGGCGATCATCCGAGCGCCCCGTTTGCACGTGGATCTTGGGGGCGCCGTCGGAGTACTTGATCGCGTTGTCGATCAGGTTGGAGACGATCGTGCGCAGCGCGGTCGGATCCACGAACAGCACCATGTCTTCGTCTAGATCGAACTCGAAGATCTCGGTGTCCAAGTAGTGGCGGCGGATGTTCTCGGCCGCGACCTGCTCGATGAGATCGGCGACGACCACCTCGCCATAGTCGGTCTCCTCGGGCCCACCAACCAGGCGGCTGGCGTCGAGGATCCCGTCGACCAGGTTCACCAGCCGCGACACGTCTTGCAGCATCATCACGCGCAGCTGCTCGCGGCGATCAGCCTCGAGCTCGGGCCGCGCGAGGGTCTCGGCGGCCAGCTTGAGCGAGGCCAGCGGGGTCTTGAGCTCGTGGGTGACCGAGTCGATGAAGGTGGTCTGGCGCCGGCCCTCGCTGATCTCGCGGACCAAGAACACGGTGAACATGACGAGCACCGAGATGATCGCCAGGAACGAGACGATGCCGCCGACGAGCAGCGCGACGTTGCCGACGAAGGTCGCCTGCAGCAGCTCCATGTTCTTGACGATCACCAGGATCCACACCAGCAGCAGCGTGATCGTGAGCGCGACGGCGACCGCCGACAAGGTGATCGGCAGCGAGATCGAGCGGCGCTTGGGGTTGACCATGAATGCGGCTCAGGTGCCAGGGAGGGCGGCCGTGGCGGCAGGGAGGGCGAGGTCGGCGGCCGCGGTGGGGAGGCCGTTGGCGTCGGTGAAGATGGCGGCGGCGAAGCGCACCTGGAGCACGGCTGGCTCGGCGTCGACGCACAGATCCAGCACGTTGTCGTCGGCCCGGCCGAGGCCTGGGGTTGGCTCGTCAGAGGCGCGCTGGGCTTGATCGTCGAACCCGGTTGGCGCGAGCACGCGGCCGTCGCCCAAGCGTAGCTCGATGTGGGCGAGGTCGTCGTCGCCGACGTCGGCCAGGGTGTCGGTCCAATAGGTACGGATCACCTGGCGGGCGCCCGGACACCGCGATGGATCGGGCTCGAGTTGCTCGCCGGCGACGACGCGATCGGGCGCGGTGGGGCCGGTGATCTCGGCGTCGAGGCCCGAGAGCGACACGCCGGCTTCGCTGTAGAGCTCTCCGATCACATGGATCGCGACGGGCGGGCTCTCGGGACCGCCAAAATTGCCGGTGAGCGTGAGGCTGCGGTGCTCGTCGCCCTCGTCGGCGGGAGCCAAGAACGCCCGGGTCGGTCGCACGCGGCGGCCGTCGCCGCGCATGATCGCGAAGTTGCGCGGATCGATCGTCATGGGGTCCAGCTGTTCGTCGAACACCAGCAGGATCCGGTCTTCGCTGAACTCGTCGCCCTCGAGCATGCGCGGCGGGCCGCTGACGCTGCCGGGCTCTCGACTGCGCTCGCTCACCGCCGACTCGGTGCCAAACCGGCTCACCTGGGCCGAGAGCAACGCGGGGCTGGGCGCAGGCGCGGCTGCCGGCTCGGGGTGCTGGTAGCGCCCGGCCACACCGTAGTTGCCAGCGCCAGCGCAGGCGAGGGGGGCGAGGGTCGTGAGCGCGAGCACCACCGCGCGGGCGCGGGTCGCCGCGCGGGCGTGGGGCGGACGGTTTCGCGTCGCGGACACGCGCGCAGCATACAAGTACACTCGCGCCGATGCTGCACCTCGCGGCCGGGACCGACGAACGCTGGGGCCAGTGGGCCCTCGAGCACATGGACGCGATCTTGCTGGATCACGCCCACTGCGAGAAGAAGGCGGCCTCGACCGCGCTCAGCATGATCTTCCGCTACCCCGACCGGCCGCAGCTGATGATGCCGATGTCGGCGCTCGCGCGCGAGGAGCTCGAGCACTTCGAGCAGGTCGTCGCGCTGATCCGGCGCAGGGGCGGCGAGTTCGTGCGTCAAGAGCCCAGCCCCTACGCCGCCCGGTTGATGGCCGCGACCCGCAAGCACGAGCCCGGGCGCTTGCTCGACATCTTGCTGTGCTGCTCGCTGATCGAAGCCCGCAGCTGCGAGCGGATGCAGCTGATCGCGGGCGCGCTGGCGGAGCGCGGCGGCGATGCACCGGGTCACGAGCTGCATGAGCTGTATGGCCTCTACAATGGGCTGCTCGTCAGCGAGGCGCGGCACCACGCGACCTACGTCGAGCTCGCGCGGGGGTGTGTGCAGATCGACGAGGCCGAACTGCAAGGGCGGCTGGCCGAGCTCGCGGCCCACGAAGCCTCGGTGATCGAGGCGGCCCCTCGCGAGCAGCCGCGCATGCACAACTGAGCTGGGCGTGGGAACGGGCGTGGTGCCACGCTGGCGCCGTGGTCTACAGGAAAGAAGGGGCGAGTGGCTGCAAGCGGACCCACCCGAAGTCCTCGAGGCGTGGAAGCGAGACGGCGGGGAAATAGCGAGCGCGGTCATCGTCGACAAAGCGCAGACTGACGGCGCGCGCGCTTGGCGCCGAGGTGAGCGGCGCAACGAGACGATGAACGCCTCGAGCACGTCGGGCTCTATCTACGATCGCAGCGCGTGCGCGACGTGAGGCGCGAGACTGAGACGACCCGCCTGCTTCGCTATCATGGCGCGCTATGTCGAGTCGAAGCACATCAGCGTGGGTCCTTGCATGTTTGGCGGCGCTCGTCTGCGCGCTGTTCTACCTCCTCTGGGAGGACACAGACGACACAGTCGACACAGACGACGCAGACGAACAGACCACGCCTGCGGGTCGCGTGGCCAAGGCCGTGACCCCACCGCGCACCGGATCTACGGAGGCGCAACAATCGATCGCGCAAGTACGAGCGAGAGACGAGTGGATCGCACGGAAGAAGCAAATTCTGTCCGAACCCGCCCTGCGCGACCTGGTGGCGAGGCAGAACGACGGCTCGCGAGCAGACATCGCCGAGACGATCGGGGTCGAAGAGTGGTTCGACAACCTCGCGCCCGAGGTCAGCGCTCTCGTTGCGGGGTGCGAGACCTTCGTCGGCGAGGGCCAGGCTCCCGTGCGAATCACCGTCACTTTCATGGGAACGGAGCATTTGGGCGCGATCGTCGAAGAGATTCAAGTCGAGGGCTCCCCGGCCCAGCCCGATGAACTCACGCAGTGCCTGACCGAAAGCATGTACACCGCAGAGCTCACTGACGTGCCCGGGGTCTTCCGCCGGGACGCCGAGTTGACGCTGGGCGGCGTCGATGAGCTCCTCACCATGGGCTGGCTCGATCCCGAGGTCGCAGAGGCGATCCGCCAACAGATGCTGGACGGCGGCCTCGATCCAGACACAGATCCCGCCGTCGTCATCGTGGACGTAGAGCCTGAGTCGACGCCGAGCCCTTGAACACCGCGACGACCCAACCAAGGCTGTGTCGACGCACCGCTCGGTGCGTGCTCGCAGCTGGCGATTCACCTTCACGGGTGAGCCGGATCGGTCGCGGGACGACACGAATGGACACGACTGCGCGCGCTGCGCCATCGGTGGCTCGTTTAGTCGTCGTCATGTAGTTCTCCGCCTGGACCGTGGACGCACCCCGTCTCCTCGTCAACCGGGAACCACTTGCTCCCGATGTCGTAGTAGGCCTTCTTCAGTCGGTCATAGACCCCGCTTTCCAACCAGTTCCTAATGTCACAGGCCGAAGCGTAGTTCGTCGGTTGGTGCAAGAACGCGTTCATTTCTTCGAGTAGCAGATACACATCCCAGGCGTCCTGTTCCTCGATGCTCTTCAGTTTCGGCTTTTCGCTCATCGGTTCATCCTCAACAAATGTTGGGTCTCGTCTCGCCAGGTCCAAGTCTCCCCTAAAAACGAACCGCGGCGAGCCAGCGCGTCGCCAATGGCCGGGCCAGCGTCGACGAGGCGCTCGACGAGGCGCTCGCGGAGATCGCCGAGCGAAACCCGGGACACAGGGTGGAAGGCTTCGCGGCGTTCGCCCAGGACGTGCGCGAGTTCGAGGTGCCGCCAGAGCTGATGGAAGCCGGCGCCCTCTCACTGGCCATGCACGTCGAGCTCATTCAAGGCAGCGACAAGCCGTGGGCGACGCTGATGTTGATGTCCGCGTACGTGCAAGAGTGAGTAGCCCCGGTGCCCGAGCTAAAATCGCTTCGCTGGCACATACTTCCGGCGTCGACTGCTCGCGCGAAGGGCCCGCGTCACAGATCGAAGTATTGCAGCCAGCGCGCCTTGGTCGCCCCGTTCGAGGCGTCTCCGTTTGCATAGCTAAAGCCGAGGGTCAGCGCGCGCCCGTCGACTCGCCGGGTCGCTACGATCAGGCTACCGCATGTCTCGACGCGGTGGGCCCACTCGACCTCTCCGTCGATATCGATCGCCCAGACGATCGGCTGCTGGGGGCAGCTCGACGCGGGGTAGGCGTGACCTCCGGCGATCAGGTAGCCGCCCTCGGCACGCGCGGCGTGGCCCCACGCGGTGTCGACCAGCCAATCGTTGGGCCGCGGCTCGTTCGCGAAGTCGTAGCGGTGGTGGACGCGGGTCCACAGCACGCTGGCGTCCTCGAGCGAGCGTCGCTGGAGCGAGAGGCCGAGCTGCTGGTCGTCGAGCTCGCCGCCATCATGGACGCCGCCGAGCAGGAAACCACCGTATTCGTCGACGACGCGAAAGCTGTGGGGCTCCTCGAGCACCCAGCGCAAGCTGCCATCTTCGGCGAGGGACTCGAACAGGCCCGAGTGCCCCCACAGCAGGCCACCGCCGGGCGTTGGGTAAAGGCTGACAGCGAAGACGCCGCTGGTGCCGTCCCCGAGCGTGACGCGGGGACTCTCGAAGGTGCGCAGGACCGGGCCAGCCTCGGCGAAGCTCGACATTCGCTGCAGCGCGTAGACCTCGCCGTCGTCGTCGTAGCTCTCCCGCGTGATCACCCACAGCCCGCCGTCTTCGGGCCACGCCGCTGACATCGTCCTCGGCTCATCCGCGGGCCACGTGACGCGCTCGAGCAGCTCGCCAGTGCTCGGCTCGATCCGCGAGAGGTAGTCCTGCTCATCGTCGTAGCCCCAGACCCACAGCTCGGTCCCGGTCGCGGTCGAGACCACGTTGGGCTGGCGATAGCGTAGATCGTCGCGGAGCCAGCGGACCTTCTCGGCTTGGTCGTCGAGCCACACGAGCGAGTCCTTCGCCACCTCGACCCCGAGCCTCTCGCTCCACAGCGACTCGCGACCGTAGGGCAAGAGCAGCAATCCTCCCTGCGGGTGGGGTTGGATCCACTGAAAACCGTTGGGGATCTCGATCACCTCGCTCGCGGCGCGGGTCTTGACCCCGTGACCCCAGCCGCTCGCACACTCGACCTCGAACTCGGCCAGCGGCAGCGCGATGAGCCCGGCGAAGTCGAGCTGCCACCCGATTGCATCGTCCTCACACTCGACCTCGTGGATCTGCACGGTGTCTTGCTCACAGCCGGCAGCCCCAGCGAGGGCGAGCCACGCGGCGATGAGTGTCGGCAGGCAGCTCGAACCTCTGAAATCCTCGCGCATGACTTCACCCTACTTACTGCGGGTTCGAATTGATAGCGGCGACTCTCGCACCGCGGTGATCGCTTCCAGCGCGAGCACGAGCGCGGGGGCGTCGAGGGTGCGTGCGACCGCGAGCACGGCAGGCGGGACAAGAAAACTCAATGAATTCTGTGGGTTATTAACCCGTCGGAGGGGCTTCGCTGCCCCTTTTGACTAACTCAGGATCCGTGCCCGATCTGCTCGCGCAGGAGCAGCCGGCCCTGGCGTCATATGATCTGCCCCCGCTGCCGCGGTGCGATGCCCTTGGTCAAGATAGCCAACAAGCCCGACGACATCGCGCGGGTGCTCGCGGACCCGACTCAGCCCGGGCCCACTTCGTCTGCCGAGCCACACGCCTAAAATGAGCGGCGCGACGTTCGCGCCACCCCCGGACCCCATCGCATGTCCTTCCATGGTGCCGATGCTGATCCCGGTGGCCACGAGTATCGTGTTTGGGTTGGCCGCGAGCACGCTGTTGGTGTTGGTGGTGCTGCCGGCTGCGTACGTGCTGCTCGACGACCTCGGGTGGGTCTGAACTGGCCACTGCGACGGGCTGCAAGAGCGGTAATCAGCTAGAATTCATGACCCCAGGCACATCTGGGGTCGCTCCTGCCGTTGTCGACTCGGCCTCGCAGTATACCGGAGTCCGATTTGCTGTGAATCGGGCGTGCCTCTGCAGCGGCTGGGGGCAGGCTCGATGCCGCAGTGCGCCGCTTGCTAGCAGGCGTTGGTGCGATCGCATGAATTGTTGCAAGCTTGGGAGTCCAGGGTCATCGCCTGGCCGTCGAGCTTGGAACCCCCGCCCTTGGTCTTGTGCGACTTGTTGAACGCCTCCCTGCAAACGACGATAGCCTCCTTGCCCCAAATCTTGCGGGCGTCATGGGGTACGGACGCAATCAACGATTCTCGCGGACAAAAGGCCACGTCGGGTCGTCGTGTTGGTCACGTTGATCAGCGGGCGCATCGTCCCGGCGTTCACGGCCTCGGGGTTCGAGCAATCGGGCACGAAGCTCGAGGTCGTCACGCATCCGCGCGTGGGCATCTTCGCCGTCGTCGCGGTCGATCCGCGAATAGCAGGCTTGTGCAGGAGCCTCGGCGACCGACCATTGAGCGTGGGCCTGTGACTCACGCCCATGAACATGCGATGTTCACGCGGCAATTTGTGCGCCTGCGTACTTGATCTATGCCATGTATCGGGCCCGCGCGCTGCTCCATACCCAGCGGAGAATCCTCTCAAACGCGCGTTGATCCAATTGGGGCGCGCTCGAGACTGTGAACCCGTGATTACTACAATTGCCACCACGCTCATCTTCAGTTCGCTCCCCAACATCCCGGCATACGACGCGGAAGGCTACGCGATCGGAAAGGAGGGCGATCGCTTCGGCTTCCAGATCAGCAGCGGAGATCTGGACGGGGACGGCGACCTCGACCTCGTCGTGACCGCGCCGCAGCAAGCCCACGGTAACCGAGTCTACGTGTTTTACGGTCCGATCGACCTGGCCAACGCGCCCGTGCTCGAGGCTGGGATGGCCGACGTGACGATCGAGGGGCCGGCGGCGGCCGAGACGGGCTGGTCGGTCGCGGTCGGTGATCTCGGCGGCGACGGGGTCGACGATCTGATCGTCGCCTCGCCGAGTCTGTCGAATGGTCGCGGGCAGGTCCACGTATTCGACGGCCCACTCCCGCAGCAGAGCACGCTCGGCATCGGCAGCGCCGACCACACCATCACCGGCGGCGCGAGCAATGACTACCTCGGCTGGTCGCTGAGCGTCGGCGACTACGACGGCGACGGCATTGCCGAGCTCGGAGCTGGGGCTTGCGACGTCGGAGCGGGCCTGTACGAGGGCATCGGTGAAGCCTACGTGTTCGACTTCGACGGCGTCCAGTCGCCGACGAGCGTGACCGATGCGACCGCGATCTTCAAGGGTACGGGCCGCAGCGGTTGCTCGCTGGGCACCGCCGACTTCAACGGCGACGACTTCGACGAGCTCCTGATCGGCTCGTACGGCGACGCGATCAACGGCGGGCGCAACTGGGGCGGCTCGGTTGCGATCGTCTACGGTCGCGCGCAGTTCGACGCCGTGTACAGCTTGCGTGACGGCGACTACGAGGACCAGGACATTGCGTTGATCGTGGCCGAGGCCGTCGGAAATAATTTCGGCTTCGACATTGCGAGCGACGATCTCAACCTCGACGGATACGAGGACTTGATCGTCGGCGCGCCCGCGCGCGAGTGCCAAGCCGCCTGCTCGAACTGGGACCGCCGCGGTCGCACCTACGTGGTCCTCGGCGGCAAGGATCAGGGGATCGGCGCCGATCGGATCCTCGCGGGTATCAGCCGCGCGAGCGACGTCGCCGACACCATCTACGAGAGCTCGACGATCACCGATCAGCTCGGCCGCTCAGTCGCCGCGGGCGGCTTCGCGGGGGAGCTCTACAACCGCATCAATCACCCGATCCTCGCCCAGGGTGTATACGGGCCGGCGATCCTGATCGGCAGCGGCAACAATGAAGCGTGGGCGCTGGCCTACGACGCGGGGGTGTGGCTCGAGCTGCCGGCGCAGTTCGACTGCTGGTGGGATGACGACCTCGGGAGCTTCACCTGCGCGATGCAAGAGGACCCCAAGGATCCCCGCCAGCGCCGCGTCGATGTCGGCGCGCTGGGCATCGGCGGCCACCGCTTCTACGGCGACGTCGGCCAGGCGTTCGGCCTCGAGGTCCACGCCGGTGACTTTGATGGCGACGGTGGCAGCGACTTCGTGTTTGGTGCGACCCACCAGCTCGAGTACGAGAGTCCTGCGGGCGACGGCGAGGCGTTCATCTTCCAAGGTCACTGAGCACGACCGAGCGCCTTGTCTCTCGTGCTGCCCGGGTCGGCCAACGTGGGCGGATGAGACATCCGATGCGGGGTCGCAGAATGCGTGAGCATCGCGCCTCCCCGCGAGCCCTCCCAATGCGACTAGTCGCGTCGCTCGAGCCCCAGCTCGGCGACTTGATTCGCAACTTCCCCAGCCCAAGTCTCGAGCCCCTGCATCACCGAAGCCAGCTCCTCCCCCGTGCGGGTCAGCTCGTTGAGCTCGGCCTCGAGCAGGGCCTTCGCCTTGCGAATCCGACCGCGCACTGTGCCCTCGGGGATCTCGAACACAACCGCGAGCTCGCGGGCCTTGAGCCGCTCCCAAAAGTACAGCTCGAGGATCATCTGCGCGTCGATCGGGATGCGCTGCAGCGCGGTGACCAGCAGCTTTTGCTCGCGGGCCTGGGCGAAGGCGGTGCTGACACCCACCCCGAGATCCGCGATCGAGCTGTCGCCGATCTGTGCCTCGCGGGTGCGCTTGCGCTTGCGCTCCCACGCCCACTGGCGCAGCACATTGCGGGCGATCGCCAGCAGCCACGTCTTGACGGCCGCGTCGCCGCGAAACCGGCCGATGCCCTCGAGCGCGCCCGTGAAGGTGCGCTGGACCAGATCCTCGACCTCGACTTGGTGGCCAACCTTGGTCGCAAAGAACATGTAGAGCGATCGGAAGTGACGCGTGAGCAGCTTGCCGCCAGCGTCGCGGTCGCCCTCGCGCCAGGCCGCGAGCAGCTCGATGTCATTCGTTGCCACGCGAACAGCTTATCGCGCCTTGGTGCCCTGCGTGGCAATTCGCGTGGACCCCCGTCCGGGTTTGGCAGCGCGTTCAGTTTGGCACCGTTCGGCTGCAGCTGGGCGTGGAGATCGTTTTCAGCGCGGGCGAGAGCTTCTCGCCCGCTTGCGGACGCTCTCGTAGACTGTTTCACCGAGGGCAGCGAACTGTTTTCAGCTCGGGCGAGGGCTTCTCGCCCGCTTGCAGGCGGCGTTCGTAGACTGTTTCACCGAGGGCAGCGAACTGTTTTCAGCTCGGGCGAGGGCTTCTCGCCCGCTTGCAGGCGGCGTTCGTAGACTGTTTCACCAAGGGCAGCGAACTCATGCGCGCTTTGGCGCTATGCTCCGCGGCGATGCCTCACCCTCGCCCGTTCCGTGTGCTCGGCCTTCAGCAAGTTGCGATCGGTGGTCGCGACAAGTCAGCTCTGTGCGAGCTGTGGATCGGCCTGCTCGGGGTCCAGCAGGTGGGCAGCCATCGCAGCGAGGCGGAGAACGTGGACGAGGACATCCTTCGCCTCGGCGCGGGCTCGGGCGCCGTCGAGATCGACCTGATGCAGCCGCTCGATCCCGGGGGCCGGCCAAAGGTGTCCGAGCCCGCGCTCAACCATATTGGTCTGTGGGTCGACGATCTCCCCGCCGCGGTCGAGTGGTTGAAGCAGCAGGGCGTGCGCTTCGCTCCGGGTGGGATCCGCAAGGGCGCGTCCGGCCACGATGTCTGCTTCATCCATCCCAAGCCCACCGACGAGCACCCGCGCTCGGGGGAGGGCGTGCTGATCGAGCTGGTCCAGGCCCCCGCCGAGCTGGCGACCCACTTGGCCACCGAGGGGAGCGAGCGAGCATGAGCACCCTGCACGGTCGGCGCGAGCTGTACCCCGACATCCACCCGCACGCGAGCGGCCACCTGCGGGTCTCGAACACTCACGAGGTCTACTGGGAGGTCTCGGGCAACCCAGCCGGCAAGCCCGTGGTGTTCGTGCACGGTGGCCCTGGGGGCGGGACCTCGCCGGCGCAGCGGCGCTTCTTCGATCCGGCGGCGTACCGGATCGTGCTGTTCGATCAACGCGGCTGCGGCCAGAGCACGCCCCACGCCAACCTCGAGGACAACACCACCTGGCACCTCGTCGCCGACATGGAGGCGCTGCGCGAGCTGCTGGGGATCGAGCGCTGGCAAGTGTTCGGCGGCTCGTGGGGCAGCACGCTCGCGCTGGCCTACGCCCAGCGCCACCCCGAGCGGGTCACCGAGCTGGTCCTGCGCGGGATCTTCATGCTGCGCCGCAAGGAGCTGCTGTGGTTCTACCAGTCGGGCGCGAGCGAGGTGTTTCCCGACGCGTGGGAGGCCTACCTCGCGCCGATCCCCGTCGACGAGCGCGGCGACATGATGAGCGCCTACTACCGACGGTTGACCAGCTCCGACCCCGAGGTCCGGCAGATCGCCGCGAAGGCGTGGAGCGTGTGGGAGGCCAGCACCAGCTTCTTGCTGCCGAGGCCCGCCTACACGGATCACGCCAGCGAAGACGCGTTCGCCCTCGCGTTCGCGCGGATCGAGTGCCACTACTTTGTCAATCGCGGGTTCTTCGAGGTCGACGCCCAGCTGCTGCGCGACATCGATCGGATCCGGCATATCCCCGGCGTGATCGTGCAGGGCCGCTACGACGTGGTGTGCCCGATGGTGTCGGCCTGGGACTTGTCGCGGGTCTGGCCGCAAGCCCAGCTCGAGATCGTCGAGGACGCCGGCCACTCGTCCTACGAGCCGGGCACGGTCGACCGTCTGGTGCGCGCGACCGATCGGTTTCGGGACTCAGCCGGTTAGCTTGTCGCGCTTCGTGTTCGAGGCCGCGCCCGGAAACGCGTCGCCGCAGTCGAGCCAGGGGCTGACCCAGCGCGGCGTGGTCCACGGCGGCGCGGGCGGGGTCGAGGGCTGTTGAGTCGGCGCGACGCTCAGCCCCGTCGAGGGCTGCTGGCGAAGCTCGTGAAACAGCTCCCACAGGTCTTCAAAGCGCTGGCGCAGCAGCGGGTGCAGGTAGTCGGGGATCCCAAGCTGCAACATCTCGACGACGAGGTCGGGTTCGAACGCGAGCACCATCGGGGGCAGCCACGGGCGCAAGCGCGACAGCAACGAGTGAAACAGCGTGGCAGACTCGAGCAGCACGGTCGCCTCGGAGTCGATCACTGGCAGCAATTCCGACTCGCGGCAAAGATTGCGCAGCAGCCCAGAGAGCGCGATGCGAACACCCGGGTCCACGCGCGGGCTGGTCGTGAGCCGCTCGACCCAGCGCAGCTTGGCGGCGAGCTCGTGGACCACCCGCAGCTGGATACCGGCGACATAGCGGGCCTCGTGCCCGATCGAGGTGAGCTTCTCGTAGGCGAGCAGCTCGAGCGCGATCGGGCTAATCACGCTCACATGCTCGGTCAACGCGCGGTGCTCGCGATCGAGGTCGAGCGCTCGGATTCGGTCGATCACTGCGTCGATCATGACCTGGTCCACATAGCACCCGTCATGCGTTTCGAGCCGCCGTCGCGCTTGCCTGGGGATCAGATTTTTTTGAGCTTCGATGCGACCCAAGACGCCACACGCGGACGCTGACGGTCAGATGCGGCGTGGTCGCGGCGGCCCGCCGGCTGGTGCCGTGTTCGCGAGCTCGATGCGTGCTCGCATCGGTCGCCCCCGCAGGCGTGGGTACACCCGCGATCTCAGGCGCTCGCACAGGCCGCTCGCTGCCAACTTGCATCCGAGTCCACCGCCAGCGATGACGCCGCACGAGACCGCCGACGACCTGACCGACGGTCCAGCAAATCGACTGCCACACCCCTGTTGTTGCAGCCTGACCCAGATCGCAGCGTGCCTGCAGTCCAGGCCCGCGCGAGGCGAGGGGGTGCGCCAACGCGCCGCGCGGGTGTGCGCAGGCCTCGCACGGCGCTAGACGACGCCGCCCTCGTCTGCCAAGCTCTGCCCGTGCCGCAGCCCCGCTCCCTGTATCCTGCGATCACCCCGTACGAGAGCGGCTTTCTCCGGGTGTCGCCGATCCACGAGCTGTACTGGGAGCAGTCCGGCAACCCCAAGGGCAAGCCCGTCGTGTTCTTGCACGGCGGTCCTGGCGGTGGCACCGATCCCAAGCACCGGCGCTTCTTTGATCCGCAGCGCTACCGGGTGGTGCTGATCGACCAGCGCGGCTGCGGTCGCTCGCGCCCGCACGCGTCGCTGGATGACAACACCACGTGGGCGCTCGTAGAAGACATCGAGCGGGTTCGTGAGCACGTGGGCATTGATCGCTGGCAGGTGTTTGGCGGCTCGTGGGGCAGCACCCTCGCGCTGGCCTACGCGCAGACCCACCCACAGCGAACCACCGAGCTGGTCCTGCGCGGCATCTTCACCTTCACCGACGCCGAGATGGCGTGGTTCTACGGCGGTGGCACGGCGACCTTGTTCCCCGACGCGTGGGCGGACTTCCTGGCCCCAATCCCCAAAGCCGAGCGCGGTGATCTGCTGACGGCGTATCACAAGCGCCTGACCGGCGAGGATCCAGTCGAGCGCTCGCGCTGCGCGACGGCCTGGAGCCTGTATGAGTGTCGGGTCGCGACCTTGCTGCCGGATCCCGAGGTCGAGGCCCACTGCGAAGACCCCGGGTTCACCCTGCCGTTCGCGCGGATCGAGTGTCACTACTTCGTCAACGGTGGGTTCTTGCAGCACGATCGCCAGCTGCTGGACGCCTGCGATCGTATTGCCCACATTCCGACATCGATTGTGCACGGTCGCTATGACGTGATCTGCCCGGTGCGCAATGCTTGGCAGCTGCATCAACGGTTGCCGGCGTCGGAGCTGACGATCGTGCCAGATGCTGGGCACTCGGCGTTCGAGCCGGGGATTGTCTCGGCGCTGGTTGACGCGACAGATCGCTACGCGGGCTGAACGTCCTACCCGATGGGCGCCCCGCCACAGCCCCGAGCACCCTCGCGTCGCGTCAAATTGTTCTCGGCGTGGTTTTGGCTGTACCTCGTCGCAAGCCTCACGGTGTTCTGGTTCGCGGTCGTGATCCCGTGGTTGGTGATCACCCCCTTCGATCGCCGCCGCCGATTTTCGCATTGGTACGCCTACACCTGGGCCAACCACCTCCACGCCGTGTCGCCGTTTTGGACGATCGTCGTCGAGCACGCCGAGCGCATGCGCGCAGATCAGGCCTACGTCCTGGTGTGCAATCACCAGTCCAGCGGCGACATCCTCACGATGTTCTCGCTGCGCAAGCAGTTCCGGTGGGTCGCCAAGCGCGGGCTGTTTGCGCTGCCGTTCTTGGGCTGGATGATGGCGATGGCCGGCTACGTCGGGATCAAGCGGGGCGACAAGCGCAGCCGCGAGCGGATGATGGCGAAGTGTCGGCGGCAGCTCGAGCTTGGCAACACGATCGCCATGTTCCCCGAGGGGACCCGCTCGACGACCCGGCACATGCGACCGTTCAAGCGCGGCGCGTTCGTGCTCGCGTGCGAGTCCAACAAGCCGGTGTTGCCTGTGATCATGGTTGGCACCCACGAGACGCTGCCCCGCGATAGCTGGGTGTTCACGCTCGAGCGCAAGATCTACCCGGTGCTGCGGGTGCTCGAGCCGATCGAGCCGGCCGCGCACGACCACGATCCCGAGCGCCTCGCGGACGCGGTGTGCGAGCGGATGACCGCCGCGATCGAGCAGCTGCGCGCCGAGATCGAGGCCCGCGGCGGGCTCGAGGTTCGGCCGCCGCAGTGAAGGAGCGTGCGGGCGCGCTCGAGGGTCAGTCGAGGCACGTTGTGGTGCCCTTCGACTGACCCCAATTGCCGACGCGTGGTGGCGCCAGGATTCGGGCTTGGCGAGGCTCAGACCCGCGGCGGCGCGACGCTAAGCCCACCGTGGCGCGGGCGGAGCGGCGCGGCGACGGGCGGTGGCCCGGTGCGGATCCACTCGATTCCATCGTCTTCGGTCAAGAAGCTCCCGCCGCAGGTCGGCGCGTGGAAGCTGATCAAGTGCTGCAGTCGCGCCGCGTGGATCAAGTCGGGGCCGACGATTGTGCAGATTCGCAGCCCGCGTTGCTCGAATTCGGCGAGCAGCAGCCCGGCGGCCTGGGCAGCGGCGCCGCTGAGCCGCTGGGCGTCGCGCAGATCGATCAAGATCGGGCGCAAGCGGTGGGTGGTCGCAATGCTGCGAATGGTGCGAAGCAGGTGGGCCCACGTCCGCACGGGATCATCGACCTCGCGCCGCAGCGCGACGTGCCAGCTGTCAGCCTCACCTTCGACCAGGCGCCAGCCGGGCCCGCGGGCCATCATCTGCGTGCGCCGAGCGAGCGGCCGCGCGCGGATCGGTGCGGACACGGGGCGTGAGCGAGCCATGACTGGGCTGTACATGCCCATGTATGTCCCACGTCCACCGCCGCGGAAGTAAGCCTGTGTGGGCTCGGGAGCGCGTGAGCGGGGCGGCCGACGTCGCGGTGGGGTCTCGGGCTGATCGTCCCGACCTGTGACTGGGGCCTATTCGGTCGATCGGGATTTGTGGTGATGTGACCCCGGCGTCGAGCGGGGAAATGCTGGCAAGACGATCGGCCGCGTGGTCTTTGGTTCGGGGTGAATTCTACACAGCTGCGGTTGCGAGCGGGGGCCACCTGCGAGGCTGGCCGCCGCGCTCACACGCGCCCGCGGGAGATCTAGTCGCGTCGGTTCGGCTCGCGATGCACGAGCGTATAGACCGCCGGGATCAGCACCAGCGTGAGCAGGGTCGAGGCCGCCAGCCCGCCGAGGACCGCCCGTGCCATCGGGGCCTGGGCGTCCGCGCCCTCACCGATCCCCAAGCCCAAGGGCAGCAGCGCGAGCACGGTCGTCGCCGTGGTCATCAAGATCGGCCGCAGCCGGCGGTGCCCGGCCTCGCGCGCGGCCGCGAGGCGATCGAGCCCATCCTCGGCCTGGAGTCGGCGGGCCTGATCCACGAGCAAGATCGCGTTGTTGACCACGATCCCCCCGAGCATGATGCAGCCGATGTAGCTCTGGACGTTGAGCGTGGTGTTGGTCGCGGCGAGGACCCCAAGCACGCCGATCGCCGCGACCGGAACCGAGAGCATGACGATCAGGGGGTCGCGCAGCGACTCGTACTGGGCCGCGAGGACCATGTAGACCAGCAGCAGCGCGAGCACGAGCGAGACCAAGAGCTCGGCGAACGCCTCTTGCTGCTCCTCGAAGCTGCCGGCCACGCGAAAGTCGTAGCCGAGCGGGCGCGGGATCGTGGCGAGCGCGGTCTCGACGTCGGCGGCGACCGAGCCGAGATCGCGGCCGGCGACGTTGGCGGTGACCTTGACGATGCGCTGCTGATCCTTGCGCTCGATTACGATCGGCCCGCGGCCGGCCTCGCTGGTCACGAGGTTGCGCAGCGCGACCTCTTCGCCGCTGTCGGTTCGGATCGTCAGCTCGAGGATCTCGGACAGCGGGAGGTGCTCGGCGTCGGCGAGCTGGAGCAGGATCCGGTAGGAGTAGCCGCGGATCCGGTACTCGCCGGCCTGGGCCCCGGCGACGGCGGTCTCGAGCGCGACGGCGACGTCGCGGGGGCTGACACCCAAGCTCGCGGCCTTGGCCCGGTCGACCTCGATCGTCGCTTGCGGGACCCCGGCCTCGCGGCTGACGTCGACGTCGGTGATCCCCGGGATGTCGACGATCACCTCGGCCGCGCGCTTGGCGAGGCGGTCGAGGGTCTCGAGCTCGAACCCGCGGACCTCGATCGTCAGTCCTTCCTCGCCGCCAAGGATCCGCTCGAGCAAGAACTGCCCTTGCGGCGCGCGGGTGCGGACCTCCATGCCGGGGATCTTGCCGACGAGCTCCTCGCGGAGGCTGTCGGCGATCTCGGTGTTCGAGCGATCGCGCTCGGAGGCCGGGCTCAGGGTCAGCCGGATCTCCCCGCGGAACGCTTCTTCCGGGTTGCGCCCGCCGGCGCCAACGCTGACGACCGAAGACAGGGTCTCGGGCACGGCCGGGTAGACGTGGGACTCGAGCAGGCGGGTCTGGCGATCAATGAGGTCGAGCTTGGAGCCGATCGGCAGCTCGCCGCTGACCCGGACCTCGCCCTCGTCGCTGGCCGGAAGGAACTCGGTCCCGATCGTGGGCAGCAGCAGCAAGCTGGCCCCGAGCGCGATCGCGGCGAACAGGATCGTCGCGGTGCGCTGACGCAGGGCGCTGTCGAGCAAGCTGGCGTAGCGGGCGTCGAGCGCGGCGAAGGCCCGATCGGCGCGGGCGACCAAGCGGGTGATCCAGATCGCGCGCTCGCTGGGGTCGCGGCGGCGCAGGAGCTTGGCGGCGAGCATGGGAACCAGGCTCAGCGAGACCAGCAGCGAGCACATCAGGCTGAACGCGATCACGATCGCTAGATCCGCGAACAAGACCCCGGAGACGCCGCCGACGAAGGCCAGGGGCAGGAAGATGACCAGGGTCGTGACCGTGCTCGCGACGATCGCGGGCCCGACCTCGGCGGTTCCGGCGACCGCGGCGGCGCGGATGTCCTCGCCGAGCTGGTCGCGGCGACGAAAGATGTTCTCGAGCACGACGATCGAGTTGTCGACCATCATCCCGACCCCGAGCGCGAGCCCGCCGAGGGTCATGAGGTTCAAGGTCAGGCCGACGAAGTAGACAAGCGCGAAGGTTGCGATCAGCGAGACCGGGATCGCCACGGCGATCACCGCGGTGCTCCGCAGGTTACGCAGGAAGAACAGCAGCACGACGACCGCCAGGATCCCGCCATAGAGGACCGACTGGGCCACGTTGGAGATCGAGCGCTCGATGAAGTTGCCCTGGTTGATGACCGGGACGACCTGGATCTGCGGGAAGTCGCGGTTGATGGCCACGACCTCTTCGAGGACCCGCTGCGCGACCTCGACGGTGTTGGCGTCGGACTGCTTGCGGATCGCCAGGCGGAGCCCGCGGGCGCCGTTGACTCGGGCGAGGCGCTCGAGCTTTTCGTAGGTGTCGCGGACCTCGGCGATCTGGCGCAGCTCGATCGCCGCGCCGTTGCGCACCCCGACGACGGTCGCGCGGATCTGCTCGAGATCACGAAACTGCGCGGGCGCCCGCACCGAGATCGCTTCTTGGCCCTGCTCGATCTTTCCAGCTGGGAGATCGAGGTTGGCGTCGAGCAGAGCCTGACGAATCTCGTCGAGCGGGATCCCGATCGCCCGGAGCTTGGCGGGGTCGAGCTCGACCCGGACCTCACGCTTGAACTCGCCCCAGGGATCGACCTGGGCGACGCCGGGGATCTGCGAGAAGCGGTGGCGCAGCTGCTCGTCGACCAAGGTCGTGAGCTCGACGGGATCGAGCTCGCTGGAGATACCCAGGATCACGACCGGGAAGCTGCCGACGTCGAATTTGCTGACCCGCGGGCGGATGATGTCGTCGGGCAGCTCGTTGATCTCGTCTTCGAGCTTGGCGTTGACGTCGATCGCGGCCATGTCGACGTCGACGCCCCAGCCGAAGTTGACCGTGACGCTGGAGTCGCCCTCGGACGAGGTGGACTCGAGGCGCTCGACCCCGGGCACGGTCGCAACGATCTCCTCGATGATCGTTGTGACCCGCTGCTCCATGACCTCGGGGCTCGCGCCCTCATACTCGGTTCGGATCGTGACGGTCGGGAGCTCGATCTCTGGGAGCAGGTCGATCTGCAGGCGCCCGAGCGCGACCCCCCCAAGGACCACGACGATCAACGTCAGCATCATCGTGAGCACCGGGCGCTCGACGCTGACCTTGGCGATCTTCAACTCGAGGCTCCTCCGGCCGGGACCCGGCGCTCTGGGATCACGATCGCGGCGCCGTCGACCAGCTGCTGCTGCCCGAGCGTGACCACCTGGCCCGAGATCGCGGCCCCATCCTTGGCCTCGACCGCGACGTGCTCGCCCTCGCGGACCCCGACCTCGACCGCGCGCATGCGGACGGTCTCGCCGCTGGCGTCGACCTCGAACACGATCTGCTCGCCGCCGCGCTCGACCAGCGCCGCGGCTGGGACGATCGTGGCCTCGTCGAGGCGCTCGAGCACCGCGCGCGCGCGCACGAACATGCCAGGCTTGAGGCGGCCGTCGGTGTTGGGCACCCGCATCTCGATCCTGGCCTGGCGCGACTCGGACCGAAACACTGGCGCGATGCGAGCGATGGCGCCTTCGAACTCGACCCCGGGGTAGGCGTCGGTCCGCAGCGTGATCGGCATGTTGATGGCGAGCTCGGCGTAGTCGGCCTCGGTCACGTGGACGACCACGATCACCGGATCGAGATCGACGATCCGCAGCAGCGGCTCGTTGGCCCCGAGCATCGCGCCCTCGTCAGTGTAGCGAGCCGCCACCAGGCGGGTGTCGCCGGGCTCGGCCGCGCTCCACGACGCGCGGATCTCCGTGTAGTCGCGGCGGATCTTGGCGGCTTCGAGCGCGGCCCGGGCCCGGGTGACCTCGGCGCGCGCGACCTCGAGCTCGGCCTCGGCCTTGGCCTTGTCCGAGCGGGCGAGATCCATGTCCTGCTCCGAGTTGATGTCGCGCCCGCGCAGGCCCTCGATACGTTGGAAGCTGCGCCGGGTGACCTCGACGACCTTGTCGGCCGCGCGGACTCGGGCCTGGGCCACGGTGAGGTTGGCCTGAGCCTGGGCGACGGCCTGATTGAGCTCGCTGTCGTCCAAGGTTGCGACGAGCTGCCCGTGCGTGACCGTGTCGCCGAGGTCGACCGCGATGTGCTCGATCTGGCCGCCGACCTTGGGCGCGACGGTGAACTCGGCCGCGGCCTCGAGCGTGCCCGTGAACTCGCGCCGCCGCTCGATCGGTCCGCGCTTGGTCGCCGCGACCTCGACCGGGACCGGGCCTGACTGCGCGGCCGAGCTGGGGTCCGCGCTAGGGAACACCCACACGCGAAGCGCGACGCCGCCAGCGATCAGCGCCGCTACGACCGCGGCGATGCCCGCCCATGTCTTGCCGCTGCTCATGGATCAGGTCCAGGGTAGCAGCTGTGTCGGTGGCGTCGCCATGTCGGCGCCGATTGTCGTCGCCTTGATCGCTCACGCGGTGGCCGCCGGGCGCGGGCCGTGGGCCGTGGGCCGTGGACGCGGTGCCTGCTAGCGCGAGCGCGCGAGCGCCATTGTCCAGGGGAACACCTGCGGCATCGTGATGATGTCGAAGCGCGAGCCGATGAAGCGCGAGAAGCCCTTGCGGCCCCAGTGGTTGACGTGGTCCGGATCGTTGCCCAGCCGCGTGATGTTCTTGCCACGCATGAGGTTGAGCCCGCGAAACGCTGGCTCCCACGGCACGCTGAGCAGCAGCCAGCCGTTGCTGAGCTGGTCGAGGATCGGCAGCATCTGCTCGGGCTCGGGGATGTGCTCGAGGACCTCGAGCATCACGACCATGTCGAACCGGCGGCCGTCAGCGGCGAGCTCGCGCGCGTCGCGGTGCTCGATCGTCGCGCGCTCGCCAAGCCGCTGCTGGGCGATCTTCACCGCGCGGCTGTCGAGCTCGACGCCGGTCAGCTCGGCGTTGATGTTGGCGTCTGCGAGGGCGCTGAGCACGTAGCCCTCGCCGCAGCCGAGCTCGAGGATCGTTGACGGCTGGGCACGGCGGATCAGCTTGATCGCCTGCGCGTGAAAGTTGTCGATCAGCGCGCGCTGGATCGGGTTGCGGCTCTCGTGCTTGCGCTGGTTCGAGCTGCGTTCGTCGAGCTGGGGCGAGGACATGGTGGGCTCTCTTCAGTCGCCCGCGGGTTCGGGGCGGATGATCGGGATGTCGCTGCGGGTCGCGGCGGCGGGATCGGGGCGCGGCGCGTCTTCGCTGGTGATGATCTCGGCGCTGCGGGTACCCGAGCTCAGGCCGGCGGGCGCGGTCTGTGGGCGACGCACAGACTCGCGGATCGAGTAGATCTCGCGGGGCGCGACGGTGGTGCGGACCAACAGCTCGCCAAGCAGGCCAAAGCACACGAACTGCAGGCCCATGATCGTCAGCAAAACACCCAGGGTCAGCAGCGGCCGGGTGCCGATCGGCTGGCCGATCGACCACAGGACGGTCAGGTAGATCAGCAAGCCAACCCCGGCGCCGCTGAGCGCCATGCCGGGGACCCCAAAGAAGTGCAGCGGCCGGGTGCGGTACTTGGTGACCAGCAGCACCGTGAGCAGATCCAGGATCCCGTCGAAGAAGCGCTTGACGCCAAACTTGCTGACGCCGTGCTTGCGCGCCCGATGGTTGACGACCAGCTGCTCGATGCGAAAGCCCTTCGAGCCAGCGAGCACCGGCAAGAACCGGTGAAAGCCGCCGTACACCGACAGCTCGCGGATGCACTCGATCCGGTAGGCCTTGAACCCGCAGTTGAAGTCTTGCAGCGGGATCCCGCTGAGCCGACGGACGATGAAGTTGAACACCTTCGAGGGGAAGGTCTTGCCGATCGGATCGTTGCGGCGCTTCTTCCAGCCCGAGACCAGATCGGCGCCCGCGTCGATCCGCTCGACGAACTCGCCGATCATCGAAGGGTCGTCCTGCAAGTCGGCGTCGAGGGTCAGCACGACGTCGCCCTGCACGCGCTCGAACGCGGCGGCGAGCGCCGGTGACTTGCCGAAGTTGCGGCGGAAGTGGATGACGTGAACGTTGGGGTCGCGGGTTGCGAGCTCGTCGAGCTTGCGATCCGAGCCGTCGCGGCTGCCGTCGTTGACGAACACGATCTCGTGACCGCGGCCGATCCGATCGCACGAAGCCGTGATGCCCTGGTAGAGCTCTTCGAGCGAGTCGACCTCGTCGAACACCGGGACGACCACGGAGATCCCCGGTCGCGCTGCGACGCTGTCGCTCATCGGCCGGTGGATAACACGTCAGGCCAGACTTGGAAGCAGCTCGCGCGAGCAGGGGTCTCGCGCGCCGCAGGGCCGTGTGCAGCCCAAGGTGGGGTCGAAGGGTGGGGCGGTGCGTAAGCTCTCAGGTGATCCGAAGCCCGAATCGCGGGCGCGAACGCCACTACACGCGATCGCGGCTGGCGAGCGCGCGGCTCGGGGATCGCGTGCGAGACATCGCGTATGCTGACGGTCCGTGGATCTCGTCCTTGCCGGAGTTGTGGTGGTCGTTGGGCTCGCGGGCCTGGTGTTGGGCGCGGACCGCTTCGTGTTCGGCGCCTCCAGCCTCGCGCGTCGGCTGGGCGTGTCGCCGCTGTTGGTCGGGATGGTGATCGTCGGGTTTGGGACCTCGGCGCCCGAGATGCTGGTCTCGGCGGTGGCTTCGATCGAAGGCAGCGGCGGCATCGCGCTTGGCAACGTGGTGGGCAGCAACATCACCAACATCGCGCTGGTGCTTGGGGTCAGCGCGCTGATCAAGCCGATCACCTTGCACCGAGACATCGTGCGTCGCGAGCTGCCCGTCGTCATCGGGATCACGGCGTTGGGGGCGTTGCTGTTGATCGATGGCGAGCTGACGGCGCGCGACGGTGGGGTGCTGATCGTGCTGCTGATCCTGTTCTTGCTTCGCTCGGTCCGCAGCAGCCGCGAGGCCGCAGAGACGGAGGACGAAGACAAGCCGCCGGTGGTTGGCTACGGCCGGGCGTCGCTGTGGTTGGGGATCGGCCTTGCGCTGCTGATGGCTTCTTCGCAGGGCGTGGTCTGGGGCGCCTCGAAGATCGCCACTTGGCTCGGGGTCAGCGATCTGATCATCGGTCTGACGATCGTCGCGATTGGCACGAGCCTGCCCGAGCTCGCGGCCACGGCCGCTGCGGCGTTTCGCGGCGAGCACGAAATGGCGATCGGCAACGTGCTGGGGTCGAACGTGTTCAACCTGCTGGCGGTGCTGCCGTTCCCCGCGCTGCTGGATCCGGGCGCGCTCGAGCCTGGGCTGTTGGAGCGCGACTACGCCGTGATGGGCGGGCTGACCTTGTTGTTGCTGGTCTTCTCGATTGGCTACGGCAAGCAGGGCCGCATCAACCGGATCGAGGGCGGGGTACTGGTGTTGGCCTACGCCGGCTACCTGACGATGCTCGTGCTGTCCGCGATGGGACAGGTGTGATTTTTCGCCGCGAGAGCGCCAATCAGTTTGCATGGACGTCGCCTCGGTGAGCGGGTGCGGGGTTCGATGTGCTGATGGGGCAGCGCGCACGACCCGTGAGGGTCGCTCCGGGCACGGAGGGCTCAAGACGCTACTTTGCGTTGTCATGGATCGCTGTCGGCGAGGGCGGGCTGTGGCTTCGGTGGTGCACTCGCAACGCCCTCTTATTGTGCCCGGAGCGACCCTCACGGGTCTTCTGTGCGCTTCTCGTCGTTCGAGACGGCGGCTACGCGCT
>NZ_JMCC02000044.1 GCF_000737335.2 Enhygromyxa salina | reverse complement strand
CGTGCGCGCGCGGGGCCAGGGTCAGCGCCGTGGCGCCCCCCAGCCCGACCCACAGCGCGCGCCCGAGCACGCGACGGGCAACCACGCCGGACCCGGACCGCCAATCACGCTCACGCCGATGTTTGGGGGTAGCACGCTGGTCTGGCACGTCGCGAGACTATCACCATGCGCTGGCTCCCTGGATCCCTGTGAGCCGCTTCCGCGCGCGGAGGCGACCTGCCACGCCGAGGGCTCGCGGTGCGTGATCGACTGGGGCGATCCGTGTGGCGCAAGCACCGCTGCGTGGTGCCGCGACGGTAAATGGGCGTACGAACAAGAGGCCAACCCGTGCGAGGGCGATTAGCAAAAACTTGGGGTTTGGTCGGGCCTGAGACTAGGGTGGCAGCGTGGTCCGTCGCTTGATCCCGGTTCGCCGCCCTGCCCTCGCGCTTGGCCTGCTCGGCACGCTCGGCATGCTTGGCGCCGTCACGATGGGGATCGGCCCGCAGTCGGCGTCGCCAACCGGCTTCACCGCGATCCGGCCGGCCCACGCAAGCCCGCCAAAGGCCGCGGCGAGCGAGGCGTCGCCAACATCCTCGGAGGCGGTGAGCGACGCGCCCCTCGACGTCCGCATCGACGAGCTGATCGCCGCCGCCGCGCTCCCGCCCGAGCTGCGCGTGGGCATCTCGATCGTCGACCTGGCCACCGGCGACAGCCTCTACGAGCGCGAGGCTGACACCGCGCTGAACCCCGCCAGCAACGCCAAGCTGGTCACCACCGCCGCCGCGCTCGCGCGCTTGGGCCCAGAGCACCGCTACGTGACGCGCGTCCATGTGGACGCCAACGGCGTCGAGAATGGCGTCGTCACGGGCAAGCTCTACCTCGAAGGCGGCGGGGACCCTTCGCTCGTGACCGGCGAGATCTACGAGCTCGCCGGCCAGCTGCAGGCCGCCGGGATCACCAAGATCCGCGGACCGATCGTGGTCGACGCTACCCGCTTCGACCGCGACGGCCTCCCGCCCGGCTTCGATCAAAAGGACGAGTTCGCCTCGCACCGGGCCCCCGGCGGCGCGATGTCGGTCAACTACAACACCTACGAAGTGTTCGCCCGCCCATCCGAGATCCTTGGCGCGGCCCCGGTGCTGTCCGTGCAGCCCGCGATCCCCAGCCTCGAGCTCGACGCCAGCAAGGCCAAGACCGTCGCCGGCAGCCGCAACCAGCTGTGGGTCTCGACCGAGGAAAAGGCAGGCAAGACGATCGTCAGCTTCCACGGCGAGGTCGGCATCGACAACGGGCGCAGCTCCTACCGCTATCCGATCAGCGATCCATCGCGCTACGCGGGCGAGCTGCTCATGCTCGCGCTCTCGCAGCGCGGCGTGAAGCTGAGCAAGACCAAGATCGAGTCTGGCGAGGTCCCGCGCGACGCCGAGCTGGTTGCGACCTTCCGATCCGAGTCGCTCTCGGAGCTGTGTCGTGGCGTGAACAAGTTCTCCAACAACTTCATGGCCGAGCAGATCCTGCGCACGCTCGCGCCGGGCGACCACGCGACCGCCGAGGCGTCGCTCGAGCAGCTGCGGGCCTACACCCAAGAGATCGGCATGCCGCAGACCGGGTTGGTGCTCGGCAACGGATCGGGTCTATACGCCAACAACCTGATCTCGCCGCGCGCCCTCACCTACCTGCTGGGCCACGTGTACAGCGACTTTCGCTATCGCAGCGACTACCTGGCCTCGCTCGCGATCATGGGCGCCGACGGGACCACGCGCTCGCGCCTGAAAGACAGCGACGCGCGCGACTGGGTCCGGGTCAAGACTGGCACCCTCGATGATGTCTCGGCGCTGTCAGGCTACGCGAGCGCGGTCGGCCGCGATCCAATCGCGTTCTCGATCATCTTCAACGGTCTCGAGCGCAAGCACCGGGCTGCCGCGCGGGGGCTGCAAGACTCGATCGCCGCCCTGCTGGCAGCCGAAGCCGCGAAGACCGCCGCGAACTGACGCCCCCGCCTCGGCGCGGCATGACCCGAATGTCGGGCCCCGGGGCATCAGGATCGGCGTAGCCTGAAAGCAGGTCGTCAAGCCCCCGCAAAGACCACGTGAAAGTGGTCCATGGGTTGCACAGTTGGGCCTGCATGAGCGCCCACTTTCGTGCCCTCGCCCTCGTCCGTGAAGCCCGATCCCTGCTGCGACCCGCCCTCAGCGCCGCTCGATCGCTCCGGTTCCGCCTCGCCGATCACCGCCGCGAGACCGTCCGCGCCGCAGCCAACGCAACCCCCCGCAGCGAGAACCGCCGCCTGATCCTGGACTCAGCCCGTCTTTGACCCCAAGCGGTTCTAGAACCGCTTCGTCCATTGCAAGGTCACCGCGGTGCCGGTCGAGCTTGGCTGGCTCGGCTCACGTTTGAGGCGGACCTCGTCGACGGCCAAGCTGATCGTGCCAGACAAAAACAGCGCGCTGCCAGCCGCCACAAACACGATGCCAGACGTCTTTGTGATGTAGACCAGCGGGCAGGCAACGACGTCGGTCCGGTCCGCGCCATCGGGGCAGCTGCCGTCGATCGCCCACAACGCCGCGCCTGTCCCAATTGCGACCGCGCCCGCGCTCATCAGCACAGCTTCTGCCCACCGCGGCATGATGCGCTTGGACGACTTGGTCTCGCCTTTCGGGCCATCTTCGATGATCGGCGCGACGCCGTACTCGATTGACGCGGTCTGCTCGGCTTCGACCTCGAGGCTGGACTGGACATCGGGCTGGCTGCCGTCGCTGGCCTCGATCCACACGCGATACTTGCCGGGCACCAACCCGTCGGTGCTCGACTTGGTCGGGCGCTCGTTGATGTACACGCGGCAAGGGACGTTGCACTGGATCGCAATGGTGCCGCTGCCGAGCTTGGCGAGCGCACCCGCCCGCTCCTTGTGGAGCGCCGTGAGCCCAGGCCCGAACTGTTTGGTTGGAAGCGGATCGCCGCGTGCGGTTCGGATCGCGTCGTCCATGGCCTCGCGCGCAGCGTTGGCGTTGTCGGTGGCCAGCAGCGCGCGCGCCAAGGTGAGCTGCGCCATCGTTCGCAGATCCTGCCCCTCGGGATCCTTGGCGAGCATCGTGCCGTATCCGCTGAGCACCACCAACGCGTCGCGCAGCTGCACGGATCCGCGCTGCGGATCCTCGTTGGCCATCCGCTGCGCCGTGCGGACGGACTCCAGCGCTGCCTCGTACTCGCGTCGTTGCGGCTCGGGGCTGACCGCGGGCGCAGGAGGCTCGGCTGCTGCATCAGCCGGCGGCGAGAACGAGAGCAGTGCGAGCAGGACCGAGGCAGGCATCATCGCAACCACCAACTTAGCACTCAATCGTGAACAACCGCAGGCTCTAGAGCGCAGACCTTCGTGGATTTCGCCTGCTCGTGGGGCCAGACCGCGCGGAGGGGTCACCGCTGCTAGAGATTCGGGCAGCGAACACGCGCATCTGCGTGGTTGCAGCCCAGTGATCGATCGGTTTCTGCCGGTTTCTGCGGTTCCTGCCCAAAAGGCCGAACACATGCACAGGGAATCGAATAGCCAGCGTAGCTCAGGCATCCGCCGCGAGCTGCCCACACGCCGCCTGAATGTCGTCGCCTCGCGGTGTCCGCAGCCAACACTGGACCCCCGCTTCGCGCAGGATCGCGACGAAGTCCTGAATCCGCCGATCGCTGGGCCGCTGGTAGGGCGCGTGCGGGTGGGGATTGAACGGGATGACGTTGACGTGACAGCGAAACTCTCGGAGCAGGCTCACCAGTCGTCGCGCGTCGCCGTCGGTGTCGTTGACGTCGCGCAGCAACACGTACTCGAAGGTCACCCGTCGCCGCCGCGAGGTGGGCACCTCGCGGACCGCGGCCAGCAGCGTGGCAATGCTCCAGCGCTGGTTGATCGGCATGACCTGGTCGCGCACGGGATCGGTGGTCGCGTTGAGGCTGACCGCGAGCCCGACCTCGAGCCCCAGCCCCTCGCGAGCGAAGCGCTCGATCGCCGGGACCAGGCCCGACGTCGAGACCGTGATCCGACGGCCAGCGATCGCGTCGCCCACGTCGTCGGTCAGGATCTCGATCGAGCGCCGCACCTGATTGAAGTTGTGCAGCGGCTCGCCCATGCCCATGTAGACCACGTTGGTGATCCGCGGCGTCCACTCTGCCCCCTCGCTCAGCGCCTCGCTGGCCAGCAGCTCGCGGGCGCGCGTGACTTGCTCGACGATCTCCCAGGTGTCGAGGTTGCGCGTGAACCCCAAGCTCGCCGTCGCGCAGAACCGGCAGTCGAGCGCGCAGCCCACTTGCGAGCTGATGCACTGGGTCAGCCCGCGCTCGTCGTTGGGGATCAGCACCGACTCGATCGCGTGCCCGTCGGTGGTCCGCAGCCGCAACTTCCGGGTCCCATCCCGAGCCCGCTGGACCGTATCGACCTGCAGCCGATCGAGGCTGGCCCGCTCCCCCAGCGCCGCGCGCTCCCGCTTCGACAGGTTCGTCATCGCCTCGAACGAGTCGACCCGGTGCAGGTGCAGCCACCCAAACACCTGATCGGCCCGAAACCGCGGCGCCCCCAGCTCGCGCGTCAACCACTCGCCAAGCTCGACGCGACTCATCCCGCGCAAATTCGGCGCAGCCGCCCGCGGAATCCCGCTGCTCGGACGACGAATCTGCCAAACGGAGTCGGACATGCTGAGGCGCTCGGCCAAGCCCAGCGTGTAGCACAC
Organism: Enhygromyxa salina; assembly: GCF_000737335.2. Lineage (GTDB taxonomy): Bacteria > Myxococcota_A > Polyangia > Nannocystales > Nannocystaceae > Plesiocystis > Plesiocystis salina_C. Next base: position 82,321 of record NZ_JMCC02000044.1, on the reverse strand, counting down.
TTGCTTTCAGCCCGGGCGAGCCCCCAGCCAACAGGGACCGAATGGAGCCGCCGCACCCCGCCCGTGAGCGCCCAGACGAAAGCCCCCGCCAGGGGAAGGAAGCGAATGGAGCGCTCCACCCCGCCCGTGAGCGCCCAAACGAAAGCCCCCGCCAGGGGAAGGATACGAATGGAGCGCCCCACGCCGCCCGTGAGCGCCCAAACGAAAGCCCCCGCCAGGGGGGCCACACATACCCCCGCGCACAGCCAGCCCAAGGGGAGCGAGCGAAGCGAGGATGAAGCGCCGCACCCCGCCCGTGAGCGGCCCAAACGAAAGCCCCCGCCAGGGGAAGGATACGAATGGAGCGCCCCACGCCGGCGGGAAAGCGCCCAGACAAGAGCCCCCTCCTAGGGGGCCACACATACCCCCGCGCACAGCCAGCCCAAGGGGAGCGAGCGAAGCGAGGATGAAGCGCCGCACCCCGCCCGTGAGCGGCCCAAACGAAAGCCCCCGCCAGGGGAAGGATACGAATGGAGCGCCCCACGCCGGCGGGAAAGCGCCCAGACAAGAGCCCCCTCCTAGGGGGCCACACATACCCCCGCGCACAGCCAGCCCAAGGGGAGCGAGCGAAGCGAGGATGAAGCGCCGCACCCCGCCCGTGAGCGGCCCAAACGAAAGCCCCCGCCAGGGGAAGGATACGAATGGAGCGCCCCACGCCGGCGGGAAAGCGCCCAGACAAGAGCCCCCTCCTAGGGGGCCACACATACCCCCGCGCACAGCCAGCCCAAGGGGAGCGAGCGAAGCGAGTGACCGCGAAGTGCGAAACCCCCTGTGGGGGTAAAAGTCAATGCGTGAGGATCTTGACTTCGATGCGGCGGTTTTCAGCGCGCCCAGCGGCCGTGTCGTTGGTGTCGATCGGCTCGTTCGGCCCCGCCCCGCGGGTCTCGATCCGCGACTCGTCGATCCCCGCGTCCACCAGGTAGCGCTTGACCGCCGCAGACCGCCGCTGCGAGAGGTCGACGTTGTGCTCGTAGCCGCCGTTCGAGTCGGTGTGCCCGCTGATCTCCACCCGAACCTGCGGGTACATCTGCAACACCTCCACGGCCCGATCGAGGATCGGCTTGGAGTCTTTCTTGATGACGTCCTTGTCCGAGTCGAAGTTGATGCCCTTGAGGATGCCGGCGAGGTCGGCGAACTCGTTGGGGACGACGTCGGGGCAGCCGTCGTCGTCGTCAAAGCCGTTCTTGGTCTCCGGCTCGTCCGGGCACTTGTCTAGCTCGTCTGGGATCTCGTCTTGGTCCGCGTCTGGCGGGCAGCCGGTTGGCGCCGGGCCCGGCTCGGTCGGACATTGATCTTCGTTGTCGGGGATGCCGTCGTGATCCCGATCGCGGACCGGCTTCTCGCTCTTGCGATTGAGCGTGACCGACAAGCCAAGCAGGATCTCCGGGCTGTGGGTCACGCCCTCGCCAACGCCCACCCGGTTGGTGAGGTTGTCGCGGATGTCGAGGCGCAGCAGCAGCCAGTAGTTGATGAAGAACTTGAGGCCGGCGCCAAAGTGGATCGCAATGTCGGCCTCGCTGCCAACCTGCGCGCGCGGGCTCGCAACCCCCATCGCGCCGGCGCCGGCAACGATGAATGGAGTCAGCCGCCACAGCCCGATCTGGCCGACGAGGTGCCCGCGGCCCGCCCAGATGATCGGGTTGCCAGCCTGGTCGCGCAGCGAGGCTGGCATCACGCCGCCCTCGGCCTCGATCCCGAAGTGCCGGAGCGGGTAGAAGCCCAGGCGCAGGCCCACGTCTGGGGCCAGGATCCCGTACTGCTTGCGACCTTGCTGTGGCAGCCCGAGCTCCGCCTCGAACAGCTCGAGCTGAGGCGAAGGAAACAGCACGCCGCCCCACACGCCGAGCTCGAGCATCATGGGCTCGGGCGGGTAGCGATCGATCCACCGCTCCCCCTTGGGACGCTCTTGCTTGGACGCGCTCGCGTCGGCGTTGGCCGAAGCGCCGTCGTCCGTCGAGGCCGACGCCTCGAGCGAAGCCTTGGGTCCCTCGGTCTTCCCCTTGCCCGCGTGCGCGCGCGTCGGCGCCAGCATCACCCCGACGCCGACGGCCAAGCTCAGCAACGCAGGACGCGAAAAGCCACGGCGGGTGACAGAGGGAGACGACAGTTCGAGGGAGTGGTCGGTCACGGGCGCGAGCTCGCTGGTGATGACGCGGGGTGAAATGGCCCCGCGGCTCGGCATTATAAGCGCCAACGGCTCCGCTGTGGCGCAAGCCATGATCGCTGTCCAACCCTCGGGCTGTCCCACACAAACTTCACTGTTTGAGCTCGCCCGACGTTGGACCCCTGTCACTCGCTGCCGTCGAGGGCGTCCAACAGCTGCTGCTGGCGTGCGCCCAAGTGCAGCGGCGGGTCCCGGTCGAGCAAGGCTTCGATCGCCGCGTGATCGACCTTCTCGGGATCGGTCTCCAAGTCCGCGGCCTCGAGCTGCAGCGCCAGGGCCCGGCCCGCGAGGGCGTGGCTCGCCTGGACCCGCCCAAGCTCGTGGAGCAGCCGCGACTTTTGGGCCAGCAGCTGGGCGTACGCCCGAATGCGGCTGGGCGGTCGCAGGATCATCGCCGCCGTGCGGGCATCCACGAGCGCGATGCGGCCATGATCAAAGACTTCCTCGAGCAGCGCGTCGGTCTGCTGGTCGAGCGGCAACAGCTGCTCTTGGTCGACCTCGACGTCGAGCAGCGCGGCCGCGATCTTGCTCACCGCCTCACCAACCTCGTCGAGCTGAACCAGCAGCCAGTCATATCGATCCGTCTGCATCCCGCGAGCATGTTAACCAGGTTCATCGCCGCTCTGACCCCACGCGCCAACTGCGCAACACGCGCCAGTCGCGTTCTGGCCGGGCCCGTCCCACCCAACTGGGGGATGGGCCCAGGGTTTGGACTGAACGGAGAATCAGTTAGATTCCCGGCCCATGTCCTCGGACCAGGCAGACGGAAGCCACTTGCCCACTCGCGTCGCGGCCAGCCCCACCAAGAAGGCGCAGCGATCCAAGAAGCAGACCAAGAAAAAGACCGCGCGGTCGAAGAAGACCCCAACCACCAGGGCGGCCCCGCGCCTCGGCACCGTCAGCGAGCCCGACTGGATCGAGGTCCGCGGCGCGTCCGAGCACAACCTCAAGATCGATCAGCTGCGCGTCCCCAAGCGCGAGCTCGTGGTGTTCACCGGCGTCAGCGGATCCGGCAAGTCCAGCCTGGCTTTCGACACGCTCTACGCAGAGGGCCAGCGTCGCTACATCGAGAGCCTCTCGTCCTACGCGCGCCAGTTCCTGGGCCAGCTCGAGCGGCCCAAGGTCGAGCACATCAGCGGGCTGTCGCCAACGATTGCGATCGAGCAGAAGGCCGCGTCGTCCAACCCACGGTCCACGGTTGGCACGATCACGGAGATCTACGACTACCTGCGGGTCCTCTACGCGCGGGTCGGCACCCAGTACTGCCACGAGTGCGGCAAGCCGGTCGCCTCGCAGAGCGCCGAGCAGATCGTGGGTGAGCTGCTGGCCCTGCCCGAGGACAGCAAGGCCACCTTGTTGGCGCCGCTGGTCGTCCACCGCAAGGGCGAGTTCCGCGAGCTGTTCGAAGAGCTGCGCGGGCGTGGGTTCGTGCGCGTGCGCGTGGATGGTGAGCTGCACCGGCTCGAGCAGGCGCCCACCCTCGACAAGAAATTCAAGCACTCGATCGAGCTCGTCGTCGACCGCATCAAGATCCGCAAGCAAGATCGCATGCGCATCACCGAGAGCGTCGAGCTGGCCCTGCGCGAGGGCAAGGGCGAGCTGCAGCTGCTCGCTGAGCCCCCCAACGCAGACGGCGAGACCGAAGCGCAGACGGTCAGCATGGCGTTCTCGCAGGAGCGATCGTGCTGCGGGTTGGCGTTCCCCGAGCTCAGCCCGCAGAGCTTCTCGTTCAACTCGCCGCTTGGCATGTGTCCAGACTGCAACGGGCTGGGCACGCGCATGGAGGTCGATCCCGAGCTCGTCATCGCCGACGAGAAGCTCTCGATCCGCGACGGCGCGATCGGGCCCTGGTCCAACGCGGCCGACCGCGAGGCAGGCTGGACCTGGCGCATCATCGAGGCCGTCGCCAACACCTACTCGATCGATCTCGACAAGCCCTGGAACAAGCTCGGCAAGCGCAAGCGCGGCCTGGTCCTGTATGGCTCGGAGGGCAAGCGGATCCGCGTCAAGTGGGGCACCGAGGGCGAGGGCAACAGCCACGGCGAGTGGGGTATGCGCTTCGAGGGCGTGGTCAACAGCCTCGAGCGCCGGTTCAGCCAGACCGCCTCAGACTCCGCCCGCGAGCACTACCGCAAATACTTCCGCGAGGCCGACTGCGAGACCTGTGCGTCCAAGCGCCTGCGCTCCGAGAGCCTGGCGGTGCGCATTCGTGGCAACAACATCGCCGAGCTCACCTCGATGACCGTCGCCGACGCGCAGGCGTGGGTCGGCGGCTTGGAGCTCACTGGCGCGCAGAAGATCATCGCCGAGGGCGCCCTGCGAGAGATCGTCGGGCGGCTCGGGTTCTTGCTCAACGTTGGCCTGGACTACCTGACCCTGGATCGCTCGGGCCCCACCTTGTCTGGCGGCGAGGCCCAGCGGATCCGCCTGGCCAGCCAGCTGGGCTCCGAGCTCTCGGGCGTCATGTACGTGCTCGACGAGCCCAGCATTGGGCTGCACCAGCGCGACAACCAGCGCCTGATCGCCACGCTGCAGCGGCTCCGGGATCTGGGCAACACCGTGTTGGTGGTCGAGCACGACGAAGACACGATCCGGGCCGCCAACCACGTCGTGGACTTTGGCCCGGGCGCCGGTCACCTCGGCGGCGAGGTCGTCTACTCCGGCACCGCCAAGGGGCTCGAGCGCTGCAAGGACAGCGTCACTGGCAACTATCTGTCAGGCAAGAAGCGGATCGATGTCCCGACCGGGCGCCGCGAGCCCAGCGGTGAGATCTGGGTCCGCGGCGCGGCTGAACACAACCTCGCCAAGATCGACGTTCGGTTCCCGCTTGGGGTCCTGTGCGCGATCACGGGGGTCAGCGGCGCGGGCAAGAGCTCGCTGGTCAACGGGATCCTGCTGCCCGCGCTTGGCCGGATGCTGCACGGATCCAGCGACAAAGTTGGCGAGCACAAAGAGATCGTCGGGCTCGAGGCGCTCGACAAGGTCATTGCGATCGACCAACGCCCGATCGGTCGGACCCCGCGATCCAACCCCGGCACCTACACCAAGGCGTTCGACGAGATCCGCTCCGTGTTCGCGCAGCTGCCCGAGTCGCGGACCCGCGGGTGGAAGGCCGGGCGCTTCTCGTTCAACGTCAAGGGCGGCCGCTGCGAGGCCTGCTCCGGCGACGGCGTCGTCAAGGTCGAGATGCACTTCCTCGCCGACGTCTACGTGCCCTGCGAAGTGTGCAACGGCCGGCGCTACAACCAACAGACCTTGGCGGTCCGCTATCGCGGCCACTCGATCACCGACGTGCTCGCGCTCAGCATCGACGAGTGCGCGGAGCTGTTCAGCAACCACCGCAAGCTCAAGCGGATCTTGACCACGCTGACCGACGTCGGGCTTGGCTACATGAAGATCGGCCAGACCGCGCCAACCATGTCTGGCGGCGAAGCCCAGCGGGTCAAGCTCTCGCGCGAGCTCGGCAAGGTCCAGACCGGGCGCACGCTCTACGTGCTCGACGAGCCGACCACCGGCCTGCACTTCGAAGACATCGCCCGGCTGCTCGGCGTCCTGCAGCGGCTCGTCGACGCCGGCAACACGGTCGTGGTGATCGAACACAACCTCGACGTCATCAAGTGCGCCGACTGGATCATCGATCTGGGCCCAGAAGGCGGCGCGGGTGGGGGCCGCCTGGTCGTTGAAGGCACACCCGAGCAGGTCGCCAAGCACAAGACCTCGTACACGGGTCAGTTCTTGGCGGACCTGCTGTGACCGGCGGGGGCCGTCGCTACCTGCCGGGGAAGGGGTTGGCGCGATCGCGGCGCCAGGTCTCTTCGGGGGCCCGCCACTCTTCCCACTGGCGCGGCGCCTCGCGGAAGAACGCAGCCCCGATCACGCCCACGTTGCGGCCGTCACCCATGCGCTCCGAGTAGCTGTCCTCGATGCTCGAGAACCGAAACGCGGCGACGCTGTCCTCGCTGGTCCGCCAGCCGTCGATCACCACGGAGCTGAAGGGATCGACGATGTAGCCGCGCTTGGAGAAGCTCGCCGGGGCGCCGTCGATCACGTCGAGTCCGTCGACAGAGGTCACGACCTCGAACGCGCTGCTGGTGTCGTTGGCGATCGCCAGGCTGTAGCGCGCCTCTGGCTGCCCAACGGCCCACAACTCCGAGCCAACCGACGCCGCGGGAAGGATGTCACCGCGGTCGTCGAGCAGCGCGAACGACAGGCCAGCGTGTTGCTGCATCGCGTCGTTGGAGAACGCCCGGGTTCGCTTGTGCGTGGCCGCGGCCCGGACCCCGCCGACGTCGTTGTAGCGAATGCTGAACACGACGTCGGGGGTCGACGGGTCGGCCCGGCGAAAGCCCACGGTCTCGACGCTCGAGTGGCGATGCTCGCCGAAGGCGGTGCCAAGCCCAGGCTTGCTCTCTTCAATGGCGATCGCGCCGGAGCCGAAGTCGGCGTCGTCGCCCCAGCTGCTGGCGTCGCTTGGGGCCGCCTCGGACTCGGTCGCGCCGCCCATGCTCGGCCTTGGGCTCGCCGGGCGATCGCTCCGGCGCTGCTTCGCGGCGGATGCCTGGGTCCGCTCGCCGAAGCTGGTACCGAGCGCATCGCCGCCGTCGGGGGCCGCCGCCTCACCCTGCTTGGCGCAGCCGGGGGTGAGGGCGAGGAGGGGGAGCAGGAGGAGACCAAACGTGACGGATTTGTACATGGGACCTCGGTCGGTGGGGCCGCTGCGGCGACTCCGGGGCCCAACGCGACGGCTCGGCGCGGGTCTTACAGTTACCCAAGGCCTGATCGGATCGCTGGCTGGCCGGCATGGGGGGTCTTGTGCGAAGCTCGCGCGTGGCCCGATCACGACCCATGCCCAGCACCAGCAATTCCACCAACAACACGACCGCCAACACCTATGTTCTCACGGCCTCCATCGCCGCTGACGGCTCACTTCAGCTGTCGAGCCCCGACCTGCAGAACAACGTCATCGAGACGCCGCGGGGCCAGGATGCGGTCGTCATCATCAACGACATCGAAGGCCAGTATCTGTACGGCACCGAAGTGCCGATCCGGGGTGAGGACACCAGCGGCTGGCCGCGCGATACCGCCAAGGGCCTGACCGAGCGTGTGTTCCCCGCCGTCGAGTCCGACCTGGTCAACATCGTGTTCGCCGCCGAGACGAACAACAACGGCAAGATCAAGTACGGTCCAGTGATCACGATCAAGCCCAAGGGCTGAGGCGAGCAGGCAGAGGCTTCGCCACGGGCCTGAGACCGGGCCAGCGGCGAGCCAAGCACTGCCTGACACGAAATGGACGCGACGGTCACCGCGGTCGACGAGCTCCAAGCGGCGCTGCGCCGCCGTCCGGACGATCACGAGAGTCAGCCGCCCGACAGCATCTTGGGGCGTCGCCTCGATCGCCAAGACGGCCCGACCCACGCGGGTCGGTACGCGCTGCTGCGGGAGCTCGGACGGGGTGCGATCGGCGTCGTCTATGCGGCCTACCACGAGGGCCTCGACCGCAAGCTGGCGATCAAGCTGCTCAACCCGCAGCGGGCGCGCCGAGCGGATCTCGAGGCCCGCCTGCGCCGCGAAGCCCGAGCGCTGGCCAAGCTCTCGCACCCCAACGTCGTGCAGGTCTACGACGTCGGCGAGTTCGAGGGCCGCGTGTTCGTCGCGATGGAGTTCGTCGACGGCCAGACGCTTGGCGACTGGATGCGTGCCGAGCACGAGGTCGACGAGATCGTCGCGATGTTCGCCGAGGCCGGCCGGGGGCTCGCCGCTGCCCATGAGGCGGGCGTCATCCACCGTGACTTCAAACCGGACAACGTGCTGGTTGGTCGGGACAATCGTCCGCGCGTGCTCGATTTCGGTCTCGCCTGTCCGATCGAGCCGATCGCCTTCGCCGAGCTGAGCCCCGCCCAGCCGGACACCGAAGGCGAGCCAGCCAGCTTTGGCACGTCGCTGGATCAGCTGCTGCGCACTGGTGAGCTCGGCGACGGCGAGCGTCGCCCGCTCCCTCGTGCTGGTCGCCGCCACGATCCAGACGCGACCGAAGACAGCTTCACCCCGCGCGCCCCGGGTGACGACAACGAGCGCTCGCAAGACGGGATCGCCACCCAGACCAACGTGGCGCGCCCGCCGGATCGCGACGCCGAGCTTGACGACACGCTCAGCAAGCATCCACCCGCCGCCAACGACTACGACGACGATGAAGATGAAGATGATGTGATCACGCGAACCGGCGCGCTGATGGGCACCCCCGCGTACATGTCACCCGAGCAATTCGTTGGCCGGCACGTCGACGCGGCCTCGGATCAATTTAGCTTCTGCGTCGCGTTGCACGAGGCGCTGTATGGACATCGCCCGTTCATCGGCAAGTCCGCCATGGAGCTGGGTATCGCGACCGGGGCCGGCGAGATCGTCGAAGCCCCACCCAACAGCCGCGTCCCCCTGTGGTTGCGCGAGGTGATCGTGCGGGGGCTCGACCCGGCGCCCGAGCGGCGATTCGCGTCGATGAACGAGCTGATCGCCGCGTTGGCGTGCGACCCGGAGGTCCCCAAGCGTCGCTGGTGGCTCGGCCTCGTCGGCGCGGGGATCGGCGTGCTGGCGTTCGCGGTTGGCATGCTCGCCCCCGAGCGCGCCTCGCCCTGCCCTACCCTGGCCGAGAGCGCGGCGCGGGTCTGGACGCCGGCTCGGGGCGCCGAGCTGCGCGAAGCGTTCACGCGCTCGGAGTTGCCCTACGCCGACGCGACCTGGTCCCGGGTCGAGCCGCGCCTGCAAGCCTGGGCGCAGACGTGGGGGGCGCAGCGCGTCAACGCCTGCGAGGCCACCGTCGTGCGTCACGAGTTCTCCCCCGAGGTGCTGACCCTGCGCGAGGCATGCTTAGATCGGGCCAGCCGCGGATACGAAGCGCTGCTTGGACAGCTTGGGGCCGGCGCTCCACGGGTCATCGAGCGAGCGAGCGAGGCCACCGCCGCGCTCCCCGATCCCGAGAAGTGCGGCGACATAGATGCGTTGCTGTCTGCCGCGCGGCCGGAAGGACCCGCGAAGGACAGCGTCGAGCAGCTGCGAGCGGACCTCGCCGAGCTCGACATGCGGATCGAGTCAGCCGACGCCGACGCGAGCCTGCCCGTGGCCGAGGACGCGCTCGAGCGCGCGCGCGAGCTTGGGTACGGCCCTGTCGTCGCGGAAGCGATGTACATCCACGGTCGGCTGCTGGCGAACACCGACGCGCTCGCGCGCGCGATCGAGCGGTTGCAAGACGCGCTCGACGAGGCAGAGCGCAGCGACGCCGACGCGCTGGTGCCGAAGATCGCCCTCGAGTTGGTGCGGGTGTCCCTCGCCCGCGGCGATGCCCCGCTGCAGGCCCGCGTGTGGGCCCGCCGCGCCGCGACCGGGCTCGACCGACTCGGCAAGCGCGACCTCGATCAGGCCCGCGCGCTGTGGCTCTCGGGCCGGGTCGCGCTGGTTGAACGCGACGCCCAAGCTGCGGGGGCCGAGCTGCTCGCCGCGATCGCCTTGCTCGACGAGCTCGCCCCGATCCACCCATCCAAGCCAGCGATGCTCGTGGATCTCAGCCGCGCGCGCGCGCTCGAAGGCCGGATCGAGGACGCCCGCGAGGCGCTCACCGGGGCGCTCGCGGCCAGCCTGAACGCGTTTGGCCCGGTCCACCCACGGGTCGGCGATGCCCACTACGAGCTCGCCCGCTTCGAGTTCGAGCAGGGCCGACAAGCCGCGACGCGAAAGTTGCTCGACCAGGCTGCGCGGGTCTACGTCGACGCGCTTGGGCGACACAGCGAGCAGGTCGGCCACGTCGAGTCGCTGCGCGCACGGCTGGAGCTAGATGCAGGTCAGCTCGATCTCGCGCAGACCCACGCGACACACGCGGCACAGATCTACGCTGACGACCTAGCAACGAACGAGCTCGCGCGCGCCGAGACCCACCTGATACTGGGGCACGTCGCGCTCGCGCGCCGACACGTTGACGGAGCGATCGAGCAATACCGCGAGGCGTTGGCGATCCAGCAGTCCGCCCTGCCGCCGGGGGATCCCGCGATGGCGCGCACCCACTCCCAGCTCGGGCTCGCGTACTTGGCGAGCGGCGAGCCGGGGTTGGCGATCCAGCAGCTGCAGCGCTGCGTCGAGCTGCTCGAGGCTGACGAGCCCACGCTGTTGCAGCGCGCGCGGATCGATCTTGGCGAGGCTCTGCTCGCGCGGGGTGCCCCCGATGACGCGCGCCGGGCAGGGTTGGTGTTCGCGGCCGCGTTTGCGGGCTGCGAGGGTGTCGCGGCGGTGTGCGAAGCCGCGGCGTTGGGGGCTGAGAAGGCCAGCGCGGTGGTGGGTGACGCGGCGGGGGAGCTGCGCTGGCGCGAGCGGGCGACACGGGGTCGAGGTCGAGACGAGTGAGTCAAGCCGGGCGTCGCGGCTCTGCTTCCAGGGTCGCTCGCAGCTCGCCGACCTGAACCTCGAGCCGCTGCACGATGGCCAGGATTTCATCTTCCTCGGGGTCCTCAATCAGCGATGTCATGAATCCTGCCATGTAGCCAAAGATGCCAATACCAGCGACGATCACGAATACCGCGACAACATGCCCAGCGGGCGTAGCCGGCGTGACGTCGCCATAGCCAACGGTGCTCAAGGTGACCAGCGACCACCACAGCGCGTGCTCGAGGCTCTCCGTGCTGTGTGGTTCGACGATTCGAAACGCCAAGGCCCCTGTAATTACCAGCGCGCCAAACAGACCAAAGGCACGCACCATGGTCGCGCCTTTGCCTTGAAATCGCCGGATTCGTGAGACCAGCCGGATAACGCGAAGCAATCGCAGCAGTCGCACAACTCGAAGCCCCTGGGCCAGGGCCGAGACCGGAATTGAAGACGCCAGGTCCGCGAGGTTCGAAGGACTTCGCAGGTAGGCCCAGCGATCGTCAGCCAGCGCCAATCCAAGCGCCCACTCGGCGAAGAACATTGCGCAGAAGAACTCATTGACACTAGCAAAGACGTCAGTGCTGTCGCGCACGCTCGCCTCGATAATCAGCACAGTGAACATTGGCAGAAGCAGCAGATTATTCGTGTACTCGAGCCCACGAAGGACCTTGGCCCAGCCTGACTCTCGCCGTTCGTGGCTGAGCGCGGGGCGCTCATTGTCGATCTCTTCGGACATCGACGCGAGGGTACATCTTCGCTGATGCACTGGCCAAGCGTGAGCGGGATGACCTCGAGTACTCTCGAGCGCAGAATCGCTCCAAGCCTCGGCAGCTCGAACACCCGCGGGCCGGCCAAACCTTCAAAATGGCCAGTTTTTCTTCCGCACGTCGTCCTCAAACGCGGCATCCTACACAGGCGACGGCAATTCCCGTCGAGGAGACCACATGAGTTTTGAGGAAAAGCTAAAAAATCTCGCAGCCAAGGCCGACAAGACCCGAGGGATGCTCGAGACCGAAGAAGCCACAAAGAACGCGCTGGTGATGCCCTTCATCGCTGCGCTTGGCTACGACGTCTTCGATCCCACAGAGGTCGTCCCGGAGTTCACTGCCGACGTCGGCATCAAGAAAGGAGAGAAGGTCGACTACGTCATCAAGCGAGGCGAGGACATCGTGATGCTGATCGAGGCCAAGAAGGTCACCGCGGACCTTGCGATCGAGCACTCGAGCCAGTTGTTTCGCTACTTCACCACCACCAAAGCCAGGATCGCCGTGCTCACGAACGGCATCGTCTATCGCTTCTACTCGGACCTCGAGGAGAGCAACAAGATGGACGAGAAGCCGTTCCTAGAGCTCAACCTGCTCGACCTGCGCGAGAGCCTCATCAACGAGGTCAGCAAGCTGTCGAAGTCCAACTTCGACCTCGAGAACATGCTGGTTGCGGCGAGCGACCTCAAGTACATGCGCGAGATCAGAGCGACGCTCGAGCGCCAGCTCGAGACCCCCGACGAGGAGCTGGTCAAGTTCTTCTTCCAGCAGGCCCACCCAAACGGCCGCTTCGTCCAGTCGGCCAAGGACCAGTTCTCGCAGCTCGTCAAGCGCACGCTGCTCGGGTTCATCAACGACAAAGTCAGCGACCGGCTGCGGTCGGCCCTCGCGCGAGCGGATGACTCCGAGTCGGAGGAGCTCCCCGCGGCCCGCGTCGTCGATGGAGATGGACTTTCAGACGACAACGACTCGGCGAACCACGGATCGGACGGCGGCATCGTCACCACAGAGGCAGAGCTAGAAGGCTACCGCGTCGTCAAAGCCATCATCTGCGATGTCGTCGCGGCCGAGCGGGTGACCTATCGGGACAGCAAGACCTACTTCGCCGTGCTCGTTGATGACAACAACCGCAAGCCAATCTGCCGGCTTCACTTCAACCGCAGCAAGAAATACATCGGGACGTTTGACACCGACAAGGCTGAGACACGCCACTTGATCGACACGCCAGACGCGATCTACTCGGTCCGTGACCTGCTCCGCGCGACGGCGACACACTGGGTCTCGCTCGACGCGGCGGACAAGCCAGCTCCCACCGCAGACGGCTGAACGGGGACCCAAGCGGGGAGTCCTCATGCAGCGGCGCTCGTCATCGTCCCCGACCGCTGCATGGGAGCATGCGCCTTGACCGCGTATTTTCGACCTGTTATGGAGATCCTCCGTTGTCTTTCCCCGCCACAAGCCTGCTTGCCTTCGCCGGCCTACTGCTGGTCGGCGGCTGCCAGCGCCTAGCAGACGCGGAGGAAGTATACGATTTCGAGGCCCTGAAAATCGGTGCGTGCGAGGACGTTTGCCGAACGATCGACACCTGTGAGCCCGACGCATTCACGGGGATGGAGCCGGACGACTGCTTCGAGCGCTGCATGACGCTGCTCCCCAAGCTCCACGAAGAAAACCAATGCGGGAGCCGCGAGCTCAATTATTTGTGGTGTGTCGGGGCCTTGACCTGCGAGGGCTACGCAGCCTTCACGGAGGCCAACTCCGAGTTGAGCGGATCCGACTGCGCAGCACCTTGCGTCGCAGAGATACGCGCACCGTGTTCCACCGAAGCACCGTTTGATCCTGATGAGCCGCTCCCAACCTGTCCCTGACATGAGCGAGCGAGGACCGAATAGAATGAAGCCACGAAACCGGGTGAAATTATGCGCCTTCGGGCTTGTTGTGGCGGCCGTCAGCGCATGCCTCATCCCCGACAAGGACATCGTCATCGTTGTCACCGAGCCCTGCGGCGAGGAGTGGGCGGCCCAAACAATCGGCGCGGAAGGCTACAATGGCCTGATTTAGCCAATCTACATCAAGACGGCGAACGAGAAGTGGATCTCCAAGTCCTACTGCCTCAACGCGGCGCAAGGCCAACAACTGGCCGACCCAACAAGCGAACTCGCCGCGGAGCTGCTCTCCAACATTTCGCATGTTTGCCAAGCCCGCGCCATCGAGATGGGCCTCGCCGATCTCGACGATACCTGCGTGACCACGGCCGACATTGCCTACTTGGGCACCTGCATGGGACCACCGGCCGGTTGTGACAGCGACACCGGGAACAGCGGCACCGACGATGGTGGAACTGATGAAGATTCTGGAAGCGAGACCAGCGACGATCCCGGCGGTGTGGGCGGGTTCGATGGCCTGGACCTGAAGGCCGAGGTGCAGTTCCTCGATGGAGAATTTGTAGTGAGCGAGTTGCTCATCGCTACAGCCCTCACCGATGCCAAGGGCGTGACCGAGGACGGTACCTACGCAGTTCAGCTGTCGGACACCCTCGGCACCCCGTATGGGTTCGAGATCGACGGTGTGTCCGCAGGCAACCTCGGGGACGTGCTGGGTCTCCGCGATGGCGACGTCATCGTGGAGATCGCGGGGCTCCCCACGGCGTCACACGCAGATCTCCTCGCGGTCGCCGCCACACTGTTCAATTCGGACCGCGCGAGCATGGTCATCGAACGTGGAGGTTCGCCATTCATCCAGCGATATCGTCGGGGCCTCTAACCGCGCACACGCTGGGTCGTGGCGACAGCCTCACGCTCGCGCAATCGAACCCAAGCCTTGCGCGACACACCTCGCTCAGCCGACCATGGGCGCATGCCCGAATCCACCTCCCCTCCCCCGTTCGGGCCCAGCTGAGGCGCTCGATCCGTGGAGTACGTTCGCTTCCAATGCCCGGCCTGCGGGGCCGAGCTCCCGCCAGAGCCGCCAACTGCCGAGGTCAACTGCCAGTACTGCGGCTCGCGCTTCGCCCCCGAGCGGGCGCGCACGGCCAAGACCATGGCGGGGGTCAGCCTCGACGCCAAGGCGCTGTACGAGCACATCCGCCGGGCCAACGAAGAGCTCGCCAAGACGGCCCAGCGGCTCGAGGTGTCCGAGCAGGCTCGCGCCGAGCTCGAGGCCGAGCGCCGCGAGTCAGAGGTCAAGCACGAGAAGGCCAAGCAACGCAGCCGACGCAAGCACCTGGTTGGGCGTGCCGGCCGACTGCTGGTCCAATCGCTCGTGCTGGCGGTCGTCGCGGGGGTGATCGCGTTCGTGCTGGTCGCCGCAGGCGTGGTCGCGCTCGACGACATCCCCGGGCTGCGCAGGCTCGCGGGCGTGTTCGAGCGGATCGAGGCCAAGATCGACGCAGAGCTCGAGACCAGCGGCGTCGATCCGTGGGCCGGTCCGCCGATGCTGACCGAGATCGCCGGCCAGCCCGCGATCGTGGCCCGGGTCCGCGACCACGCCAGCGATCGCATCTACGTCGACGCCTACGCGATCGCCACCGCGACCCGCCTGTGGCGGATCGGCCCGCTGAGCCGGTCCGACCGCGAGCTTCAACACGTGCGCTTCACGATCGCGGATCACTGGCTCGTCGTCAGCGACACCCAGTCGTCCGTGTTCGTCCACGAGCTCGCAACCGGCAACCGCGTGCATACCCACGAGGTCGGTGACCCAGTCGACTATCTGTGCAACGTGCCCGCGGCCGAGCCCGGCGCGTCGCCCTTGGTCTATGTGCACACGGCCAAGCGCCGCCATCACATGCTCGATCTCGAGGCTGGCGAGCTCGGCCGTCAACGTCAGCCCCCGCTCGGCTGCGAGCCCGCCCGCGCCAACGAGCTGGATCCCAGCGTCGCGCTGCCCAACAGCGTCCGCGACAAGCTCGATGGGGTCCACCTCGGGCGGGTCCACGCCAACCCCACGACGGGGCGTGGCGTGGCGCTGAGCAAGATCGCGGGGACAGACGACGACGACGACGGGCAAGCGATCATCGTTGGCTTCAGCTTCGACCCAGAGACCCCGGCCGCGCGCGCCAAGCGGCTCGATCGCGGCAGCGCGTTCCGAGTGACAGTCAGCGAGAACACGTGGCGCGAGCCGATGCCCGCCGCCTCGGCGCCCTGGCCGATCGGCAGCACCGTGGTCGCAGACCGCCTGGTATACGGCTGGATCGACGGCGAGAGTCGCTACCACGTCGACGCGCGCAGCGTCGAAGACGGCGCGCTGATCTGGTCCGTCCCGCTCGAGCTCGGGGTCGCGGATCGGCTGATCGGCGTCCGGGCCTCTGCGGCCCACGTGGTCGTGATTCGCAGCCACGTGCTCGAGCTGCGCGACGCGAACACGGGCGAGCTGCTGAACCGCGTGGGCGCGGCGCCGTGACTACTGCGGGTTGATGACCGCGAGCTGCATCCCGCCTGGGTACGCGTACGAGGTCACGTTCGTGTAGCCAACCTGCATGACCCCAAACGGCTGCGTGCTGGTTGCGAAGTGGGCCCCCTCGCTCACCGCGTGGTCCGATATCTCCCAGGCCCCGACCTGGTAGTAGCCATCCACGACGACACCGTCGATCAACACGTCGTCGCCCCCGGCGGGGCGGATGATCTGCGCATAGTGCTGGGTGTAGTTGGTCCCCGTCACGAACGCGTAGGTGTCGAGGAACTGCGCGGTCGGGACCATCTGATACATCGAAGGATCACCGGTCCCGGCGCCACCGTTTTGGCCTTCCAGCAATTGCACGGGCATGAATGGCCCATCGCCCGTGAACAAGAAGCTCTCCTGGGTGCCAAACTGGTAGTACTCGCCCTTGTCGAGCGCCAGCGGGAACCCGGGCTGCTGCGGCATGGTGTTGACCGTGATCCCGTCTTCACCGCCGTACACGCGCCAATAGTAGGTCTCGTTGCCGCGCTGCGGGGCGTGAGCACCCACGTATTCCTCGCCCCAATACTCGAGCGGGAGCATGACCTCTTCGAGGTGATCGCAAAACGTGGTTGGGTAGGCCGGCACGTTCGCGCACTCGCTGGCGCCCGCCACCCACACCGGCTTGTCGGAGGTGATGATCGTGCCCGAGAGGTCCTGGTATTGCGCAGCCACGACCACGTTCAGGGTGTCGTAGCGCTGCAGCATGACCTGGGTGCTCTGCCCCTGCGCCAGCGCCTGAACCCCGCCACCGCCGGCCGTTGGACCCCCAGCGAGGAACCCCAAGGTCGTGTCGTCTTGCGTTGCGATCGCGGTGAAGTAGCTGGGGTAGTGAACGGTGAAGGTGCCAGCGTAAGAAGCGACCACGTAATTGCCGGTCAGCGCGTGATCCGGCAGCAGCATCGAGGCGTCGTTGGTCGCCTGCGACCCGATCGGCGAGTGCAGATACGCGACAATTGGGATCGAGGTCTCGACCCGATAGACCCCGCCTGTCCGCACGGTCGTGATGCTCTCGATCTGGGCGTTGTCGAGCTGGAAGGTGTGGGTTCCTTCGGGCCCGACCATGACCGGCGCACCGAGCGGCTGCTCGGCGTCTTGACCGTCGGGTACGAAGTACAGCTGCGCCGTCGCGTTCTTGCTCGAAGATACGTTGCCGATCACCAGCGAGTCGGGCTGGTTGGCGTGGAGGTTGTCCATGCGGTTGGCGAAGAACGAGCAGCCGACCGAGCTGGGGTTGAGCTGGATCAGCTCGCACAGCGGCACACAGCCCCCGCCGAAGCAGCCCTCGTTGTCGGGGCACGGGACGGGGTCGCCCCACGCCGATCCATCGTCGATACAGGTCTGGACGCTGTCGGGATCGAAGCAGCTCGTCTGACCCGGATCGCAGAACGTCGCCCCGGTGTCGCCGTCGCCGTCGCCGTCGCCGTCGCCGTCGCCGTCGCCGTCGCCGTCGCCGTCGCCGTCGCCGTCGCCGTCGCCGTCGCCGTCGCCGTCGCCAGGGTCGCCATCGCCATCGCCATCACCGTCGCCATCGCCGTCACCGTCGCCATCGCCATCGCCATCACCGTCGCCCTCGCCCTCGCCGAATGTGCCGCCCACCTCGATGTCGGTGAGTTCGTCGCCGTAGCAACCCGACGTCAGGCACATGTGGTCGCTGGCCGAGTCGCTGCTGCAAGCGAGCATGAGGGTGGACATGCCCACGAGCCAGAGCAGTCCAGGACGAGGATGAAGATGAGGAACCAGCCGTTCAGCCATGACGGGGGCATCATCGCGCATACGCGGGCCCTCGTGGGCAACCTTGCACCCACCAGGGCTCGAACCTGGGCCATTCGGCTTAGAAGGCCGATGCTCTATCCAGCTGAGCTATGGGTGCGATGCCACAGAGGCAAAGAAAATCGGGGCGAAAGGATTCGAACCTTCGGCTTCCTGCTCCCAAAGCAGGCGCGCTACCAGACTGCGCCACGCCCCGAAACGACGCGCAGCCTATCCGAGTGCGGGATCGAAATCTAGAGGGTCACACCTGGAGGCTGAGCGGGGCGATTTGGCCCCGATCGGGTCCCGATCTTTAGGCCAGCACCCTCCGAAGCCCGAACTCCCTCGCTGCGGCGAGGGTCACTGGAGGATCAGCGGCAGCTCTTGAACCAGGCGCCGCCCCGCGGCTCCACGGTGGGATCGCTGCGACTTCTCACCCCGGCTCAGCTCCGCGAAGGTGCGCGTGTCACCGTCGATCCAAAAGTGCGGGTCGTAGCCAAACCCGCCGTCTCCGCGGGCGGCCACCCGGACGTTCCCACGGCAGCGCCCCTCGATGCACAGACAGTTCTCCCGCATGAAGATCGCCCCGGCGTCGGGCAGGGTGAAGTCGAAGGGGCGGGTCCCGACCTGGCGGATCGCCAACACGCACACGTATTCGGCCGGGGACGACTCGAGCCCGCGGGCGGTGAGCTCCGCGACCAGCTTGGCGTTGTTTCGCTCGTCGTTGGCGTTGGGACCCGCGAAGCGAGCCGAGTAGACACCTGGCTTGCCGTCAAAGGCGTCCACGCACAGGCCCGAGTCATCGGCGAGGACCAGCTCGTCGCGCGGCGCGCCGACCGTGCGCAACCACTGCGCGATCCCGGCGGCTTTGAGCACGGCGTTGCCCACGAAGGTGATCTCGGTCTCCTCGATCTCGGGCGGCTTGCCGTACTCGGGCAGCGCGGCCACGCTGACGATCTCGAGCTGGCGCACCTCGGGAAAGCGCGCCCGCGCGAGCATCGACGTCAGCTCTTGGAGCTTGTGAGGGTTGCTGGTGGCGACGACGATTCGACGAGGCATCGACTCACACTCCCGCTTCGATCAGTGCAGCCCGCTGTGCGGCCATCAGCTCGGCGACCCCGGACTCGGCCAGATCGAGCATTCGATCGAGCTGCGCGCGGCTGAAATCCCCGCGTTCGCCGGTCCCCTGGACCTCGACCAAGCCAAGCGGCGCGTCGGGCATCCCCCCTCGCATGACCACGTTGAGATCGACGACGGCGCGGCTGTCCTCTTGGTAGCAGAGGTCGAGCATCGCGATGGGATCGTCCTCGGCACCCTCGGACTCCACGATACCCACTGACACAGCCGCGACCTGACCCAGCCCGGGGTGGGCGCTGAGCTTGCCGCTGGCCACCAGCTTGCGCAGGCAGATCTCGAGGGCGACCCAAGCGCCGGTGACGGAGGCCGTACGCGTCCCGCCGTCGGCTTCGATCACGTCGCAGTCGCAGACGATCGAGAGGCCCCCATCGGGACCCACGAGCTGGCTGAGATCGACACCCGCCCGCAGCGAGCGGCCGATCAGGCGCTGGATCTCTTTGCCGCGCCCACCTGGATCACGGCGCCCACGTGGCCGAGTCGCGCCAGGCAACATCGCGTACTCGGCCGTGATCCAACCACCGCGAGCGAGCCACGACGGCGTGCGTGGCTCGAGCGAGGCCGTGCACAAGACTCGCGTCGCGCCGGTCGCAATCAGGACCGAGCCCAGGGCGGCGGCGGTGAAACCAGGCTGCAGGCTCAGGCCTCGCAACTGCCCAGGGGTGCGTTGATCGATCCGGTGAGTGAGTGCTTGCGGCAACGTCGTCTCTCTGTCTGCAAAGTACCAGGACGGCGCACGCTGTACATCGCTGCGACGTGAGTCCAGGCGTGAACCAAAAAGAAAGACCGGAGCCACGTGGCTCCGGCCTTCCATTCTGTAGAGGGTGGATTACTCGGGGGCGGCTTCAGCGTCGCCCGCGGGTGCGGCTTCGCCCTCTGGTGCAGCCTCGCCCTCTGGGGGCGCGGCTTCGGGGGCAGCAACCTCGGCCGGTGCGGCCTCGGGTGCAGGCTCATCGGCCTTCTTGGCATCGGCCTTGTCATCGGCCTTCTTTTCGTCGGCCTTGTCGGCCTTCTTGTCGTCCTTCTTCTCTTCCTTCTTGTCGCAAGCAGGGGCGGCGAAGGTCAGAGCAGTAAGGGCGGCGACGAGGATGGTGGTGTTGAACTTCATTCTCGCGTCTCTCCGTGTGTCGATTCGAGTCGGTTTGGAAGCCCCACACCCAGGCACCGAGTGTGACTGGGCTTGCGCGGGGCGAGCGGCGCGTGCGCCGGATGCAATCATTACCACGTGTCCGAGGCGACCGCAGCCCCGACATTCGGTGCAGTACCTGTGGACACCCCGCTTCGCTCCAGGTTTTGGGGGTGTGGGGCGCACGCATCAGGACTTTGTGAAGGTAATTAAACACAAGCAAGCACACGGCGACATCACGCTATCCGGTGCCAGACCTGGGCGCCATGCGCCGATAAATGCCAGAAGAATCAAGGATCGACCGGAATCTGGTCCCCTGGCTCGCGACGTCACGGATCACCCGAACGGCGGGCAGCACGCGAACTGACAAAGCTAGTTTCTCGCGTGCCGGGCGTTGACCCGACAAATTTGTCACGCGAAGTGAAATTCGCGGGTGCGAAGACTCAAGCGCGGCGGATGCGGGGAGAGATCACCACTCGCAGCCCCAATCCTGCGTTGCGCGCTTGGCCTGCTCGCGAGCGATGCGGCAGCCAGTCTGGAGCCCCTGCTTGGCGGACGCCCCGCCCGCCGCGGTCTGCTTCCACGCCTCGATGTTGATGAACACCTGGCGGCGCAGGGCCTCGCGCTCCGCTTCTGGCACTTTGCTGTCGATACAGGCCACGAAGTCCTTCACGTAGGTGTCGCACAGCTCGACGCCGACCTGCTCGAAGGACGCGGGCAGTGGTGGTTGCTCTTCTTGCTCTTCACCGGTCTCGGTGTCCGTCCCCGTGTCGCCCTCGCCCTCGCCCTCGCCCTCGCCAGCGGCGACGGGCGCCCCACCAGCCTCGGGGGCCGCGGGATCGGCCGCGGGCGTGGGCGCGGATGCGGCCGAGGTGTCGGCCTTCTTCTCGGTTTCTGCGCCCTTGCAGGCGGGAAGCGAGACGAGCAACAGGGCCAGGGTGAGCACGCGTGAGGTCGACATCGCGGGCAGTCTATCAGCCCGGCCCGTGAAAAAGCTCAATCGACGACCTTTGCGGACCTGTCAAAAGCCCGGCGCCCTTCCCTACCATCCGGGCCATGCCGATCAGCGATCCTTCCGTCAGCGCGATCTTCCAGCCCGATGCCAGCGAGCCCGTCAAGGCGCTGTTGGTCGCGGGTGCATGCGGCAACGTGGGCTTCGGCAAGCTCGGACAATTTGGCCGGCTGCTGGCGAAGCACGGCGTGCCCGTGATCGCGCTGGATCTCTCGGACGCGGTGCAGGGCGTGAAGGACAAGCTGCGCGAGGCGTTCGGCGGGCGGTTCTCCCCGGAGGAAGTGGACGCGGTGCTCGACAACATGACGATCGTGCAGGGCACCCTCGACGACGTCCCCGCGGCGCTGCGGCTCGGCTTCGTGTTCGAGGCGATCCCCGAGCGGCTCGACATCAAGCAACCCTTCTACCGGGCGATCCGGGCCCGCGACCCAGAAGCCTACGTGTTCTCGGCGACCTCGGGCCTGACCACCAAGCACCTGTTCGAGGGCCTGCCTGGGGCCGATCGCTCGGGCGTGATGCACCCCTTCTTCCCGCACCTGACCAACAAGCTGTGGGAGGTCCCCACGCGCGGCTGCACGACGTCAAAGGACACCCTGAAGGTGATCCGCAAGTTCCTGAGCAAGCTCGGGATGAACCTGATCGAGACCGCTGACGCGCCGGCGTTCGCGGCCGACCGCATCTTCTGCGGGATGATGCTCGAGGCGGTCCGCATCCACGCCAGCACGGGGCTCGCGCCCGCGCAGATCGACGACGTGTGCCGCAAGCTGCTGGGGACCTCGCCCTTCTTCGTGCACAACCTGATCCCGGGTGCCAACTACCTGTCCGCGCACTGCATGCAGCTGCTGAGCGAGGAGGTCGACTCCACGCTGTACCAGATCCCCGAGCAGTGGCAGCCCTACATGAAGGACCCCCACAAGAAGTGGCCCTACGAGCGCGGCCAGCAGTGCCCGCCCGAGCACGTGGCCATGGTCGAGCAGCGCATGCTCGGGATGCTGTTCTCGCTGACGGCCTACATGCTGAAGCACGAGGTCGCGCGGGCCGACGCGCTCAACTTCTTGTGTGAGAACGCCTTGGCGTTCTCGATGGGGACCCCGGCGTTGATCGCCGAGCGCGGGCTCGAGGCCAGCAAGCAGCTGGTCGCCGCGTTCTTGGCGGATCAGTCGATCACCAAGGCCGACGAGGTCGCGCCGATCGCCGAGCTGAGCGAAGCCGCGCTCGCCTCGATCTACGTGTCCACCGCCGTGCACGGAAACGTTGGGCTGATCTCGCTCGGGCGTCGCACGATCAACCATCGCTTCATCGCCGAGCTCGACGCGGCCTACGAGCAGCTCGCCAACGACGACGCCGTCGCGGCGATCGTCGTGGCGCCGGACGGCACCCTCAGCCGCGAGTTTGGCCACGGCGCAGACTTGAACTGCTTCGTGCCCGTGCTTGGCGATCACGATCGGGCGCTTGGCCTGATCCAAGGCTGGAAGCGCACGCTCATGAAGTTCAAGACCAGCGCCAAGCCAACCGTGGCCGCGCTCGTGGGCCGGGTGCTTGGCGGCAGCAACGAGTTTGCGTCGTGCTGTCAGGCCCGGGTGGCCGGGGCCGGAACGGTGATCGGTCAGCCCGAGCCAACCGTTGGGGTGCTGCCGGGTCTCGGGGGCTGCCACCACATTCACCGGGCTTCCAAGCCGCAGAGCTGGGCGCGGATCAGCGAGCTGTTGCTGACCGGGCACGCGTTCAAGGCCGAGGAGGCCGCCGAGTGGGGCTACGTCTCGAAGGTCGTGGCGATCCGCGATCTGCCGGCCGAGAGCATGGCGTTCGCGGCTGGGATCGCGGCTGGCAAGATCGAGCGCCCGGCGTTCCGCGACGGGCCAGCCGAGGTCGCGGCCAGCCGTGATGTGGATCCGTGCAACGAGGCGGGCGTGCCGCTCGACGCGGACCTGCGCGAGCTGATCGCCAGCACGATCGAGCGCGCAAACGCGCTGCCGTTTGCCGAGGGATCTGCGGTCGAAGAGCGCGCAGCCGCGCAGAGCCTGACCATGAGCAGCACCGCGATCGGCGTGAAGGCGATGCAGCGCGGCAAGCCGCCGGCGTTTGAGAAGCCGCTTGCCTGACCCGGCCGCGCGAACAGGCGCGCTGACGTGGCGGTCGAGTGACTCCAAATCGCTGGATCGCCGCCGTCAGCATCGGCGTACACTCGCGGGATGTTGCGCCATCGCTCGCTGTTCACCTGCTTGCTGACTCTGACCGCCGCCTCGCTCGCGTGTGGCGACAACACGGCCGACGGCGGGAACGACACCGCCAACGACGGCGGCACCGCCAGCGAGACCGCCGATGGTTCCGAGGCGTCGGGAACGATGAGCTCGACGGGACCGGGCGACGGCGACGGCGACACCGGTGACGGTGACCCTGGCGACGGCGACGGTGATACCGGCGACGGTGACACTGGCGACGGGGACGGCGACGGCGACACCGGTGACGGCGACGGTGATACCGGCGACGGCGACGGCGACGGCGACACTGGTGATGGTGACGGGGACACCGGTGATGGCGACGGCGACGGTGACCAATGCGAGGTCGCCGAGATCGCCTGCGACGGCCTCGACGAGGACTGCAACGGCATCATCGACGACCTCGACGAGGGCATGGATGGGTTCTGCGACTGCTATCGGATCGGGATCATCGGCAACAAGGGCGCCAACCCGGCGGCGGACTTCGAAGCGTGGCTCGAGAGCAAGGGCACCACGGCCACCCGGTTCGGGACCATGGTCAACCATGTGCTGACGGTCGACGATCTCGCCGAGATCGACATCTTGATCGTCGACCGCCTGACCCATCAGTACTCGCCCCAAGAGGCCGCGATCCTACAAGCCTGGATCGCAGCCGGGCATGGGTTGATCAGCATGGCCGGCTACACCAACAACCCAACCGACGTCGCCCAGCAAAACTCGCTGGTGACGATCCCGACGGGCCTGAGCTACGCCGCGCCGATCTACATCGACCCCACGGAGGTCTGGCAGAACCATCCAGTCGCCGAGGGGGCCCAGGGCGTGCAGATCTACGGCGGCTGGCAGGTGGTCGGTGCCGGCATGGTGTTCGTTCGGCCCCAGGGTGAGAACAACACCTCGCTGGGTACGGCGGTCGAGCTGACCGATGGCGCGGCGATCGTGTTCGCCGACGAGTGGATCAGCTTCGACTCGGAGTGGCAGCAGATCCCGCAGGTCGAGGTGTTCTGGCAGAACATGATCAGCTGGGTTGGACCCAAGACCTTCTGCGCCGATCCGCAGTGAGGGTTGGGCCGAACCGGCCGCAGTCGGCCTAGACCTAGACAGGCCCGGGCACGTGTCGGCGGTGCTCGGGCCGCCAGGCGCCACCAAGCTCGCGCAGGCCGATCAGCTCCGACTCGGGCTCGGGCCGGGCGAGCAGTCGCTCGCGTCGCATGCGGTGATCTTCCACGGGCGCGCCGAGCAAGAGCGCCGCGAGCTCGCGCGGACGCGCGTTGGCGCCCTCCACGTCGGTTCGCAGGCGAAACCGCAGCAGGGCGAGGTCCTCGTCGACATCGGCAGAGAGCAGGCGCTGATCCAGATCGATCGTCACGCTCTTGCTCCCGACCTCGCGCCGCTTGCCACGGTGCTTCTTCTTGACCTTCTGCTGCCGGGTGACGAACAGGTTGCCGGCCGCGAGCATCCCATCGACGCGCTCGCGCAGGCCAGACATTTGCTCGGGCTGGAGGTGGACGGCGAAGTCGGCCCCGGCGACCAGCTCACCGAGGGTCTTCTCGCCGGGCGGGACGATCCGGGCGTCGAGCAGGTGAAAACCAGGCGGCTGGACGGCGCGCAGGCGCTCGAGCAGGTCAGCCGCGATCGCGGCCCGCTCGGCCGCGTCGAGCAAGCCGAGCATGTCCTCGGCCGATCGCTCGAGCAGCAGGTCACAGTCGAGCACGTCTTCGTCGGCGCCCATGCCCAGCGCCAGCGCCGGGCCAAAGCTCATGCGTGGCAACGGCGAGAACCCGCGCGAGAACCCGATCTCGAGCCCGGCGCGCCGAAACATGCGGGGAATGATGCGAACCAAGTCGAGCTGGCTGAGGAAGCGAATGGTCCCGCGCTTGGCGAAGAACAGCCGGACCTTGCTGTAGGGCGCCTCGGCGTTGTGCTTGAAGGCGCTGTCGTCAGCGAGGTTGCTGGCGGCCATGCCCCGGCGCAGGCGATCGAGCGGGATCAGCTGTTCGCCGCCCGCTTGGGCCTGCTGTTGGGCCTGTTGCTGGGCGAGCTCGGCCGCCTCGGCCGCGGCCTCTTGCTTGGCGATCTCGACCTCGCGCTCGGTCGCCATGGTCGAGAGCCCACGCAGCGCGACGATCCGCTCCTCTCGCATCTCGCCCAGATCACAGGCCACGCCGCAGTCGTAGCAGACCAGTCGCTTTTGCTCGGCCTGGGCCGCGTCGAGCGTGGTGTGGTGAACCTTGGCGCCGGCCGGCTTGCCGCACGGCGGCGACACGCGGCTGGCCAAGGCCTTGCGGTACTCCCCTTCCAAGAAGCCGGGCTCGAGCTGCATGTCGAGGTGCGACCACGGCAGCGGCACGCCGACCGGCAGCGTGCGGGTGTAGATCTCGGGCCGGATCGCGTGGGTCTCGAGCGCGTCGAGCCAGGTCTCGAACGAGAAGTACTCCTTCCATCCGTCGAAGCGCGCGCCGTTTTGGTAGGCGGTCTCGAGCACGTCGCCAAGCCGCCGATCCCCGCGGGCGAACAGGCACTCGAGCCAGCTCTCGCGCACGTTGTGGGTCTTGATCGCCAGCTTGTTGCGGGTTGCCATGTCGCGCAGCAGCCGGACCTTGGTCTCGAGGTCCTCCATGCTGTCCATCGCGGCCCACTGAAACGGGGTGTGGGGCTTGGGCACGTGCTGCGAGACGCTGAGCGTGATCGCGGGGGGCCGGGCCAGCTCGAGCTCGCGGGCGACGTTGCGGACCATGCGACCGGTCTCGATGATCCCGGCGAGGTCCTCGTCGGTCTCGGTCGGCAAGCCCATGATGAAGTACATCTTCATGCGCTCGTAGCCGCGCTCGAACATCCGCTTGGCCGAAGCCAGGATGTCTTCGTCGCTGACGTTCTTGTTGATCACGTCGCGCATGCGCTGGGTGCCCGCCTCGGGCGCGAAGGTCAGGCCGTCGATCCCAACCTTCTTGATCTCGTCCATCATCGACTCGTTGAGGCCGTAGGCGCGCAGCGACGCGATGCCCAGCGAGACCCGGCGCTTGGCCAGCTCGGGGACCAGGGCCTTGATCAGCGGATCGATGCACGACACGTCGGCGGTGCTGAGGGCCGTGAGGCTGGCCTCGTTGAAGCCGGCGGCGTCGGTGCCCTCGAGCACGGCGGCGACGATATCCTCGGGCTTTCGCTCGCGGACCGGGCGGTAGATCATGCCGGCCTGGCAAAACCGGCAGCCCTCGGTGCAGCCCCGGGTGATCTCGACGCTGGCGCGGTCGAAGATCGCCTCGGCGTAGGGGATCGGGAAGCGCGTGGGGAATTTGAAGTCGTCGAGGTTGCGGACGAACACGCGCTGGATGTCGAGTGGCGCGTTGGCGGCCTCCCCCTCCGGCGAGCGGCCAACGACGACCTGCAGCTCGGTCCGCGGCTCGACGGCGACCTCGAAGAACATCGGCACGTACATGCCAGGCAGCTGCGCGGCGGCGGCGAGGATCTCGAGCCGCGGCCGGCCTTCGTGGCGCATCTGACCGATCAGGCGCAGCAGCTGGGGCAGCAACTCTTCGGCCTCACCGACCAAGAACAGATCGATGAAGTCGGCGAGCGGCTCGGGGTGCGTGGCCGTGGGGCCGCCAGCGATCACGATTGGATCCGCGTCGGATCGATCGCGCGAGCGCAGCGGGACCTGGCCAAGCTCGAGGTTGAGCAGCACGTTGGAGTAGCTCAGCTCGTACTGCAACGAGACGCCGACCACGTCGAACTCGCGCAGGGGGGTGTAGGTCTCGAGCGAGACCAGCGGCAGCTCGCGCTCGCGCAGCTCGGCCTCCATGTCGCGCCACGGTGAGAACGCCCGCTCACAGCACAGGTCGTCGGCCGCGTTGACGAGGTCGTAGATGATCCGGGTGCCGAGGTGACTCATGCCGATCTCGTAGAGATCGGGGAACGCGAGCACGAACCGACAAGCCAGCTCGGCGTGCGACTTGACGATCGCCTGCTCCTCGCCGCCAAGGTAGCGCCCCGGCTTCTTCATGCGCGCGAGGAAGGCTGCGTACGGATGCGCGGCAAGCGCGTCATCCCGAAGATCCTCGAGGTTCACCGAAGTCGCCATCGCGCGCTTGTTACCACCTTTTTTCATTACCCCCACATGGACCTACGACTTCGCCGACTGCAGCCGCTCGCGCGTCTGGTCGCTTCGCTCCTCGGGGCTGGCTGTTCGCATCCGCATGATTGGCCCCCTGGGAGGGGGCTCGGGTGGCTTCGGCGCACGCCTACGTCCGCTTCACCGACCGCAGCCGCTGGCTCGGTCCTCGGGCCTCCACGGCGCTTCGCTCCTCACGGGGGCTGCGCCGACCACGGCCGGTCGGCTCCGCGTGCGCACTGGAATTGCCTCGCTCGCTATGGGGGTTGCGTCTTTGGCGGTGCCCCTTAAGCTCGCTCGCGGCCTTGGCCGGAGCAGAGCAGCCACGATGAAGGACCTCTACCAATCGCTTGGCGTCGACCGGTCCGCGTCGCAAGACGAGATCAAGAAGACCTACCGGTCGCTGACCCGCCAGTTTCACCCCGACAAGAACCCGGGGGACAAGGCCGCCGAGGAGCGCTTCAAGGACGTCTCGCAGGCCTACGAGGTGCTGGGCGACGAGAACAAGCGCAAGCTGTACGACGAGTTTGGCGAGATGTCGCTGACGCAAGGCTTCGATCCCGAGCGGGCGCGGGCCTACCAGCGGGCCCGGTCGGGGGGCTTTGGCGGGCGTCCAGGTGGGTTCGGCGGGCAGCAGAGCCCCTTCTCGGACTTTGGCGACGCGCGCGAGACCAGCTTCGACGACCTGCTCTCGCGCCTGTTCGGCGGCGGGCGCATCGATGGCGGCGACATGTTTGGGCGCGGGGGTCGGCCCGGTCCCCAGGCGCGTCGCGGGGCCGACATCCAGGGCGAGATCAGCGTCACGATCATGGACTCGCTGCTGGGGGTCACGGTGCCGCTGCGGGTCGAAGAGCGCGGGGGCAACGTGCGGACCCTCGACGTCCGGGTGCCCGAGGGCGTGACCGACGGCGGCAAGCTGCGCCTGCGCGAACAGGGCGGTCCGGGAACTCCACCCGGCGACATCATCCTCACGGTCCGCGTGCTGCCGGGTCGCAACCTCGAGCGCGACGGCACCAACCTGCGCATGAAGCTGCCGGTGACCGCGCTCGAGGCCTACCGCGGCGGGCCGATCGACGTGCCGACGCCATGGGGATCGGTGACGATGCGGCTGCCGCCCGGCACTCAAAACGGCCAGACCCTGCGGCTGCGCGAGCGTGGCGTGCGGATCCGCGGTGAGGCGCGCGGCGACCTGCTGGTGACGATCGACATTCAAATGCCCGAGGGCGGCGACGAAGAGCTGCTCGCCGTGCTCGAGCGGCTGCAGGGCGAGACCACCCTGCGCCGCGAAGACGCGCTGGCGTGACCCCGCGCGCTGTCTTGGGCCCACACACCTGCTAAGTACGACCGTGGCCACCCACCTGCCGATCGTCCGTGATGCGCCCGAGGAGCCCGCCGCCCCCGCGTCGCCGCGGCGTCGGCACCCGCCCTGGCTCAAGGTCCCGATGCCCGCGGGCGAGGCCTACACGCAGCTGCGGCGGCGCGTGGGCGAGCTCGAATTGCACACGGTCTGCCAGAGCGCCGGCTGCCCAAACATTGGCGAGTGCTGGAACAACAAGGCGCTGACGATCATGATCCTCGGCGACATCTGCACGCGATCGTGCCGGTTTTGTGATGTCGCCACCGGCCGCCCGCTGGCCGTCGACGAGGGCGAGCCCGAGCGCGTGGCCACGATCCTCGCCGAGCTCGATCTCAACCACACGGTGATCACCTCGGTCGACCGCGATGACCTGCGAGACGGCGGCGCGAGGATCTGGGCGGCGACGCTCGAGGCCTGCCACCGCCGCGCGCCGGACATGACGATCGAGGTGCTGGTCCCCGACTTCAAGGGCGCCCTCGCCGACGTCGACACCGTGCTCGACGCGGCGCCCGACGTGTTCGCCCACAACCTCGAGACCGTGCCCCGGCTCAGCCGCGAGGTCCGGGTCCAGGCCCGCTACGATCGCAGCTACGCGGTGCTCCGCCACGCCCGCGGGCGCGGGGCCCTGACCAAGACCGGCTTGATGCTGGGGCTAGGCGAGACGCTGGATGAAGTTCGCGAGGTCATCACCGAGCTCGGCGAGCTGGGCCTGACGATCCTGACGCTCGGGCAGTACCTGCAGCCCAGCAAGAAGCACCTGCAGATCAGCCGCTACGTGCACCCAGACGAATTCGCCGAGCTCGCCACGTTTGCGCGGGCGCGGGGCATCGCGCACGTGGAGTCGGGGCCACTGGTCCGCAGCTCGTACCACGCAGAAGGTCAGGCGGAGCTGATCCAGCGGATGCAGGCGCTGGCGGACTACGGGCGGATCGGCTTCGCCAGCTTGCGGGGCTGAGCGCTCACAGCTGGCGAAGGGCGAACATCACACGGGTTTCGCATGAGCGCGTGATCCGTGTTGCTGAGTCTGCGCCGCCGAGGGCCTGGTGTGCGTGTCCTGCAGCCCCAAGCCCTGCGACATGGCGACCCAAGTGTTCGCCATCGGGGGGCCCCATGATGACAAACGCGAGACGACCTGGGTCGAAACGGGACACGCGCAGCTCGATCGCTTGGCGATCAGCGTGCTCGGAGCGTGCGGGGCAGATGTCGGCATTGTCGACTCGCTCGCCGGCCGGAGCGTGGGCGAGTTTCGCGGTGGTCGCTCGACACAGAGGGCGGGTGCGGGGCAAAAAACGGCATGGTCGAGTCACTCGTCGGGCGGCTGGCGAGCGCGAGTCAGCCGGGTCGGGTGCGGTCGACGACGGGCGGGGGGCGGAATTCGACGTGGTCGACCTGCTCGATCACCGCAGCGAGGGCAGTCTTGCCGGTGGTCGAGCGGCTTTAGCGCTGGGCTAGGGGCGCTCTCGGGGGGGGTCGCGTTGGTCCCGCGTTGGGTTGGGGGTGATCTTCGGGGGGTCGCGTCGCTCCCGCGTTGGGTTGGGGGTGATCTTCGGGGGGTCGCGTCGCTCCCGCGTCGGGTCCTGGGGGGCTGGAGGGGTGGTCGACCTGCTCGCTGCGAGGCTCTAGGGGTCCGCGCGTGCTGGTCGAGTGGCCCGCCACGAGGCTCGAGGGCGGCTCGGGGACTGGTCGACCGGCTCCGATCGAGGACCCATGCATTGGCACGATCCGTCCCTACGTCTCCACTGCCACGCGCTGCGCTTCAACCGGAGAACCAAACGAGTCGCCCAGGCTGACCCGCGCGCGCGGGCCCACCTGGGCGATCGGGCCGAGCACCTGCCTATTCGGTCTCGGGGACCTCGACGGTCACGTCCCACTTGTTGGAGATCGTGTCTTCCTCGACCTCGATCCGGGGATCCTCGGAGAACACGAAGATCTTGTCGCCGTACTCCTCGATCTCCTTGGGCTCGCCCCACTTCTTCTTGAACAGCGCGAAGATCTCGTCCTTGGCGGCCGGATGCGGCTCGAAGTCGATGCCAAACCAGAACCGCTCGAGCTTGCCCTCGTCGGTCCAGCTCAGGTGCACGCTCGTCCAATACTTGCCCCACTCGGTCGGGGGGTACTCGAGATCGATGCTGGCGGTTGGCTTGCCCATCAGCGCCTTGGCGTCTTCGCCCGCGAGCTTGGCGATGTCTTCTTGGCTCTTGGCGGCGTCCTCGGCCGACTCCTTCTTGACCCACTTGGGGTACTTGGCGTCGAGATCGGCGGGCGTCAGGCCAAGCAGCGGCGCGTCCTTCTCGAACGCGAGCTCCTTGCCTTCACCGATCAGCTGGGTGACCGGCCAGTAGTAGGTGAACTCGACGTGGGCCTCGCCCTCGGTGAACGAGTCGGAGATCGACACGCGCAGGTTGTCGGCGGGGTTGAACCACCACTGGACCTTGGCGTCGAGATCGGTGCCCTCTTGCGGCGCGCCCCACTTCTCGGTGGCGAACTTGATCGCGTCGGCCTTGGCCAGGTTGAAGTAGACGCGGCTGAGCTTGGTGGTCTCGTCGTCGAAGTCGGTGTTGAACCAGATGTCGGGGTAGGACTCGGTCTTGATCGTGCCGTCCTCGGGCAGATCGGCCATCGCGGCCTTGGCCTCGGCCTGGGTCATGCCGAGCTTCAGCGCGCCGAAGGGGGCCGGCAGCGTGACCTTGTCGCCGGTGAACAGCGTGGCCGGCTCGAGCTTCTCGATCTTGGGCTTGACCTCTTCGGCCGGCTTGTCGGGCTCGGTCTTTCCACAGGCAGAGATCGAGAGGAGCAGCGGCAGGGCCAGGGCGACGGAGAGGGATCGCTTGATTGCGTACATGATGGTGTTCCGGGGGGTGGTGTGGTGATCGGGGGGCGTGCACGGTGCTGGCACTCGAATGCCCGATCAGGCAGACGCCGCATGTTGGTGTGATTCCCGCGCCTGCGCAACCGGCTCCTTCGGCGTCGCGGGACAGGCAGCCACAGACGACCTACCATCGCCATGAGTGTCCGAATTTCGCCGGCGAAAGGCTCACGAGCGGCTCCGGGACGCACGATCTCGACTCGCGCGGCGCGACTATGCTGCCGCGAGCGAGGCCTTCGCCGCGGGGCTGCGCCTCGACCCCAGCGATCGCGCGAGCTGGGAGCAGTGGGCAGAGTGCCTCGAGCAGCGCGGCAAGTTGATCGAGGCCGGGCGCGTGCTCGTCGAGGCGCTTGGGCATCACCCTGACGATCCTGGCTTGCAGCTGGCCCTGGTCCACGCGCAGATCGAGACCGGGCAGTTCGCCGCCGCCGAGCGCCTGCTCGCGCCGCTGCGATCGCGGTGGCCGGATCAACGACTGCCGCTGGCCTACCTCGCGCGGGTGCTGCGTGACATCCGGGCCTATCCGCGGTTGCAGGCGCTGCTCGAGCAGGCGTTGAGCGGAGGCTTCGCGGGCGACGCCGAGCTCGACACGCTGCACGACGCCTGCGTGAGCTGGCAGCAGGCGCGAGCTGAGCCACGGCCGGCGCTCGCGAGCATGCGCGAGCTGCTGCTCACGAACTACCAGGTGGTGCTGCTGGGGACCGGGCACGACGACGGGCTGACGATCCCTTGGTACTCGACCTACCTGTGCTCGAACTACGACGTGGTCGCCACCTGTGCCCGGCTGTTGGGGTTTGCGCGGACCTTTGACTGGTGCTGGTCGGCGGTCGCGGCCGTCGATCCGGCGGCGCGCGTGCTCGCGCTGCTGCTGGCTGAAGCCCTGGAGATCGACGCGATCGAGCTGCCAGACCCAACGCTCAACACCCCCAGCGCGAGCGCCTACCCGGATCCCGCCCAGACCCTGGCGGTCGCGTCGTTCGTCGAGCCGGGCTGGGGCCAGGCCGCGCACGGGGGCTGGGCGCTGCGCTGCGCGGAGCGGGGCAACATGTTCGCGTTCGGGGCGCTGAACTACAGCGCCCACACCGATCCCCTGCCTCCGATCTTGGGCCTGGCCGCAGGCGAGCGCGTGTGCCTGCCGTGGTGGCGCTTGGGTGAGGCGCGGATCGGTTTTGGCCGGCTGGGGTTGATCGACGATCTGCCGCCCGAGATCGACAGCCGCGCGCCCGCGCGCGTCGCCGATGACTACCGCCGACCGCTCGCCGAGTTCGACCTGGGCCCTAATTTTGGGATTCAGCTGCGCTACGTCCACGAGCAGCGGGCGCTGCTGCACCCCGGGCTGCGCCAGCGCAGCGAGCTCGCCCGGATCTTGCCCAACACGGCCCCTCGAGCCGGGCCCAAGCACGAGATCCCCGACGCGCTCGCGCGTGACACCGCCGAGTTTCTGCGCGCGCTCGGAGCTCTCGAGCGCGCGCCCGAGCGGATCGGCGAGGCCGAATTTCTCACGCTCGAGCGCCGCTTCGTCAGCGCACCCGAGATCCGCTCGCGGCTGTCGGACCTGCTCTACCGCGTGGCCCCTGCCCGGTTCTCGAAGCTGCTGCACCAGCTGGTGGCCCGGCCCGCGGCGCAGGTGCCCTGGCGCGAGCGCGACGGCCTGCTGCACCTGTACGGCTGCAACCCGTGGACGAAGGTGGGCGCGGGCAGCGATGCCGATGCCGCTTTGGCGTCGGACCCCTCGCCCGCGACCACGCAGCTCGAGCGCTGGCTCGAGCTCGGCGCGATGACCAACCGCAGCGAGATCGTGCAGTCGAAGTACGGGCTGCACCACCTCGCCGAGGCCACGAACTTCGCCGAGATCCTCGCCCGGCTGCTCGCCGACGAGCCGGCGATCGTGCTGGGCACCGTTCGCTGGCTGCACGACAACCCGCACCTGCACGCCCACGTGCCCGCCCTGTTGCCGCTGCTCGACCACCCCCACGCCGACGTGGTGTTCGAGGCGCTGCAGTGCACCCGCGTCGCCAAGCTGGCCCTGCCCGCGACCGCCCTCGAGCCGATCTTGGCAGGCCACCGCCACCCGCACCCACGCATGCGCAGCGCGGCGGTCGAACACTTGGAGCTGTGGCCGATCACGGCGGCGCATCCACGCCTGCGCGAACACCTGCTCGATGACGATCCAAGCGTGGTCTGGGCGGCGGCGCGGGCGTTGCTTCGTGGGGGAGAGTCGCTCGCCGAGCGGGTCGCGGGCGCCCAGATCGTCGCCGCGCGGATCCTCGAGCTCGGGACCCCCGACACGTCCGAGCCCACCAAGCAGAGCACCAAGCAGATCCGCCAGCTGCTTCGGACCCTGGCCAGCGCCAACGACTACGCGCTGATCGAGCCGCTGTTGCAGGCCAGCGAGTCACCCTCGCTCATGAAGATCATCGCGGCCGCGCTGACGCCCACGTTGATCGAGCTCGACGATCCTCGCCTGCTGCCCCACCTGCGATCTTTTCATGACGCGTTTGGCTTGGACCCCCCGCTTGGCTTCGCCAGCTTGTTGCTGCGCCACGGGGATCCCAAGCTCGATCGGGACGCCGTGCACGGAGCCCAAGGCGCGACCGATCCACGGGCCTGCTACGAGGCCAAGGCCGGCCTGGCCCGCTGGGGTGACGCCCTCGCCCGCGCCGAGCTCGAGGCCGCGCTGGGCTACGCCTCGCCCACGCGGGAGGCCGCGTTCGAGGCGTGGTTTTGCGTGCTGCACGAAGCCGACTTCGCCCTGCTCGACGCCGCCCTGCGCGAGCGCAGCCCGGAGCTGTCGGACCGACTGTGGACCGTGCTGTGTGCCAACGTCGCTGGCGCGCACCCGGCCCCACGCGCGTGGATCGACGGCCTGGCCGCGTACCTGCGCGATGTATGGACGCGCGAACAAGCGTGGGCCGCGTTCATCGAGCAGCAGCTGCGCGATCAGATCCCCAGCAAGTTCGTCGTGGGTGCCCAGTCCGCCACGTTCACGGTGCTCGCCAAGCTGCTGCCCAAGCACCTCGCCGAGCTGTTGGATCGCTGCCTCGACCCTGCCGGCATCCCGGATCGGCTGAGCGTCGACGCGCTCGAGTGGCTGGGCGTGCACGAACCCGAGCAGGCCCGCGCGTGGGCCAACAAGCTGCTCGGCTCCCCCCACTGGGGTGTGCGCCAGTGCGCGCGACGACTGCTGTGAGCGAGCCGCGAGCCAAGCCCGCGCTCGCGCTTATACTCCGGTGATGTTCAGCGACGACGATCTCCTCGAAGCCTGGCGGGCGGGTGATCGGCGGTCTGGCCAAGAGCTGTTCGAGCGCCACTACGACGCCGTGGATCGGTTCTTTCGCAACAAGGTCAGCGACGGCGCGGCCGACCTGGCCCAGCGGACCTTCCTCGGCTGCCTCGAGAGCGTCGAAGCCGACCGCTACGACAACCGCGGCAACTTTCGGGGGGTCTTGTCGAACTCCATGCGCAGAGCGGTGGCGGGCAGAGGCATCATCGGACATCCATGGCCCGCGTCGCTTGCCTTCGCGGCTAAATACTCGCGCCCGCAGAGGCGACGAAGTTCACGATGCAGCTCGCCAGCGCCGGGTCGCCGAGCACGTCGTTGTGTTGACCGGTTCCGCAGGTCCCGTCGACCGAGGTGATCACGCTCAACTCGGGGACCGCCGCCGCGAGCTCGGCTCCAAAATTTGTCGCCTCGGCCACGTCGACCCAGTCGTCGCCCGGCGAGTGGATGATCAACGCTGCGCCGACGGGCGCGAGGCCGAGATCGGCCAGGTGGGCCGCCAAGTAGCGTGGTGAACCAACGTCCCAGCACGGCAGCGCGTAGTCTGGATCGGTGCACGCGTCGGGTGAGCTCGGCGGGGCGCCGAAGGCCTTGCGGGTGGCACACGAGAACTGGCCAGCCCAGTAATTCGCGTCGTAGCTGTCCCACGCGGCGATGTCGTAGATGCCCTCGAAGCCGATCGCAGCGATCGCCGGCGGGCAGCCCCCAGGACGCGCGCAGCCGTCCTCGAAGTCGGCCCAGCGCAGGTTGAGCTCGTGGGCCATGTGGCCGCCCGCGCTGTGGCCCCCAACGACGATCTGCGCCGCGTCGAGGCCCAGCTGATCGGCTTGATTTTGCAGCGCGGTGACAGCCGCGGCCAGATCACGAACCTGCTCGGTGTACGCGTCGACGCCGGTGCCCGAGCACGCACCGCCAAGCGCCTGGCTCAGACGGTAGTTGATGCTGGCGCAGGCCTGGGTCCCGGCCGAGTGGGTCACGATCGCCGTGCACAAGCCGGTCAGCGCGCTCTTGTCCCCCGACTGCCAGAGCCCACCGTGAGCGAGCACGATCGTGGGTAGCGAGGTCCGGGCCGATCGCTTGGGGGTGTAGAGGTCCAGTGTTTGGCTGGCGTCGTCGCCATACGACAACGTCTCGACCGTGACGACGACGCCGTCGCCATCTCCGTCGCCATCTCCATCGCCATCACCGTCACCGGTCGTCGCCTCGCCGGTCTGCGACTCGGACTCGGTCTCGGTCCCGGTCTCGCCTGCGTGGGTCGTCGTTCCCGTGTCCGCGTTGGATTCGGACGCGTCGCCGCCGTGCATCGTGGTGCTTCGATCCGGCTTGGCACAAGCCAGCGCCGCCACCATCGAGACCAAGATCCACAGCCGTCGCATCCTCGCAGTGTCCCACACACACCCATCGCTCGGCGCGAGCGACAACAAGACGGGCGCACGAGAGCGATAATGGGCACTCGCGAGGACGCGCGCCGCCAACCTGCAAAACCCGAATGTCCTGGTGTCACGTGCAGGTCACCGTGCCGTCCTGCTTGGTAAAGCCATCCGCGCAGGCCAGCACAGTGCTGCACGAGTCGATCTGGTTCTCACCGATCGTGACGCAGCCATCGCCAGACTTGGTCTGGGTGTCGACGCTCTGGCAGCAAAAGATGTAGTCCTTCTCGATGTCATCGGGCGGCTTCTTCTCGGGCTGCTCATGCGGCGGCCCGGCGGGCGCGCCGCTGGAGTTGACGCCGCACGCAGCGAGGAGGGCGAGTAGCAGGGGCCTCGTCAGCATGTCTTGGCCCTAGCACCGCGTGGGGGCGCCGCGAGAGCGGCGAACCGGCAAATCGCGCGCGCCAGGGTGCGGCTGGGGCCGTTCCTGCCAGGTTCGACGCTCAGCCCGCGCGCTCGCCCAGCGCAGCCTGAATCAGCCGCAGCGCCTCGTCGACGCGCTTGGCCGGGATGCTGACGCGGGTTGGCATCCCGCCGCCAAGCTCGAGCAGCTCGACGAAATTCAGCCCGCTGTCGAAGGGCGCGGCGATGCTCGCGTTGCCGCCATCGACGACGACGGCGACGGTGGCCCGCTGCTGACCGATCAACAGCAGCTCGGTCTTGTCGAACTCGCCTGCGCCACCCGGCAGCTTCACCAGCGCGATGTCTTGGTCGACCACATAGAGATCAGCGAGCTCGGCGGCGCGATCGGCCATGCGATCGTAGTCGGCGGCCGCGGACTCGATCGAGTCGCGCTCGATCCCCGACTTGCGACCTTCCACGAGGTAGCGAAGGATCCGCTGCTTGAGCACCTCGTCGCGGTAGTGCGCGCGCAGGGCCTTGTCGATCCGCGCGCCCTCGGGGCTGACCGGACCGATCCGGGTGTCGACAGCCCGCGCGTCGTCGTCGGCGCCCGGGTACGGCTCACGGCCCCCCAGCAGCCACTTGGCGGCCGAGTAGAGCCCGTCGAGATCGAAGTGGGCGACGATCGTGTCGACCGGCCCGGTGTCGCGGACCAGCTCTTCGTCGATCATCTCTGGGCACGCGCCGTGCTCCGCCTTGGTGGCGAGCACGAAGCGCGGGTCACCAGCGAAGCGGGCGTGGGCCGGGTGATCGTGGTGATCGACCCAGCGCGCGAGCCGAGGGCCCAGGGCATCGATGAACTTCCCGGTGGTCTTGCCGAAGCCCTTGCCGATCCCCTCCGAGGCGAACGCGATGTCCAGCACGACCACGCGCCCGTCGAGCTCGCGCGGCTTGGGCAACCGGCGCGGGCTCGCGAACACGACCGTGGTCATGACGACGCGTCCTGGATCGCCGCCAGCGCGCCAGACAGCTCCGAGGCCGCGTGGTCGTCACCGGCTGCAGACGCGACCTCGAGGCCCCGCTGGTACACGGCGGCCGCGTCTGCGCTCCGACCCAGGGTCTCGAGCAGGTTGCCGTGCATGAGGTAGCCCGGCACGTAGTCGGGGTGCTGTTGCGCGAGCGCAGCGAAGGCCTGAGTGGCGTCTTCGTTGCGCCCGAGCTTCTTGTACTCCATCGCCAGGCCGTAGCGAGGAAACGGCTCGCCAGGCTTGGCGGCGACCATCTTCTCGAGCATGCCGAGGCGATCCATGAGCTTGCCTGAGCTGCCGGAGCCCAACGAGCTCAGGCGGCGCCCTTGTCCTTGGTGGGCCGGGCGGCCCAGCGCGTCTTGAACTGCGCGATGTAGCCCTCGATCTCGGCCTTGGGCATGCCGACCGCCTCGAGCACCTTGGGGGTCTCGTCGAACACCGGCGTCTCTTGCAGGTGGCCGACCAGCAGCAAGTAGGTGCCGACCTCGTGGGCGGGATACTTGGCGAGCAGCAAGTCCACGCCCTCGCGCAGCTCTTCCGGGGTCTTGGTCTCGCAGAAGTCCTCGTCGGTCTCACCCTGGGTGTGCTTGACCTCCAGGTGATTGAGGAAGTCGACCAGCATGGTCCGGTGGTGACGCATCAGCCACTCGATCAACAGCGCGAGCGCCAGCTGCTCGTTGTCCTTGCCGAACTCGTTGTCGAAGCGCTTGCGCCAGACCTTGCGGCGGGCGGCCTGCGAGAACGCGGTGCTGGGCGTGTTCGAGTGCGAACCGCCGGCCTTGAGCACGGCGCGGATCTCCTTGCCGGAGAGCTCACCATAATAGGCGTCGACCTTTTCGGGTCCGAGGTGCTTGCAGATTTCGATGGGCTTCACGTTGGCTCGTCTCCGCTCTCGCGTGGGGCGGTACCCTAGTCGCCGCGGACCCGCAGAGCAAGAGCGACAAGCCAGCCGCCCGCTACTCGAGATCGGTCTGGGGATCGGTCAGGAATTCTTCGTAGATGGCCTGGACCCGGCGGGTCACCGGGCCCGCGGTGCCGTTGCCCACGGTCTTGCCGCCGAGCGTGGTCACCGGCATCACGCCCCGCACCGAGCTGGTCAAGAACACCTCGTCGGCCACGTTCAGCTCTTCGGCGGTGATCGAGCGCTCGCAGGTGGCGATCCCGAGCCGCTGCGCGAGCTGGCGGATCACGACGCCGCGGGTGATCCCGGCGAGCAAGCCGGTCGCCAGCGAAGGGGTGTGCACCGAGCCATCCACGACCATGAACAGGTTCGAGGTCGCGCCCTCGGCCACCTCGCCGCGATCGTTGCACATGATGGCGTCTTCGGCCCCGAGCTCGTGAGCGTGGCGCAGGGCCAAGATGTTGCCTAGATAGTTGCCGGTCTTGAGCCCGGGTCGGATCGCGCCCTCACGGCCCACGATCACGGCCGAGATCCCGCGCGCGTACTCCTGCGCGGTCGGGATCACGATCGGCGAGACCATGACCACCAAGACCGGGGACTCGGCCTCGCGGGTGTCGAGCGCGATCGGCCCGCTGCCGCGGGTCACGACCACGCGAATTCGACTGTCTGGGTTGGCGGCCGCGGCCACGGTCTCGTTGACGGCCGCGGTCAGCTCGGCGTCCGTGAACGGCAGATCGAAGGCGATGCCCTGCGCGCTGCGACGGAGCCGATCGAGGTGCGGACCCAGCTCGACGACCCGACCGCCCGCGGTCCGCAAGGTCTCGTACACGCTGTCCCCATAGAGGAACCCCCGATCGAACACGCTGATGTTCGCGTCTCGCGGGTCGAGTACCCGCGCGTGGGTCGACAGCCAGACCTTGGTGCTCACCGCTGGGCTTATAGCCGGCCGCGTCAACTTCATCCACGCAGGCGCAGCTCGAGCACCTTGACCAGGGCCTCTGCAGCGATCTTGCCGTCCATCTTCGACTGCCCCCGCTCGCGCTCGACGAACACGATCGGGACCTCGAGCACGCGCATGCCGGCGCGCACCGCCCGATACTTGAGCTCGATCTGAAACCCATAGCCGCGGGTCGCCAGCGCGTGCAGGTCGAGGGTCTCGAGCACGTGGCGCGCGAAGCAGATGAAGCCCGCGGTTGGATCCCGCAGCTCCAGGCCAAGCAGGGTGCGCGCGTACAACCCACCGCCGCGCGACAACAGCTGGCGGTGCCACGGCCACCCGCGGGTGCCGCCGCCGGGCACATAGCGGCTGCCGATCGACAGGTCGGCGCCGCCCTCGGTGCAGGCCCGCAGCAGCGCGGCGAGGTAGCGCGGATCGTGCGAGAAGTCGGCGTCCATCTCGAACAGGTGGGTGTAGCCGCGGGCGTGGGCGAGACCCCACTCGAACCCGGCCACGTAGGCCTTGCCAAGGCCCTGCTTGCCGCTGCGGTGCAGCACGGCGACGCGCTCGTCGGCCTCGGCCCGGCGGTCGGCGAGATCGCCCGTGCCGTCGGGGCTCGCGTCGTCGATCACGAGCACGTGGAAATTTGGCTGGGCAGCAAAGATCGCGTCGAGGATGCCCTCGAGGTTTTCTCGCTCATTGTAAGTTGGCAACAGCACGAGCGGTCGCGCACCGGTGTCCTCGGGCATGGTGGGAACATAGGCGAGGTCGGGCTCGAATCCTCGCCCTCCGCGACCCCGAGTGCAGTGGGCGTACGCCAGTACGCGTGTTTCCACACGTTGCAAACCACGGCTCGGCCTAACAAACATGATCCGTGGGTGGCAAAACGAGCGCACGTTCTCCCTGACTGTGGTAGTGTGCGCACACTCGGACGGACGTACGTTTCCTTGCGAAAAATACGCTCGCATTACGGCACCCCAGAGGACTTCGTTGCGGCGATCCGGCAGGATAACGCGCTCGAGGTGTTCACCACAGACGGCTTCGAGCCCGGCGAAGAGGTCCTCTTGGAGCTGTCCTTCACCGGCCTGCCAGGCAAAATGATGGTCCGCGCGATCGGCCAGGAATGGCACGCCGCCCGGCCCCGCCTGCGCGTGCGCGCCGGCGGCACGGTCATGTGCGCAGGCACGGAGTGGCGCAAGGTCCAGTTCCTCCAGCGGGTCGGGACCGGCGACATCAAGCTGACCGCCCGTCGGCGCCATGTTCGGCTCCCGGTGCTCGTCGAGGTCCGGTGGCGTCGGCGCAGCGAGCGGGACTTCAAGACCGCGGCGCTCTCGGAGATCTCGGAAGGTGGCTCGCTGCTGCTCACCCAAGATCGCCCCGACGTCGAGGACGAGGTGATCATAGAGATCACGCCGCCCGGCAGCGCCCGGCCCCTCGAGATCTTGGCGATCGTGCGCAACTCGCAGAACGACGAGGGCGTCGGGCTCGAGTTCATGGCCCGCGACATGGGCGGGGTGCACCGTCTGCGCGAGGTCATCCGCCGCCTCGTCGAGCAATA
Source organism: Enhygromyxa salina (assembly GCF_000737335.2). Lineage (GTDB taxonomy): Bacteria > Myxococcota_A > Polyangia > Nannocystales > Nannocystaceae > Plesiocystis > Plesiocystis salina_C. Next base: position 41,470 of record NZ_JMCC02000044.1, on the reverse strand, counting down.
GCTCGGGCACGGTCATGATCCCTGTCTCGCGCGGTGCTGGGCTCGTGATCGTGTGGCTGGCGTGCTCGCTCGGCTGCGGTGACAAAGTCGACGCTGGCTCGACTTCGGCCGCAGCGCCGATCGAAGCGCCCGCGCAGCCAGACCCCGCGCAGCCAGGCGACGACGCCAGCGACCCCGACCCCGTCGCGCCCGTCCCCGACTGCGCGGCGCTTCAACAACGGGCCGCCCGCAGCAACCCAGACGTTGGCTTGCTGCCGGTCCTGTGCCCCGGGCTGCGGCTGGATCACAGCCAGCTGCGGCGGGTGCTGCTGGAGGTCGGCAGCGCGGCCGAAGCCGCGGCGATGGTCGCCGCGCTCGACCATGACGCGGAGCTGCAGGGCTTGGCCCGGCTTGCGATGTTGGATCACTCGAGCCAGCCGCTGCCGTCCGAGCTGCCCGATCCCGCCACCGCGCTGCTGACTCCGATCGACGATCGCATCCTCGCGGCCGTCGAGCTGGCCCACGCGCTGCTGCGCGAGCCCGAGCTCGACGAGCTGCGCCGCACGATGGCCCACGCGCTGTTGGCCCGGGTCTACCTGCAGGCGCTCGCGTCCCTGGGCCTCCGCGCGGGCCGTCCCCTGCCCCCGTTCGCGCGGCTGCTCGCAGGTCCAGCGCTGCTCCACGGTCGCAGCTTCTGTCGGTTCTATTGGCAACGCCGCGTCGCCGGGCTCGAGCGCACCTTCGCAGATACAGAGGTCGAGCTGCTCGCGCTGCTGATCGACCTCGAGAACACGCCCCACGCGGGCGATCCGGCGCTGTTGGCCATCGAGCGGCAGCGAACCCGCGCGTACCTGGAGTCGAGCGGGCCGACGGGGCGGATCGCTGCGCGCGCCCGCCAGCGCAGCGACGCGCCCGCGCTGGGCACCGATCTACTGCTGCCCTTGGTCCACGAGCTCGATCGCCTGTTCGACCATGGCTTCATCGAGCTCGCCCTCGATCGCGCGATGCAGCGCGGCTCCGCGACCGGCGGCTACGGGCTCGACCCGCTCGCGGCCGTCGTCACGGAAGATCTGCGCGCGCGGGATCTTCGAGAGTACGAGCGACGCCTCGCGCGGCGGCTCGAGCGAGCGCGTCGCACGACCCCGAGCTCCCGCCACGGCGCCAGCAGCCGCGCGCTCGAGCCCGAGCTCCCGGTCGAGTGGCCCAACGCCGCCCGGGTCGCCGAAGAAGCCCACGCGTGGCTGAAGATCGCCCACGGCCGCGGGCCTGACTTCGCGCGTAGCCACGCGCGGGCTCGGGCCGTCAAAGCGCTGCGTTGGCGACCCGACGCGATCCACGAGCTGCTTGGCGCGAACGATGACGTGGTCCGTAGCCACCACGACCTGCTGTTCGCCCTGCTGGACGCGGTCGATGACGGGGCGCTGGCGCGGCTGCGTCCGCGCGTCGCGGCGCCGTGGCCCGAAGGATCGAGCCAGACCGCGCAAGACACCCGGACCCGGCGACGCTTCGCGCTGGCTACTCGGGACGCTCTGTTGCACCCGCGCTGAGGCGATCCCCGGTCCGGGCTTCTACGGTGATCGGGGTGCCGTCGCAGGCCAGGCGGCCGATCCGCTTTGCCTGTCCGTCCGCGCCGATCTGCACGATCGTGGCCCGGCCGCGTGGCACCCGAAGCCGGCTCGTCTGGCGCTCGCGTCGCGGGCTTCGGGTCTCGAGCCGGACCCAGCCGCCGCGCCCCTCGCTGGCCGCGACGGCGCACTCGCCGGGCAGCAACTGTACCCCCCCAAACTCGACGACGTGGCCATGGTCGGGCTCGGCGCTCACACACACCCGCGGCGCGGCCTTGGGGGCGCACGTCCGAGCTTCGCTGACGGACCACGCGTCGTTGTTGGCGCATCCAAGCGTCCCGATCGAGCCCAGCACACAACCCAGCAGCGCGGCGATCATGACCCGCGTGCCCGGCATGTGGCATCGTGCTCGCTGATGTCGACCCCCGCCAACAAGCCGCGAGCCAAGCGGCGCCGCCCCAAGCGGCGCGGCCGGATCGACCTTGGCGCCGTGGTCAAAGAGGTGATCGAGCGTCACGTGCCGACCGAGGTCCAGCGGCTGTCGCGACTGCGCAACCTGTGGATCGAGCTGTTTCCTGTCGGCTTCGCCGACAACGTGTGGCCGATGCTCGTCCAGGGCGGGCGCTTGATCGTCCACGTACACGACAGCCAGTGGCTACACGAGATGACCTACTGGCGCCAGGACGTGATGGCCAAGCTTCGCGTGGCCTGGCCCGACAGCGAGATCGAATTGATCGATGGCTACGTGGGTGAGCTCCCGCCGCTGAGCGAGCGCCGACCGCCGCCGCCTCCAGAACCCGTCCCCGTGGATCGCACACCCGTGCTCGAGGCCGAGGTTCCGAACGAGACAGTCGATGCCCTCAACGCGATCGATGATCCGCAGCTGCGCGAGATCCTGGCCCAAGCCCGAATGATGCTCGGCAAGCCGTGCTGATCCGTGCCAACGTGGATTCAAGCCGCAGCATGACGCGCTCGCCATGGCCAGCGCACCACCGCTGGGCGCCGCTCGATCAACGTTTCTAGCCAGGGGTGCGCCCACGCACATGACATCCCATTCGGAAAAACCCGAGTAATTATTTGCCCGAGGGAACTTCTCCAGAACTGGAATAGGGCTTGCGTTATCGGGGGGCATGTCTGTCGCTCGACTGCCTCGATTCACCGGTCTGGCCCTCTCGCTCTGCTTGGCGCTCACGCTTGGCGCCTGCGACTCCGACAGCCAGGACCTCGAGGCAAGCCGCGCAGAAGTGTTTGAAGACGGCGTCGCCAAGGATACAGAAGGCGGCGCTTTTCGCGTGATGTTGTTTAGCCGCGAGGGCCTCGAGGTTGGAGACAACAGCCTGATCGCGCACGTTGGGTTTCATGACCCCCACGACCCCACGGACCCCGGCGTGGGCATTCCCGACGCCGACGTCCTGCTCGACGCGTACATGCCCTCGGGCGCTGGTTTCGTCGGGGACCTCGAGGGTCGCTACCTCGGCGACGGGCGCTACGAGATCACGGGGCTCGAGCTGAGTGAGCCGGGGATCTGGCGGCTCGAGCTGAGCATCGCGGTTGGCGCGACGATCGATGAGTCCGTGCACTTTGTGTTCTCGGTTCCCGAATAATCAGCGCGAATCGCGGCATCTGTCGGGCCATTTGTCGGATTGATCCCTGGTACAGTACCCAACCAGCGGGGGAGGCCTTCGATACTGCTACCCAAGAACAACGTTTATTCGGCAGTAGCACAGTGTCCTACATCGACGAGCTCACATCAAAAAAAATGCTTGACGGCGTGGGAGCACATGAGGCTTCCTATGAATGTCCTTTGGGGACACGCACCTACACCACCTACACCGCACACATCGGTCACCCTCATGTCGCACATCAAGTCCACGCTCCTCGCCCTCGCCCTGCTCTGCCCCCTCACGGCTTGTGACAGCGAAGCCGGCGACGACGTCCAGACCCGCGCCGTGGCCAACTTCGAGGACGGCATGGCCTGGGACAGCGACCAAGGCGCGTTCCGCGTGATGTTGTGGAGTGACTCCGGGAACATCCAAGTCGGCCGCAACGACCTGGTCCTGCGGCTTGGCTTCCATGATCCGGTCCACGCCGACGCCCCCGGCCAGGGCATCCCCGGCGCCCGCGTCAACATCGACGCGTGGATGCCGACCAGTGACGAGGCCATGCAGACCGAGCCCGTCGTGACCTACATCGGCGATGGCCAGTACCGCATCGAGAACGTGGTGCTCACCGACGACGGCGTGTGGAACTTCGACTTCGACGTCGCGATCGGCGACAGCATGCGCGAGTCGATCAGCCTCGCCTTCGAGATCGACTGAGCCCCGCCGCTCCCGCCTCCTCTTCCTGCGCCTCCCCTCTCCCCTCCTCCCCCCGCATCCCCCGTCGAGCTTGCCTCGGTCGGGGGATGTGGTGTTAATGCCCCGCTGATGGCTGCCAAACAATCCTCCGGCTCGGCCTCCGACCCGGCTTCCGGCTCGGCCAGCGCCGGGGTTGCGACCTGGCGCTACGTCATCCCGAACGCCGTGACGTCGCTGAGCCTCGTGTTCGGGCTGGTGGTGCTGGTCGTCGCCAGCGAGGGTGAGTTCGAGCTCGCGGGGTGGTTCACGATCTGGAGCGTGCTGCTCGACAAGCTCGACGGCACCGTGGCCCGGCTGCTGGGCGCGAGCAGCAAGTTCGGCGCGCAGCTCGACAGCCTGGCCGACCTCGTGGTGTTTGGGGTCGCGCCCGCCGGCACGATCTTGCTGCTGATGCGCGCCCGCCCGCAGCTGTACACGGGTTGGCTCGGCGACGGCGCGCTCGACCAGGTCAGCATGCACGTCATGTTTGGCATGTTGGCGCTGTTCGTCGTCTGCGCCGCCCTGCGCTTGGCCAAGTTCAACGTGCTCGACGACGAGGGCGGCCCCCCGGTGTTCTTTGGCACCGCGTCAACCTTCGCGGGCGGCGTGCTGGCGCTGTCGTTGTTGATCGGCCTGAAACACCAGCTCGACTGGCTGCTCGGGCTCTTGCCCGTATTCGCGCTGGTGCTCGCGCTGCTGATGGTCTCGAACCTGGTGATCCCCAAGCTTGGCCACGACACCGGGCGCGCGTTCAAGCTGTTCACCGCGGTCAACCTGGCGCTGTGCTACGTGTTTGGCTTCATGCGGGTATTCCCGGAGTACATGCTGGCGGTCGCGTTGTCGTTCATGGGCGCGGGGATCGTGTATGGGGCGATTCACCGCGAGGCGCTGCTGGCTGGCGAGGCGGCCGACGGATCGGAGCTGGAGTCCACATGAGCGCGTCAAGCCAGCAAGTCCTGGCCCGCCTGCGCGAGGAGCCGCAGCGCGTCGACGCCCTGATCGAGCTGGGCCTCGACCACGTGCTCGCCCGGCCAATCGCGGAGCTGATCGACCACCAGTGGCTGGCCAAGGCGATCAGCGATGGGATCCGCGCCTCCGCTCGCTCGCAGGAGTTCGAGCGCTGGGTCGAGACCCGCGTCGAGCAGGCCCTGGCCCGGGTCGACGGGCTCGAGGGTGCGCTTGGCGACAAGCTGCCAGTGACCTTGCTGGGCCCGCTCGAGCAGGCGTTGGGGCGGCCTTACCAGCCCGATCGCGAGCTGGCCCGCACGCTGCTCGACCACCCCTCGATGCGCATGATCATGCGCGAGATCCTGCAGGCCAACCTGCTGGAGTTTGGCAACCGGATGCGCTCGATCATGCCGGACACGTCGGCGGTGTCGAAGCTCCCCGGTGGCGGGTTGGCGTCGCGGCTGGCAGGGGTTGCGAAGGGCGTGGCCTCGGCGGTTGGCGGCGAGCTCGAGCGGCAGCTCGAGCCCAAGGTCCAGAGCTTCGTCGATGACATCCTTGGGGTGACGATCGACATGATGGTCGAGCGGGTCAGCTCCGAGGCGTTCGTGCCCGAGTTTGTCAGCTGGCGGATCGACGTGCTGCATGCGCTGCTCGGGCTGCCGATCGACAAGCTGATCGCAGAGCGCCACAAGTATCCGCCCAAGGCGTTCGCGGCCGACGTCGCGGCGATCTTGCAAGCGCTGGCGGCGTGGCGGGGGCTTGGGGATCAGGTCGCGGAGATCTTGACGGAGCTGATCCGCGAGCACGGGCACGTCAGCGCGCGGGAATTTCTGGATGGCTCGGGGCTCGAGGCGGCTTGGCGGCCCACGCTGCAGCGGGCCTTGAGCGAGCAGGCCCAGGAGTTTGTCGCGACAGAGGCCTTCGCGGGCTGGCTCGATCAACTCCTCGAGCCCTAGCCCTATGGTGAGCGACAGAGGCCGCACGAGTCGGGGGCCGAGTGTGCTTTTGGGGTCTGCGGGGTTCGACGTGCTGATCGGGCAGCGCGCACGACCCGTGAGGGTCCCTCCGGGCACGGAGGGCTCAAGACGCTAATTTGCGTTGTCATGGATCGCTGTTGGCGAGGTCGGGCTGTGGCTTCGGTGGCGCACTCGCAACGCCCTCTTATTGTGCCCGGAGAGACCCTCACGGGTCTCTTGTGCGCTTCTCGTTGCTCGAAACGGCGGCTACGCGCTCGGGATCGAGGGACGTCTTGGGGTCCAACAATGTTGGTTGCGTTGGTTCCACTCGATGCTTGCGGTGGCCGATCGAACGCTCTCGAGTGGTCGAGCAGGTGCAGCGACAGCGCGCGTCCGAGCGCCGATGGGATTTCCGAATGCCGGCAGGCGTGGAAACTCGCCCGCTCGAGTGGAGCGGTGGTTGACCAAGAACTGCCCGATCCCGAGCGCGTAGCTGCCGTCTCGAACGACGAGAAGCGCACAGAAGACCCGTGAGGGTCTCTCCGGGCACAATAAGAGGGCGTTGCGAGTGCATCACCGAAGCCACAGCCCAACCTCCTCGACAGCGATCCATGACAACGCAAATTAGCGTCTTGAGCCCTCCGTGCCCGGAGGGACCCTCACGGGTCGTGCGCGCTGCCCATCATCACATCGACCCCCGCACCCAAGCCTCACTAGCCACTCAGCCTTTCGTGCCAGGCGGCGAGGACCTCGGCTTCGCGCTCGGCCGCGAGGCCGGCATAGGGCTCCGCGCGGCGGTCTGCGGGGAGCTCGTTCCAGTAAACCAGGGTGTCGGTCATCGTCTGTTCGAGCGGGCGAAAGCTCAGGCCGTCGGCCACGGCGGCGGAGCCGTTGACGCTGCCGAGGCCGCCGAATTCAGGGTCGGTTGGGGGGACCCACACGGGCATGTCCGTCCACGGGCGCACCTCGTGGGTGGCAAGGAAGTCAGCGGGGATCCACGTCAAGCTGGCGGTGGCGGCGAGCGCCGTGATCCCGGCGCTGAGCATGGCCTGGACGCTGAGTCGCTTGGCTGGGCCAACCGCGTTGTAGGTGTTGAACAGGCGACGCTCGACACACGCGAGCATGAACGCGGCCAGGTCGCGGGCGTCGATCAGCTGGACCGGGTCGTCTGGATCCCCAGGGGCGATCATCTCGCCACCGCGGGCGAGCCGGACGGGCCAGTAGGTGAAGCGATCCGTCGGATCGCCCGGGCCGACGATCAACCCTGGCCGAATGACGGTGGTCTTGCCGGGCATCGCGGCTTCGGCCGCCTGCTCGCACAGGGCCTTGAGGGGGCCGTAGAAGTCCGGGAGCTTGTCGTTGCCGGGCTCGGGGTGGGGTGCGAGCGGGTCGGTCTCGGCGAGGTTGGCCCGGTGCTGATCGCGGTAGACCGAGACGCTGGAGATGAACAGGTAGTGGCCGCTGCTCGCTAGCAGCGAAGCAGTGGCGGTGACCTCGGCGGGCAGGTAGCCGGAGGTGTCGATCACGGCGTCGAAGCGGCGGCCCTCGAGCGCGCTCAGATCCCCCTCGCGGCGATCACCTCGCAGCTGCTCGAGCTCCGGGTACAGGTGCGGGTTGGTCTTGCCCCGGTTGAACAGCGTCACGCTGTGGCCCCGCGCGAGCGCCCGGTCGACGAAGTGCGGACCCAGGAAGCCGGTGCCGCCAAGGACCAAGATCGACAGCGGGGTGGCCTTGCTGGCTTGCTTGGGATCTGGGGGCTTGGGATCTGTGGGCTGGGCGCTGGGGCCAGGCTGCTCGCACCCACCCACCCCCACCAGCCCGAGCGAGGCCAGCGACACCAACATGCTTCGGCGAGACCAGGTCACAACCCGGTGGACCCACTCCGCCCGAAGCAAGTTTCGTGGGCAGCGCCGAAGCTCGCGGGGCCTTGGCTGGGTCCGAGCGATCGTGCTGCTGCAACGGATCGCTGACCTCCGACCCGGCGAGGGCGCCAAGGTGCTGGCCGCGGGAGCCTGGTTTTGCGCGCTGATGACGGCCAACGGGGCCCTGCGTCCGCTGCGAGACTCGATGGCGGTGGCCGGCGGCGTCAATGATCTGCACTGGCTGTTCACGGCGACCTTCTTGGTCATGCTCGCCGCCGTCCCGATCTACGGGCTGGCCGTGGCCCGCTGCGGTCGCGCGCGGCTGGTCCCGGTGGTGCACCGCTTCTTCGCCCTCAACCTGCTCGGGTTCTTCGTGGTCATGCACGGACTCGTGGGTGGCGAGAGCGATGCGGTGGCGACCTGGACCGCGCGGGTGTTCTTCGTGTGGACCAGCGTGTTCAACCTGTTCGTGATCTCGCTGTTCTGGTCGGTGCTCGCGGATCTGTTCTCGGGCCAGGACGCCCGGCGGCTGTTCGGGCTGATCGGCGTGGGCGGATCGATCGGGGCGATCGCCGGGCCAGCGATCGGCGGCGCGGTGGCGCTGTGGGTCAGCCCCAGCTGGCTCCCGTTGATCGCCGCGTTGTTGCTGGAGCTGTCGCTGGTCGCGATGCGGCGCATGGGCCGGGAGCCAAGCGAAGCTCCGGCCAGCCCGGTGCCCGATGACCCGGTGCCCGATGACCCGATCGGCGGCCGGGCGTTCGCGGCGATCCCCGAGCTCTTGCGATCGCCCTTGCTGCTGGGGATCTGCGCGTACGTGCTGCTGCTGACGATGAGCTCGACGGTGCTGTACTTCATGCAGGCGCAGATCGTCGCGGTGAGCTTCACCGACGAGGGCACCCGCACCGCCGTGTTCGCGGGCGTGGATCTGAGCGTCAACGCGCTGACCCTGGCGATCCAAGCCCTGCTCACCGGGCGACTGATCCAGCGCATCGGGCTGAGCTGGTCGCTGGCCACGCTGCCGCTGCTGTGCGCGCTCGGGTTTGCGTGCCTGGCGATCGCCCCGGTCTTGCTGGTGCTGCTGGGGCTTCAGATCCTGCGGCGGGTGGCCAGCTACGCGGTGTCTCGACCGGCCCGCGAGGTGCTGTACACCATGGTCGATCGATCGCAGCGCTACAAAGCCAAGAGCCTGATCGACACGGTCGTGTACCGAGGCGGCGACGCGCTGACCGGCTGGGCGTTCACCGGGATCAAGGCGCTGGGCTTGGGCCTGGGTGGCATCGCGCTGGTGATGGCGCCGGTCGCTGGGTTGTGGGCGGGCGTCGGCGCGCTGCTGGGCCGGGATCAAAAATCAACTTGAACGCCAAGGCTGGGATAGATCGGCAGACCGATCAGCGAGGCTCGCTGCGACCAATCGCGGGTGTAGAGCGACACCTCGGGGTACTGGCGGTTGTAGACGTTTTGCACGTCGAGGTAGGCGGTGACCGAGGTCCGGCGCAGCACCCAGCGCTTGTCGATGCGCAGATCCAGCTGGTGAAACGCGGGCTGGTAGGTCGTGCCACGGACGCCGCGGATCGGTCGGTAGAACCAGCCCACGATCGAGTTGGACGCCTCGCCGCCGAGCACGGTGTTCTCGGGGTTGCCCGAGACCAGCCGGAACCGACCGCCAAACCGAAAGTTGCGGGGCAGCGCGGCGCTGAGCAACAGCACCAGGCTGTGGCGCTGGTCGAACTGCGCGGGGATCCAGTCTTGGCCGTCGCGCTGGACCCTGGCCCACAGCAAGGTGTAGCCAATCCAGCCGTCGAGCTTGGGCCCCAGCGCGCGGCGCAGCATCAGCTCGAGGCCCATCGAGCGCTGACGGGCGGTCCGCTGCTCGAAGGTCGTGGTCGGGAACACGATGTTGATCGTGGTCGGGACGACCTCGCGCCAGAACAGGGTGCCGCGCAGATCCAGATCCCAGCCCAGCTGCGCGACGACGCCGGTCGAGGCCTGAACTGCAGAGGTCGCCGCGGCCGAGCGATCGCGTGGCTCGCCCTCGATCTGCGGATCGAAGTACGCGAGCAGGTACGGCGGAATGTCGGCGACCCCGCCCTGAAAGCTGCCGTTGGGGGTGACCAAGTTGGCACTGGCGCCCCCCGTGGACGCGACGACCGGGATCGAGAACATCCCGATCTTGGCGAACCACTCGAGCTTGGGGTGGACCTGGGCGTGGACTTCAAAGCGGGGATCAAAGCGGACCAGCTGCCGACCCGCGTAGGCGAACAGGTTCAGCCGCAGCGAGGGCACGAACGACCAGTTGCGGTAGCGGGCCGTGGTTGCGATCCACATCCCAAACCGGGCCTGCTGGCCCGTGCGCGACTCGTCAACGGTGACCTGATCGGCGTCCGAGATATCGGCGCCGATCTCGGCCGCGACCCGCTCGCGCCGACGCCAGCGATCGTAGACCAGGTCGGTGCCAAGGTGCAGCGTCAGCCACTCTTGCAGATCGTTCTCGACCTCGACCCGACCCGAGAGCACCGTGGCGTCACGCCGGATCACGAAGTCCTGCTGGAAGCGGGCGCTGTCGAGCCGGATCGAGGGGCTCACGAGCACCCGCCAGTCTCCGTCGTCGACCCTGTAGTCGAGATCGAAGCGGTGAAACGACGCGCCGTAGTCGAACAGGTTGGGGGTCTGTCCGGGGACGGGATCGGGGCCGCGCGCGCGCAGGCGATCGCCGGCCCCGAGCGCGCGCAAGGTCAGCTCGTGATTGGGGCGAACCGGGATGTCGAGCCGGCCCAGGTAGTCCCAGTAGGTCGGCAGCAGGATCCCGGTCTGCCCGATCACCCCCTCCGCGCCGCGCACGACCGCGTCAATGTGACTGCGGCGAAACCCAAAGTGCATCGCGCCCGGTCCAACCGGGGCTTCAGTCGTCAGGCCAAGATCGAAGAGATCGACGTGAGCCTGACCGTGGACGCCCTCACGGCGGCCCGCTCTGCTGAACACGTGGACCATGCCGCCGCTGAAGCTGCCGTAGCCAGGCCCATAGTTGCCGGCGCTGAGCTCGACCCGATCGGTCATCGGCGGCGAGATCACGCTGGCGATCGGGACCACGTGAAACGCCCGCGGGATCGGGTGCCCGTCCAAGTAAAAGCCGGTGTCGGTCGGGTTGCCGCCGCGCAGCGACAGCAGCCCAAACCCGCCGGGGGTCCGCGCGACGCCAGGTAAGTTCAAGGTCGCCAGCAGCGGATCGTCGCCGCTGCCCGCGTAGTGGCGGGCCTGCTCGCCGCTGAGGTTGTGGTCCGGGGGGGCGAGCCGCTCACGGGTGACGGCGACCTCGGTCCGGTACGCGCCGTCTTGCTCGGGCTCCACGAACAGCTCGAGGCTGGGCTTGGACGGCGCCTGGGCCCAGACCTCGAGGCGCTCGTAGCCGCCCGCGACGATCACCACCCGCAGCGATCCAGACGGGACCTCGGCGATCGAAAACAGGCCGTCCGCGTCGGTCTCGGCCCGCAGCATCCACGTGACGGCCTCGGGGTCGAGCGGGTCGCGGGCGGGCTTGCCGGGGCGGACGCCAGCGGGCGCATCCACGAGCATCACGACGGCGCCCGACACTGGCGCGCGGGCCCCCCCGGCCTCGAGCACGCGACCTTCGACGGTGACCCGCTCTGGCGCCGCCCGCTGGGCGTCCGGACTTGGCGGCGCGGGCGGAGCTGGCCACGCCACCCCCGACACGAGCACGGTCAGCAAGCCACAGCACGCGCCGACCCACCGCGCGCGCCTCAAGGCTGCACCTCGAAGTCGAGCCGGACCACCCCCTCGCCATAGCGATCATCGTTGTGGACCAAGAAGATCGTCGAGCGCCCAGGCTTGGCGAGCTCGTCGACCACGAAGTCGAGCGGCACCAGCAGATCCGCGTCGATGTCCGCGGTCGAGTGGATCGCGTTGGTCGTGTGCGGAACCGCGACCAGCAGCTCCACGGCGGGCTCGAACCAAAATTTTTGGTTCTCCGCGTCGAGGTTGGCGCGAAAGTAGGTCTGGCCGAACTGCTCGTACTCGTCGTAGCTGACCTCGAGCGCGATCGTCGAGCCCGGCGCGACGCTGAAGCTGGCCACGTCCGGGTAGCTGCCCGCGATCGCGCCGTCGATCCGCACCTCGACGGTCGGCGAGGGCGTGCGGTTGGCGGCCTGGCCGTAGACCGCAAACGGGATCTGCCAGACCGGGATCTGCGTCTCGATGCCCAAGACCTCGCTGGCGTAGGCCAACATCCACCAGCTCGGGCCAACCTTGACGCTGCGGATGATGAAGCCGCAGTTGTCGAACAACCCATCGAGGGCGACCCGGGCGTCCCAGCAGTCTTCGGCGCTGCGCCCGTTCCACGCGATCACGCCGTAGTAGTTGGCCACGCGGTTGTCGGCCATCATGGGGCCGAGCTCGGGGACCACGAACTCGAAGCGCCCGTCGCCTTCGCCGATCCGGCAGCGATCATCCATGCTCAGCGGGCCCTGCTCGATCGACTCGTCGGGCTCGATCTCATCGCAGCGGCGCTGGTACTGGGGCAGCGGGGCGCCGTCGAGGTTGCCGTTGATCTCGCAGCCGAACACGCCGCACTGAAACCAGATGCTCTCGATCTCGCTGGCGGGCAGCTGGTTGCCGTCTGGATCGACGACGACCGCCTCGAAGCTGAAGCGATCGTGGGGCATCGGCTCGGCGATCGGCGCGTCGCTTGGCAGCCCGACCCGCGCGGGGTTGAGCGGGCCAAGCTCGACGACCTCGGCCTGAACCGAGATCAGGGCGGTCTGGTGGATGTACGTCGCCGCGGGGATCTGAAACTCGCAGCCCAGCGCGACGCAGAAGATCGCCAGGGCCGCAGCGACGCGCGCGCTCGTCATCCGCCGTAGACCTCGTCTTGCTCGATCTTGCTGAGCACCCAGTCGAACTCGCCGGAGCTGACGTGGGCGCTGCAGTGCTCGCAGGTGCCCCCCATCGAGATCGCCAGCGGGGCGCCGCAGTTGGGGCAGCCTCGATCATCGCGGGGCGCCCCTTGAACGCCAGTTCCGCGGATCAAGGTCCAGTACTCGCTGTAGGCCCGGTCGCGGCGGGGGTTGCCGCTGACGTGCTGGCCGTCGGTGTCGCGCACGGTGTAGTCGCGGCCGGTCGCAAACACGCGGAAGGTCGCGGCGTCGTACCAACGGTCGCGGGTGATCTTGACCAGCTGGATGCCTGTCACGCGCATCTGCTCGAGCTTGTTGATCAGCCCCTCGCGCTTGTAGGCCTCGACCCAGTAGCGCAGGTAGTCGGCCATGCCGTCGGACAAGAAGCCCCGCGCCGAGCGAAGGTCACGGGCGGTCCAGGCGGTGTTGAGCTCGCGGTAGATCAGCTGAACGCGCTGCTCGATCGCGCCGGGGACCAGCGCAGGATCGGCGGTGGCGAGCGAGGTCCAGGCCTGATGCAGGTGCGGATCGTAGATCGTGGGCAGGTTGGTGCCGGCCTCGCCGATCTCGCTGGTTAGCGCGGGCGGCTTGGGCTGGGCGCGGAGCTCTTGGATCGCGATGACCCGCCAGTCGAACCGGCCGTCGGTCACGACCTCTTGGCAGTACTCGCAGCGCTGCATGTCGGCGGTGCGAAACGGGGCGCCGCAGTTGGGGCACGCGAGGCTGCGGGCCCGCTGAGGATCGGGGGTGGTGACAGAGATCGGGCGCCGCAGCACCCACCGCTCCCACAGGTAGAAGCCTTGGGCGGGCGAGCCCGCGCCGCCAGCCGTCACGTTGGCCTCGAACTCGAGCTCGACCTCGGACTCGGGCTCGTCGGTTGCAGGGTTGCGGCGCTGGCCGTGCGGAGATCCGTCGTCCGCCGCCTGGTCCCAGCTCGGCAGCTGGACCCGGAGCACGCGCATCGCCCCCACGACCACGTTGCTGATCGGCACGCCGCTGGGCTGGCGCTGGACGAGGCCGTCACGCACGCGCTGCTCGAGGTAGGGCGCGAGCTCAGCCAGCTTGGCTGGCGCGCCGCGTGCTTCGTGGGCGCTGGCGTAGAGCCGATACACGAAGTCTTCGAACAAGATCGTGGAGAAGTCGGGATCGACCTGGCGCAGATCCGCGAGCTTGGCCTGGGGTGCGCGCTGGCGAGGGCCGGGATCGAAGCCGAGGCCACCGCCGCTGTCCCAGTCCTGGCCGGCGCCGCGCTTGGACACGACGTAGACGACCCCGGCGATCAGCAGCAGTGGGACCCCGATCGCGGGGTGCTCGAGGGCGATCCACAGCAGCAGGCCAAACAGCTCGCCATCGCCGCTGCCACCACCGCCCCCTCCGCTGCTGCCGCCCCCGCCCCCGCCGTAGGTCTGGCCGCCGCCGGGGCGGGCGTCGGCGAGGACCGGGATCAGCACGAGCGCCGCCACGACGAGCATTGGCGCGAGCGCGAAGATCCACTGACGCGACCTCGCCAAGTCGTTGGTTGCGCGTCCGCTCATTCGTGAACCTCGTCGGACAGCTCGTTGACGTCGTCTTCGCTGCGCGGCAAGCAGGGTTCCAGCACGTCCGCGAGCGCCACGATCGCCTTGCACACAACGCGGGTCTCGGCGCCGGTCCGGACCAAGCCCTGAATCACCTCGACGGCCGCGCGCCAGTCCGACGCGGGGACCGCCCGCGCGACGCCGTCATCGATGATGACCTCGGCGCGACCCTCGAGCCGAGAGATGTAGAGCAGGATGCCGATCGCCTCGGTGGTCCGGCGGATACCCTTCGCGAAGAACGTGGCGTGGGCGGCCTGGCTCACGTTGTGGCTGCGCACGGATCCGCGGGTCAGCCAGCGGCGCAGCGTGAGCGCGCGCGAGCTCAGCAGACCCACCGCGAGGCCAATCACGACCGGGTCGATCAAGAAGGTGTGCAGCCCAAAGTTGACCGGGAGATACAGCAGACACGCGAGCGTGGCGGTGGCGGCGACGATGCCGGCGAGCAAGTCCGCGTGAAGGTACGACGCCGACTGACGGCGCACGCAGATCACGAGCTCGGCGCTGGTCCGCGCCTCGACTGCTTTGATCGCGGCGACGAGGGCCGACTTGTCCTCCTCGCTCGAGAACGCGGGCATGCACCGCGAGGATAACGTGATCCGTCGCAGCGTGGAGCGCGGTCGGGTCGCGCGGTTCGCGAGCGTCGGTGCGTGCCGCAAGCACCCAGCTGCACACACAGCTTGCCCAACAGCACCGTGGTCTGTTTGGGCGACAACATGCTCGCGCCCGGGCTCAGCCCTTGCTGGTGGCCGCGCGCAAGTCCGCGACCAGGGACGCGAGCGGATCGGGGCCGGAGCGGCCCGCCTTGACCAAGGCGCTGCCGACCACGACCCCATCCACTTGCGGGGCGAGGGCCCGAACTTGGGATGGCTCGCGGACCCCAAACCCAACGGCGATCGGCAGCTGCGTGCGACCACGAAGGTCTTCGAGCTGCGAGCGCAGCGAGTGGCTGTTGGCGTCGAGCGCCGAGCCGGTCACGCCTGTCAGGCTCACGGCGTAGACGAACCCGCTGGCCGCCTCGACGATCTTGTCGAGCCGCGCTGGCGGGCTGGTCGGCGCGCACAGACCGATCCAGTCGAGGTTGGCGGCCCGGGCTGGGGCGCGCAGGATCGAGGCTTGCTCGGGCGGCAGATCCACGACCAGCAGCGCGTCGACGCCGAGATCGCGCAGGCGCTGACAAAAGCCGCGCGCCCCCGCGGCGTCGCGACTGCACGCACGCAGCAGCGGGTTGGCGTACGAAAACAGCACGATCGGGAGCTCGGCGAAGCGCGAGCGCACGGCGCTGGCGAGGGCGAGCACCCCCTCGAGGGTGGCTCCAGCCGCGAGCGCCCGGACCATCGCGGACTGGATCTCGGGCCCGTCAGCGGTCGGATCGGAGAACGGTACGCCAAGCTCGAGGACATCGACGCCGGCCTCACACGCGGCGATCAAGCTGGCGAGGCCGCGCTCGTGATCGGGGTCGAAGCCAGTCAAATAACCAACCAGCGCCGCGCGCCCCTGTCCGCGACAGCGCTCGAACGCGGCGGCGATCCTGCCGGGCTGCACCGCGCTCATCGTGTCCCCTCCCCCAGCTTGGTCTGGCTGCTGTGCGCGCGGGCGCGCTCGACCAGCGCGAGCGACTCGGCGTCGAGCCGGCCCATGACCGTGTGCATGTCCTTGTCCCCGCGGCCCGACAGGTTGACGAGGATCTTCGCCTTGGGCCCGAGCTCGGCGACGAGCGACTCGAGGGCCGCGAGCGCGTGGGCGGTCTCGAGCGCGGGGATGATCCCTTCTGTGCGCGACAGCAGGCTCAACGCCGCGAGCGCCTGTTCGTCATCGATGGCGAGGTAGCGGGCCCGGCCGCGCTCGCGCAGGTACGCGTGCTCGGGGCCGATCCCCGGGTAGTCGAGCCCGGCCGAGATCGAGTGGGCTTCTTGCAGCTGCCCGTCGTCGTCTTGCAGCACCAGGCTGCGCATGCCGTGATAGACGCCGACCTCACCGCGGCTCATCGTCGCCGCGTGGCGGCCGTCGAGGCCCTCGCCCGCCGCTTCAACGCCGATCAGCTGCACGCCGGGATCATCGATGAAGGCCGCGAAGATCCCGATCGCGTTGGAGCCCCCGCCGACGCAGGCCACGACCGCGTCGGGCAGTGACCCGATCCGATCGAGGCACTGCGCCCGCGCTTCGTCGCCGATCACCCGCTGCAGATCGCGGACCATGCTGGGATAGGGATCGGGTCCCATCACCGATCCAATCACGTAGTGCGTGTCCGCGACGTTGGCGACCCAGTCGCGCAGCGCCTCGTTGATCGCGTCTTTGAGCGTCGCGGACCCGGCCTGCACGGGGCGGACCTCGGCGCCGAGCAAGCGCATGCGGAACACGTTCAAGGCCTGGCGCGCGACGTCCTCGGCGCCCATGTAGACCACGCAAGGCAGGCCGAAGTAGGCGCACACGGTGGCCGTGGCGACGCCGTGCTGGCCGGCCCCGGTCTCGGCGATGATCCGGGTCTTGCCGAGCCGCCGGGCGAGCAGCACCTGGCCGACGCAGTTGTTGATCTTGTGCGCGCCCGTGTGGTTGAGATCTTCGCGCTTGAGCCAGATCTGTCCGCCGCCGATCGCCGCGGCCAGGCGCGGCGCCGGGGTCAGCGGCGAAGGCCGGCCCACGTACTCCGAGAGGATCCGCGAATAGTCGGCCCGAAACGCCTCGTCCGCCCACGCGAGCGGCCACTCGCGGGCGAGCTGCTCGACGGCCGGCATCAGAGTCTCGGCCACATAGCGCCCGCCGAACTGGCCAAAGTCGCCGAGCGCGGCTGGGCTGTCGCTGTCTGGGGGGATGTCGGCCATCGCGGGCAGCTTTGCGGACCCGCGGCGGCTCGGCAAGCGCTGCGATTGAAGGCGCCAGGAGGCTTCGATGTCGGCCGCTTGCGGACGCCTTCGTCGACTGGCTCACCGCCGGCAGCGAACTATCCCAACGGAGCGAAGCGTTCGGACATGAAGGGCTTGCGTCCGTCGGGCCAGCGCAACTGGACGTGGCACAGGACTCGATGGCCGATCGGCGACGGCCGGGGATTTACCTGGGAGACCGTGACCTTGAAGTTCTCGGGCGAGAGATCGAGGCTCGCCAGGTCATCAACCAGCAGATCGGGGACGTAGCCAAGATTGACGTTGTCATCCGAGCGCAGCAGGAGTGCCCGGTGGTTGTACGAATTCTGCACGTCTCGCATGACGTACAAGGAGTCGCCCGGTTTGAGACTAGAGCTCCGTGCTTCCGCAGAGGGCGGAAGGTGGCGAATTCCTCGCAACAGAAAATACCAGACGCTCGCGCTCGCGTCGTCACTTGCGGCCGCATAGATCTCCAGACGGTCAGTCGCTCGCACCCCGCCGCTGCGAGCCAAAAGCGACAGAGGGTTTGCCGTCTCGACCGAGAGACCGAGCTCTGCGACATATCCGGCGTAGTCTGGCCGGTTCGGTGGCATCACCCGGTTCTTGAAGAACGGAAACAGCTCGTGACCCCGGTAGGTCTGAGACAGCTGCGGGAAGCTCTCGAACGCGACAAAACCGCGCGTTTTCGCCTCTAACGCGCCTTGGATGTAGCGAAACTCGTAGATCGGCTGATCTGCGTCCTCTACCCGCAGCCGCGCGACAGGATAGATGCCCCGTTCGACGGTGTCCTGCCAAGCGACGAAGAGGTCTGGATGACGAGTGCTCATGACGCTGCCGGTTCTTTGCAAAGCATGCTCTGATTTTCGAGCATGAGTCGCCGGGCGAACTGCCGTCCCTCTTGGCTTATACGCCCGGAAGGAATCCGCTGGATGATCTGATCCAGCGCATGCGGCGTGATGCCTGCAACGCGCGCCACCCACGCCGCGCGAGACCCTTCCACTCTCGCTGACGCCTGCCAAAATGCCGCGTGCGTTGAGAGCGGCCGACTGTCAGATGAGGACCCGTACAGCGCGGAACGAGCCCTCTGCGCGTACGACGTAACCCGGTGCCCCACCAATGAGGCACGTCGCTTCTCATCACGGAGCTCGCGCCCAAGGCTCGAGGCGTGGTCGTAGGTTGGGGCGAGGGCGACGCGGTCTCCAAACCGGAGCAATCCCCAGTTCTCGTGATGTCGATCGCCATTCCCAATCAGCGCATCTAGGGCGAGATAGCCGACGAACACCTGTGCCGCGGTCATGCCAAGTTGCTGAACCGTGGAGGCGGGCGCTTCGAGGCTTGGGCTCGAGAGCACATGCACCACATTTTCGACCGTGTGTGCCGAGACTCGCCAAATCTTCTCCCGGGGGTAGCCGCTGTCCATCTGCCACAGCAGCTCGTTGCCGTGGATCAAGTCCCCCCCGCCCGCAAAGTCCAAACAAACACTGCCGCGACCGCCTTCGTCTTCGGCGAGTTCGACGCGTGCATGCGGCAGCCCAAGCAGGGCAGCGACCTCTGCGGCGAGCTTCTCCGCCCAGTCCTCGCCGGTACCCGGCCGACAGCGCTTGAACAGCCACATTTTACCATCGACTCGAAACCAGTATTTGGGCTTTGACCCCATCTGCTCGTGCTCGCGCTCGGCTGAGGGGTCGACGCTGACGATGTCAAACGGCGGCAGTTTCACGGGCCGGGCAGAACCTATCACATGGCCCAGTTGGGTTGACGCTTCACCGCCGGCAGGCGGCGACCAGCGCCGCGATCGCGTCGCGTTGCTTGTGCCCCGCTGCCCCCGGTAGCTCGGCTCCGCTGGCGACGTCGATCCCCGCCGGCTGCACCCGCGGGATCGCCTGGGCGGCGTTGTCTGGCGTGATCCCGCCAGCGAGCCACACGGGCAAGGGCGCGAGCGCGGCCACGGCCTCGGCCGCCCACCCCCAGTCGGTTTGCCGCCCTGCCCCACCAAAGCCTGGCACCGCCGCGTCGAGGAGCACCCAGGCTGGCGCCAGCGCGGGCACCCGCAGGCGCTCGAGCGCAGGCGTGCCGCGTATCACCCAGATCCACCCGATCTCGTAGCGCAGCGCGAGCTCGGCGTAGGGCTGGACCGGGGCGTCGCCGTGCGGCTGCAACAGATCGAGATCCAGCGAGGCGATCGCACGCTCGGTGTCGGCCAGCCCGGCGTCAACGAACACGCCCACCCGGGTCGGGGCCGGGTGTTGGTCGAGGTCGCGCTCGCCCGCAGCGAGCAATTCGGCTGCGGCCGTCGGATCCACGAAGCGCTTGGACGAGGGCCACAGGTTGAGCCCGATCGCGTCAACGCCCAGCTCGACGCACGCTCGCAGATCCTCGGCGCGGGTCAGGCCGCAGATCTTCAGGCCAACCGCCATCCCGACTGGCCTCAGACCGAGAACAGCTCGGCGAGCTTGGCCCCGGGATCTTCGGCCTTCATCAGCACCGAGCCAACCAGCACCGCGTCGACCCCGGCGGCGCGCAGCCGCGAGACGTCTTGGCGCGTGGCGATGCCGCTCTCGCCAACGTACAAGAAGCCCTTGGGCACGTCGGGTCGGTGACGGATCACGCGATCGAGATCGACCTCGAAGGTCTGCAGATCCCGCGAATTGAGCCCGATGATCTTGGCACCAGCGGCCATCGCCCGCTCGACCTCGTGGTCACCGTGGGCCTCGGCCAGGACCTGCAACCCAATATCGTGGGCAAAATTGAGCAGATCTCGCAGATGCGGGGGCTCGAGCGCCGCGACGATCAGCAAGATCGCGTCGGCGCCCTCGCGCCGGGCCTGCACGATCTGCTGGCGGCTGAGGATGAAGTCCTTGCACAAGATCGGGACCGAGACCGCGGACCGAACCGCGCGAAGATCCTCGAAGCTGCCGTCGAAGTGACGATCCGTGAGCACGCTGATCGCGGCCGCGCCAGCGTCGACATAGAGCGTCGCAATGTGGCGTGGATCGGCGTTCTCGCGCAGCAGGCCCTCGCTGGGAGAGCGGCGCTTGAACTCGGCGATCGCCCGCGGCTTCGGCCCGGCTGAGAGCGCGGCCAACAGGTCGAGCGGCTCGGGAGCGCCAGCGAGCTCGGCCTCGATCTGCCGCAGGCTGGCGTTCTCGGACCGCCCCAACGACAGCTCGGACCGCTTGGCCGCCAGGATCTCGTCGAGGTAGGTCGGTTGGTCGCTCATCGCTCGCCCCGCGCAGCGTAGCCGATTTCCTTTGACCCCCACAGAGGGCGAGTCACTTCGCCGACCGCAGTCGCTTCGCTCGTCGGGGGCGTTTGTTCGCTGGCGCATGTGTGGCCCCCTACGAGGGGGCTCGGGTGGCTTCGGCGGACGTCCACGGGCACTTCGCCGACTGCAGCCGCTTCGCGTTTGGTCTTCCATGGGACCCCACAGAAACCCAAGTCTTCGCCGACTGCAGCCCCTTCGCGGCCAGCGAACTGCGGAGATCTGGGGGGCTTCGCTGGAGGCACGACGTGCGGAAAATCTAGCTCGCCGGGGACCTGGAGGCTTCGATCAGCGCGTCGAGCCGGGCGGCTGCGAGGCCGTGGTCGAGGGCGTCTGCGATGCGCCGGGCTTGCTCGGGCAAGGTGGAGATCGGCTCGTCACCGGCCACCACCAACGCCAGGGCGCCGGCGTGAATCACGGCATCCCGATAGGCCCCAGCCTCGCCAGCGAACAGCCGGCGCAGCGCTGCGGCGTTGCTCGCCGGGTCTCCGCCCGCGAGATCGCTGAGGGGCTGCTCGGCCAGGCCCGCGTCGCGGCGCCGCAAAACATGCTCGTGCAGCTCCCCGTCGCGCCACTCGACGACCAGCGACTCCCCCTCGGGGCTGAGATCGTCGATCCCCGCCGGGGCGCCTGGGCCCGCCGTGACGCCGGCCCGGAACCCGTGGACCACGAACACGCGCTCGCTCCCGAGGGTGCCCAGCGCCCGCGCCAGATCATGGCAGCGAGACGGGTCGAACACCCCCAGCAGCTGCCGACGGACCCGCGCGGGGTTGGTGAGCGGGCCCAACAGGTTGAACACCGTGGGCACGCCGAGCGCGGCGCGGACCGATCCGGCGTGCTTCATGGCCGGGTGCAAGGTCCGCGCGAACAAGAAGCCCACCCCGATCTCGTCGACGCAGCGACCCACCACTTCGGGCGCCGCGGCCACGTTGACGCCGAGCGCCTCGAGCACGTCGGCGCTGCCGCTGCGGCTGGATGCGGCCCGGTTGCCATGCTTGGCGACCGCGACCTCGCAGGCCGCGACCGCCAACGCGACCGCAGTCGAGACGTTGCGCCGTGGGACCCCGCTCCCGCCCGTGCCGCACACGTCGATCACCCGCTCGCGCGTGGTCGGGACCCGCGTCGACGCCTCGCGCATGGCCTCGGCCGCGCCGCTGATCTCCCCCATGGTCTCGCCCTTGAGCGCGAGCGCCATCAACAGGCCGCCGATCTGCGCGGGCTCGCACGCGCCCGCCATGATCTCGCGAAAGATCGCCGCCGCGGAAGAAGTGCTGAGGTGATGCCCACGCGCGAGGCTGCGCAAGCCCGCGCGCATGGCCGATCCCGGCGCTTGGCTAGCTGGGGTCACCGGCAACCACGTTCAAGAAGTTCTCGAGCAGGCGGTGGCCGTGCTCGGTCAGGATCGACTCGGGGTGATACTGCACGCCGAACACGGGGCGGTCGCGGTGGTGCACGCCCATCAGCTCACCCTCGGGGGTGTGGGCGTCGGCGATCAGCTGATCCGGGAGCGTGGCCTGATCGACGATCAGGCTGTGGTAGCGGGTCGCCTCGAACGGCGAGGGCAGCCCGGCGTACACGCCCGCGCCCGCGTGGATCATGGGCGAGCGCTTGCCATGCATGATCCTCGCGGCCCGCTCGACGGTCGCGCCGTGGACCTCGCACAGGGTCTGGTGGCCCAGACACACGCCCAGCGTTGGCAGCGGCGGGCGCTTGGGGTCGCACACCGCCGCGCACAGATCCTGGCACACACCGCTGTCTTGCGGCCGACCGGGTCCCGGCGACAACAACAGGTGACTCGCCCGATCCGCCAGCACCTGCGCGGCCGTGACCGCGTCGTTGCGGTACACGTCGACGACGGCCCCAAGCTCGAGCAGATACTGGACCAGGTTGAAGGTGAACGAGTCGTAGTTGTCGATCACCACCACCCGCGTGGCTTCGCGGACCCGACCCGACGGCGGCCGGTAGCGGCGGCCCCCCGGCAAGCTGGCGCTCATGTCGGCTCCCCGGTCTGCGCGCGGGCCCGGGCCAGCTCGATCGCCCGGAGCACCGCGGCGGCCTTGCGGGCGCACTCGTCATCCTCGGCGTGGGGATCGGAGTCGTAGACGATCCCAGCGCCGGCCTGGACCCGCACGCTGTCGTCTGTGAGCACGACCGTGCGGATGCAGATCGCAAAGTCGGCGCCACCGTCGAACCCAAAGTAGCCGACCGCGCCGCCGTACCAGCCGCGCGGTGCCGGCTCGAGCTCGTCGATGATCTGCAGCGCGCGGACCTTGGGCGCGCCGCTGAGCGTGCCGGCTGGGAACGTAGAACGCAGCGCGTCGACGACCGTCAACCCATCCGCGAGGGTGCCGGACACCTCCGAGACGATGTGCATGACCTTGCTGTAGCGCTCGATCTCGAACGAAGCCTCGACCTCGACCGTACCGGCGGCGGCTATCCGGCCGATGTCGTTGCGGCCCAGATCGATCAGCATCAAGTGCTCGGCCCGCTCCTTGGGATCCGCGAGCAGCTCGCGCTCGAGCGCCTGGTCCTCCGCTTTGTCGCGGCCACGTCCGCGCGTGCCCGCCAGCGGCCGCACGGTGACGCGTTGGTGCTGGGTGCCGGGTGTAGTGCCGGGCGGGGTGCCGGGGTCGACGCGCACCAACACCTCCGGCGAGGCCCCCGCCAAGCTCGCCGACGGCAGCTCGAGCAAGTACATGTACGGCGCCGGGTTGGTCACGCGCAGCATTCGATAGACATCCAGCGGGTCGATCTTCAGCCCGTCCCGCGCGCGCGGCTGGTCGAAGCGCTGGCTGAGCACGACCTGAAACACGTCGCCCGACTCGACATGCTGCTTCGCCTGCTCGACCCGCTGGGGGAACCCTGCGCCGATCCAATCGGGCGCCAGCTGGGGCGGCGGAGCGACGCGCTGCTCATCGAGGCCGCGCGGCTGAAGCGTGGGACCTTGGCGCAGCGCCCGGATCACGGCGTCGACCCGGCTGCGCGCAGCGTCGCGCGCTCGATCCACGCCCCCGTCCTCGGCCGGGCACGCCGTCGCGAACACACGGACCTTTTGCGAGAGGTTGTCGAACACGACCAGCGTGTCGGTCACGAGCAGCTCGAACGCTGGCAGCTGCTCCGGGCTGGCCCACGCGGGCATGGGGATCCGCTCGAGATCGCGGACCATGTCGTGGCCCCAGACCCCGACGAGCCCGCCCCAAAACCGCGGCAGCTCGTCCTCGCTCGCGGGCTCGTCTGGATCGACGCCGCCGCGGTAGCGGGCGAGCAAGGCCTCGATCAGCGCCGCCCCGCTGCCCTCACCAAAGCCGCCTTGCGGCCCGCTCAGCGCGTCGAGCGTGGGCTCGAAGCCCGGTCCCGCCTCGCACTCGACGACCAACCGCCCCTCGCGCCACCAGCCCCGAACCAGCGCCCGGTGTCCCACGCCGATGAAGCTCCAGCGGGCCCAGCGTTCGCCGCCGACGACGGACTCGAGCAGAAAGCTGTGCTGCGAGCGGCTGCCCAAGCACCCGCGCAGGCGCGCGAACACCCCAACGGGGGTCTCGCCGTCACACAGCAGCTCGCGCCAGACCGGGAACAGCATCAGGGAGCCTTGGCCGCGACCGCGAGCCGCCCGAGCGCGGCCTCGAAGTGCTGCGACAGCGCCGAGTTCATGACCGGCGCGAAGTACCCGCCGAACACGGGCGGCAGCGTGCCTTCGTCGATCAGCGTCACCCGCACGCGCCCGTTGCCGAGCGGCTCGTAGCGGATCGAGCCATGGTTGTTGATCTCATCGGTCTCGATCCGCCCATCCCAGCGCACCCCCTGCTCCGGGTTGACCTCGACCAAGGTCATCGCCCCATTGCTGCCCTTGCCGGACCACGTGACCGTCGACCCGACGCCGCCCGGATCGCCTTGGGTCTCCACCTCCATCCCGGCCTCGGCCTGGGCAGGATCGAACATCCAGGCTTCCCAGCGCTCGACGTCCGCCACCAACGCGTGGATCTGCGCGACCTCGGCCTCGATCTCGACGCTGCGCTCGACGTGCCACTGCCGCGGCAAAAACAGCCCGACCACGACCACGGACACGGCCGCCAACACCAACACGATGCCGACCCACTTGAGCATCAGCTTCAAGCTGGGTGGCTCGGTTCCCGCTAAGCTGTTCTCAGCTCGGGCGAGGGCTTCTCGCCCGCTTGCGGACGCCTTCGTGGACTGCTTCACCCCGGGCAGCGAAGTCTCTGGTTTCGTCGCGCTCATGCTTCCCGGCGCAACGATTCAGGAAATGGCGAGAAAGCACAACCGGTCGGCGCGACGACGACCCAGTCAGTCAGCCAGTCAGCCAGTCAGCCAGTCGGCTAGTCAGTCAGCCGCGACGACCCGGTTGCGGCCGCCCGCCTTGGCCCCGTACAAGCAGCGGTCCGCCGCCTCGATCATCTGCCCCGAGTTCTCGTACGCGGCGCTCCACACGACCAACCCGATCGAGATCGTAATGGATATCTCGTGGCCCTCGAACTCGAACTTGTGCCCCTCGACGAGGGCCCGAATCTCTTCGGCGAACAGCGGCGGCCCGGGCTCTTCGAACTCGTGCAACATCACGGCGAACTCCTCGCCGCCGTAGCGAGCCACGAAGTCGTGCTTGCGCGCGCGCCCCTGGACCAGCTGCGCGACCTCGCGGAGCACGTAGTCGCCAGTGCGATGGCCGTAGGTGTCGTTGCAGCGCTTGAAGTGATCGATGTCGAACAACAACAGCGCGAGCGGCCGCTCGTAGCGATGCGCCCGCCCGACCTCGTCTTCGATCTTTTCGTCGAAGCTGCGCCGGTTGTAGACGCCGGTCAGCGCGTCGTAGCGGGTCATTGTGTAGACCCGCTCGTGGTAGGCGGCCTCGACCGCGCTGCCGTTGAGAAACTTGAGGATCGTGCGGCCAACCTTGATGCGATCGCCGTCGCGGAGGTACGCGTTGCCGACCTGCGATTCGTTGACAAAGGTGCCGTTGGTAGACCGAAGATCCCGCAGCTGCGCGCCGCGATCGTCGACGTGGATCTCTGCGTGGTTGCGCGACACGGACCGATGGTTGACGCAGATGTGGTTGTCGCGACCGCGCCCGATCGTGAGCACCTTGTTGGCGTCGAGATCGTAGGTGTGACCGATGTTGTCGCCCTGCAGCACGACCAGACAGGCTGGCCCGCGCACCATGTCCTCGAGCGCTCGTAGCGTGGTCACGACCGTCGGCTCACGCACGACCGTCGAATCACTAGGCGGCACCGAGGTCATCCAACCGAGCGTACCAGGTTGCTGAGCCATTGGCCGGCTCTGAACGTTTTTTCCTGTGTGTGTGGCGTCGCCCAACGTACGGAAAAATCCTGCGCGGGATCGGCGATGAGCTGACGACACGGGCGACTGTGCTTTGGACCAATTCGCGCCGCTTCGATCGGACGATCACTGGCTACCGCGGGCTTTGACTTTGGACCAGGCTCAGTCGACAACCCATCCCAATGACCGAGCGCGATCCGTCCCTTGCCGTGGCCGATACCGAGGTGAACGAGCTGATCTTGCAAGAAGATCGGCGTCAACGCGAGAGCCTTCGCTTGATCGCTAGCGAGAACTACACCTCCAAGGCAGTGCTCGAAGCCTGCGCGAGCAGCCTGACCAACAAGTACGCCGAAGGCTATCCGGGCAAGCGCTACTACGAAGGCATGGAGGTGATCGATCCGCTCGAGCGCCTGGCGATCGAGCGGGCCAAGTCGCTGTTTGGGGCCGAGCACGCCAACGTCCAGCCCTACAGCGGATCCCCAGCCAACCTCGCCGTGCTGCTCGCGCTGTGCGAGCCGGGCGACACGATCATGGGGCTGTCACTCCCGGCTGGCGGCCACCTCACCCATGGCTGGAAGGTCAGCGCGACGGGCATCTACTACAACGCCGTACAGTATGGCGTGCGCGAGAATGACCACCTGATCGACATGGATCAGGTCCGCGATCTCGCCAAGCAGCACCGTCCCAAATTGATCTGGGTTGGACACTCGGCCTACCCGCGCGTGCTCGATTTCCCCGCGTTCGCCGAGATCGCGGCCGAAGTCGACGCCTACCTCGCCGCCGACATCGCACACGTCGCCGGGCTCGTGGCAGGCGGCGCCCACCCCAGCCCGATCCCCCACTGTGACGCCGTCACCAGCACGACGCACAAGACGCTCCGGGGGCCGCGCGGTGGGCTGATCATGTGTCGCAAGGCCCACGCCAAGGCGATCGACAAGGCGGTGTTCCCCGGCCTGCAGGGCGGGCCGCACAACCACACCACGGCGGCGATGGCGGTCGCGTTCAAAGAGGCCGCGCAGCCAAGCTTTCGCGCGTACGCGACGACCGTGGTCGCCAACGCACAGGCGCTCGCCGAGGCCCTCGTCGGCGCGGGGCTCGACCTGATCACGGGCGGGACCGACAACCACCTGATGCTCGTGGATCTCACCCGCTCGGGCATCTCGGGCCGGGTGGGCGCCAAGGCGCTGGACCGCTGCGGGATCGAGCTCAACTGCAACTCGATCCCCTTCGATCGGCGCAAGCCCTTCGATCCCTCGGGCCTGCGGATCGGCGCGGCGGCCGTGACCTCGCGCGGGCTCCGGCCCGAGCACATGCCGATGATCGCCGGCTTCATCAGCAAGGGCGTGAGCGAGGCGGCGAGCAACGACGGGCAAGTGTCCGACGCGTTCGCCGAGCGCATGCGAGCCGAGATCGCCGAGTTCCTGACCGAGTTCCCCGCCCCGGGTCTGTGATTGGGGCGGTTGGTAGGGCGGCTCAACGGCCGCGGCTCATAACAGCTATGCTCGGACTCGTGCCCCGCCGAGTCCTCACCGCGCTCACATGTGCGCTCGCGCTGCTTGGCTGCAAGGATCCGCCCGAGCCCGATCAGCGGGTCGAGCCGCCCGCGATCAACACGGGCGAGGCCGACGAGCTCAAGCGCGAGGCCTACCGCGAGGCGGTCGAGCGCGCGCTGCCCTCGGCTCGCGCGGCGTTGATCGCCGCAGACCCCGTCAGCGCGTGGCAGGCTGGGCTGGCGCCGGCCGGCAGTCCTCCGCTGCGGCCAACCCAGCGGCGCGCGCTCGAGCCGATCGCCGACGCCGCGCGGCAGACGGTCGACGAGATCGACGAGTCCTACCTGCCCGCGGCCGAGGTCGTGATCCTTCGAACGATGCGCTTCGCGTTCGCGCGGCTCAACGACGATCTCTACCGCCGGCCGCGCCTCCGTCAAGATCCGATGGTCGGGCTGCACGCGGTCGCCACTGCGCTCGACGAGCTGCGCTACCAATTGATCCACGACACCTGCGACGGGCCCTGCGAGGCACTGCCGGCCGCGCTCGCGCTCGACGTCGAGAGCCTGCAGACCCAGCTGAGCGCGGCCTCGGTCGCAGGGGTCACGCGCGCGGCGATCGTCAGCGACGCGCTCGCGCACCAGGCCAGGACGCTCGCCGCCGCGCCGCTGCTCGCCGAGGGCCACGACCCGATCAGGCTCGGGCTCGAGCAGCTCGCCGCGGCCTGCGACGAACACCGCGCCTGGCTCGAGCAGCTCGCGGCTGCCCTGCCCGAGGCGAGCCAGACCCACGAATGGACCGCCAAGCCCGCGCCGCTCGGGCTCGGTGAAGCCAGCGTCGAGCGACTGCCCGCGATCGTCGGGGCGGCCGCCCTGACGCGGCGGCTGTCCGTGGAAGAGCGGATCGATCTGGTGCCGGGGCCCGCGTTCGCCGAGATCGAGCGTCACGTCGCGCGCTGGCAAGCGCTGCGCGAGGCCTTGCTCGCTGGCCAAGACGCCGACTTGCTCGACCAGGATCAACCCCGCCCCGTCGACACCGCTCGCTGCGAGGCCAGCCTGTCGCGCCTGCGCACCGAGCTCGAGGCGATCCCCGAGGTCGACGCGCCCACGCTCGACTGCGCCCGCTACGTCGCGATGCTCGGCGACACCACGCTGAGCGAGGGCCAACTGGTGCTCGAGCTGCTCGACCTTGGCGTGATCGAGCCGCAGCGTCGCGCGCTGCGGGCCCTCGAGCTGCCCGAGGTCGCGCTGGTGAGCGGGCAGTGGTCAACGGGCGTCCACCTGCACCTGCGGCGGATCATGCTGCTCGCGCGCCTGCCCGAGCCGGCCGCGAGCGCGCTGGCGGTCGACGCTGGACGCGAAGCGCTGTGTTGGGCCAGGGCCGCGCTGTGGATCCACGCGCAGATCGGTCCGCCCGACGATGTCATGCTGACGATCGGCCAGGCCTGCGCGGACCTTGGCGACGTCGCCACGATCACCGCGCGCGTGACCGGTGACCCCCGCGGCGCGCTCGCGGGCTTCGGCCTGTCGCTGATCGGCGACGAGCCGGCGCGCATGGTCGGCTTCGATCGCTTCTACTGGGCCCCGCTCGGCCTGATGAAGCTGCTTGCTACGCCCAAGGGCATGCACCCCGACGAATACTCGCTCCCGGACGACCCGATCGTCGGCCCCGACCCCGAGGTCGAGGTCAAGATCGAGAAGTTGTAGACCTTCGTGATGGCGCGTCCCGAAGATCTTGGTCGCTCGCTCGACGCGGCCGCCCGCGCGCGGCTCGACGCGGGCGAGCACGAGAGCCTGGCCGCCGAGCTCGCCCGCGCCAACCGCCACGCGCAGGCCGGCTGGGTGCTCGAGCAGATCTGGGACTTCGCGGGCGCGACCTCGCACTATCTCAGCGGCGGTCGAGTCCTCGACGCGCTGCGGACCGCGATCGAGTCCGGGATCCCTGGTGTGTGGCAGTTGGTGTTTCAGGTGCTCGCCGACGCGCGCGATCAACCAGAGCTGCTGCACGACGCCGCCAAGCAGCTCGAGCGACGCGGTCGCCACGAGGACGCCGCGCAGGTGCTCGAGCTCGCCGAGGCCCGCCCCGAGCTGCGCGCGGCGGCGCTGATGAACGCGGGTGATCGGCTGGCGGCGGCGCAGACCCTGGCCGACGCTGGCCTGCCCAGGCGCGCGCTCGAGACCCTTGGCCCGCTCGATTCCCTTGCCAACCACGACTTCGCCCTGCACGCCCACCCGCAGCTGGGCAACCCTGCCTCGGCCTCGTCGGCGCGCGAGCACGCGTTGGCGGCCGCGCTGAGCTGGGATCTTGGCGACGCCGAAGCCACGGCCCGCCACGCGCAGCGGGCCCGCCGGCTCGGCGCGCTCGAGGGCGAGCTGGGTCGCCAAGTTCGGACCCTGCTGGCTCGGGCGCTGTCGAGCCTGGGTCACGATCTCGCCGGCCAGTTGGTGCTCGCCGAGGCCGACGATGACGAGCCCGAGCGCAGCCCCAGCGAGCTCGCGCCGCAAGGTCGCTATCGGGTCACCGCCACGCTGCCGGCCGCCTACGCCGGGGCCGCCTACGTCGGCGTTGATCGGGTCAGCCTGCAGGAGGTCGAGCTCCACCTGTTGGTCGCCGAGTACGGTGAGATCGAGCGGCCGGGCCCCGCGGTCCACCAGGCGCTCGAGCGCTTCGCCGCCGCGGCGCTTCGCGCCAACTCCTTGGGCCACCCCGCGATCCGCCCCGTGCTGCGGCTCGACACCGACATTGGCCTGCTGGCGATGCCCCGCCGCGAGGGGCCGGTGCTGCGCAGCTTGATCCGTCCGCCCGGCCTCGAGGGTGCCACGTCACGGGCCCGGTCCATGGTCGCCTTCATGCTCGATGGCCTCGCGGCGGGGCACGCCGCCGGGCTCGTGCACGGATCGCTGCTGCCAAGTCAGATCGTCTGCGACGCGCTTGGGCGTCCGCTGCTCGGGCCCTTCGGCGCCCATCACCTCGCGGGTCTGGTCGCTACGCGCACAGGCGGGCTCGAGGAGTTGCTGTCAATGACCCCGCCCGAGCAGCGCGGCGGCGCCGAGCCGTCACAAGCTGGCGACGTCTACATGATCGGCTCGCTGTGGGCCGCCCTGTTGGCCGGTCGCTTCTCCCCTGCCCTCGACGAGATCCCGGCCGGCGAGCGCGACGAGATCGCCGCCTTGATCGACGAGGACCCGCGCGCGCGTCCGGGCGCCCGCGAGATACTCACGCGCCTGCGCGCGCCCGTTGAAGATCTGAGCACCCTCGCGGGCGGCGGCCCGAGCCCCGAAGACTCCATGCGTGGGCCCGCGCGGATCGACCCCCGGCTCGGTCGAGCGGTCGACGTGATCGCGGCCGACAGCTGGACGGACACCGAGCTCGACCTGCTGTGCACCGCTCGCAACCCGTGGCTGCAGAACATCCTCGACCGCGAAGGCCGGGTGTTTCGCCTGGCGGCGTGGCCCGACGGCTGCCGCACCCTCGACGCCGCGACCAGCTGGGCGTCGTTGCTGGATCCCCTCGCGCTCGAGCTGCTCGACCCAGGCGGCGAGCCCAACGCGCCGGAGCCAGAGGATCTGCGCCTCGCCAACGTCACGCTGCGCGAAGCGGTGACCTCTCGCATGGATGGCGCGGCGATCGTCGTGACCGCGGCCGGCGAGCTGATGCTGGCGCTCGACCGCCTGCTCACCCGCTAGTGTGCCGCACACCCTGAGTTCGTTCCGGGTTAGGTGCGGAGCTGAGGCCCAAGGGCGAGGAGCGGCGACGACGCTGTACCGGGCGTACTGCACGAGAGCGGCGGCATCGGCTGATCCGCGTCATCGAGCACGCGCTCGAACACCACGCGCGGGAGCACGATCGCCCCGCTCGGATCAATGGGGCCGGTCAGGTGCCGCAGCCCCAACAACCCGCGCCCCGTCCACTCGAGCGCGACTCATCGCCTACGCCAAGCCAGCGTACGCCCGGCGGCGGGCCCCCAGCTCGTGCACGGCGCTCCAGGATCAAAACCGACCGACGAGCGACACCCCAAACCCCGCCGTAGGCCCGCCGCCGATCCCAAGCTCGGTCCGCTTCGCCGCACCCTGGACCAGCATGCCGGTCCCGGCGAAGGTCAGCCCGCGGCCAAGCCACAGGCTGGTTTGATCGAAGCCGTGGACGCACATCGGATCCTGACAGACACCCGAGCTCACGAACGCGGCCCGCATCACCCTCGAGCCGACGAGCACGCCGATCCCCGCCCCGAACAGCGACCACGCCAACCGTCGCTTGGTCGCGTGCGACCACGTCGACGCGCGGACCCTGGACGACGCGACGCCGACCATCGTCAGCGTGAACCCCCCGATCAGCAGCGGCGCCGCGGCGACGCGGCCCATGACGTAGGTGCTCGAAGTGCCCGTCGAGATCAGGGTGTAGCGATTGGGCCCATTCGGTTCCCCGGCCGACGCGGCGAAGCCTGCCGCACACCACGAGCCCACCGTGCAGCGGGTCGAGATGATCGCACCGCTGAGCTCGAGGGCGAAGCCAAGCCCGATCAAGGCGCCGCCCGCCGCGAGCTGTCGGGTGGCCCGCTTCGCCTTGGGGGCGACGACGGGCCTGGTCGCGGGCGGCGACGACACGGTCGGGGCCGGCGGCGCCGCGAGCAGATCCCCGGGCCACAGCGCGAGCGCGGCGAAGCAGGTGGACGCGAGCACTGCCGAGCGGATCGATGGGCGTCTCATGACATCGGCCGGTCGAGATCGTCCGGGTTGGTGGATCACCCAGCGCCCCCAGACCCGCGCAGCCGCAACCGCTGACACGGATGGCCGCGCGGCATGACCGAGTAGCCAACCTACGAGCACGATCGGCTTCGGACAAGCCGCGCGTCAGTCGACTCGCGCGCAGTTTGTGCCCAACGCAAGATCAGCGCAGGGTCGCGCTATGAGAGCTAAAGGGCGAGGAGCGGCGACGACGCTGTACCGGGCGTACTGCTAGGAGCTGCGACACTGCCATTGGGCCTCAGTGCCGCACCTAACCCGGAACGAACTCAGGGTGTGCGGCACTAGATTCTTCCGCACATCGTGTCTCCCTGTGGACACGGGAAATGCGTTCAGAGCCCTTCTAGGGGGCCACACATGTGGAAGCGAACAAACGGGTCATGCACGGCACGGAGGCTCACTTCGCCAGCGCGCGGACGCTTCCCTCGATGAACACATCGATCAGCGAGCGCTCGTCGGTGATCGGAAACGCCGGGTGCTTCTCGTTGAAGCGGCCGTTGTTGAGCAGCGAGCACAGCCCGTGCACGCTGGCCCACAGCTGAAACGCCGCGAGCTCGTCGTTGAGATCGTCGCGCCAGACCCCAGCTTGCCGGCCGTGGGCCATGGCTTCGCGGACGGCGTTGAGCGGTCGCAGCGATCGGCTGATGTCTTCCGGCGTGAGCTCGGCCCACTCGAGCTGGTCGTGCTCCATCAACACCGAGTACAGCCACTTATTCTCGCGGGCGAAGTTGATGTAGCGCCGCGTGATCTGCCGCATTTTGTCGACCGGACCGACCTGGTCTTCGAGCGCGGGGCTGATCGCGTCGTACATGAGATCGATGCCGTAGACCCGAATTTCGCGGAGGATCGACGCCTTGCTCTCGAAGTGTTGGTAGAGCGCCGTGGCGCTGACACCCAGACGTGAGGCGATTCCGCGCATCGTCAAGCCCTCTTCACCGAGCTGACTGCCAAGCTCGAGGCTGGTCTGAATGATCGCTTCCCTCAAACCTGCATTACATCGGCGCGACACCATCGTAGGATAACATCGATCCGACCATGGGTGGCGACAAAGCGCAGCAGATCAGTACACCCAATCACGACGACGCGGATGTCGACGCGGGCCCCGAGTGGTCGGTCGTCATACTCGCGCCGCTATTGGTCGCACTCGCACTGTGGTCAGTTCCGACCGCGATTCAGGGCGGCGACGCGGCCGAGTTCGCCACGGTGATGCTCGATGGCGGCGTCCCACACCCATCCGGCTACCCGTGGATGCGGGTGCTTGGACTGCTCGCGCGGGGCCTGTGGGCGATCGGTCTCCCGCCGGCTACCGCCGCCGCGCTGCCGCCCGCGTTGTGTGGCGTTGCAGGCTGGCTGTTGATCCACCGCGGCTGCGTGTTGCTGGGTCGGGCGTGGATTGGGGCGTTTGTGGTCCTGCTCGCCGCCAGCTCGTCGCTCGTGGTGCTGCACGTCAACGACAGCGAAGTGTGGGGCCCATTGCTATTCTTTGCGGGGCTGTTTGTTCATACGGTGATTCGTACGCAGTCCCGGCCACGCCCTTTTCCATTGGGGATCATGCTGGGCCTGACGGTCAGTCACCATCTCACCGGCGTACTGTTGATCCCGTTGGCAATTGGGGCCGCGTGGCCCCGGGGCCGCGACCGCGGCTGGCTCTCGACCTTGCGAGCGGGGGGGCTGGGGCTCGCCGGTAGCCTCGTTGGCTTGCTGGCATATGCGACCCTTGCGATCGGCCGCGGAGGCAGCTGGCGGTGGGGTCGTGTCGAGACCCTCGCCGGCTTTTGGCACCACGTCGTGCGAGGCGACTACGGGACCTTCAGCCTGAGCCTGCACGAGGAGCAGGTGGCAGCGGGCGACTCGGTCGCGCGATCTCTGGCCAGCGTCGGCGAGGTCCTGTCAGCCGGGCTGACGAGCTCTGCCTGGGTCGGCGGGCTGGGGATCCTGGTGATCCTGACACTCGCCGGGCTGTGGACGCGCGCCCACGCAGACCAGCTGCATCCAACGATCGCCGTGGGTGCGGCCGCGAGCGCGATATTGAGCGCAGTCGCGTTTCCAAGCATCCAGAACATCGACCCCTCGAGCCCCGCTGGCGCGTGGATCCTCGAGCGCTTCGACCTGCTGACCGTGCTGTTGCTGGCGACCCCGGCGAGCTTGGGGATCGCCTGGGTCGCCGAGAAGATCGCCGACAAGATCGCCGAGAAGCCGCAAGTCCGCCCATGGCTCCCGACCGCGGGCGGCGTGGCGATCGGAGCCGTGATGCTGTTCGCCCAGGTTGGTGGCGTGCTCGAGCGCGGCCGCCCAAGCAGCGAGCGCGCCGTCGAGCTCGCGGCGATCGACTTGGTCACCAGCCCCGATCCGAACGGGCCCGCGATCCCCAGCGCCTCGACCGAGCCGATCCGCGCGATCGTGATTGGCACCGAAGACCACCGCACCTTCCCGGTCCTGTACGTGCAAGAGGTGCTTGGCGCTGGCTCGCACACGCTCTATATCGACGCGTCGCTCCTGACCCACGCTTGGTATCGCGAGCGGCTGCGGGCCCGCGTTCCGGGTCTGCCCGACGTCGACAAGCCGCTGCAGCTGATCGGCGAGATCTGGTCGGACCCCGAGCTTGGACAGGTGCCGATCTACCTGGCCAACGTGTTCTCGCGGCCGGCTGCAGAGCTGCCGAAGGTGCCAGAGGGCATGCTGTGGCGGGTGCCACCGCCTACCTGGCACTCGAGCTTCATCGAGTCGCAGTGGACCCACCAGCAGATCCTCGCGCGACACCTGGCCGCGAGCGCGCGCATGCGGATCCGCCCTGGTGACTTCAGCGGTCTCACGCACCCGCGCGGGCACCCGTGGTCGGCGGATCTGTGGTTCGTCTATGTGGACACGGCCAAGCGCCTGGCCTCGACGCTGGCCCGCGCTGGACACGAAGACGAGCTGCCCGCGATCCGTGCGGCGCTCGAGCTGCGGGTGGGGCCCGGGTTCTAGCTCTAGTACCCTGCTAGCGGCGCCCCGTACGGGGCGAAGGTTCGCTCACGCGGCGGGCCGGCGCAGACGCGAGAACTGCCGTCATACTCCCGCCCATGACCCTGCTCGAGCACGAACTCGAACTCGCGATCGACGTGGTCCGACGCTGCGGAACGATCGCGCTGGAGATCCAGGCGGGTGGCGAAGACACGCTTCAGACCAGCGACAAGGCCAACGATCAAGGCCCCGTCACGCGGGCCGATCTCGCGGTCGAGAAGGCGATCGTCACAGCGTTGCGCGCCGCGTTTCCCGATGACGCGATCCTGGCCGAAGAGAGCGCGGGCGCCTCGAGGTGGCAAGAGCACTCTCGGGTGTGGATGATTGATCCAGTCGACGGCACCAAGGACTTCGCCGGCGGCGACGCGAGCTGGGCGATCCACGTTGGGCTCGTGATCGACGGCGCCCCCGCGCTGGGGATCGTGCACGAGCCCGGCCACGAGCGCCTGAGCTGGGCGGTCGACTACCTCGACCGCCACCACGCGTTTTGCCGTCACGACACCGAGGGCGGCGTCGAGGCCCTACACGGGATCGGCCACAGCGAACGCCAGTGGCGGCTGGTGACCAGCAAGAGCCACCGCAGCGAGCGCCTCGATGCGCTGATGCAGCTGCTCGGCATCACGCCTGCGCAGACGCTGCGAACCGCGAGCACCGGGGTGAAGATCTCCATGGTCGCGCGCGGCGTGGCGGACTTCTACGCCCACCCAACGGTCGGCACCAAGCTGTGGGACAGCGCCGCCCCGCAAGCGATCCTCCACGCCGCGGGCGGCCGCCTGACCGACATGCGCGGCGACCCGCTGGTCTACACCGGGCCCGTGCTCGGCAACGACCTTGGCCTGCTCGCGAGTGGTCCGGGCGTCGACCACGACGCGCTCGTCGAGCGCCTGCGCCCGCTCGTCGAGCAATGGTTCTGAGTGTTCTGAGAGTGTTCTGAGTGAACCCAGGGCTCACCGGCCGCTGACGGTCATGTGATCGACGCGGAAGCTCGGGGCCGAGACCGACGCGCGGTGCTCGAGATCGTTGGCGACCGCGTCGATGCCCCCAAGCAGCTCGTCGAGGTTGCGCGAGATCGTGATCTCGCTGACCGGGACCGTCAGCTCGCCGTGCTCGATCAAGAAACCAGAGGCCCCGCGGCTGAAGTTGCCGGTCACCGGGTCGAAGCCGAAGCCCATCATGGACGTCACGAACAGCCCGCGATCGATGCCGCGCAGCAGCGACTCGGGCTTGGCGCGCCCCGGCTTCATGTAGAAGTTGCTGGTTGTCGCGTGCGGGATCCCGCCGCCTCCGCCCGCCGAGCCCGTTGGCTTCAGCTTGAGCTTGCGAGCGCTGTAGGTGTCGAGCAAGAAGCTGCGCAGCTCGCCGTTGCGGATCACGGTGTTGCGACGGACCGCCCTGCCCTCTGCGTCATACATCCGCGAGCCTGGGGCGCGCGGCAGCAGCGGGTCGTCGACGATCGTCACCTTGGTACTTGCGACAGCGGTCCCCAAGCGATCCGCGAGGTAGCTCTGCGAGCGATAGATCGAGTCGCCAAGGACGCACGAGGCGATCAAGCCCACGATCGCACGAGCCGCCTCGCGCTCGAACACGACCGGGTACACGCCGGTCTCGAGCTTGATCGATCCGAGCGAGCGAACCGCCCGGGACGCGGCCTCGCGACCGACCTGCGCCGGGCTCAGCAACATCTCGAAGTGTCGACCCGCGGTCCACTCGAACCCGTTGCGCTTCTTGCCGCCTTCGTCGTCGGCGACCACGTGTACGACCAGGCTCGCGTGGGTCCCCGCGCTGCGACCCACGAACCCGCCAGAGCTGGCCAGCACGGCGTGGCTGGCCCCGCGCGAGCAGCTCGCGCCCTCGGAAGACGTGATGCGTCGATCGGCAGCGAAGGCGGCCTTCTCACCCGCAAGCGCCAAGCGTAGGGCCCGGTCGGCCTTGATCTTGGCGATCTTGGGATCCCACAGATCCAAGGCCGGGAACTTGGCCTTGGCGCCAACGAGGAGTTGCTTGGGATCGGGCGGGACCGCGAGCGGATCGGCCTCGGACAGCTCGGCCATCTCGATCACGCGGTCCAAGAACCGCTCGAGCGCGTCGGGCGACAGATCCGTGGTCGACGAGGTCGCCACCCGCTCGTTGTGGACGACCCGGACCCCGAGCCCGCTCGACTTGGCCTCTTTGATCAGCTCGATCTCGCCTTGTCGGACCCCGGTCTCGAGCTGCTCGCCCTGGCTGACGGAGACCTCGGCGTGCTCGACCCCGCGCCCACGCAGGTGCTCGAGGGCTCGCAGCGCGGTCGCTTCGAGATCGTCGAGCAGCCGTCGCGAGCTGCGAGGCAGCGCGTCACCGACGCTGGAGATCACCGCCGGCGCCCGCTTGGCTGTGGACGCGGGTGGCTTGGCCTTGGCGGCGCGCGTGGCCGCACCCTTGCGGGCCGCGGCGACCGGCGGGGTCTTGGCGATCCGCTTGGTCCGGCTGGCCTTCTTGGTCGTCGGCTTGGCCGTCTTCTTGGCCGACTTCTTCTTGGCCGTCTTCTTGGCCGACTTCTTCTTCGTGGCCTTCTTCGCGACTTTCTTCTTCGCGACTTTCTTCTTCGCGGCCTTCTTCTTCGCGGTGATCTTGCGACCTGGCTTGCCGCTGCGCTGCTTGGCTGAATTCACGCTGCTGTTCCTCGCTGAGTGGGTGAGTGAGGGGGCCGACGCCTAGCCGACGCTGGAGCCGCCGACGGTGAGCGAGTCGAGCTTGACGGTTGGCATGCCGACGCCGACCGGCACGCTCTGGCCGTCCTTGCCGCAGGTCCACATGCCATCGGAGAGCTCGAAGTCGTGGCCGACCATGCTCACCGTCGCCAGCGCCTCGGGGCCGTTGCCGATCAGGTTGACGCCCTTGAGCGGCGCGGTCAGCTTGCCGTCTTCGATCAGGTAGCCCTCGGTCAGCGAGAACACGAAGTCGCCGTTCGAGATGTTGACCTGGCCGCCAGAGAATTTTTTGGCGTAGACGCCCCGCTTGACCGACCTGATGATGTCTTCTGGGGCGTCCTGGCCCTCTTCCATGAAGGTGTTGGTCATCCGCGGCATCGGCTCGTGGCGAAAGCTCTGACGCCGGCCGCTGCCCGTTGGCTTGGTCTTGAACCAATCGGCGCTGATCCGATCTTGCAGGTAGCCGCGCAGCTTGCCGGCTTCGATCAGCCGATGCGACTTGGGCAGCACGCCCTCGTCGTCGACGTTGATGCTGCCGCGCGAGCTGGCGATCGCCGGGTCATCAACGACGGTGACCAGCTCCGACGCGACCGACTGGCCAACCCGTCCGCAGTAGTTCGAGGTCTGCTTGCGGTTGAAGTCGGCCTCGAGCCCGTGGCCCACGGCCTCGTGCAGCAAGATGCCGGAGTCGCCCGGCGCGAGCACGATCGGGAAGGTGCCGGCTGGGGCCTCGCGGCTGTCGAGGTTGAGCAGGGCCACGCGGCTGGCTTCCACGCCGTGATCTTCGGGGCTGACCAGCTCGAAGTACTCTGGGCCCATGCGGCCACCGCCGGAGCTGCTGCCGCTCTCGCTGCGCTTGCCCTCGCGCGCGACCGCGGACACCGAGATCCTGCACATCGGCTGAAAGTCGTAGACCATGTCGATCTGCTCACCGTGGCTCGAGACCACCAAGATCTCTTTGTGAACGGCGACCAAGCTGGCGTCGACGCGGACGATCTTGGGGCTCGCGGCGCGGGCGGCCTTGTCGGCCCGACGCAGCAGCTCGACGCGTGCGCGGCCCTCGATGTCGACGACCTCCGACTCGACCGAATACACGTCCGCGGTCCGACGCTTGCGGACCTTGATCGGCCGCGTCTTGGCGCCTGCGCGGGCGATCTGGCTAGCGGTCTGCGCCGCCTCGAGCATCGCCACAGGATCCAGCGTCTCGGCGTAGGCGTAGCCAACTCCCTGCCCCTCGACGACGCGGATCCCCACGCCCATGTCGACGGAGCCGCCGACGCTGCGGACCCGGCCGTCCTCCATCGAGATCGAGGCCGAGCGCCGATACTCGAAGTAGAGATCGGCGAAGTCGCCCCCGCGGGCCAGCGCGCGCTCGAGCACTTGCTGCGCCAGGTCCCGCGAGATTGCCTGCGGTCCGGTCATGAACGGCGCTTCTGGCTTGCGTACGAGCGCGGGCGAGGCGGCAGACGCAGTGGACTTGGCTTTGGCCGTCGCTGACTTCGGCATCCAAACTACTGTGGCACAAAAGCAGACGCCCGACTCCTCCCTGAAGGGGGGAATCGGGCGCGAGTGCGGTCGCGGGTGGATCGGTGGATCAGCTCTTGCGGCTGTAGCGACGCTTGAAGCGATCGATACGACCCTCGGCGTCGACGGTGCGCGCCTGGCCGGTCCAAAACGGGTGCGACTTGGCCGAGATGTCCAGACGCACGACCGGCAGCTCCTCGCCTTCGAACAGCTTGCGCTCGTCGCTGGCGATCGTGGAGTAGCCGATCCACTCGTCGCTGGTCGACGTGTCGAGGTAGATGACCTTGTGATACTCGGGATGAATTCCGCTACGCATGGTCGGATTCCTCACCAACTCGACTTGGTCACGCCTGGCAGATCACCGCGGAGCGCGAGGTCGCGCAGCGCGATGCGGCTGAGCCCAAACTTGCGATAGACGGCCTTGCTGCGACCTGTGAGGAAGCAGCGCCGGGTCAGACGCGTGGGGCAAGAATTTCGCGGGAGGCTATCGAGCTTCGCCATGACCTCGGCCTTGACGTCGGGGTCGAGGTCCGGGTCCTTCATTTGGGCGCGCAGCTCGGCGCGCTTGTCCGCGTATTTTACGATCAGCTTCTCGCGCTTTTTGTCGCGGAGAACTTGGGAGAGCTTGGCCATCTGTCGATTTTCCTTCGGCGGCTCCACCGGCTACTGCCGACGGGGGCGGCAACCTACCCGGTAGCGCCTGGACTGGCAAGGGGTCTGGGGCTGGCGAGCAACCGAGCAGGTTCGGCTGCCTGCGGCCGGCGCGATCCGAACCGCGGAGGGGGGGCCGATCCGTGCGCATTGGGCCGTGAGCGGGTTCATGGCGAGGCTGCGCGGCCATCCAGCCATTCAGCGCTCACTTCTTTTGGGCGCGTCGGCCCGGGTTGGCGCCCCTGCTCGAGCTGCCCCCGCGCGCGCCGGACCTGTTGGCTGGGCCCGATTTTTGGCCGGATCCCGGGCCGCGGGCGGATCGCTGCCCAGCGCCGGGCGCCCCGCCGGAAGCTGACTTGCGGGGCGACTTGCGCGAGTCTTTGGGCGGGGCTGCGGGCGGATCGAGCTTGACGCTGGCGAGCAGCCGGCCGACCTCGGTCGCTGTGAGCGGGCGGAATTCGCCCTCGGGCAGGCCGTCCGCGTTGATGTCGCCGATTGCGACGCGGATCAGCTTGAGCACGGGGCGGCCGATCGCCTCGCCCATGCGCCGCAGCTGCCGGTTGAGCCCCTGGGCCAGCCCGACCTGGTACCAGACGTTGGCCTCTGTCTCGCGGAACGCGAACAGCTCGACGAGCGGCCGCGTGATCGCGCCATCGTCGAGCTCGACGCCGTCGCGCAGGAGCTGCTCTTGGTCAGGGCTGAGCTTGCCCTGAAACTTCACGTGGTAGGTCTTCACGACCCCGTGGCGGGGGTGACTGAGGGCCGCCGCGAGCTCGCCGTCGTTGGTCAGCAGCAAGATCCCGCGCGAGTGGTAGTCGAGGCGCCCGACCGGATACAGGCGCTCGGGGATGCCGTGCATCAGCGACAACACGGTGGCCCGCCCCCGCTCGTCGACGCTGCCTGACGCATCGCAGACGATCTGATCGGGCTTGTTGAGCAGGTAGTAGACCTTGGCCTCGGCGACGACGGGCTCGCCGCGCACGGTCACCCGATCGCGGCCCGGAAACACGCGCGAGCCGAGCTCTTTGACGCGCTGACCGTTGACCTGCACGACCCCCGAGGCGATCAAGTCCTCGGCTTTTCGGCGCGAGCAGATCCCCGCGCTGGCGATGAACTTTTGGAGCCGGACGCCCTCCCGCAGCTCACGTTCGTTGGGGGTGAACGGCTGCTCGCGCGTCTTCTTGGGGCCGCGGGAGCTCGGACCGCGGGTGGGTGACTTGTCGGGCCCGGCGTCGCGCGACCCTGCGCGCCGCCGACCGGAGCTCGAGCCCGAATCGACTCGCGGCTGCTGGGATCGGGACTTGGGTGCGCGGGAGTTGGCCATGGGGATCCGCGAGCTTGCGACCTTTGGGTCGCGACCGCAAGTCCGCTTGGCAGCGCGTTTGCGTCGGGGAAGTGCGCCTGCAGCGATCGCTCAGTCGGCGTCGTCTGCGTCCTCTTCCTCTTCCTCGTCGCCCTCTTCCTCGTCGCCCTCTTCCTCGTCGCCCTCTTCCTCGTCTTCCTCGTCTTCCTCTTCCTCGTCTTCCTCGTCTTCCTCTTCCTCGTCGCCCTCTTCCTCTTCTTCCTCTTCCTCGTCGCCCTCTTCCTCTTCCTCTTCCTCTTCCTCTTCCTCTTCCTCTTCCTCGTCGCCCTCTTCCTCTTCCTCGTCGCCCTCTTCCTCTTCCTCGTCTTCCTCGTCTTCCTCGTCGCCCTCGTCTTCCTCGTCTTCCTCGTCTTCCTCGTCTTCCTCTTCCTCTTCCTCGTCTTCCTCGTCGCCCTCGTCTTCCTCTTCCTCGTCGCCCTCTTCCTCTTCCTCTTCCTCGTCGCCCTCTTCCTCGTCGCCCTCTTCCTCTTC
>NZ_JMCC02000043.1 GCF_000737335.2 Enhygromyxa salina | reverse complement strand
AAGCGCACAAGAGACCCGTGAGGGTCGCTCCGGGCACAATAAGAGGGCGTTGCGAGTGCCCCACCGAAGCCACAGCCCGACCTCGCCGACAGCGATCCATGACAACGCAAATTAGCGTCTTGAGCCCTCCGTGCCCGGAGCGACCCTCACGGGTCGTGCGCGCTGCCCGATCAGCACGTCGACCCCCGCACGTCGACCCCCGCGCTGCCCGAAAAGCACGTCGACCCCATGCAGACGTCTACATGCTCGACGGGTCTGAGGCGGAGCCTCGCCAGTAGTTCGCTACTTGCCGCTCTTGCGCAAGAAGTCCTCGTAGCCGCCCGGGAAGAAGTCCCAGCTGCCGTCGGGGCGCAGATCCAGTACGCAGGTTGCGACCTCTTCGAGCAGCGACTGGTCGTGGGCCACGAAGATCAGCGTGCCCTCGTACTTGACCAGTGACTCTTCGAGGGCGCGGATCGACTCGAGATCGAGGTGGTTGGTCGGCTCGTCGAGCAGCAACAAGTTGTCCCGGGTGAGGGTCAGCTTGGACATCAACAAGCGCACGGTCTCGCCGCCCGAGAGCGCGCTGACGGGCTTCTCGGCGTCTTCACTTGGGAACAGCATGCGCCCGAGCAGGCCGCGGACCTCTTCGACGGAGGCCTTGATGTCCCACTGGTGCAGCCACTCGTAGGCGGT
This sequence comes from Enhygromyxa salina, assembly GCF_000737335.2. Taxonomy (GTDB): domain Bacteria; phylum Myxococcota_A; class Polyangia; order Nannocystales; family Nannocystaceae; genus Plesiocystis; species Plesiocystis salina_C. The sequence goes on along the minus strand of NZ_JMCC02000043.1, from coordinate 121,072 downwards.
CTTGCCCTCGGCGTTTTGCAGGCCGTCCTCGTGGTCCTGCGGCATGTAGCCGGCGGTGACCTCGTGGCCAAGCTTGATCTTGCCGCGATCGGGCTCGTAGAACGAGGCCAGGCACTTGAGCATCGTCGACTTGCCGACGCCGTTGGGGCCCACGACCGCGAGCTTGTCACCGCGCATGAGCGTGAACGAGACGTCGTTGAACACGACCTGGCCGTCAAAGCTCTTGGACAGCCGCTCGACCTCGAGCACGAGCTTGCCGGAAGGCCGCGCGACCTCGAAGCGGATGAACGGCCGCGCGATGTTCGAGCGCTTGAGATCGGCCATCGACACCTTGATCTTCGAGACCTCGCGCTTGCGCGAGCTGGCCTGCGAAGCCTTCTTGGCGTTGGCGCCAAACCGCCGAATGAACTCTTGCAGGTCGCCGATCTTCTTGGCCTTGCTGGCGTTTTGCTTCTCTTCGGCGATCCGGTAGGCGACCTTTTGCTGCATCATCCGGTCGTAGCCGCCGGGGTAGAGGATGATGTTCTCGTAGTCGACGTCTGCGGTGTGGGTGCACACGCGGTTGAGGAAGTGGCGATCGTGCGAGATCACGATCAGCACGCCGGAGTAGCTGAGCAAGAAGCCCTCGAGCCAGCGGATTGACTCGATGTCGAGGTGGTTGGTGGGCTCGTCGAGCAACAGGATGTCGGGATCGCCGAACAGCGCCTGGGCCAGCAGCACGCGCAAGCGCAGGCCGCCCTGGACCTGCTCGAGCTTGTTTGTGTGATCCGCGGCTGGGATCCCGAGGCCGGTCAGGAGCTCCTCGGCCCGGTTCTCTGCGTCGTAGCCCTCTTGCTCGGCGATCGTCATCTCGAGCGTGGCGAGGCGCATGCCGTCTTCTTCCGACAAGTTGTCGTAGTCGACGGTCTCGAGCATTTTTTCCTTCTCGGACAGGGCCTTCCACAGCACGTCGTTGCCCATGATGACGACGTCGCGGACCCTGAACTCCTCGAACTTGAAGTGGTCCTGATGCAGCACGCTCATGCGCGCGTTGTGGGGCACCGAGATGTGGCCCTTGTCCGGGTCGACGTCACCCGAGAGGATCTTCATGAACGTCGACTTGCCGGCACCATTGGCCCCGGTGAGCCCGTAGCGATTGCCCGGATCAAAGGTCGTGGAGACCTCCTCGAACAGGGTCTTGCCGCCGTAGGCCTTGGTGACTTCGGATACCGTAAGCATTGAGGATCACTCTCTTTTGTGCGTGGCAAGGCCACGCGGGGGCCTGTTTAGGTCAAGCCGCGACGGGTTTCAAGGCGCGCGCTGGCAGAGCAGCTCACCCGCGCTATTGGCAGCCTGCGCCAGCTCACGGCGGTACGTGCGGATCTCGGGCGCAGCCCCCGATCCTCGATCCGGGATCGGGCCCGCCGCCATGAGTGGTGGTAGCTTGCCGCGATGCGTCGACTCTTCGCTGTCAGCGTGCTGTCCCTCGCCCTGATCCCCGCCGCGGTGGTGTTGGCGCCAACCGAAGCGCAAGCGTGCTCCTGCATCCGCTCGCCCGGCGCGGTCGAGTCCGCCCGCGACGCGGACGCGGTGTTCACCGCCAAGCTGCTCGCGGTCGCCGACGGACCCCAACCGGGGCCGCACGCGATGCAGACCAAGATCTTCACCTTCGAGGTTCAGCGCACCTTCAAGGGCCAGCTCGACGCCAAGATCAACATCGAGACCGCTGACAACAGCGCGGCGTGTGGCCGCGCCTACGGGGATCCCGACAGCGAGTGGTTGATCTACGCCCGCATCGACGACAAGGGTCAGGCCCGCGACAACCTGTGCTCGCGGACCACCGCGCTGGCCGACGCCGCCGCGGACATCGAGGCCCTCGATGCGAACGCCGACACCCTCGATCAGCCCAACGAACCGCCGCCAACCACGGATCCAGGCCCCGCCGAGCCCGAGCCCGAGCCGATCCAACCCGAGGCGGTCGACAACGCCCCCGAGCCGGCCGCGCCCAGCAAGAAGGGCTGCTCGGTCACCGCTACGGACATCGGCGGGGGCGGGCTCGCCACGATCCTCGGGTTCGGGCTGCTGCTCTCGGTGTCCCGTCGCCGCCGCGACTGATCTCGCGGCGCAGCGGGTCGCCGCCCGAGCTCAAAACCAATTGGGAGCGCGCAGCGGCTGCGCGCGAGGGTGTGAAGGCGCGCCAGCGAGGGACTGGCCGGCGTAGGAGCCTGTGCCCGTGCGCGCAAGGAAAAGGAAAGGATAGTATGCGGGTCATGTCGTCGTTCGGCTCTTCTCCGATCCCCACGCCCGCCAATGAACCGGTGCGTGACTATGCCCCTGGTAGCCCCGAGCGCGCGCGCATCGAGGTCGAGCTCGATCGCCAGCTCGCCGCCAAGATCGAAGTCCCGCTGGTGATCGGCGGCGAGAAAATCACGACCGGCAACACCCGCGAGATGGTCATGCCCCACCGGCACAGCCACGTGACTGGGATCGCGCACCAGGCCGGCGAGGCCGAGGTCGCCAAGGCGCTCGCAGAGGCGGAGCTCGCCCGCGGTCCGTGGGCAGCGATGCCCTTCGAGGATCGCGCGGCGATCTTCCTGCGAGCGGCGCGGCTGCTCGAGGACGAGTTCCGTGACCAGCTCAACGCCGCGACCATGCTCGGCCAGAGCAAGACCGTGTACCAAGCAGAGATCGACTCGGCCTGTGAGCTCATCGACTTCTTCCGCTTCAACGTCCACTACCTCGAGCGCATCTACGCCGAGCAGCCGATCTCGCCCGGGTCCGCGGTCTGGAACCGCGTCGAGTACCGCCCGCTCGACGGCTTCGTGTTTGCGATCACCCCGTTCAACTTCACCTCGATCGCCGCCAACCTCCCGGCCGCGCCCGCGCTGTGCGGCAACACGGTGATCTGGAAGCCGGCCTCGACCTCGATCCTCTCGGGTCACTACATCATGGAGCTGTTCGAGGCCGCCGGGCTGCCCCCGGGGGTCATCAATTTCCTGCCGGGCTCGTCGAGCGTGGTCGGGCCCTCGATCATGGGTGACGCGCGGCTTGGCGGGATCCACTTCACGGGCTCGACGAGCACCTTCAAGACCCTGTGGCGGCAAGCCAGCGACAACCTGGATCGCTACCGGGCGTACCCGCGCCTGGTCGGCGAGACCGGCGGCAAGGACTTCGTTGTCGCGCACCCCAGCGCCGACCTCGAGACCCTGAGCGTGGCGCTGCTGCGCGGGGCGTTCGAGTACCAGGGCCAAAAATGTTCGGCGGCCTCGCGCGCGTACATCCCCGACAGCCTGTGGCCGGCGCTGCGCGAGCGGCTCGCGGCCGGAATCGCCGAGCTAAAGATGGGCGACGTGCGGGACTTCTCGAATTTCCTGGGCGCGGTGATCGACAAGAACGCGTTCGCGGATCACAAGGGCGCGATCGATGCGGCCAAGGCTGCCGTGGGCGCGGGGGTCAAAGAGGTGCTCGGTGGCGAGTACGACGACTCGGAGGGCTACTTCGTGCGGCCCACGATCATCGTCGCCAACGAGCCAGACTACCCAACCATGGTCGAGGAGCTGTTTGGCCCGATCCTGTCGATCTACGTCTACCCCGAGGCCGAGTTCGAGCAGACCCTGCAGCTGTGTGACAAGAGCAGCCCCTACGCGCTGACCGGGGCGATCTTCGCCCAGGACCGGGCCGCGGTGGTCACCGCCGTCGAGCAGCTGCGCTTCGCGGCCGGCAACTTCTATATCAACGACAAGCCCACGGGGGCCGTCGTCGGTCAGCAGCCGTTCGGCGGCGGCCGGGCCAGCGGGACCAACGACAAGGCTGGCAGCATGTGGAATTTGATCCGCTGGCTGTCGCCGCGGACGATCAAAGAGAACTTCGCCCCCGCGCGAGACTGGCGCTACCCCTTCTTGGGCTGACGCTATACTCAGTTTTGTTGCTCAATTCGGGCAGCGGCTGTTACTCGTGGACCGGAGCCGCTCACGTGGCTGGAGGAACGCATGCATAGGTTCGCGCCGCGAGCTCGACACCATCTCACGATGGGCCTGGTGGTTGCCGCTGCGGTGGCAACCAGCGCCTGTCAGACCAAAACCGGCGAGGCCCAGACTGTTGGGCCGGCTGAGCCAGCTCGGCGCGCCGCCACGTCCTTTGTGCACTGCGTCGAGAGCGAGGGTGGCGGCTGCGTGACCCGAGATCCCAAGCAGGGTTCGTGGGACGCGTTCGCGTTGCTGCACTGGCTGGGCGCTGGTTCGCCCACGTCGATCTTGCAGGCCCTTCGCCGGGAGCTCGAGCATCACCGGGACGCCTATGCGGTCCAGGATCGCTTCGTGGTCCTGACCGCCCGCTACCGCGAGCCGCTGCGCGGGGCCGAGTGCCAGCCCGAGTCCGCGACGCCGCTCGCTGCGCTGCTGCCAAGGGTCGTCAGCCGCGTGCAGACCCGGATGAAAGATCTGGGCCTGTGGCGCAGCGACTTCGAGCAGCTCGTCACCGCCCTGGCCAGTGAGGCCGAAGACGGCCTCTCGGACGGCTGGTTGGTGCACATGACCTGCTTCGGCGACCCCTACGAGATCTGGGTCGCCACCGCCAAAGAAGACGAGCGACAGGTCGTCGTCGGCATGCTGACGAGCCTCCCGACGTGGCTCGATGGCGGGCCGCTCGCCGATGAGCACGTCGAAGGACGGCTCCGCAACCGCACGGTTGGTAGCACGACGACGCTCGGGGTGATCCGCGAGGGCACCGTCGACACCCGCTGGATCCCCATCCCGATCGAGGAGTTTTAATATGGCGAAGCTGGCGATACTGACCACGGCGCTCCTGGCTGCGAGCCCGCTGAGCTCCCTGAACTCCGTGAACTCCGTAAACGTGGTGAACACGATCGACGCGACCTCCCGCGTCGACGCGTCGCTCGAGGCCTCGGTCTCGGCCTTGGCCTCGCAATTGCCCGAGCCACCCTCGCTCGGTGATCTGATCCAAGCCCAAGCAGCGCCCCAGACCCTGCAGGGCTTCGACACCGTCGTGCTCACGCAGATCAACGCGTTGTTTGGCTCCGAGAACCTCCCGCTGGCCAACGGCAGCAGCGTCGAGCCCGGCATCTACATCACCGCCACGCCGCAGAGGCTGCTGGTGTTCGACGAAGAGATCCTCGCGCTCACGGGCGGCGTCGTGCCACCGGGGCCGGCCTCGCGCGAGTGCAAGAGCGGGTGCAAGGCGTCGCTGTGGAGCCCGTTTCGGCGGCTGTGGTTGGAGGCCCTCGAAGAGGCCCAGACCTACGTGCTCGAGGTCCCGAGCCGGGTGTTGTTTGGGCTCGAGGCCAGCGTGCCGGCCAAGACCCTGGTCGAGCTGGCCTACGCGATCGCCGAGACCCGGCCGGGTGAGCCGCCAAGCTTCTCGCTGTTGGTCAACGGCAGCAACGCGGGCCTGCGCGCCCGCCCCTTCTATCTGTTGCCGCCGGGCGGCATGCGGGTTGCCCCGGGTGACAACGCCCTGGCACTGCGGGTCACGCTTGGGCCCGGCGAGTCGTTCACGATCAGCGCCGCGCACCCCCGGTTCTCGTCGAACATCACGGGCACCGGTTGGAAGGATCTCGCCGCGCAGATGGTGGCGGTGAAGAAGCGCTATCCCAACAAGGGCACGATCATCATCGACGTTGGTGACGACGCGACGATCAACGACGTGGTCATGGCCATGCTCGCGACCCAAAAGCAGTTCCCGACGGTCGTGCTGACCAACGATCTCCCCGTCAAGTGGGGCTGATCTAGTAATACGACTTCGGCTTCGCCTTCGCGCCGTAGCCTCGGCACGCAGCGACGCATCTGACGACCGCGCCGAACTTCCGTCCCCTGCTAGCATCACGCTAGATGGGCCTGTTCCAACGCCTGCACAAGGATCACATCGTCGCGCCGCCGGGGTTCAATCGCTGGCGGGTGCCGCCGGCGTCGATCGCGATTCACTTGTGCATTGGCTCGGTCTACGCGTGGAGCATCTTCAACCCGCCGCTGACCAAGGCGCTTGGGGTGGTCGGGGCCGCGGCCGGCGACTGGGCCCTGGAAGACGTCACGCGCATCTTCTCGGTTGCGATCGTGTTCCTGGGCTTGTCCGCCGCGGTCGCGGGCAAGTGGCTCGAGGAGGTTGGCCCGCGCATGGTCGGGGTCGTCGCTGCGTGCCTGTGGGGCGGCGGCTTCGCGGTTGGGGGGCTCGGGATCCTGACCCATCAGCTGTGGCTGCTGTACCTGGGTTATGGGGTGCTTGGCGGCTGCGGGCTTGGGCTTGGCTACGTGTCGCCGGTCAGCACGCTGATTCGGTGGTTCCCGGATCGGCGTGGCATGGCCGCAGGCATGGCGATCATGGGCTTTGGCGGCGGGGCCATGATCGCCGCGCCCATGAAAGAGGCGCTGCTCAAGCTCTTTTATCGCGCGCCCGAGCGACTCGGCTCGGTCGCCGAGCTCGAGCTGGTCACCCAAGCTGGCCGCCGGCTCGCCCGGGTTGGCGAAGACCTGCGCGAGGTCGTGGTGATCGGCGCCGAAGAGGGCGCGAAGCTGCTCGTGCCCGCCAAGGCCGGCGTGTACGAAGTGGGGACCGGCAGCTCCGGCGCGGCCGAGACCTTCTTCGCGCTCGGGGCCGTGTACTTCGTGGTCATGCTGGTCGCCGCGTTCTCGTTTCGCGTGCCTGCGCCAAATTGGAAGCCCGATGGTTGGACCCCACCCGACAAGTCAACCGCGACCGCGCGGATGATCACCACCCACAACGTGCACATTGATCAGGCCCACAAGACCCCGCAGTTCTACCTGCTGTGGATCGTGCTGTGCTTCAACGTGACGGCGGGGATCGGGGTGATTGGCGTGGCCAAGACCATGATGACCGAGATCTTTGGCACGACCTTGCCAACGATCGTGGACGGGGCGTTCGCCGCGACCTACGTGACGATGATCAGCGTGTTCAACATGGCCGGCCGGTTCATGTGGGCCAGCGCCTCGGACAAGATCGGGCGCAAGAACACCTACTACGTGTTCTTCGTGGTTGGGATCGCGCTGTACCTGTCGATCCCGTGGACCGCGGCGCAGGTCAGCGCCTCGCCCGAGCTCGTGTGGCTGGTCGTGTTCTATGCGGCGACGATGCTGATCTTCACGATGTACGGGGGCGGGTTCGCAACGATCCCGGCCTACCTGGCGGACATCTTTGGGACCAAGTACGTGGGCGGCATCCATGGCCGGTTGCTGACCGCGTGGAGCACCGCGGGGGTGCTGGGGCCGCTGGCGATCACCTCGCTGCGGGCCCGCGCGGTCGAGCATGGGATCGTCGAATTGGCTGGGAAGGTTGATCCGGCCCAGTTTCAGCGAAGCTTTGGGGCGGGGCTGGATCAGCTGCCGATGCTGGTCGAGGCCAAGACGGTGACGCTGGCGAAGCTGATGGAGATCGCCCCGGCGGGGACGCGGGATCCCACGGCGGGCTTGTACGACTCGACGATGCTGTTGATGGCGGGGTTGTTGGTGTTGGCCTTGGTTGCGAACGCGTTGGTCAAGCCGGTTGACGCGAAGCACCATGAGTGAAGCCGCCTGCGGGTTCAGGCCCGCGGCTCACGAGCGCTCGGTTGGGTCGACTTGGTCGTGGGCGACTTGGTCGTGGGCGACTTGGTCGTGGGCGACGGGGCTGGTGCGAAGCCGATCCGCGAGGGCTTGGTGGCTGGCGAAGGGGGGCCCGGCCTCCGTCAGCGGGACCACCCGGACGGTCTTGCCGTAGCGCTGCTTGAAGCCGGCGAGGCGGCGCAGGGGGTGCTCGAGGAGTTGATCCGGGGCGCGCTCGAGCTTGGCGAGGACCTCTTCGCGCAGATCTGCTTGGGAGCAGACCAAGATCACGTCCACGCCAGCGCGCAGGCAACCAAGGCTGCGATCTTCAACGCTGAAGTGATCCGCGACGGCCTTCATCTCGATGTCGTCGGAGAACACCAGGCCGTCATAGGCCAGCTCGGCCCGGAGCATGCCCATGACCTCGGGCGAGAGCGTGGCAGGGCGCTTGGGATCGAGCTTCGGGAACAGGACGTGGGCGGTCATGATCGAGGCGACCTCGGCTTCGATCGCGGCCCGGAAGGGGGGGAGCTCGGTGCGCTCGAGCCGGTCGCGCTCGAGCTCGAGGCGGGGCAGCGCGAGGTGGCTGTCGAGGTCGGTGTCGCCGTGTCCGGGGAAGTGCTTGGCACAAGTGGCGACGCCGCGGTCCTGCATCGCCGTGATGAAGGCCGCCGCGTGGCGCCCGACGGTGGCGGGATCCCGGGCGAAGCTGCGATCCCCGATCACGGGGTTGTCGGGGTTGCTGTCCACGTCGACGACCGGGGCGAAGTCGAGATCGATGCCGGCGTCGAGCAGCTCGAGCGCCAGCGCGCTGGCGAACGCGCTGGTGTCCTGCGTTGGCCCGCCGCCAAGGGTCCGCATCGGCGGCCACTCGGTCCATGGATCCCGCAGCCGTTGGACCCGGCCGCCTTCTTGATCGATCGCGATCGTGAGCGGGGCGTCGGCCGGGGCGAGCTCGTGGAGCTTGCGGGTCAACGCGCGCAGCTGCTCGGGATCGGCGATGTTGCGCTTGAACAACACGACCCCGCCGACTCGGCCTTCGCGGATCCGCTGGCCGAGATCTGGCGGGACCGTCAGCCCCGAGAACCCGACGAACAACAACTGACCTGGCTGCCACGTGCTGCCGCTCACCCGCGAGACTTTAGGTGTTTATTGTTACCCCCACACGCACCTTCGCACTTCGCAGGTCACTCGCTGCGCTCGCTCCCAACGGGCCGGCTGTTCGCGGGGGCATGTGTGGCCCCCTGCAAGGGGGCTTTTCTGCACCCCGCACCCGCCTTCGCACCCGCACCACACGCACCTTCGCACTTTGCAGGTCACTCGCTGCGCTCGCTCCCAACGGGCCGGCTGTTCGCGGGGGCATGTGTGGCCCCTGCAAGGGGCGCGGGTGGCTTCGGCAAAGGGCGAACAGCCACGGTCGACACGCACTACGGGCGGGAAACAGCTGCCAACGCGGCACCCCGGTCCCGCTTTCAGCGCCCGCTGGGATCACGCTGAATTCCAAGAAAAGCGCTGATTCTGGCCGTTCTAGACGGTTTGAGCCGAGTTGACGCTGCTAGGCCCGGTGGCTATCGTGCCCCGCTTTCATGCCCGAACCACGGCGACTCCCCTCCCTCGGTGGACCGGCCCTCGCGGTATCGCTGCCGGTCCTCGCCCTCGTGCTTGGGCTCGGGATCCCTGCAACGGCCTCTGCCATGCAGCCACCTCCGGGGGGCATGGGCGGAGGGGGCATGCCTGGTGGCGGTGCGGCTCCGCCAACCGGCGGCGACAAAGACAAGGACGGCCCAGCCGAGGCCGCGCCCAAGGACAAGGGAGCCCTCGCGCCCGTGGTCCCGGTGCCGGCCCAGCCCGAGGGGCGTCGGCGCCTGCAGCTGTTCGAGCTGCACGGCAACCTGCGCATGCGGGCGGACTTCTTCCACCGCCTCGACCTCGATCTGTTCTTCACAGAGCAAGACGGGCTCGACAACAAATTTTTCCTTCCGCCCTCGGAGATGGGCGAGTTCTCGGAGACGAACTCGCTGCGGGCCAACGACGCTGGGTGTGCGGCGCAGCTGAGCGCGCGCGGGGTCTCGCCCAGTCGCGTGAACACCCTGTGCAAGCGGCGGCGGAGCACGGCCGGCGCAAACATGCGCCTGCGCCTCGAGCCCACGATTCACGTGACCGACACGGTCAAGATCCACTCGCAGGTGGATCTGCTCGACAACCTGGTGCTCGGCAGCACCCCCGACAGCTTCGCGGGCGAGAGCCCGTGGGCGCCGACGGATCTGTTCACGCGCACGCAGTACGCCCCGCAAGACGGCGTCAACTCGTTCAACGACAGCATCACGGTCAAGCGGGCTTGGGGTGAGATCCGGTTCGGCTTTGGCATGACCCTGGAGTTTGGTCGGATGCCCAACCACTGGGGCCTTGGCATCGTCCAGAACGACGGCAACGGCTACGCGCGCGGCGAGAAGTCCGACATCATTCGCATGGTCGACACCGACTACGGCGACTCGAGCGACAGCGTGCGGCTGACCTTCGACTTTGGGCCCGACAAGCGCAACGCGATGACGCTTGGCGTCAGCTACGACTGGGCCGCCAGCGGGCCCACCACCGCCCAGCTGCTTGGCCCGGAGTGGGAGAGCGGCAACCTCGTGGCCCAGACCCTGTCGGCCGAGCTCTACGACAACGTTCACCAGTTTGGCGTGTGGATCGAGCGCCGCGACGACGCCGCGATGCTGCAGCGCAAGCTGTCGTCGGGCACCCCGGTCGTCAACTACGGGCTCAAGACTTGGCTGCGCTGGCAGACGATCGGTCGCGCGATCGGGACGCCGGGCCTCGGTGACGGGCTTGGCGGCAACCCATCGCTGGATGACACCGACCCCGTCGGTGATCTAGACGGCCTCAGCCACGCCGGCGTGCCGCTTGGCAACGGGCTGCTCGACGACGACGGCAACAGCGGGCTCAACAACTACTCCGCCAGCTTGGTGCATCGGCGCGGCTGGTTGCTGACCCCGGATCTGTGGCTGCGCGTCAACTGGCGGACCATGCGGATCGAGGCCGAAGGGGCCCTGATCGTCGGCAACTTCCGCCACCGCGACCTCACGGAAGATCGCAGCTCCGACGACTTCAACATCAACGCGGCGACCGGCACGGATCTCACCAAGGTCCTGCAGTTCGGCTACGCGCTGGAGTTCAAGTACGGGCTGTTCAAAGATCGCTTCCACATCGGGCTCGATCATGGCTTCGCCAGCGGCGACAGCTCGCAGCCCTACCGAAATCAGTACCAGTCCCCGCTCCCCACCACCAACGGTGGCGACTATGCAGGGTTCGGCACGTTCCGGTTCAACCCCGCGTACATGCAGGACATGCTGCTGTTCAAGGAGCTGCTCGGCACCGTGGCCAACGCGGCCTACGTCAAGCCGTGGGCGGCGTTCTACTTCTTCCAAGACAACGTCAGCGCCCGCGCCGACGTCGAGTTTGCGGGGGCGGTGGATCAACGGGGGACCCTCGCGGGCGACCGCTCGCTGTGGGGGCTCGAGATCGCTGGGTCGGTCCGCTATCACGACGCGGAAGAGCCGATCTTCTTCCAGCTGCAGTACGGCGCGATGTTCCCGTTTGGGGCCTGGAACCCGGTGCTCTCGGGGGTCAACGCGAACGGGGATCCGACCACGAACCGCGTGGACGCCCGCGCGGCGCAGACGGTCCAAGCCCAACTCGGCATCCGGTTCTAAATTAGACCCCCACAGGCGGTTTCGCACTTCGCGGTCACTCGCTTCGCTCGCTCCCAAGGGGCTGGCTGTTCGCTACCGCATGTGTGGCCCCCTAGAAGGGGGCTCTTGTCTGAGCGCTCACGGCCACCGGGGGGCGCTCCATCTGCGTGGGGGGACTCGCTCTTCGTCGGGTCCTTAGACCCGCGGTCACCGGTTGGCGCTCCGGCTTCGGGTCTCAAGCCGGATGCCGACCACGCAGATGGAGCGCCGAGCGGTGGCCGTTAGCGCCCAGACGAGAGCCCCCTTCTAGGGGGCCACACATGCGGTAGCGAACAGCCAGCCCATTGGGAGCGAGCGAAGCGAGTGACCGCGAAGTGCGAAGGTGGCTGTGGGGGTCCTAAGGTGTGTTTGGGACGATTTTGGGGGCTCCCGGGGGCTCGAAGGCGCCGGTGCGCATCGCCTCGAGGGCGACCTTGTTGAGCGACGGGAACCACGAGAAGAACAGCGGCAGCTGGCCCTTCTGCTCGTCGGTCAGGTAGTCGAAGTTCGAGCCCCGATCATTGACCTCCCAGAATTCACGGGTCCGCAAGGCCGCGAGCAGCTGCCAGATCCCGAGCATGCGATCCGCCGGCTCGTTCTTCATGTCGGCCTGGATCCGGCGGGCGAGCGACTCGGCACCATTGAGCATGTAGGTCGTTGCGAGCTTGACCTGGGCCCGGCGCACGCCCTGCAATGTGGTGTCGGAGTGGGCGGTCTCGGTGCTGTCGTCGACCCGCAAGAAGGTTGCGAGCAGCTCGTCGTGATACTGCGAGTCGGTGTGGAACGCCTTGGCGCACAGGGCACCCACGTCGTGGGCGATGACCTCTGTGATGAAGGCCATGCTGCGCCCAAACGCGATGCCGCTGTAGTAGCGCATGTAGCGGGCGATCTCGAGGCCGCGGCGCTCGAGCTCGCTCAGATCCCCGGCGGGGGCGCCGATCGTGACCGTGAGCGTGGACGTCATGCTCATCGGCTCATCGAGGATCAGATCTTCGGCCTTGGTGTCGAGGTGCTCGATCACGAACTCACCGAGCTGCCGATACTGATGCAGGATGTTGTAGCAGGTGCGAATGTCGTTGGCGTTGATCGTGGCGCGCAGGTAGGTGTTGAAGAACTTGATTGAGAGGTCCAGGGCCGGCAGATCCCCGTGCCGCGCGGCGGCCTCACCCAGCCGGCGGGTGTTGATCGCAATCAGGTAGCACAGGTCCTTCATGCGCTCGAGGCCCTCGCCGTACAACATCTGGTACTGGCGGAGGATCTTCCACTCGAGCCAGATCCCGCGGTTGCGAAGATCGTCGACGGCCTCGTCGGACAGGCTGACGAAGTCGGGGCTCTGGCGGTTCCAATCTGGGATCGAGTGCCAGGTGTTGACCATCCCAGCCTTGGTGTCCCCGTAGTAGATCGCGTAGTTGGACAAGGCGTTGGTCGCGCTCGATGCGATGTTCTTGTCTTGCTGCTGGACCGCGTTGAGGCCGATGTTGGCGAGGTGCTCGACGCCCTGGGTGGCCTCGCGCTGACGGGTGCCGATCGAGCTGCGCCCGCGACCGCGATAGGGGGTTGACGCAGCCAGGCCGTCGGTCGTGATCCGCGAGATGATCGAGTCGGGCTCGAGGAAGTTGAACACGAACACGAAGTAGGGAAACAGCAGCAGCAAGCTGGCCGTCATCAGCAGCATTGACACGAGCACGCCCCAGCTGGGCACCGACGCTGGGCCAACGACGAAGTTGATCCACAGCACATAGATGTTGCAGACCACGAAGAAGCTCAGCACGCGCTGATTGGTGCGGTCGCGCAAGAACAGCGAGGTCACGATTGGGGTGAACCGCGTCGCCGCCAACTGCACGATGATGCTGGACACCGTGAGCGCGAGGCCCAGGACCGCAGCCATGATCTCGCCAAGGCTGCCGAGGGTGTTGGTGGCCTGGCTGGGCTCGATCGAGAGCAGCGCGTCGACCAACCCGCGACCGGTGAAGTTGGCCCCAAGCAGCAGATCGAAGATGGTCGAGAGCGCGAAGAACAGGCCCGCGACGGTGCCGAGGGCGGCGAAGGGTACGACCCAGCCCCGCAGCGGCAGGCGAAGGTCCTTTTGCCGCTGCTCGATCAGCGAGACCGGGTCGGGGCGGACCGGAGGCGTCCAGCTGCGGTCACCCAGACCTCGACCCTTGACCTGATCGTCGGCATGCTCGCCTGGCTGAGAACCCTCGTTCACGGGCCGCCACGGTAGCAGATGCGAGGGGTGGACAGTGGGATTTAGGTGCAGGCGGGGTACAGTCCCGCGTGATGCTGCTTGCGATCGATGTCGGCAACTCCAACAGCTCGATCGGTGTGTTCGAAGGTGAGCGGCTGCGCTGCGAGCTGCGCCTCGCAACCCACCGGGACTGGACCCGCGACGAGTTTGCGATCAAGCTCGAGCGCGCGCTCGCGCTGCAGGGCATGGACTTCGAGGGCATCGATGGCGCGGTGCTGGCCTCCGTCGTGCCCCCGGTGACAGAGCCGATCGTGGCCGCGCTCGCCCGCTATGTTGGCGTTGAGGCGCTGGTCGTGACCCCCATGCTCGACACCGGGATGCCGGTCCTCTACGAGCCAGCGCAGGACGTTGGCGCGGACCGGATCGTGGCCGCGATCGCAGCCCACGAGCGCTATGCGCGGATTGACCCGGGGCCTGGCGGGGTGCCTGGGGCGGGGCAGACCAACACGGCGATCATCATCGTCGACTTTGGGACGGCGACCACCTTCGACGTGGTCTCGCCGACCCCCGAGTACCTTGGCGGGGTGATCGCCCCGGGCGTGGGTATCAGCGCCGACGCGCTGTTCAGGCGAGCAGCCAAGCTGCCCCGGGTCGACGTGGCCAAGCCGGCCTCGGTGGTCGGTCGCAACACGGTGGGCGCGATCCAATCGGGGTTGTTCTACGGCTACGTTGGCTTGGTCGAGGGTGTTCTCGCCCGGATCCGCGGCGAGCTGAGCTGGGAGGCCCGGGTGATCGCAACGGGGGGGCTGGCCCGGAAGGTCGCCCACGAGACCGCCTCGATCGACATCGTCGATGACAACCTGATGCTCGAGGGGCTGCGGCTGTTGCATCTGCGAAAGCGCAAGTCGGGTAGTTGATTGTCACCCCATCGGATCGCTTTGTTGCGATATTGCGATCGAGCCGCGACGGCTCGTGAAGGAGGACCGCAAGATGAGCAACTTCGTCCACATGGAGCTGAACACTTCCGACCCCGAAGCCGCGAAGAAATTCTACGCGGCAGTCTTTGGATGGACGTACCAAGACGTCCAAATGCCCGACGGGGTGTATTCGATGATCATCACCCCGACCGGAGGAATCGGGGGCATTGACAAGAATCCGACGCCCGGCGCTCCCAGCGCCTGGGTTGGCTATGTTGGCGTCGCGTCGATCGCCAAGACGATCGGCGTCATCAAGAAGAACGGGGGCCGGATCCTCGTGCCCGCGACCGAGGTTCCGGGCATGGGTAAGCTGACGGTGTTCGCGGATCCAACCGGCGCCGTGTGTGCTGCATGGGAGGCCGCACCCGCAGCAGCTGAGGGTGGCAGCGCGAAGAAGGCCACCGCGAAGAAGGCCACCGCCAAGAAGGCTGCCGCCAAGAAGGCTGCCGCCAAGCCAGCTGCCGCGAAGAAGGCTGCCGCCAAGCCAGCCGCCGCCAAGAAGGCTGCTGCTGCCAAGCCAGCCGCCGCCAGTGCCAAGAAAGCTGCCGCCGCAAAGCCGGCCGCCGCCAGTGCCAAGAAAGCTGCCGCCGCAAAGCCGGCCGCCGCCAAGAAGGCCGCCGCCAAGAAGGCCGCGACGCCAAGCAAGAAAGCGGCGGCGAAGAAAAAGTAAGCGCGCTCGTTCAGACCCCTCGTGGGTCTGTGGGCGACCCAGGCCGAGTTCGTGCACGCAGCGCGAGCTCGGCCTGCTCGCGATCGTCGAAGTGGATCTTCGTGGTGCCGAGCACCTGATAATTTTCGTGGCCCTTGCCAGCCAACAGCACAACGTCGTGCGCGTTGGCTTCGCTGATCGCAAGGCTGATCGCGCGAGCGCGATCGACCTCGCGGATCAGCTCCGCGCCGCCTTGCTGCTGGGGGATCGCGCCGGCCAGCATCTGACTCAGGATCGCTTCGGGATCCTCGGTCCGCGGGTTGTCGGAGGTCGCAATGAAGCGATCCGCCCCGCGGCTGGCGACCTCGCCCATGATCGGTCGCTTGCTGGCGTCGCGGTCGCCCCCGCAGCCAAGCAGGATGACCAACTTCCCGCCACGCTTGGCCGCCGTCGGACGCAGCGCCTCGATCGCGCGGGCGACCGCGTCTGGCGTGTGGGCGTAGTCAACGTAGACCGCGGGACCCTGATGATCGTCGCCGCGCGGGCTTGGCAACGCGACCGCCTCGAGCCGCCCGGGCGCACCGCGAGCCTGGCCCAGGGCTGCCTCGATGTGCGGGAGCTCGACACCAAGCCCGATCGAGAGACCCACGGCCGCCATCAGGTTGTCGAGGTTGAAGTCGCCGACCAAGGGTGAGCGAAGCCAGAGGCTGCCAACCGGCGTGCGCAAGCGGGCGACCAGTCCGGCGGCGGCGTGGTCACGCTCGATCACGCAGATCTCCGCGGCGCGCTCGGACACGGGCACCCGCGAGCTTCGCCAGCGCCGTTCGACCCCGGCTTCGGCCGCCGCCTGCAAGAACGCGGACCCAGCCTCGCCCTCAGCCGGGGCCACGGCCACGCCCGAAGCGAGGCAGTGCCTGCGAGCCAGCAGACACTTGGCCTGCAGATAGGCCGCCATGCTCGCGTGGTAGTCGAGGTGGTCCTGGCTGAAGCTGGTCAAGGCCACGGCCGCGAACTGCAACGGGACGATCCGACCTTGGTCCAGGCCGTGAGACGAGACCTCCATGACGCCGTGGGTTGCCCCGCGCTCACACGCGGTGGCCAACAGCCGCTGCAGATCAATGGGAAACGGCGTCGTGAAGCTGGCCGGCGTCTCGTGATCGACGATCCAGTCGCCGGTCGTGCCGAGCCGCAGGTGCGGATGCCCGGCTGCCTGCAGCACCGAAGCGACGAGGTGGGCCGTGCTGGTCTTGCCGTTGGTGCCGGTGATCCCCGCGAGCTGCAAGCGCTCGCCCGGCCAGCCGTACCAGCCCGCGGCCAAGCTGGGCAGCGCGGCGGCGACGTCGTCAACGACGATCCTGGGCTGCGAACCCGAGATCCCCCGATCACGACGCACGACCACCAAGGTGGCGCCCGCGGCCACTGCCTTGTCGATGAAGTCGTGGCCATCGACCGTGTGCCCGGCGGTGGCGATGAAACAGTCGCCCGGCTCGATCGCGCGCGAGTCGACCTTGGGCGAACCGACAAGCGTGTCGGGATCGCAGCCGATCGCCCTGGCGTGCAGCGCAGGATCGAGGGCGGCGAGCAGCTCGCCGACGCGGCGCAGTGGAGAGCCCCGAGTCACGTTCGGCGACGATCCTAGCACGCGGCCGCGGCCGGCCCCATGGCTTCGATCGCCCGCTCGCCAACGAAGCCCTGCACGACGACGAAGCTGGTCGATACCCCCACGCAGATCAACACCGGCAACAGCTCGCCGCCACCGGCGAGGCACAGGGTGCTGAGCAAGCCGGGGACCTGCGGGATCGAGGTCAGCAGCAGCAAGCTGTCGCGGATCTTGTTGGGTGTGGGCTGCTCGCCCGTCGCTGCTGACGCTCGACGAATGACCCAGCGCAGCAACGCGATCCCCACACACCCCGCGACCACGGTCACGCCGATCAGGATCCACGCCGTGTTTGTGGCCCGGGTTGCGATGATCTCGTCGGTGAGCTCGGGCCAGTAGATCCCACGCAGCTCGGTGAGCACCGGACCGTAGAGCGGCCCAAGCACGTACACGCGCAGCAGCGTCTCGATCCCCAGCATGATCGGGACCGAGATCGCGATCAGCAAGACCACGACCCGAAGCCCAGGTAAGGGACTGCTCTGGACCCCATCCGACATCACCGAGATCACATCCTACACGTCGCCACCAGCGAGGGTCACGACATCTAGATCTGCGGGGAGAACCGGGCGGCTTTGCCGTGCTCGCGCAGCAGCGCGGCGCGGGGGATGAGCGTGCAGCTTGGAAACGCGGACACGCGACAGGTGCCCTCGCAGTAGTCACGTTCCACCGCCTCGACCAGCTTGGGCGCGGCCTCGGCGAGGTTGCGGTGAAGGTGGTCCTGGCCAAGCAGCTCGAGCAGGCGGCTGCGGACGAACAGATCCCGAACCGGACCGATCGCCCCGATGATGTGCAGATCGCTGCCACCTGCGCGCAGCGCCTCGATGAGCTTCTCCAGTGACATCACCGCGGTCGCGTCCATGTCGCTGACCGCGGCGAAGTCGAGCGCGAGCAGCTTCATGGACTCGTGGGTGGCCATCATCGTGGTGATGCGATCTTCGAGGAAGCGGGCGTTGGCGTAGTAGAGCGGCGCGTCGATCCGCAGCAGCCCCGCCTGCGGGCAGGTCTGCGCGGCCTCGACCCGATCGACGTTGCGGTACACGGAGGTGCCCGGGATCCGGCCAAGCTCGGCCGTGTGCGGCCGCATGGTCCGACCGACAAAGAACACCAAGGCCGCGATCACCCCGACGAACAGCCCAACCTCGAGGCCGATCCCCAAGGTCGCCAAGAAGGTCAGCACCGCCGTCACGCCGTCGGCCCGCTTGACCCGAAACACCTCACGCACGCCGCGGATGTCGATCAGGCTGGAGGCCGCGAGCATGACGATCGCGGCAAGCACAGCGCGCGGCAGCCACTCGAACAGGGCCCCCGCCACCAGCAGCACGAACAGGACCCCGAGCGCGGCGATAAACCCAGTCATGCGGGTCCGCGCGCCGGCCTGGGCGACGACCGTTGAGCGCGCGAGCCCGGAGCTGACCGGGAAGCTGCCAAACAGACCGCTCGCGAGGTTGACCACGCCAAACGCCAGCAGCTCGCGGTTGGGCTCGACGGTGCCGCGCGCCTTGGCCTCGAGCGCCTTGACCACGGTCATTGACGATGCATAGCCAACGACCAGGATCGACAGCGCCGCCGGCAACAGCGAGACCATGGTGTCGATTTTGAAGCGGGGGAGCTTGGGCATTGGCAGCCCACGCGGGACCTCACCGACGACCTCGACGCCGTGGCTTGGCAGGTTCAGCCCCCACGCGAGCAGGATCCCAGCCACGCACACGATCAAGTAGTAAGGCCAGCGCGCCGCGTAGCGACGCATCAACACCAGCGCCAGCAACGATCCAGACGCGACCGCGAGGGTTGGCAGGTGGGTCGCGCCAAGGTGCATCACGATCGGCCACGGCCGGGTCGCCGAGAGATCCGCGAGCTGCTCGCGGGGGATCCCCAAGAACGCGCGCAGCTGACTGCCCACCGTGATCAAGCCGGCCGCCGCGTTGAAGCCCAGGATCGTCGGGTGACCCAGGAAGTTGACGACAAACCCAGCCCGGACCAGGCCCAGCAGCAGGAACAACACGCCAACCTCGAAGCTGAGCAAGACCGCGAGCTCGGCCCACTCTGGGGTGCCCGGCTCGGCCAAGCTCTCGAGCCCCGAGGCGATCATCAGGGCCATGAGCGCGACCGGGCCGATCGCCATGAACCGACTGCTGCCCACGAAGGCGTAGAGCAGCGGCGGGATCGTGGCGGCGTAGAGACCGTAGACCGGCGGAACCCCCGCCAACATCGCGTAGGCCAGCGCCTGCGGAACCAGGACGACCATCACCGTGATCCCAGCGAGCAGGTCGCCGCGGAAGTTCTCGCGCAGCGAGGCGAACACCCGGGCATCTTATTACCCCCGCGGGCGCCCTGCACTTCGCCGACTCTGGCCGCGCCCTTGCACGAATTTGCCCTGATCGCGAAATCGACGGCGGCCCGTGGACGGGGCTACGCGCGACTGACACACTTGCCGCGATGTCCAAGACGCAGAGCAAACTGATCGCCCTCGCCCTCGTCGGCGCCTGTAGCTTCGGGGTTTGGAAGGCAGCGGACGCGCTGTTCTTCAGCGACGAGGCGCAAGGCACCAAGCACGCCGTCAACCAAGTCTGGATCGACCACGTGCCGACCGACGACCGCGACATGATCACGCACTTCGTGCTGGTCGATCACCGCGACGGGCAGTTTGGCGCGATCGGGCGCTCGTCGCAGTGGCGCATCGGCGTTGAGGTGTTTCGGTGGCAGCTGCAGGGCAGCGATCTGCGCATGTACTTCCCACAAGAGCGCGCCCGCGGCGAAGTGAAGGTCGAGACCTGGGAGTGCGAGAAGGAAGCTCCGGCGCCGTTTCAGCTGTGCATGAAGCTGACCAACAAGAACGGCCGCAGCATGACGCTCTACAGCCGCAAGGACTGGGAGATCGATCCGCAAGACGTGAACGACTCGATCGAGGACATCACCGATGACGAGCCCCTGCTTGGCGGGATGCTTCAGGGTCTGGGCAGCGGCGATCAGCTCGGCGAGTTCGACCTCGAAGCCGCCAGCGCCTGGGACCTAAAAGAGAGCTTTTAGGCCCCAGTCGCCCAGACTCGACCCGTGCTCGGCTTCGCCTCCGCGCGCGTCGACACGACCCGGAGGGCGGGCCCGACCGCAGGGGTGGGGGCCCCATGACGGCTCCGCCGGCATGGGGGAGGGGCTGTGAAGCCCCTCATCAAGACCAGTAGGGTTCGCGTTTGGCTCAGCGGTTCCGCAGGAACCGCTGAGCCAAACGACTAACCCGGATCGCAAAAATATTTCACGTCTGCGGTGCCGAATTCCTTGAGCTCCTGGCACGACTGCCCGCACAGCTCGATCGCGTCGTACGGGCCGTTCGGGTTGACGTACACCCACCCATCTTCGGTGTCGCAGTCGTTGACCTTGGGGATGTCCATGCCGTCGACCTCGACGGCGAGCAGATCCGGGAACGGCGGGACCGGGTCGAGCAACACGACGCAGCTGACGGCGTCCTCGATGATCGCCTGCAGCGCGGCCTGCAGCTCGATCTCGTTGGTGGCCGAGTAGAAGTCCTGCGCGTCGGTGTTGGTCTCCATGCAGGACATGCCCGGGGCCTGATCCTTGGGCTTGCCGCCGCCCTCGCCGACCTCGTCCATCTTGCACCACGGCACGATGTTGTTGGGGGAGCCATCGGGCACGTTGCCAGACAGCTCGGTGCTCATGTCGATGCCAACGGCGTAGGTCGGGATCCCCTCGTTGTCCCACAGCGACTGGATCGTCTGCGGAAGCTTGAGATCATAGTTCTCGAACAGCTGCGAGGCGTTCATGGCGTCGTCGCCACAGTTGGCGGCGCCGTCGCTGATGTAGATGATCGCCCGCGGCCGATTGGGATCGAGGGTCATGAGGTGGGCACCCGAGACGTCGACCGCGTCCTCGCCCGGCGTGCCCCCGGCGATGGTGTTGTTGTTGGCCGCCGGGATCCCTTCCAGCACCGCCTGGCCGTCCACGCCAACGGGGATCTCGGGCGCGTTCGAGGTCACGCAACCAGCCGCGCTGTACGACGCGATCGCCTGCGTCGAGGGGAACAGCATCGCGCCAAAGTCCATCTTGTCGTCGAAGTTGTTGATGATGAAGGTGACGACGTTGTGAAGGCTGCGCCAGCGGGTGATCGGTGGCGTGTTGGGGTTGTCGTCGTGGTTCCAGGTGGTCAGCATGCTGCCCGACTTGTCGAGCACCAGCATCACCTGGGGGATCGCGGGGGCCAGGTTGGCGTCGGGGATCTGGCAAGGGATCGGCCCGTCGGTGTCGCCGTCGCCGGTTGGGTCGCCGTCGCCGTCACCGTCGCCGTCGCCGTCGCCGTCGCCGTCACCGTCACCGTCGCCGTCGCCGGTCGGATCTCCGTCTCCGTCGCCAGCGGGATCGCCGTCGCCATCACCGTCACCGTCGCCGTCGCCGTCGCCGGTCGGATCTCCGTCGCCATCGCCCACGCTGGTGTGGGTCTCGTCGCCGGACTCGGTGCCGCCGACCGACATGAAGCCGCCCTCCTCGCCCTTGTTGCTGTCCGAGCAGGCGAGCGCGAGGGCCAAACTCAACACACTCAAGCTAGAAATCGTCCTATTCATCGGGTCGCAAACTACCACGGAACCCCGCACCCAGTTGTTGTGTTTTTTCGCCGACTCGATGACGCACACCGGCTGCGATGACGGGCGTCGACCTACCTCGAGGCTTGATATGTTCGGTCGTCTGAGCGTCCAGCCGAGCCAACCAATACTACCGTTCGTCAGGTCCGGGGCGAACGACCGGTCGTGGTCATCGACGCTCGAAAGTGGCCTCGAGCTGGGACCGGTGCGCGCGACTCACTGCGCTCGGCCGTGCTGCTCGAGCCAGGCGCCGATCTCTGCGCAGGCCCGCTCGTAGGTCTTTTGCTCGAACTCGCGGGCGAGCTCGAGCGTGACGCCAAACAAGCCAGTCGTGGTCAGGGGCTGATAGACCTGACACACGGCCGGGTGCGCGAGCGCTTCGTCGATGCGATCTGCGCTCATCGAGTTGGAGGTGATCAACGAGAGGAACAAGATGGTCTCGAGCCGCGGGAGCGCCCGCGGGGTCCGCCAGGGCAGGACCTGGTCGAGCAGCTGGGACCAGCCCGAGACCTGCGTGCCGTAGGGCTCGATCTTGCGCAGCGACTCCAGGTTCGTCGGGTCGTTGAGGTTTGACATGACCGCGAGGCCGCGCTGGCAGCTGGGTAGGATCGCGTTGATCGGGATGTAGGAGATGATCCCGCCGTCGACGAGGATCCGCCCATTCATGGTCACGGGCGGGTAGAGCACGGGGATCGAGCAGCTCGCGCGCGCTGCCAACCACAGCGGTCCGCGGTCGAGGTAGAGGAGCTCGTGAGTGAGGAGGTCGACGGCGGTGAGTCGACAGGGGATCAGGAGATCTTCGATGTCGGCGTCGCCGAAGTAGTCGTGAAAGAGCTCGTCGAGCAGCTTGCCGCTCGTCAGCGAGGTGAGGGGCGGCTGCAGCTTCGAGATGCTCAGGCGCAGCCGCTCGCCCATGTATGCGCCCTGCTCGAGCAGCGACGAGAACTCGAAGCCCATCGCGACCCCCGCGGCGATCAGTGAGCCCGCGCTGGTGCCAGCCACGAGATCGAGGGGCAGGCCGAGGGTCGTGAACGCCCGCGGGACGCCGCAGTGAGCCGGCGCCCGGGATGAGGCGCCTGCGAACGCGATCCCGTTGGCCCGCCCCATGAGCCGCCGCGCGGTCGCGGCGACGTCGGCGGGGCTGTCGTCGCGGACGTGGTGGACGAGCTCGCACCTGCGCTCGCGCAGCCAGGCGCGCGTCCCCGCGGCGCGAGCGATCCCTGCGCGCTGAAGGACGACCAGATCGACGGGGAGATCGCCGGAAAGGTCGATGTCGGCGAGCTCGCGCTCGAACGGACGCAGAGCCGGGTTGCGGCCCGCGGCCGCGATGAGCACGAGGCGATCGGCCTGACGCACACAGCAGCGCGCCCACGCGCTGTCGTGAGCGTCGCACTCGTACAGCACGACGTCGTGCTCCATCGACACGCGGTGGAGCCAGGACACGAGCTGACGGTAGCCGGGCTCACCGGGGGCGCGCGCCGACGCGCCGGGCCCGAGCTGACGATCCACGATCGCCTTCGACACCAGCGTGGCCGAGCAGCCAAGCGCCTCATGCAGGCTGCGCTCGAGCGCGCGCACAAACGCCTCGCTGCGCGGGCAGGGATCGAGGCGCAGCAGCATGATGTCCGTGGGCGCCGGGTTGAGCGCGACGCCGCTGGGCACGAGGGTCCGCTCCGACGCGATCCGGGCCGCGTTTCGGCTCAGCTGCGGGATGACGCTCTCGAGGTGCTTGAACGACGCTGCCGACAAGAACCCAACCCGGGTGTCGCGCTTGGCGTGTACGTTGGCGGTGCGCGGGCGCTCGAGCACCAGACCCGTGTCGCCGACGACCTCTCGTGCGCCGCTCTCGGACAGCTTGATCCGCGCGCCATCGGTGCCGCGTACGCTCGCCTCGAGGCGGCCGAAGGCGATCAGATACAGGCCGTCGGGCTCATCGCCCGCCCGGATCAGCTGATCGCCCCGCTCGATCATCCGCCACTCGATGTTCTCTTGGGCCTGGGCGAGCGCGGCGTCGTCGAGGCCCTCGAACAGCTCGAATTGACGAAGCGCATCGGGCCGTCCGTACTCGACGAGCAGCTGCTGGAGATAGTCGACGATGTCCTCGACGCTGTCGGGGCGAAGCGTGAGGTCGCGGGCGTGGGTCCGCGCGAGCTCGTCTCGGAGCGGGGGATCCGCGGTCGGCAGGCGCGACAGTCGATCGTACCCCCGGGCAGCCCCCGGCAGTTCGAGCGAGCGCTCGAGCGTGCGCGCGTCGCCACCGACACGCCCGAGCGCCGCGACGCGGTCGGCCGCGCGGATGACCATGCGCGTCCAGCTGGGGTCGTATTGATCGGCGAGCAGGATCAGGCAACGCGCGTCGGCGCCCTCGCGCTCGAGCGCCGCGATCGACTCGATGGCCCCGATGACCCCGATGACCCCGGTCGACTCGAGCGACTCGAGCGACTCGCTCGTGCCGACGCTCGCGTCTTGCCAGCCGTGGCCGTCGACGAGCGCGGTCTCGGGTGTGCGGGCGATCGCCTCGCGGAGCAGCGCCGCGTCCTCGCGGGCGTGGATGAGCCCGAGCACGAACGGTCGTGGACGCGGATCGACGCTGCGCCGCCCGCGTCGCAGCAGGTGACGCGTGAGCGCGGCGAGGTGGGCGGGATCGCTGGTCAGCAGCTCGCGGGTGTCGGCCGCGTCGAACTCGAGCACGACGCTGTCGCGCCACGCGACCACCGAGGCGATCCGCGCTTCTCCCATCAAGACGCCGAGCTCGCCGATCCACGACCCACTCGAGAGCCACGCGAGCCGGCGAGCCTCGGAGGTCTCGTCGAGGACCTCGAACAGGCCCCGGTAGACGACGTAGGCCCGCTCGCTCGGCTCCCCCGCGCGCAACAGGGGCTCACGCGCGCGGATGATGCGAACCCGAATGGGCAGGTCGTCGCGAATCTGAAGCGGAAGCTCCGAGGTCTCCGCCAAGAACCGGACGAGGTCCTCACGAGTTACGTTGCTGGGCACGGCACCCCGATCATGATGTTCACTCGATCTAGCTGCGGCGATCAGGATCGAGGTTGTGCGCCCAGTAGTCCCACAGCTGGGCCAGATATTCACGCTGCGGTGGACAGCGGAGCCCGGTGCCGGCGAGCGCGGCGTCGATGTTGTCCGTCGCGAAGCTGACCTCGAAGTTCGATGCTTTCCACGCTGCGACGGGCACGCCGACGGCCGCGAGCACGCGATCGCGCAGCGCGACAACGGGCGAGAGCAGCCGCGCCAATCCAGGCCGCGAGGGTTGAGGATCGGGGGTCCAGACCATGCGCGGCCCACCGGCGAGCGCCGACAGCATGTTGAAGGTCTCGAGCATCGAGGGCGGATCTGGATCGACGATGTGAAAGGTCCGTCCGTCCCAGCCCGGCGCGTGGGCGAGGGCGTCGAGGGCCGCAGCCACGAAGTCCACCGGCACCATGTTGAGCGCACCCGGTCGCGGGTTGATCACCGGAACCCAAGCCGGGAGCCGGGACAGGCGGCGGGCCATCGAGAACAGGAAGTACGAGCCGTCCGAGCGGATCATGTAGCCCGTGCGGCTGTCGCCGACGACGGCGCTCGGGCGGTAGATTCGCCAGCGCAGTTGTTCGAGGCCGCGGACGAGCTGCTCGGCGTCGTACTTCGAGCGGTGATAGGGGTGGTGGAGCGTCTGCCCGAGGTCGAGCTCGTCCTCGCGGACGAGGCCGCGGTGGTCGCCCGCGGCGGCGATCGAGGACACGTAGTGAAACACACCCGCGAACCCACGCGCGCGCAGCCAGGTGATCAGCGCCCGGGTCCCGCCAACGTTGATCCGGTCGAGCTCGTTGGCCTCGGGGCGCAGCGCGAAACCAGCCGCGAGGTGAAACACGTGGTCGAAGGCGATCTCCGCCACCGCGTCGTCGCTCAGCCCAAGCCCATGCCGCGGCGCGTTTAGATCGCCCTCGAGCACGCGGACGTCCCCACGCTGCCGCCAGATCTCGAGCTGCTCGGCCTCGCGCCTTGCCGTTGACGGTCGGACCAGCAGCCACAGCCGCGCCGACTCGCGCTCGAGCAGGCGTTCGACGACGAAGCGACCGATCCAACCGGTCGCGCCTGTGATGAGGTAGTCGATGATGACGCTCCAGCGGTTGGGGTGATCAGCTCGCGCACTCTACCAACAGCACGCGATGGTAGCCGCGGGTCACGTGAAGGTTGGCGCGGTGCTCCGGGTCCTCGCACAAGGCTTCATGCAGGGCGGCGAGGTTGTAGGTTGGAACGCTGGGGTACAGGTGGTGCTCGAAGTGGTAGTTGATGCCTTGGCTGAGCACGAACAGGCGATCGAAGACGGTCGGCAAGGTCGTGCGGGTCAGACCGTAGTCGCCGGGCCGGGCCGGGATACCGTCGTGCTCGGCGATCGTGCGGATCTCCTGCGCCGTGATCGCCCAGGTCAGCAGGGGCACGACCCACATGACCAAGAACGCGAGCCACGCGTGGGTCAAGGTCAGGACCAGGGCCAAGCTGGCGAGGAACAGGACCCGGGCGATCGCAAACCTTCGGTCACTCCTTGGCTTCGCGCTCGACTCCATCGTGAACATGAAGCGGCCGATGCGAACGGCGCCGCCGCCGAGGGTCGAGACCACGAGCCAGCGCAGGATCGAGCGGCGCGGTCGTGGAAACACAAACGCAGCGTGGTGCCTGCGGTCGAGGTCCGGGTCGATCGCGGTGCCCGTGTGTTTGTGATGGGTGAAGTGCGTGCGGCGGTAGGCGTGGGTGCTGACGAACAAGAGCGGCCAGGCGCACAGCAGCTCGGCCATCCAGTCGTTGAGCTGCTTGTCTCGCGCGAGCCGGAAGTGGACGCCCTCGTGCATCATCACCGCGAGCGAGTGCTGCCGCGCCCCGATGAACATCACCGCGAGGACGTAGAGCGCGGGGTGCCAGTGCTGCCAGCACAGCACCGCGACGGTCGAGACGGCGACCCACTCCATGGCGATCAGCGCGAGGCTCTTCCAGGGCTGGAGCACAGACAGTTCACGCAGGCGCTTGGCGTCGAGCTGGGGGAGCGCTGTCTCGGACATCGCTCTGCGTTTGAGCAAGTCGTGTACCAACGCCGCCCGAGTGCCAGGCGCCGCGATCGACCGCGCCCACACGAACACGTAGACCAGCCAGTGTCGGCGGACCGTCGTCGCGACCGTCTTGTCAGTCTGGACGGTCTTGGACGGTCGAGACGAACGCTCATCCGCGACCGAGGAGTCGGCGCAAGCGTTGGCGGGGACCGAGCTTCGGCGCGTCGCGCCCGTCGTGAGTGGACCCGTTGCGAATCGACTCGAGCTTGGGCCGACAATTGCCGCAGATCGATCCCGCTCCGCAGCGCTGCGCGAGATCGGTGGCGCCGTCTTGGCCAAGTAGCGTTCGCGCCTGGGCGATCGTCAGGCCCACGCAGGGGCACAACAGGCCCGACGAGGCCTGGGCCGCCGCGGTCGTACCGGTCCAGCGAAATCGCGCCAGCTCGGCCTCGCGCAGGCTTCGGCCCATCACCATGCGCGCGACGAGGTGATCGACGCCCTCGACCCCGCCGACGATCTCGGCGCTGACGGGGACGCCCCCGCGAAGATGCAGCGTTCGGCTGGCCCCCACGCGCTCGCCGGGGGCTTCGGCGCCCGCGTGCTCGACGGTCCGCGCGTCGCCCTCGTGCGGGCCAGAGACCGACAAGATCAGGACTTTGCGGCCGATCAGCTGGGTGCTCATCATCGCCCGACCGTTGGCCAGCTCCCGGACCGAGCTGACACACGGGTGGCCGTCATGCTCGCCGCGGTGGATCGTGACGAGGCCCCCCTCCGGGCGTTGGTACATCTGCTGCAACGTCCCGAGCAGACTCTCGAGCGGCGGATGACACAGGTACCATCGACGAAAGCGCTGCGCCTCCACGCGCAGGACCACGAGCGGCCCCTCGGCTTCGACCGTCGCCGAGCGCGGGGCGTTGGACAGCACGGCGAGTTCGCCAAAACAGTGACCGGGGTTGAGCAGCGACAAGGTTCGCTCGCCGTTGCGGACCCGGGCCTGGCCGTCGAGGATGAAGTAGCAAGCGTCGCCGCGCTCGCCCGCCGCGATCACGATCTCGCCCGGCGCGAACGACTGCTTGCGGACCTCGCTGGTCGCGCCGACTTCGAGCTCGAGATCTGCGAGCACGGCCAGCGTTGGCAACACCCGGCGGGCCTCATCTACGTCGAGTGGGTCGCGCCCTGACATGCTCGTTCCAGACGTTCACACTAACAGCTTCGAGTCCTCCATGAAAAACCCGCCGGACCCACACCCAGCCCCCCTCGAGCGAGTCGTCGACGCCGACGAGCTCGACCGCTCGATGCGAGACGTCTTCGACGTCGTCGATCCCAACGTCGGCCTGTTTGGTCCCGACACGATCAGCTGGGAGCTCTACTCACAAAAGGCCGTGTGGTTCGGCGCCATGCGGGCCAACCTCCTGCAAGCTTCCCACCCCGGAGTCGCCGCTGCGCTGGTCAACAACTCCAAGGCCGACGTTGGGCTGCGCCTGCAAACGACGATCGCCTTCGTCGATGGCGTGGTGTTTGGGACCGTCGATCAGGCCCGCGAGCTCGCTATGAAGCTGCACCGCAAGCACGAGGCCGTCAGCGGGATGCTGGATCAGGGCGCGGGTGTGTACCAACAGGGCGACCCCTACGAGGGCAACGATCTCGAGGCGCTACTGTGGGTCTTGATGACGATCGTCGACACCGCCGTGCTCCTGTACGGGGAGCTCGTCAGGCCCCTGTCGCGCGAACACAAGGACCAACTGATACGCGAGCTGCCGCGCCTCGCCGCGATGTTCGGGATCCCCGAGCGCGCCCTCGCGCGGGACTGGGCCGGGCACGAGGCCTATATGCGCATGATGTACCAAGGCCCGCGGACCGCGGTTGGGGACCAAGGTCGCAAGGCCGCGGCGAGCGTGGTGACGCCGAGCGAGCTGCCGCTCGTGTTCGAGCTGTTTGGGCAGACCGTCGACCTCAGCTGGCTGCCCAGTGGCGTCGCGACCGTCGCGCGTCGGGTGGATCCTCGCCGGCTGATGTTCCTCGCCGTGCGCGACATGACGACCGGCTGGCTGCCTCCCCACCTGCGCGACGCCTACGGGCTCGACTGGAGCCCACGCACGCAGCGACGCGCGCGGCTGCTCTGCGCTGCGCTGCGTACGGCGATGCGTCTGCAGCCGGATCACATGCGTCGGGCCGAGGGCTACCTCGAGGCCTACCGTCGGATCGGCTCCTCATGACCCCCACAGGCGACTTCGCACTTCGCGGTCACTCGCTTCGCTCGCTCCCAAGCGGCCGTTTGTATGCGAGGGCATCATTGGCCCCCTAGAAGGGGGCTCCTCATGACCCCCACAGGCGGCTTCCCACTTCGCGGTCACTCGCTTCGCTCGTTCCCAAGGGGCCGTTTGTATGCGAGGGCATCATTGGCCCCCTAGAATCCTTGAATCACGCTCACCGGTCAGCTGGAAAGCCATGCGCATCCTCGTCGTCTACTGTCACCCGCACGCGGACAGCTTCTGTCACGCCATGCTCGAGCGTGTGCTCGCCGGTCTCGCCCGCGGTCGTCACGAGGTCGAGGTGATCGATCTCTACGCCGAGGGCTTCAACCCGGTGATCGACGAGGCCGAGTGGCAGGTCTACATGACCACGCCGAGTGAGCTCGATCCGCCGGACACGGCCCGTCACGCCGAGCGCCTGCGCTGGGCCGAGGGCTTGGTGTTTGTCTACCCAACCTGGCTGTTCTCGGTCCCGGCCCTGCTCAAGGGCTGGCTCGAGCGTGTGTTCGTACCCGGCGTGTCCTTCACCCTGCCCGGGCCTGGACAGCACGCCCCCGCGTCGATGCTTCGTCACATTCGACTCATCGCCGGGGTGACCTCGACGGGCACGCCGCGCTGGGTGATGGCGCTGTCGGGCTCCGCGGGCAAGCGGTTGCTCCTGCGCGCGCTTCGGCTGGGGTTTGCGATCCGCTGCACCAGGATCTGGCTGTGCTTGCACGCAATGGAGACCCGCACCCAGGCGCAGCGTGTGCGCCACCTCGAGCGAATCGAGCGACGCTTCGCGCGGGTTCGGTGATCCGTGAGCTTCGCATCGCCGTACGAAACGACGGGTTGCTGCTGAGCTCGAAGACCAGCTTTCCGGCGTCGACACCGACGTCGAACGAGCGCGTGCGCAGCACCGAGCTCACTTCCCGTCGAAAGCGTGGCCCCAGTCGAAACCGCCTCGCCGCCTGGCGCTGCACACGGCGGACACCCGAAGCGTCGCGTCCCCGCCCAGCTCCACCAGCCGCATCCGCGCGTGGCAGATCCCGGCGGCTCCGTGCGAGCGGCCCGTCGCCGGTACCTGGCACCCGACTCTGGCTCCACCCGCCGCGTCGTATCTGGCGTCCGGGGACGAACTTCCACGCCGTGCGACTCTCGGCGGACCGGCGTGAGCTCAAGGCAGCAGGTCGAGGTCGTCGACGCCCATGGTCTGCGTCGTCGTCAGTCGGGCCTGGATCAGCGCATCCTCGGTTGGATACTTGGACTTGCCGTCGGGCGACTCGAGCCAGCGCGCGAACGTGGCCTTGACCTGGTACCAGTGGGCGACATCGCGGATCCCGTACTCGGCAAACAGCCCGTCGCGGCGCGCGGGCCTGCTCCACGCCGTGTCGACCCGAAACTCGGCGGTGAAGTAGCGGGCGATGTCGGCCGCGAAGTCGAAGCTGGCGGCGTCGTCTTGCTGCTCGAGCGCCAGGTCGCGCGCGGGATCGACGGGCGTCGGCTGCTCATCGCCGACCGGCGTCGTGTCATTGCGCAGACCCAGCGCCGCGAGCATCGAGTCGAACAGTCCCACGATCAGAGACTATCACCCTTCGCAGGAGTCAAAGGACCCCGAGCTGCTTGCCGATCTTGGTGAAGGCGCTGACCGCCCGCTCGATCTGGTCGCTCGAGTGGCCGGCGGACAACTGCACCCGGATCCGCGCCTGGCCCTTGGGGACGACCGGGTAGCAGAAACCGATCACGTAGATGCCCTCGGCCAGCAGCTTGTCGGCGAACTCGACGGCGAGCCGGGCCTCGCCAAGCATGATCGGGACGATCGGTGTGTCACCAGGTTGCAGCGCGAACCCGGCGGCGGTGACCCCCTCCCGGAACTGCTTGGTGTTGGCTTCGAGCTTGTCGCGCAGCTCGGTGCTGGCGCTGAGCGTGCGCATGACCGCGAGGCTCGCCGAGACGATCATTGGCGCGAGCGAGTTCGAGAACAGGTAGGGCCGCGACCGGTTGCGCAGCAGATCGACGATCTGCTTGCGGCCCGAGGTGAACCCACCCGAGGCCCCGCCGAGCGCCTTGCCAAGCGTGGACGTGATCACGTCGACCCGCCCCATGACCTGGTTGTACTCGTGGGTGCCCCGGCCGGTCTTGCCGATGAAGCCGGTCGCGTGGCTGTCATCGACCATGACCATGGCTTGGTACTGCTCGGCGAGATCGCAGATCCGATCGAGCTTGGCGATGTTGCCGTCCATGCTGAACACGCCGTCGGTGGCGATCATGCGCAGGCGCTTGCCCTGCGTGGCTTTGAGCGCCTGCTCGAGCTCGGCCATGTCGGAGTTGGCGTAGCGGTGCCGCTCGGCCTTGCACAGCCGGATGCCGTCGATGATCGACGCGTGGTTGAGCGCGTCGGAGATGATCGCGTCCTCCTTGGTCAGCAGGGTCTCGAACAGCCCGCCGTTGGCGTCGAAGCAGGAGCTGTAGAGGATCGTGTCTTCGGTGCCCAGGAAGCTGGTCAGCGCGTCCTCGAGCTGCTTGTGCTTGTCGAGCGTGCCGCA
The DNA here is from genome assembly GCF_000737335.2 of Enhygromyxa salina. Lineage (GTDB taxonomy): Bacteria > Myxococcota_A > Polyangia > Nannocystales > Nannocystaceae > Plesiocystis > Plesiocystis salina_C. The sequence goes on along the minus strand of NZ_JMCC02000043.1, from coordinate 89,933 downwards.
GATGAAGCGCACGCTGGACATCCCGTAGCCGCGCTCGTCGAGGGCCGCGCGGGCGGCCGCGATCGTGTCGGGGTGACTGGACAGGCCCAGGTAGTTGTTCGCGCAGAAGTTGAGGACCGGCTGACCGTCGCCCGCGACCGATATCTCGGCACCCTGTGGCGAATTGATGATCCGCTCGTGCTTGTACAGGCCGGCCTGTTCAATCTCGGTGAGGATCTGGGCGTAGTGGTCTTTGGCTTGCTCGAACATCGGTGATTGCTCCGTGAGCTTGCGATATTGCACGCTGGGGCGACGTGTGGGTAGCCTTCCGACCATGAGAACCAGTATCCCAACTGCGGTCGGCGTCTTGATGTTCAGCGTGGCCGGGTGTGGCAGCGACGCGAGTCGAGCCGCGAACACCCTGGAGAAGCTGTGCAAGGCCCAGTGTGATTGCCCAGACTCAATGGAGATCTGGAACGAGGTCAAGAACTGCAAGAAGTCGTGCGAGGGCTACTCGCTCTACCTCGAGGCGATCATCGCCGACGAGACCTACACCGAGCCTTGCGGGGACTTCGGCCGGATCCTTGGCGACCTGAAGAAGTGCGCAACCCGTGGCTGCGGCGATGAACGGGACATCTGCGTGGGCCTCGCCGTCGACGAGTTGAGGACTTGTTGGCCAGACTTCTATGCGGACGGGGATGACTCGGCGGCCGCGCTGACCCAGCAGCTCATGACGCCGATCCCCGGCGCGATCGATGCGCAAACGCTGCACTCGGCGCTCTAGTGCCGCACTAGCTTCGCGCAGACAGAGCGAACAAGAGCACCGCCGTCGCGGCGGCCACGTTGAGCGAGTCCGAGCCGTCCGCGACCGGGATCCGCACGCGATGGTCGGCACACGCGAGCAGCTCGGGCGAGAGCCCTGCCCCCTCGTTGCCGACCAACAGGATCTGCTTCGCGGGGGGTTCAAATTGGTGGACCAGCGCGGCAGTGGGCTCGGGCGTCGCGGCGATGATCTTCGCGCAGAGTTCGCGGGCGAGGGCGACGATCGTGCTGGGCAGCGCGTCGCTGACCAGGCACGGGACCCGAAACACGTTGCCAACGCTGGCCCGGATCGCGAGCCGCGAATACAGATCGGCCCCGCGCGCGTCGGCGATCAGCAGGTCGGCCGAGAACGCGGCGACGTTGCGAACAAGCGCGCCGAGGTTGCGTGGATCCGCGAGGCCCTCGGCGACGACAATCGTGACGCGCTCGCGCCCTCGCAAGCGCGCGAGCGTTTCAGGGTCGAGCTCGCGCTGCGCCGCGGGTCGTCGCGCGCAGGCCAGCACCCCGCGATGAAACGCGAACCCGGCCAGCTCGGACAGCTGCGGCTTCGACAGCTCGATCACGGGGAGCGCGGCGGGGAGCGCCAGCCTCGCGCGCTGGCTGGGGGTGCACACCACCGACTCGACCTCCAGCGCGGCGACGCCCAGCGCCTGGGCGGCTGGGCCTCGCGTCGCCAGCAGCCGCTCGACCGCGAGAGCGCCCTCGACGATGAAGCGATCTAGGAAGCGATCTGGGTCCGGCTTTGCGATCCGGCCCTGCAAGTCTCGATAGGGCCGCAGGCGCGGATCTTCGAGAACGCTCACCCCACGCGGCGCCCGGCGGCCTCGGCGATCGCCGAGCCGACCTCGCTGCACTTGGCGGCGGCCTCGTTGCCGACCAGATCATAGGTGAGCGGCTTGCCGGCCTCGAGCACCTCGACGACGGCGGCCTCGACCGCGGCGGCGGCCTTGGTCAGCCGTGGGTCGCTCTTTTGCCCGCCCAGCCACTCGAGCCCCTCTTTGACCGAGAGGATCATGGCGATCGGGTTGACCTTGTCCTTGCCCGCGTGCTTGGGCGCGCTGCCGTGGATCGGCTCGAACATCGCGTGGTCCTTGCCAGTGTTGGCACCCACGGCCATGCCCATGCCGCCCTGCAGCGTGGAAGCCAGGTCGGTGACGATGTCGCCGAACATGTTGGTTGTCACGCACACGTCGTAATACTCGGGCTGGCCGATCAGCCACTGCGTGAACGCGTCGACGATCGCCGTGTCTTTCTCGATCTCGGGGTACTCGGCGCCGATCTCGAAGAACACGTCGCGGAACAGCTGGCAGCCGTGCAGCACGTTGTCCTTGATGATCGCGGTGACGCGCAGCTTGCCGTCCTTGGGCGCGCCACCGGTGCCGAGCTCGCCCCGGCGCTTGCACAGCTCGAACGCGTGGCGGATCACCTGCTCTGAAGCGCGCCGGGTGATCACGCGGGTGTCGATTGCGACGTCCGCGACGCCGCCGGGGCTGAGCTTGCCGCCGGTTGGGGCGTACAGGCCCTCGGTGTTCTCGCGGATGATCACCATGTCGACCTTGCCGGGCTCCCAGACCTGCTTGTGGCCGCCGTGGATCCGGTGCTGCACGCCGGGGTACAGCTTGATCGGCCGCACGTTGGCGTAGAGGTTCAGGCGCATGCGGTTGCCGATCACCGGCGAGAACCCGGCCATCTTGCCGTCACGCATGAGCACCGGGCCGCCGGTGCCCTTGGGGTCGGGCCAGCCAACCGCGCCAAGCAAGATCAGATCCGACGCCTTGCAGCGCTCGGGCGAGTCCGCGGGCCAGTCGAGATCACCGTGCTCGAGGTAGTACTGCCCGCCGCACGGGATGTCGTCGATCTCCCACTCGATCCCGAGCGGCACCGAGACCGCGCGCAGGACCTTCAGGCCTTCGGCCATGACTTCGGGACCGGTTCCATCTCCACCTAGCGTGACGAGCTTGTAGGGCATCGGCTCGACGTTAGTTAATGGCGCAGCGCGCAGGACCCCCCCGTCAGGTGAGCTTGATCATGTTGGGCTTTCATACCCCAGTCGCCCCGACTCGACCCGTGCTCGGCTTCGCCTCCGCGCGCGTCGACACCTTCGCTTCGCTCAGGCCCTTCGGTCGGGCCGAATGGGGAACGACACCGCGGACAAATCACACGTGATTTGTCCGCGGTCTCTCGCTTCTTCTCATACCCCAGTCGCTCAGGCCGACTCGGGCCTAAACAAGTGCATGAGTTGGTCGTGGTGGCGGGCGGCGTCGGCGTAGCCGAGCTCGATGATGCGGTTGATGAACTCGGGCTCGAACAGGAGGTACGAGGCGAGGTCGCTCTCGCCCCCTTCGACGCGCTCGTCGGCCTCGACCGAGCGGCGGATCAAAGAGGGGACGATCCCGTCGTAGCCGCGCAGTCGGGCGTCGCGGACGACCTCCCAGGCGATGCGGCCAAGGTCTTCGCTGGGCTGGATCACCAGGGTCTCGACCGCCTGCCAGGGTTTCTCGCGGCCGACGGCGTCGCTGAGTCGCTGCGCGAAGTCGGGGCCGAACTCGTTGGCGCCCGCTCGCAGGATCTGGTTGGTCTGCTCGATCCGATCGAGATCGGTCTCGACCTTGTCGAGCATCAACGAGTTCATGAGCTTGCCGAGCAAGAAGAACGCGTTGGGGTAGGCGGTCTCGGCCTCGGCGCGCTGGCGGACGCGCCGCTCGGCGGGGGACTCGCTGTGGCGCAGGCCGATCACCAGCATCCGCTTGGCACCCAGGCGGATCGCCGGGCGCAGCGGAGTGTTCTGACGCAGCGCGCCGTCAACGTAGAACTGATCCCCGATCTTGACGGCCGGAAACAACACCGGGATCGCGGCCGAAGCCAGGGTGTGTGCCGCGGTGATCCCCGTGCGCACGACCGTCTCGTTCGGGCCCTCTGGCCATGGGTCGACGCGCCGCCGACCCGCCTGAACGAAGACCGTGGAGATCCCCGTGGCGACCTCGGTCGCGGTGACCGAGAACGCCCGCAGCTTGCCGCTCGCAAGGTTCTCTGTCAGGCCCCGCCACGGGATCTGCTCGCGCACGAGCTGCGCGAACGCGGTGGAGTCCACGAGCCCGCCAACCCGGCCGCCGTGGGGTGTCTTGGGCAGGTTGCGGCCAAACAACACGCGCGGGAGCGACCGCAGCTGTGACCATCCAAAATCGTAGACGCGGTTGATCGTGAGCTGCGACCAGACTTTTTGTAGCGCGCGAGCCTGGGCCTTGGGACGATCACAGGTGGCCGCGATGTAGGCCCCGTTGATCGCCCCAACCGAGGTCCCGGTGATCACGTCGAACTGCGTGTCCGCGCTGCCAAGCCGCTCGCGTACATAGCGAAGCACGCCAACTTCGTAGGCCCCCCGCGCGCCGCCGCCCGACAACACCAACGCCGTGCACGGCCGGTCCGCGCTCACGATCGCACCATCCCCCGCTCGATCCGCAAGAACCCCAAGAACGGGTTGCTGCGCAGCTCGGCGGCCAGCGTGGTGACGGGGCCGTGACCGCTGTGAACCCGCAGCTGGCCGGGGAGATCGAGCAGCCTTCGCAGGCTGTGGCGGGCGAGATCCGGGTTGCTCATCGGAAAGTCCGTGCGTCCAACACTGCCAGCGAACAAGGTGTCGCCAACGATGATGTCGCTGTCATCGTAGTAACAACCCTGGCCGGGGGTGTGGCCCGGCGTCGCTAGAAATCGCAGCTCGAGCTCGCCAAGCTGAACGCGATCACCGTCGTCGAGCAGATGATCGATGCGCCCGCACGGCCGGTTGAGCTCGGGCATGCCGAACCAATCACCCTGCTGGGGCAAGGCCTGAAACAGCGGCAGCTCGGCCCGCGGGAGGTAGGTTGGCACGTCGTAGCGCGCTTGCAGCAACGCGAGCGCGCCCGCGTGGTCGATGTGCCCGTGTGTCAGCAAGATCGCGCGTATGTCCGGGCACGGGTCGAGCGCGGCGAGCTGCTCGACGAGCTGCTCGGACTCACCGGTGTCGACGATCGCGGCCGCGCCCGTCGCTGGATCCGTGATCAAATAGGTGTTGACCTGAAACAAACCGACGGTGAAACAACGAATATCCACGGCTCACGCGCAGCATTGACTGATCTGCGGGGTCGCGTCCAGGCCGGACTCAGCTGTGCGGCCCGCTTCGCTGCAGCCCCGCAACATCCTCTAGGCGTGGCTCTTGGAGGCATTTGCGCGGTTTGACCACACGGGTCCGCCTCATGTAACAGTGACATGACGCCTGCCTCTTCGGTCACGGCCGGACCCAACCCAGAATTTTGGAGAACTCATGATGCGAACCTTTTCCAGCTTGCTTGCCTGCGCGACCCTCACCCTCACCGCCGGACTCATCGGCTGCTCGGTTGATCCTGGTGATCCATTCGACACGCTGACCAGCTTGGGGCCCACGTCCAACGCCTCCGTCGACGGCGACGGCGACGGCGACGACACCAGTGACACCACGGGCGACGGCGACGGCGACCCCGGCGACGGCGACGGCGACGGCGACGGCGACGGCGACCCCGGTACCACGGGTGACGGCGACGGCGACACGGGCTGCCCGGTTGGAACCTTCGGCTGCCCCTGCGACGCGGGTGTGTGTGACGAGGGCCTGTCGTGCGACGCAGAGGGGATCTGTGGCCTCGGTGGCGACGGCGATGGCGATGGCGACGGCGACCCGACCACGGGCGACGGCGACGGCGACCCCTGGGATCCAAACGCCTGCCAACCGCCCGGTCAGCCGATCGGTGTCGAGGGCATCGAGGGTGGCTTCTGCTCCGAGCCGTGCACGGTCGACGCCGACTGCCCCGCGGGCCCGGTCGGCACCAACCCGGCCTGCGCGCTGCAGACCCCGGACATGATGACCTACTGCGCGCTCGTGTGTGACCCGGCCAACGACGCATGCACGTCCCCCGCGACCTGCAAGGACATCCCGAACCAGCCGGGCGTGGGTCTTTGCACCTACCCCTGAGGCCCTAGTCGGCTCCAACGAAAACGGCCGCAGTCACTGACTGCGGCCGTTTTCGCGTCTGGCGTAGTGTGGGGTTGGGGCGCCCGCTCAGCCCTCGGTCGCGCCACCAGCGAGCAGCTTTTGAAGCTCGCCGCTGTTGTGCAGATCCGTGATGATGTCGCAGCCGCCAACAAACTCACCATCGACATACAGCTGCGGGATCGTTGGCCAGTCCGAGTACTCCTTGATCCCCGCGCGCACGCTGGGATCTGCGAGCACGTTGACGGTCTCGAACTCCGCGCCGTGGTGCTTGAGGATTTGCACGACCTGCGCCGAGAATCCGCAGCTGGGAAACACCTTGTTGCCCTTCATGAACAGCAGCACTCGGTTGCTCTTGACCAGTTCGTCGATGCGGCTTCGGACTTCGTCTTGCATTTGCGTCTCTCGAGAAGGGTGCCAATCGCGCACCCGGCGCGCGCGTCCTCATTGATAGCGCTGCCGAAGGTTGCGAGCAAGGGAGCGCGCGCTCGGCCAGCGCGTGGCCGGCGGCGACCCGACGAATTTGCTCCGACATACGCTGCGTGGTGGCCCTCACACCCCGTTCTCTCGTACTGTCACTGTGTTACTTGGAGACTCGCATGCCGCTCACCCGCCCGTCGCTTCGCTCGTCCCTGCTCCTGTCAACCGCCGCGCTCTCGCTGGTGCTCGCGTGCAAGGGTGACGGTGAGCCGGGGTTCCAGACCACCGAGCCCGCCACCGACGACAACGGCGACGGCGACGGCGACGAGTCCAACACCACCAACAACAACTCGGGTGACGGCGACGGCGACGGCGACGGCGACGGCGATCCCGCGACCGGAGATGGGGATCCCGATCCCACGGCGGGCACAGGTCCCAAGTTCGACACGCTCGCCACGCCCGACGGGGGCGACGGCTGCGGCGAGGGTGGGGGCGGCAACGCGACACTGACTGGCACCGTGTTCGCGCCCAACGGCACCATCCCCGTGGTCGGGGCGCTGGTCTACACCACCAACACGCCGCCCGAGGGGATCCCGGATCAGGTCTATTGCGCCGAGTGTGTCGAGCTCGAGTGCGGGGTCGACTACACAGAGACGGACATCGAGGGCAACTTCTCGCTCAAGACCGACTCGGGCCTTGGCAAGTACCTGGTCGTCCAAAAGGGCCAGTTTCTGCGAATCACGGACATCGACATTGCGCCGGGTGCCACCGACCTGCCCGACGCCATGGTCGAGCTGCCGGGCGAGTGGGATCCGGCCAACGGTCTGTACATCCCGAAGATCGCCGTTGCCGACGGCAGCTACGATCGCATTGAAGACGCGCTTGGAAAGTTCGGGCTTGGCGACACGATGATCGCCAACTTCACCGAGTCCACGGTCCCCGGCACCGAGAGCTTCGAGCTGTGGGACAACGGCCGCAACCCCGCGACGGACGGCTTCGTGTCCCAGGGGACCATGACCCAGCTGGTCTCGGACCCGGCCAACCTCGCTCGCTATCACGTGATCTTCGTGCCCTGCTCGAGCGACACCCACCTGAGCGCGCTCAACCAGCAGGGCGTCGAGAACGTGCGCTCATGGGTCGAGGCCGGCGGGCGCTGGTACGTCGCCGACTGGGCCAACGAGTGGATGAGCGGCGCGTTCCCGGAGTACCAAAACTTCTACGGCGGCAACGACGGGGATCTGGGCTCCTACGACTCGCTCGCCGACGTCCTCGACGACGGCATGCTCGCCTGGCTAGAGGCGCTGCCCGAGCCGCTCAAGGACATCAACCCGCTCAACGACGAGAACCACCCGACGCTGTTTCAGCTGCCGCAGCTGATGACCGTCGACAACTGGTCGGGGATCCAATATCCGCTGCCGGAGATCCTCGTTGATGACGGCAAGGGCAACATGGTCAACGTGGGGCACACCGCGTGGCTCGAGGGGCCCGGCGGTGGGTTTGATATTCCCGTTAATGACATTCACCCGCTGACCGTGACTGGGCAGTACGGGTGCGGGAAGATCCAGTTTACCAGCTATCACACGGCGGAGTTCTTTGATTATGTTGGGCTGTCGCCGCAAGAGTTGGTGTTGATCTATACGATCCTCGAGATCGGCGTGTGCCAGGACCCGCTGCCGCCCCCGCAGGGCTAGAGCGCCAATCAGTTTGAATTCACGACGCCAGGCACATCTGGGACCGCCCCTGCCGTTGTCGGTCGGCGCTCGCAGTATGCCGGATACAGCTTCGGCCTCCCTCCTAGGCAGGAACGGCCCCAGACGCACCTGACGACGCGACTCCAAACTGATCGGCGCTCTAGCAGCCCGTGGTGCAATGCATCGCGTCGCCTCGCGCCGGGATTTTCGTCGAGATTGAGGAGCCGAAACGCAGCTGTACCGGGCGTACTGCAAGTTTCGGCGACGAAGAGCTCGGCGGAAAGACCAAGCGAGGCGGTGCGAGGCATTGCACCACGGGCTGCTAGGCCCGAAAGCTCGAGTTGTCATCGGCGAGCAACCCGGTGACTTCGCCACGCAGATCATCCCGTGCGATGACCCCTGCCCCGAAGGCCTGACTTTCGACGTTGGCGATACCAAGACAATCGATCTCGCTCCCGACGCACCCAACCAACGTCAGGCCCGACTCAGCGGCCCACATCCTGTCCACGCATCGCTGAATCGAACTGCCGAGGCTTCCGTGGAAGCGGGCAGCGACGAGAAGCCTGGAACCATCCACGCACGTGGGGTCGCTCGGCGCCTGCGCAGGGAGCTCGAGCGCGCGCCTGCGTGATCGTGACGAAATGGTGACGAGACAATCGGCAAAGGGTGACCGAGCGACAGCGCGCGCGTCAGCACAATGCGACCTACAATTAAGCACGCCAACATCTCAGCGAGAAGGACAATCGCCATGACCGCCACCAAGAACACCCACGCGCGAATGAGCCTGCTGCTCGGTGCATTGCCACTACTATTGCTGATTGGCGGATGCGGCCTCGACGAGGTTGACAACATTGACGACATCTTGGATGTCGAGGGGCGCGACACACTCGACGCGCAGCGTCCCGACGAGGTCACCTCGCTCGGTGTTGACGACAACACGGATGACCAGCGCCTGAAGTCGGTCATTCTGCCGCTCAAACCGGGAGTCTACAGGGTTCAGCAGGCGAGCACGAGCCGCTTCCTCGACGCCTACCAGTCCGCCGGCCCAGATTTTTCGGTCGTGACACGCGAGTACCAGCCCGACGACACCCAACGCTGGGAGTTCAACGCGGTCGGCGTCGTCTACAGGATCCAACAGGTCAGTACGGGCCGATACATGGACGCATACGAGGACATGCCGCATGATTTCTCGGTCGTGACGCGCGAGCTGCAGTTCAACGACACCCAACGCTGGGTTGCCCTGCCCGTCCCCAACACGCTGACGACCGTGACCCTGCAACAGCTGAGCACGGGCCGCTTCCTCGATGCCTACGAAGACATGGCGGCCGACTTCTCGGTGGTGACCCGCCCACCTCAGAACAACGACACTCAACGCTGGGTCACCGGATTCTCGAGCGGCAACATCTACACCATTCAGCAGTTGAGCAGTGATCGATTTGTCGATGCCCACGAAACCCAGGGAAACGACTACTCGGTCGTCACTCGCGAGTTCCAGCCCAACGACAGCCAACAATGGCGCTTCAAGCCGGTGGCGGCGGTGTACACCATCCAGCAGCTCAGCTCGGGCAGGTATATGGACGCGCACCAAACAAAGAGCAAGGACTATTCGGTGGTCACCCGCGAAGCGCAGACCAACGACACCCAGCGCTGGGTGCTGTCGCACTTCAGCGGCGACACCTTCACCTTGCAGCAGTTGAGCTCGGCCCGCTTCGTCGATGCCCACGAAGTACCGGAGCAGGACTTCTCGGTCGTGACCCGCCTGGCCCAGAACAACAACAGCCAGCGCTGGATCATCCAGTAGCCCGAAGCGAGCGGCGGCCCCGGGATCCGGGTCTTCCGCGGTGGGCACGGCGCGCTGCTCTACAATCTCGGGCGCGTCGCCGAAGGCCGCGAGGCCTACGCCTACGCGGCCAAGCTCTACCGCGAGTCTCTCGAGATCCGGCCCGGCAATGCGACCGTCCAGGCGCGGCTCGACAGCGTGACCGAGGACTGATCCTCAGCGTCCGCGCGGCCCTCGAAAAAATCGCAGGTCACGGGCTCGTAGAGCGCCAAGAAGAAGATGCGATCCCCGGCGACCAAGCGCGCACGATTTTCGAGGGCGGCGCGGTCGACGTTCGCGAGACCACGACTATTGTTCTGGTTGCCATTCATACGAATGACATTGCCAACAGAGCTCGAATTGCCATGCATAACAGCGTATTCCAAGTCAAAGCCAAAGAGCACAGCGTCTCGGGTGGCACCGGTCTCGTCACGGGGATCTCCGTGCGCCCCGGTCAGCTGCTGCAGATCTCCGCGGATCCCAATGATCGGTGGAGCGCGGGCGTCAAGGATCGGGTGTCCAACGCCAACGGGCTCGGGAATCCGCTTGGGGGCAACTACGGCCTACACACCCGCGGCGACCACTCGTTCCTCTACGGTGCGCTGGTCGGCAGCCTCGACGGTGGCAAGACCTACTTTGGGATCGGCACCAGCCTCACGATGACCCTGGTGACCGACGGCAAGCTGTCCCTGCATTATTGGGACAGCAACAATCATGACAACTCGGGCACCGTTCGAGTGATGGTTAGACTCTACAACGGGCCGATCAACGTCAACCCGATCTGAGCGCTCGTCGGTGGGGATCAGCCGACCCCGACCCCGACCATGGCCTCGACTTGGTCGGGCCGCTTGGCGAGCGCGCGGGTGAGCACCTCGTTGCCGGTCGCGGTCACCAACACGTCGTCTTCAATTCGGATCCCGCGGACGTCGGCAAACTTGGCCAGCTTCGCCCGATCCAGGCTGTTGTCGGCGTCAAACGGCTGGGTCAGCTCGGAGCCGGGCGCCAGCAACGCTGGGACCTGGTAAAAGCCCGGCTCGATCGTCACGGCCATGCCGGCTTGCAGGTCGCGATCGAGACGCAGGAAGCACAGCCCAAACTGGCTCGAGCGCTCGCGGCCCGGCGCGTAGCCAGCCCGATCCCCGAGGTCCTCCATGTCGTGCACGTCGAGGCCGATGATGTGGCCAAGGCCGTGGACAAAGAACATCGCGTGGGCGCCCCGCTCGACCAGGCCCTCGGGATCGCCCTTCAAGATGCCCTCGTCGACGAGCCCCTGGGCGATCACCAGTCCAGCGGCCAAGTGGATGTCGCGGTAGCGAGCGCCGGGCTTGACCAGGTCGATCGCGGCCAGCTGCGAGGCCAACACGATCTCGTAGATCGTTCGCTGGGTCGCCGAGAATTTCCCCGACACCGGCCACGTGCGCGTGACGTCGCTCGCCCAGCCGCCGTGCGAAGCGCCGACGTCGGCGAGCAGCAAGTCGCCCGCGGCGATCGGGTTGTCGTAGCCGCGCGAGTGCAGGATCTGGCCGTGGACCGTGACGATGCTGCCGTACGCGGTGGTCATGTCGCGGGCAAGCAAGGTGGCCTCCATCGCCGCGCGCACGTCGGACTCGCGCATGCCCGGCTTCGTCGCGGCCATGCCGGCCGTGTGCGCGGCGACGGTGGCCTGGCCCGCGACGCGCATCTGCTCGAGCGCGGCGGCGTCGTGGATCATGCGCGACGCGATCATCGCGTTGGCGAGCGCACCGTCGCGCTCGTTGAGCTGGGTGGGCGTGCCGGGGTCCGCCCAGCTGCGCGAGAGCATGCGGCCCTGGTGAAACCGCGTGATCGCATCGATCGCGGGCAAGGTCGCGGTCGCGGGAGCAGAAGCCAAGAATTGTGGCAGCTGCTCGATGTCGCGGATCTCGGAGACACCGGTGGCCTGCTGCATGTCCGCCCAGCCGGGGCCGGGGCCATGCCAGACCGCGTCGTCGGGGTCTGGCGCGGGCATGAACAGAATGTCGCGGGCGCCATCAATGAACACCGCCGCGTGCTCGAGCCACGCGCCGGTCAGGTACAAGAAGTGGCTGTCCGGGCGGAACGGGTAGATGTTGGCCGGGTAGTTCATCGGCCGGGCCACGCCCGAGAACAACAGCGCCGGTCCGTCGAGCTGGGCTGCGAGGGCGCGGCGGCGCTTGGTGAATGCTTCGGCGGGCTGAGTCGGCAAACCGTGGCTCATGCGCGGAAGTGTAACCGATGGGGTGCGGCACGACGCATTCACGCCTGTCGCGAAACCAACCCTCGCCGCGATCAGTCGAACTTCTTGGGCGGTCCGAGCGGCGCCGGCTGAACCTTGGGCACGTTGAACAGCCGGCGCAGCAACGACTCGTAGCCCTCGGGCACCCGGTACCACGTCCACGCCCGCAGCACCGCGGGGATCTCCGCGTCGCCGATCCCCTCGAGCAAGACCGGGATGAACTTGGTGTTGCGCGCCTCGGCCTCGTAGATCTCTTGCAAGCTCAGGTGCGACTCCCACTTGACCCCGCGACCGACCCCGCGCGGGACCTGGTCCTCGGCCTTCTTGCGGTACCCCTCGCTGACGACCAGCAGCACGAAGTCGGCGGCCGCGAGCTCGTCGACCATCCACCGAGCCCAGCCTTGCTCGGGCGCGGTGACGAAGTGATCGCTGATCGCGTCCACGCCATCGCTGCGCAGCTGCTGGGTCAGCGCCAGCACGCGCTCGCCGTGTTCGGGGGTGTCTTGGCTGTAGCTGACGAAGACCTTGGGCACGACGGACTTTTCATACCGCAGTCAGGCCCAAGGCCCAACGCGACTGGAGACAGCCGGGCTACCTGTTGCGGGTTCGACGACCTGGGCTGACGCGGGCCCAGGCTTGCAGGTGATCGATCGCGGCGAGCAGCTGGGCGTCTTCGCCAGCCTCGACCCGCGCGGGGCTTGGCTGCGCGTCGTCGGCCGGCACGGGCGGGCGGCCGAAGTCCTGGGGCTCGAGGTGCTGCGGGTTGCCGCGCTCGGGCTGCAAGGTGGGGCGGCTGTCGACGTACTCGGCCCGCAGCGGGCCAACGAGCACATCCGGCTCGATCCCGCTGGCTTGGATCAGCCGATCATCCGGGGTGTAGTAGAGCGCGGTCGTCAGCTTGATCAGCGCGCCGCCGCCAAGCTCGAAGGGCGCCTGCACGGATCCCTTTCCGTAGCTGCGCTCGCCAATGATCAGCGCCCGTCGGTGATCTTGCAGGGCGCCCGCGACGATCTCCGAGGCCGACGCCGAGCCCTTGTTCATCAGCACGACCAGCGGCAGATCCCGAACCGTGCCGGGGCCCTGCGCCCGCGCCTCGTCGAGCAGCCGGCCCTGGCGGCCGCGGGTGCGCACCAGCACGCCGTCAGCGATGAACATGTCGGCGATGTTGATCGCCTGATCCAGCAGGCCACCGCCGTTGTCGCGCAGGTCCATGACAACGCCCTGCAGCTCGCCGCCGGCCTGCTTCGCGCTGGCGCGCAGCTCGTTCAGGCCGTCGCGCATCTCCTTGCCGCTGGCCGCTTGGAAGTCGCGCAAGCGCAAGACCCCAAGGCCTTCGCCGAGCCAGCGGACCTCGACGGCCGGGGGATCCACGATCGCCCGGGTCACCACGAGCTCGCGCGCGGGCTGATCCGCGTGGACAGCCGTGAAGCTGACCTTGGTGCCGGGCTCGCCGCGCATGATCCTGACCGCGTCGCCGAGATCACTGAAGTTGGCGATCGGCTTGCCCTCGATCGCCAAGATCCGATCCCCGACCACGAGCCCAGCCTGCTGCGCGGGGCCGCCGGGGATCACGTCGTCGATGTACATGACCAAGCGCACCGGCTCGTCGCTCGCGTCCGCGGCCGCGTCACTCGGGGTCTCGGCTGGCGCCGCTGGTTCTGGTTGGGGTTGGGATTGGGGCTGGGGTTGCGCGGCGTCGGGGACCGGGCCCGACAGCGGCTCGATGCGCAGCGTCACGACCAGGCCGACACCGCCAAACCGCCCTTCGGTGTCCTCGAGCAGCAGCTTGGCGTCGGCTGGCGCGAGGTAGTTGGTGTGGGGATCCAGCTCCGCGACCAGGCCAGACAGCGCGGCGTCGATCAACGCCTCACCGTCGACCGGGCGCACGTAGTACTGCTCGATGATCGCCAGGGCCCGCGCGAAGCGATCGAGCTTGCGATAGCGCGAGTAGTCCGAGCCAGCGGCCTGGACCGGCTCGACCATGGGGCGGATCGTGGGTGGCTCCTCGGGTGCCGCGCGCGCCGACTGCAAGCCCGCGCCCGCGAAGCCGCCCACCAGCAAGCACAACCCAGCGCCCAGGATCGATGAGGTCCGCATCCAAGCAGTGTAGCGGAGGCCTGTGATCTCGCGGAGCTTCGCCTCCGGTCGGCTCGGTTCTCGTCAAAAACACGCGGCCAGCGGAGGCCTGTGGTATCGCGGAAACCGTGAGTTCCTCCAAGCGGAAGCTCCCACTCGCCGCCATCATGCTGCTGATCTGGGCGGTGCTGGGCGGCGCGCTGTTCTTGCTGGTCGCGTCGCCCCCCGAGCCGCGAGCAGTCGACCCCCGCGACCAGGCGATCCGCGACCGGATGGCCGCCTGGGCCGTGCGCGACGCCGAGCAGTGGAGCGCCGACGAAGGCGATCTCACCCTGGACTGGTCCGAGGCCGACGGTCACTTGGCGATCGTCATCGATGACGTCGGCCGCGAGCTGGATCTGTTCGAGAAGCTGCTGGCGCTGCGCTTCGAGCTGAGCTTCAGCGTGCTGCCCGACTCGATCTTCGCCGACGGTGTCCAGCAGCGCCTGCGCGCGGACCACCGGCGCCCCCGCGAGATCTTGCTGCACGTGCCGATGGAGCCCCTCGACCCCAAGGCGATGGGCGGCGTCGACTCCGGTGAAAATTTCCTGCTCGCCAGCGACAGCCCCGAGCAGCTGCAGGCCAAGCTGCGGGCGGGGCTCGAGCGGGTGCCCACTGCGGTCGGCGTCAACAACCATATGGGCTCGCGCCTGAGCGCAGACGCCAAGGCGATGGCTGCCCTGATGCCCGTGCTCCGCGAGCGTCAGCTGTACTTGTTCGACTCGCGCACGACCCCCAAGACCGTGGCCGCCGAGCAGGCTGCGGCCGCCGGGGTCCCCACGATCTCCCGGAAGGTGTTCCTGGACCACACGCCTGGTCACGCCGCGATCCGAGCGGCCCTGTACGAGGCCGCCGCATACGCACGCGACGAGCCGACCGTGGCCATCGCCCATCCGTCGATCGAAATGGTAGAAGTGCTGGGCGAAGAGCTGCCCCGACTGCGTGAGCAGGGCGTTGCGATCTACCCGCTGTCTCGGGTGATCGCGGGCAAGTCGCGCTGACCCGACGCTCACCTCGACCTCCATGGCCAACAAGCGGGAAAACCAGGGGTTCCGATGTACAGTGCGCCCCGTTTCGCGCTGGTCAGCGGCAGCGTCGCCGGACAGCCAACCTACGGACCGTCCCCCGGAGCGGGCGATCCACGCTGAAATTGCGGAGCCTCGTGAACCCCGCCTGCGACACGATCGCGGGTACCTACAGGGATCACCTACTTCCGCCCACCCCTGCAACTTGACAGTTTTAGGCTGTGATCAATAGCCTACAGGAGCGGTGGCCGTGAGGCTCATCATCGAAGATCTGGAAGGCGCTACGACCGTCGTCAACCTCGGCACCGAGGAAGTGACAATCGGACGTAGGCCGCACAATACAATTCAGCTCACCGAGCAGAATGTATCGCGCAGCCACGCGAAGCTGAACTTCCAGGACGAGGGCTGGCTGATCCACGATCTTGGCTCGTACAACGGGGTCAAGGTCAACGGCGTCCCGATCAACCAGCCCACGCAGCTGCGTGAGAGCGACCTGATCCAGATCGGGGACTACCACCTCACGCTGACCGACAACGTCGACCGCCAGACCGTCGACGTCGAGCGACCGCGGGCGGCGAACGACAACTACGGCGCGATCGGGGCGATGGGTTCCTCGAGCGACCTCCCGTCGATGTCGGTCGAGGATCTGGGTCCGATGCGCGGGGGGTTCCCGCCCGCAGCCGGGCACGCCGATCCAAACGCAGGCTACGCGCAGTCGGGTCCAGGCCAAGCAGGCTACGCCGGGCAGAGCTACCAGCAACCCCCGGAAGAAGAAGAGAAGAAGAACAAGGCCGGGCTGATCATCGGCATCGTGGGTGCGCTCGCGGCCGTGCTTGGCATCGGGCTGTTCTTGGCCAGCAACGCTGGCGACAAGCCCAGCGACAAAGACAAGGGCGAGAAAAAAGCGCTCGCGGGCGACCCCGTCAAACAAGACGACGGCCAGGCTCAGCCGCTCGATCCAGACTCGGGACCCGAGATCGTCCCCGAAGTGGCCGACGACGCAGGCGCGGCCGTGACCGACGATGGCGCCGCCGAGGACGACGGCGGCGACGAAGGCGAGCTCGTCGCAGAGACGGGCGCGCCCGAGCCAGAGCCAGAGCCCAAGCCCAAGCAGAACGTCGACAAGCCCAAGCCCAAGCCCAAGCCCCCAGCGGAGCCCAAGCTCCCGCCGGCCGAGGCCCTGACCGCGGCGCGGAAGGCCTCGATGACCGGCGACAACAAGAAGGCCTACAGCCTGGCCAAAGACGCGTACGACCAAAACCAGAGCGGCGACGCGCTCAACCTGATGGGTGTCGCCGCGTGCAAGATGGGCAGCGCCTCCAAAGCCAAGGCCGCCTACACAAAGATGACCTCCAAGGACAAGGCCACGCTCGAGAAGATCTGCGGCCCCTTGGGCATCGAGCTCTAGTCCCGAATCAAGCGCTGCGCGCTTGACTCGGGCCTACTATGTCTTCAAGGGGGCTTTCAAAAGCCCCCTCGCTTCGGCGGCGGAGCCCCCTTCGCTCACCCCAAACGCTCGCCTGTCGGCTCGTACTAGCCCCAAATCATTCACCTTTTTCAATTCAGCGCTTGATTTGGGTCTAGTGCCCCCCTTCAAGGGGGCTTTCAAAAGCCCCCTCGCTTCGGCGGCGGAGCCCCCTTCGCGCACCCCTACGGAGTCCGTAGCAGGCTGTCGAGGGTGGTGCGGCTGATCGCGTGGTAGCCAGGTCGGGCCTTGGCATAGATCGCGTTGGCCTGCTTCCAACCTTCCGGCGTCTGCGTCAGCGCCCGGTAGATCGGGGTCAGGAATTTGCGCCGCCCAACCTCGATCAAGAACGACTCCATGCGCGGGTAGGCGGGCTCGTAGCGGTGCCGCGCGGCCATCTCCAGCCACTCGCCAAGGATCTCGGCGTTGCTGGACTTGGTCAGCTCGAACGCCTGGTCCAGCTCGCCCATCTGCGCCGCCCCAACCGTTGTCGGCAGCGAGCGCAAGAAGTGCAACCAATGCCACGGGGTCCAGTTCTTGGCGCTGATCGCCTTGGCCTCGAGCTCGCCCGCGCCGAACTTCTTGGCCTCGTCCTGCACGAGGTCGAGCGGCTCGGCCGAGGGCTCGGGGGCGCCGTCGGGCAGGCCCGCGCCGTCGATCCACGCGGCGAGCTGCGGGGTGCGCTGGCCGTCGAGCACCGGGTGCTTGCCGACGAGCTCGATGCCCACGAAGTCGATGAAGTCGGGGGTCGAGACGCTGCCAAATGCGTGGGTCGTGAACCACTTGCGCAAGAACGCGTCGAACACCGGGCGCCCGTAGGCGTGCTCGAGCGCGACCAGCAACAGCGCGCCCTTTTCATAGGGCACCCCCGAGAAGGCCTGGTCGGGATCGACGCCGCGCAGATCTTGAGCGAGGCGCTGAAACTCTGGCTTGTCGCCCATCTGGTCGGGGTCCGACAGCTCTTCAACCAGCTCGCGCTTGCCGATCACCGCCTCGATCGCGGCCCGCTCCGGGCCGTAGATCTGCTCGATGATCCGCCGCTCGAAGTACACGGTGAAGCCCTCGTTGAGCCACAGATCACCCCAGGTCTTGTTGGTGACCAGGTTGCCGGACCACGAGTGCGCGAGCTCGTGGGCGATGACCGAGACCAGCGAGCGATCCCCCGCGAGCAGGGTTGGGGTCAAGAAGGTCAGGCGCGGGTTCTCCATCCCGCCAAACGGAAACGCCGGCGGCAGCACCAGCACGTCGTAGCGACCCCAGGCGTAGTCACCGTAGAGCTGCTCGGCCTCGGTCAGCATCGCCTCCATGTCGGCGAACTCGTTGGCGGCGGCGGCGACCACGGTTGGGTCGGCCCACACGGCCGTGCGCGGACCGACTTCGCGACGCTCGAGATCGCCGACCGCGAGCGCGACCAAGTACGCCGGCACCTTCTGCGGCATCACGAAGCGAAACGCTCGGGTTGTGCCGTCGCCGGCCTCGGCCTCCAGCTCGCCCTCCAGCTCGCCCTCCAGCTCCCCAAGTTGCTCGGCTGCCATGACCGCGGTGTAGCGGCGCGGGACGACGACGACGGCGTCCCAGGTCGAGCGCACGCCTGGGCTGTCTTGGCACGGCATCCACGAGCGGGCGTGGATCGCCTGGGACTGGCTGTACAAGTACGACGCTTGCTTGCCGGCGGTCTGCTGGGCCTCGAGCCACTGCAGCCCGGTCGCGCCCGGGCGGGTCGCGTAGCGCAGCTTGACGGCGTTGGCCCCCTCGGGGATGTCGATCGCTATCGGGGCGCCAAAGCTTGGATCGTACAGGCCGACCTCCCAGCTCGCCTCGACCCAGCCCTCGTCGTTGCGGATCGCGTCCAGGCCGAGCTCCGGGGCCCCGAGCGGGCCCGGGGTGGCGTCGACCTTCATCCCGTAGACGCCCTTGATGTCGAGATCGCGGCTGTCGAGGATCAGCGGCGCGCGAGGATCCAGGCGCTCGACCAACAGCACCGCGTCACCGGTCAGGGTCTGGGCGTCGAAGTCGACGACCCAGTTGAGCCCGACATGGGCGACGCGGACGTTCTCGGGGCGACTGTACGAGTGCGGATCTGGACCGGCGGCGAGCATGCTCTTGGCTGGATCGTTCGCCGGATCAGTCGCCGGATCAGTCGCGTCGGTGTTGGTCACGGCCTGCTCTGTCGGTTCGGGCTGGGTCTTGGGCTGAGCCTGGACTGGCGGCGCGGGCTCACCCTTGCAGGCGGCCAGCACGACGAAGGCCAGCACCAGACTCGGTCGGCATGATTCGGGCACTCGCACCCGCGAGTTATACCGTGACGCACCACCCTGCCAATGCGCGAGGTGTGCGGCGCTGTCAGACGGCCGTGCGGCCAAACAACAGCTGGTCGATCAGCTCGATGAACTGCTGGCGCGCGTCGGGGTCGAACTCTGGCCACGAGTGACCCGAAGCGTGGGCGCACTCGTAGTCGATGTGATCGATCAGCAGCTGGCGCAGCTCGACCTCGGTGATCAGCCCGTCCTCGAGGCAGTCCCACGCGCGCTTGCGACCCCACATCACGTACTCGATGCGCTCGCGGAGCTCGGACTCCGGCGGGTTGATGTGGTGCAACTCTCGAGCAAGCCGGCACGCGGCTTCGACCAAGCTCTCACGGCTGGGGGATGGCCTGCTCACAGGTACTCGAACACCCACCGCATCGTGGACCCGGGCTCATCGCTGAACTCGTCTTCCATCTTGGTCAGCTCGGAGCCGCACAGCTGGGCGGCCTTGACCACCCAGCCCTTGACGGCGAGGAACAACACCAGGCTTGGACGAGGGACCTCCGAGAGCTCGAGCGCCACGCGGTATTTGTTGTCGGGATCGCGGATGGTCTTCATCACGCCAAAGTCGTACTGGGAGTGCCAGGCCTTGGCGGCGCGATCGACCAGAAAGTTGATGTTGCCGAAGCGAAAAAAGACCCGGTAGATGCCGGTTAAATTGTGCTCGCACGAGAACGAGCCCATCTCGAACACCAGCTGCAGGTCACCCTTGCCGAGCACGCGATCAATCGTGGTGCTGAGCTCGATATAGACGTCATAGGGATACCAGACGGTCTCGAGCGGACCCTCCTCCATGATCTTGCGGCCCTCGGGGCCAAGCTGGGCGATCACCCGGGCGAAGGCCTCTTCGCCCTGCTTGCGCACGTACGTGTAGCGCGAGCGGATGACGTGACCGGTGACCTGCACGCCCCCAAACTACGCCAAAACCGCCCGCGAGCGCTAGTACCTACTCGTGTCGGGGCGTGGCCTGGTACCGTGAACCGGTGCAACCGTCGTTTGCGCTGACCGACTCGGAGGGGCGGCCGCTCGAAGGCTGGCAGCTGGTCGAGGGCCCGTGGGATGTCGGCTCCGAAGAGCGTTGGCTGCTGCGCCTCGCCGATGGCCGGCTCGCGGTGCTTGGCCGGCTGTCCGCCGCGTTCGCCCGTGATGAGTCGGTCCGCCGCCGCTGGGTTCGGGATGTCGAGCGCCTGGTCGCGTGCGCGGCGACCAGCGTGGCCCCAGTGCTGGCAACGGGACCGCTGCCGGATCCGCGCGACCCCACCGCGCCGCCGCCGTGGCGCCTGCGACTCGAGCCCGAGGGCGAGCGGGTCTCGACCTGGCTCGAGCGAGCACCCATCCCAATCGACGAGCTCGCGCATCGCGGGGCCGCCCTCGCCGACGCCCTGCACGCGGTGCACTTGGGCGGCGCCGTGGTCCGCAACCTTCACCCTCGGGATCTCGTGTGGACGCCCGACGGGCGGGTCGTGCTGACCGACGTTGGCCTCGCGCGGGTGGATCTGTTGTCGAGCCACACGGCGTCGAGCTTGCTGATCACAGGCTCAGCCTACGCCGCGCCCGAGCAGCTGATGCGCACGGTCGTGGATCAGCGCGCGGATCTCTACTCCTTGGGTGTCATCCTGTGGCAGGCCGCGACCGGCGACCTCCCGTTTGGCGAGGGGCCGGCGCTGCTGCGCGAGCGCGTCGAGCTGCCGCTGATCACCGGGCTTCGCCGCGACGCCCCGCCGGTCCTGGATCTCTTGCTGCGTCGGTGCCTGGCCGAGCGACCCGAGCAGCGACCCGACAGCGCCGCCGAGATCGCGTGGGTGCTGCGGGGCGGCGCGGGCGATGGGCTGCTGCAGAGTGATCAGACCGTGTGCCAACACTGCGGCGCCGCGCTGCGCCTGGGCCAGCGCCTGTGCCTCTCGTGCGGCCGGCTGGGTGTTCGCTTCGTCCACCAAGACGACAGCGCGCCGACCTGGGGCGTCGAGCTGACGACCCTGCGCGAAGACGCCAAGCTGCTCGCGAGCCTGCGCGAGTTCGTCTACGCCGTCGCTCGCGGGCCGCTGCGCGCGGACGAGTTCGTGATCGGCGACGTGACGCTGTACTCGGACCAGGAGCTGGTCTGGCGCAAGCGCCTGCCGGCCCGGCTGTTCGACAAGCTCGACGAACAGACCGCTCACGAGCTGTGCGCGCGCTTGACCGAGCTCGGCCTCGACGTGCGCGTGGTCCCGCCCAATCGCAGCGGGCGCTGGACCGGAATTGCGATCGGCGCGGCCGCGATCACGACGGCCGTGGGCACGGCGATGGCCAGCCTTGGCGTGGCTGCGGTGGTGATCGGCTGGACCGTCGCCGCGGGGGTGATCACCGGGGTGGTCGCGGGCAGCAAGGCGAGCTCGGCGATCGCGGAGCGGCGGCTGCGGCCGCTCTACCAGCTCCGAGCCCAGCCCGCGGCGCTGCCCGCTTCGGACCCGCTCGTCGCCCGGATCGCGGCGCTGCTCGACGGGACCTCAGCAGGCCCAACCCCGGCCGACGTGCGGGCCCAGCTAGGCGAGCTCGCGCTGTTGGTCCAGCGCCTCGTGGATCGTCGCGCCGAGCTCACTGGGTTGCACGAGGCTCGCGAGCTCGAGCTGCTCACGGGGCCGGTCGAGCCGCTGATCACCGAGCTCGAGGCGCGGGTCCGCGAGCTGGCCCGCCACGATCGCGAGCTGTCCGAGCTCGACGAAGCGACAATGGTTCGCGCGCTCGCGGCCATCGACGCGCGGACCCATGATCCGGGCAAGCGCAAGCTCGAGCGCCAGCGCCTGCTCGACGGCCTCGACCGCTTGCGCAGCCTCGAGGATCGACGCACGACCACCTTCCACGGGCTGCTCGAGGCTTCAACCTTGCTGCGCCGCGCGATCGACCTTGGCCTGGGGATCCACGACCCCGCGGCCGAGCAAGAGCGCCGCGTCCAGCTCGCCCTCGCGGCGTTGTCTTGAACCCTCTGCGCAGTATCGCTCAGTCGAATTCGCTCGTGGCTCTGTCGCAGAGACCGCGTGCGTGGGCGCTTCAGCGCAGACCGCCGCTACACCACGCACAAGTGCACGCTGTCGGGCCGTGAACCTGGCTCGTGACTCCAATAGTAGGGTCGTGAGGGTATGACCTTCTATGTCGAGCTCTCGCGGGTCGCCATGCCTGGGCCGCGGCCCATGCCGTTGCTGGGACCACGCGGAAACTTGATGCGATTCCTAGCGAACCCAGTCGCCGCGATGCTCCGCCTGCACGAGCAATACGGAGACGTCGCGCCGCTCACTCGGGACGATCCGGGTTGGTTGGTCGCGTTTGGCTCGGCCCACAACCGCGAGATCCTGTCGGACAGTCGCCGCTTTCACAATTTCGCCGATCACCCGATCAAGCTGCCCAAGGGCAGCGCAGCGGCCAAATTTTCGCTGAGCCTCGTCAACCAAAACGGGTCGGCGCACCAACACGCGCGTCGGCTGCTGCAGCCAGTATTCGCCAAGCACCGGCTGGCGACCTACGCGAAGATGACGGCAGACTCGGCCGGCGGCGTGCTCGATCAGCTGACCGCGGGCCAGCGGATCGACGCCCACTCGCTGTGCGTGGAGCTGAGCCTGAGCGTCGCCCTACGCTGCTTGTTCGACATCGACGCCAGGCCCGCGGATGGCCCACCAACTGATCTGGGCGAGCTGGTCCTCGACTACCTGACCCGCGTGTTCTCGCCCGCCAACATGCTGTTGCCCCTCGACTTTCCGGGGACGCCCTTTCGCCGGTTCTTGACCACCTCGGAGCAGCTCGGGGCCCGGGTCGAGCAGATGATCCGCGAGCGGCGTGAGCAACCCGCTGGCGAGGACATGCTCTCGGCGTTGATCAGCGCCTACGCGAGCGATCAGCGGGCTTCGGAGGCGATCGACGACGAGCTGCTTGGCCAGGTCGCGATGTTGTTGATCGCCGGGCACGACACCGCGGCCCACACCCTGGCGTGGACGCTGTTCTTGTTGACCCAACACCCCGAGATCCAAGCCGCGCTCATTGACGAGATCATCACGATCGACCCCCAGGATCACGCCGCCATGGTCGCCGCGCCGCTGCTCGACCGCGTGATCAAAGAGAGCATGCGACTGCTGCCGGCTGCGCCGCTGTTGTTCTTTCGGCGCAGCACCGACGCGTTCACGCTGGGGGCCCACGAGTTCCCCGCCAACGCCACCGTGGTCCTCAGTCCGCTCGTCACCCACCGCGACGCGTCTGTGTTTCCCGAGCCTCGCCGCTTTGATCCCAACCGCTGGCTCAGCTGCTCGCCAGGGCCCTACGACTACATGCCCTACGGCGCGGGCCCGCGTACCTGCATCGGCATGAGCCTTGGCGCCCAGATTCAGCGCGTGGTGTTGGTGATGTTGCTGCGTCGGTTTCGGGTCGGCCTGGCCGCTGGCGCGCGCGTCTCCTATACGACCGGCGGCGTGCTGATGGGACCTTCGCCGGGCATGACGATCGACCTGCTTGGCCACGACCAAGCGTTGCCGACACCCCGGCGGGTGCGGGGCAACATTCACGACCTCGTGGATCTCAGCCTACTGGCACCACCAGGTCGTTGATCGTCCGCGCGTTGCCCCCGGCCGGGTAGCCGTAGCTGGCGTAGTGGTCGACGCCCCACACGATGATCCCAAACGGCGCGACGCTCCACGCCTCTTGCTGGCTCTGCGCGCACTGGCCGACGCCGCCGCGATACAGATCGATGTGCGCGACCTCGTAGAGCCCCTCGTTGCCGACGGGCGTCCAGCCATCCACGACCCCGTAGCAGGCCAGCTCGACGTCCTCGAACCCGTTGGCGCCTTGGGTGCGGATGATCGCCAAGCTGCTGACGCCGTAGGTGGGGTCGACGAAGAACACGTAGCGCCGCATGTACTGGGCCGGCGCGACCAGGTTGATCCACTCTTCGTCGCCAAGCCCCGAGCACTGGTTGAGGCAGCCGCCTAGGTGGGGGCTGATCGCCCCGGCCATGTACTGCGTGAACGAGAACGGATGGTCGTCGTCTTGCGAGCGGATCGTGAACAGCGACGTCGACTCGAACTCCACGATCTGCCCGAGGTCCAGCACCGCCGGGGCCCCGGCCGGAGGCGCGGGGTCGTAGCTCAGCTCGGTGCCGTCGACCATGCCGACCATGTGGTACAGCACGCTCTCGGGCTGCATGTTGGACTTGCGCGTGGGGATGCCCGGGCCCACGTACTCGCTGGCCAGGGCCTGCACGTGGGGCAGCTGTTGGTGCGACGAGTCCTGCCCACCACCGTTGACGTCCATGGTCGAGACCCGCAGGTAGGTGTTGCCCGAGTACATGCCAATTGGCTTGTCGGACTGCACGATCGTCCCCGCCAGCTGGGAGTCGTTCATCCACTGCAAGGTCTCGCCCGCGTTGATGACATAGTCCGTTGGGGTGTTGACCGGCGGGATCATGATCGTGCCGGGCTGAATCGGCGCGCTGACGTTGATTGACACGGTCGTGTTGTCTTCGCGGGCGACCGCCAGCAGCCACGCGTAGCCCGAGGTGTCGTGGGGATTGGCGATCACATAGTTTTGGCCCCAGGCCGTGCGCGGCTGCAGCAGCGAGGCCGAAGGCAAGTAGCTGGCCGCGCCGCCGTAGGGCAGGATGTCGTAGACCGTCACCGGCGTGTCCGAGATCATCTCCCAGGCCTCGAGCGAGCTGGTTCCAAACGCGACGGCGTCTTGGTTGACCAGCGCCGGGGTCACGGGGCAGGTCAGCGGGTTGCCGCCGTTGGCTGCGTTGGTGTTGTGCGAGAGGAACACGATCGCGACCTGCCCCGCCGGCAGGCCATCGGGGGGGATCGGGTCGTAGACCACGTTGTTGCCGATCCCGCTGGGGATCCGCGCGTGCGCGGCGTAGTCGAAGTCTTGGCCAAGGAAGCTCAGCTCGAGCTGCGCGGGGGTGTCCCAGGAGTTGGCGATCATGACCGCGTGGCACGAGCCGTCGAAGGTCGTGCTGTTGCCGCTTTGGTTCGAGTAAAACGGCGGCGTGGGCACGTAGTACTCGCACCCGATCGAGCCCTTGGACAGGCCGGCGGCCAGGCACATCTCGATGCATTCGCCCTCGAAGCACGCGGTGCCAGGCTCGCAGTTGGCCAGCACGGTGTTGTTCTCGTCGAGGATCTGCTTGAGGTCGTCCGAACACAGCACGCCACCGCCGTCGCCACCGTCACTTGCCGGGTTGAGGTCGAACTTGATGCCGGTCGTCGAGCCCGGGTCACCGTCGCCATCTCCATCGCCCGTGTCATCGTCTGTGTCGCCCGGGCCCCCGTCTGTGTCGCCCGGGTCACCGTCGCCATCGCCACTGGTCTCGGCCTTTGTGGTGTGGGTCGACACGCCATCGTCAGCGCCGTCGTTTGCTGGCGTGGTCTCGCCACAAGCCATGAGCCACAACGCAGCGAGACACGAGCCGACCCACGCAGAACGATTCATCCCAATAGCATAACGAACACGGAGCCAGGCGTCACCAGGCCCGAGTGATTCGCTTGTTGACCGAGGCTGCGTTCGGCGGCCAAGCTGCGCGCGTGTTCGACTTCACTGACAAGGTCGTGTTGATCACTGGCGGCGCCTCGGGCCTGGGCGCGAGCTGCTCGGAGCGGTTTGTCGCGGCGGGGGCCTCGGTCGTCATCACCGACATCGACGAGGCCCGGGGGGTCGCGCTCGCTGGCAAACTTGGCGGCCGCGCGCGCTTCATGACCCAAGACGTGAGCGACGAGGCGCGGTGGTCGTCGGTCATCGCAACCATCCAAGCCGAGCTCGGGCGCCTCGACGTGCTCGTCAACTCGGCCGGGATCGGGATCATGGGCACAATCGAGGACACGAGCCTCGCGGACTTTCGGCGGATCCACGCTGTCAACGTCGAGGGTGTGTTCTTGGGCTGCAAAGCCGCGCTCGGCTTGCTGCGCGCGAGCGCCCGCGAGACTGGCGACGCGAGCATCGTCAACCTGTCCTCGGTCGCCGGCTTGCGCGGAGCCGCCAAGCTCGCCGCCTACTGCGCCTCGAAGGGGGCTGTGCGGCTGTTGAGCAAGTCGATCGCGCTGCACTGTGCGGAGCAGGGTGATCTCGTCCGCTGTAATTCTCTACACCCCTCCTACATCGACACGCCCATGGTTCACGCGATGATCGACGGCGCCCCTGACCCGGAGCGGGCCCGCAAGATCCTCGAGCGCGTGAGCCCGGCGGGTCGCCTGGGCCGGCCAGAGGAGGTCGCGGACGTGGTCCTGTTCCTGGCGAGCCCGGCCGCGAGCTTCCTCAACGGCGTCGAGCTGCCGATCGACGGTGGCACCACGGCGCGCTGACCAAATTTGATCAGCGAGTTGACCCGGCCGTGATGCTGGTAAACTCGCGCGATGACGTTCCCTATGTTCAAGACCCTCGGGCACCACCTCCACTTGGGCTGCGCGACCGCGCTCATGCTGTTCGTGGGCTGCGGCGACTCTGGAGCCGGCGACGGCGACACCCAAGCAAGCGAGACCGCGGCCGAGACCGCGGCCGAGACCGCCGAGACCGCTGGCTCGGGGTCGGGCAACGAGGCCAACAGCGAGGGCGTTGACGGCGACGGCGACGGCGACGATGGCACCGGTCCTGGGGATGGCGACGGTGACACCGGTCCCGGGGATGGCGACGGCGACACCGGTCCCGGGGACGGCGACGGCGACACCAGTCCCGGTGATGGCGACGGCGATACCGGTGACGGCGACGGCGATCCGATCGTCTGCGCGGACTTTCTCGACAAAGAATCCTGCGACGCCTCGATCGCCTGCCAGTCGGTGTCTGGCCAGCCGCTGGTCGAAGGCCTGGGCGCGCCCTGCCTCGACCCAGCCGTGTTCTTGGGCTGCATCGACGAGATGCCCTGCGATCAAGCGCTGACCTGGTTCTGCATCGGCCCTGAAGACACCAAGCACTTGGTTCAAGACGGCTGCGGGCCCGAGGGCGAAGAGCCCTGCGAGGCGCCCCTGCTGCCGCCCAGCGAATGCATGCCCTGATCCGCGTTGGGCTCAGTGCGTGATCGTCACCTTCACGCGCCCGCGGAAGTCCGTGGGTGCGTGAAGCTCGAGGGAGTAGCGGCCCGCGGTCAGCTGCTCGGGGCCGATGAACGGGCCGGGGAGCGTGCGCACGTCCCCGCATGGCTCGCACTTGGCCAGCGTCAGCTCGACCCCGGGGATCTCCACGCCGGGGCCACCGGACATCGAGGCAATGTAGATCTCGTCGGCGTCGACCTCCTGGCAACTTTTTCGGAGCACGCCAAGCTGACGGTGAAAATGTGACGCTTCGTCTCTTACCTTCGTCGGCCAGCGAGCGCCGCTGAGGCCGCCGCGACGAGGAGCGGTCGGTCCGCCCGAAGGCGGACCCGACCCCAATGCCACGATCACATCGGAATGCAGTCAACCGGCCCGAACGGCGCCGCGATGTTGTCACAGCTGGCCGCCCACACGTCGGCCGCGAGCTGGGTGACATCGCCGGACTGCACATCCACGCTATACAGCGATCGCTGCTGCCCCGAGATTCCGCAGCCGTACAGCGTGCCCAGGGTTGGGTGCAGCTCCAACCCAACCGACGAGAAGTTGCCATTGAGCTGGATCTGGTCGAGCTCGAGCGCGGTGTCACCATCAAAGGTATACAGCCGATCCGTGTTCGCGTTGATGCCATAGAGCACGTTGTCCACTGGCTGCGACCAGGTCAGGCCCGTCGATCCCCAGTTGGATCCCAGGGGCTGCAACAACACCGAGCTCGCGTCGCCTGTGTCGATGTCAATGATCACGTCCTCGGTCACGGCCACGCCGAACATGTTCTGATCTTCGTTGGAGGTGATGCCGTTGACGCTCGAGTACCCGTACTTGCCGATCTCGGTCGCCTCACACGTGCATGGATCGATGACCATCAGGGTGTCGCCGATCGCGTTGTCCTGCGCCGAGGCGTAGAGCACGTTTTGGTTGAAGGTCAGCGAGGTGAAGTTGGTGTTGGCCGGGATGTTGTCGGGCAGCACGATGTCGGCGCAGATCTCGGTGACCGTGCCGAGGTCGTTGTCGTCGACGCTGATGCGGATCAACCGGTCGGTGGTCGCGTCGACCTCGTCGATGCTGAGGATCCACCCGGGGAGGACGATCGGATCTCCGTCGCCGTCGCCGTCCCCGTCTCCATCCCCATCGCCGTCTCCGTCCCCGTCGCCATCTCCGTCTCCATCCCCGTCGCCATCCCCGTCGCCATCCCCGTCGCCATCGCCGTCCCCGTCTCCATCCCCGTCGCCGTCGCCGTCGCCGTCGCCGTCCCCGGGATCCCCATCACCGTCGCCGTCCCCGTCACCGTCACCGTCGCCGTCCCCGTCGCCCACGCTCTCGCCAACGCTCTCCGTGTTGGACTCGCCGTCGGTGGTCTCCGCGGTCTCGGTCCCGGCCCCGCTGGCGCCCTCGACAGTGTCGTCGCTGCCGCAAGCGGACAGCATCGCCAGAGAAAAAATGGATGAAATGGACAGTCGAGTCAGATCGGCGCGCATACCTCCGATCTACACAGGCCACGATTCCATGGCAATGACCATGCCGACCAGCGTTGGCCAGGCGGGCGACCGTTGTCACCTGCGACTTGAACGCGCCCGCATAACTCGCTAAATCACGGTTGACTGTGTTCGGCGCAACTTCGCGCACCGCCCCAAGAGAACTACACACCATGGCCAAGAACTCGATCCTCGACCTCCTCCACGACCACGCCCAAAACCGCGGCACCGACACGGCTTGCCTGGTCAAGGCCGACGGTAAGTATGGGCCGGTGACCTGGGCCAAGGTCTGGGAAGACGCGCAGAAGGTCGGCAAGGCGTTGATCGCCGCGGGTGTCAACGCGGGCGATCGCGTCAACGTGATCGGCGGGACCGCCTACGAGTGGATCACGACCGACCTCGGGATCCTGGCCGCGGGGGCGGTGACGGTCCCCATCTACCCGTCGAACCTGCCGGACGAGTGCCAGTACGTCACCGACCACAGCGGCGCGCGCTTGGTGTTCGCGGAGAACGCGGACCAGGTCGACAAGTTCATCGAGAAGCGCGACGAGCTTGGCGAGGTGATCAAGGTTGTGCAGTGGCGCGGCGACAAGCGGGTCGACGATGACTGGGTCGTGACCATGGAGGCATTCTTGGCGGCGGGCGAGTCGGTCACCGATGCCCAGCTCGAGGAGCGCGGCGCGACGCTGGGCCCCGACTCGCTGGTGACGATCATCTACACCTCTGGCACCACCGGGCGGCCCAAGGGCGTCGTGCTGACCCACGGCAACATGCTCTACGAGGCCAAGGTCACCGCCGAGGCCGACGTGATCCGCCAAGACGACATCCAGCTGTTGTTCCTGCCGATGGCGCACGTGTTCGCCAAGGTGCTCGAGGTTGGCTGGCTGGGCACCGGCCACGTGCTGGCCTTCGCAGAGAGCATGAACACGATCAAGCCCAACCTTGGTGAGGTCCGCCCCACCTTGATGGCCGGCGTTCCACGGGTGTTCGAAAAATTCTACGCCGCGGTCGTCGAGAAGGGCACCTCGGCCGAGGGCCTCAAGCGCACGCTGTTCGTCAAGGCCATGGAGCTGTCGGTCAAGAACGGCGAGTGCGAGGAGCGGGGCGACCGGCTCGGGCTGGTCGAGAGCGCGATGTTTGGCGCGCTCAAGAAGGCCGTGTTCGCCAAGGTCGGCGAGGGCGTGCTGCAGATCCTTGGCGGGCGGATGCGGGTGATGATCTCGGGCGGGGCGCCGCTGTCCAAGAAGATCGCGTGGTTCTTCCGCGACGCAGGGATCGTCGTGATCGAGGGCTACGGCATGACCGAGAGCTCGGCCGCGACCACGATCAACCTGCCCCACCAAAACCAGATCGGCACCGTTGGCGCGGCGCTGCCCGGCACCACAATCAAGATCGCCAGCGACGGCGAGATCCTGATCAAGGGCCCAGGCGTGATGCGCGAGTACTGGCGCAACCCCGAGGCCACGGCCGAGACCCTTGACGAAGACGGCTGGCTGCACACGGGCGACATTGGCGAGATCGACCCGAAGACCAACGCGGTGCGGATCACGGATCGCAAGAAAGACCTGATCATCACCGCTGGCGGCAAGAACATCGCGCCCACGCGAATCGAGAATCTGGTCAAGACCCACAAGCTCATCTCGCAATGTGTGGTGCATGGGGATCGTCGCAAATTCATCTCGGCGCTGATCACCATCGATCCCGAGCAGATCGACGCATTCGCCCAGCAAAGCGGGATCGCGGGCCCCTACGAGAAAATGTGCAAAGACCCAAAGATCCGCGTCGAGGTCGAGCGGCTGATCAGCGAGTCGAACAGCGAGCTCGCTAGCTACGAGACCATCAAGAAGTTCGAGATCCTCGATAAGGACTTCTCGATCGAGACCGGTGAATTGACCGCGAAGCTGTCGGTCAAGCGCAAGGTCGTCAGCAGCAAGTACGGGCACATGTTCGACGCGTTCTACGAAGAGAAGCACTGAGCTGCTCAACTCCTGACAAGCAAGACCGCGCGTGGCCCTGCCGTGCGCGGTCTCTTCGTTTGGCGGCTGCAGGCTCGAGCGCGGCGCCACCAAATCGAGACGGACAGTCCCGCGGCGTGGTGGTAGGGTGCATGGATGCGCCTCGCTGCCTTGCCCCTCACGCTCCTGACCGCTTGTTCGCTCCTCGCGCTCGCCTGCAACGACGACGGGGCGGCTGACGCGGGCTCGGGCTCCGCCGATACCACGGGCGACGGCGACGGCGACGGCGATCCCAGCGAGAGCGGCGAGACCAACAGCACGGGCGACGGCGACGGCGACGGCGACGGTGACCCGGGCGACGGTGACGGTGACGGCGATGGCGACGGCGACGGCGACCCAAGCACGGGCGACGGTGACGGCGACGAAGGCGGCTGCCAACCAAACCCCGAGGTCTGCGAGCCAGATCTCGTCTGCGACGTGATCTCTGGCGAGTGCGTGGACCCGGACGCGCCCTGCAGCCTCGCCGGTGAGCCGGTCGCGTGTGGAAATTTCGACTGCGGCCCCGGCTCGGTCTGCAACGATCAAGGCGCCTGCATCCCGGTCGCGCCGTGCAGCACGGTGACCTGCGAGGGTGACCAGTGCTGGGGCGACGCGTGCGTGTGCGACCGCCCGATCCCCTGCAACACCGCCAGCGAGGCCGATCTCAACGGCCCGTTCGCAACCGACATCTTCGACCTCGAGTTCGCCGACGACTGCACCGCGTGGATGGTCACCCTGCGCAGTGGCACCGACTACGTGCGCCGCATGACCACCGACGCGACCTTGACCCAGTGGGACGGCGTCGCCAACCTCAACATGGGTGAGGTCAAGGTGCTCAAGGCCCTCAACCCGCAGTACCCAGCCGCGCCGCTAGTTGGCGACATCCAGAGCCCCGCGGGTCCGCCGATGACCGATGGCGGCGACATGCTCGGCGAGGTTGCGATCACCTACACCTGCTGCCCAACCTGTGGCTGCTTCGTCGACCCGCCGCAGGGGGTGGCGCGGCTGATCGAAGGCGCGATGGTGCCGCTGCCGATCGTGCTGCCCGGCATGCCCACGCAGGGCGTCAACGGCCCGTTTGGCAACAACGCGGGCGACGCCGGGCCCATGGGGCTGACCTGGGGTGACGATCTTCGCTTGTATGTTGGCAACTCGCAGGCCAACGGCAATTTCGACACCGCGGACCTGGACATGCAGACCCAAGAGTTCTTGACCATGTTCGACTCACGGGTCACCGCCGCCGCCCCGCTCACCTCGGTGCATTTGTTGATCGCCCTCGACACCGGTGAATTGTTGCGATTCAACACCGCGCTGAATGAGGCGACACCGGTGATGGACTTCGAGGTTGGGGTGACGACCTTGAGCCACGATAGCTTCTCGGGGTTGGTGTATGCGTCGTTGTCGGATCTGTCGATTGTCGCGGTTGATCCGTTTAGCGCGGAGGTGACCGACTTTGGCGTGATGCCGGCGCTTGGGCGCGTGACGGTGAGCCCCGATGGCAAGCTGTGGTGGGTGCCGGCGAAGTTAGTGATTGGCAACATGCCGCTCTCGACTTGGGACCTGCCGGCGAGCTTCTGAGCCACGGCTTCACGGACCATCCTCACGCGCGCGAACCCGGCGGTCGCTTCGTCGGCTGCTCATTCGCGGCGACCCTCGCCAACCCCGCGACCGCGAGCGGCTCGCCGCGAGCCCCGAATGAGCAGCCAGGCAAGGGCAAGGGCGACGCTCGCCGTCGCCAGCTGTAGACTCTGCAGCGATGCCGTCCGCTCACCCGCTCGCGCGCGAGCCCTTCGCTCGCGACGAGCGCGTCCGCTGGCTGATCGCGCTGTTCGTGCTTGCGATCGCGGCCGTCGCCGTGCGCTGGCCGGCCGTCCAGATCGGCCCGCTGAGCGACGACTACATGCAGGACGCGATGATCGCCGGCCTGTACCCGGGGGCGCACTACGTCCCCTTTGATCTGTACGCGTTCGCCCGCAGCGGCGCCAGCGTCACGCCGCACGTCGAGCAGGGCACGCTGCCGTGGTTCGTCGAGGCCAACTTTCACGGCGCGGTCTTGCGGCCGCTGTCGAGCTTGCTGCTGTGGCTGGATCACGTGATCGCCCCCCGCTCGGTCCGGCTGTGGCACGTGCACTCGCTGCTGTGGTTCGCGGCTTCGATCTTCGCGTTTGGCCTGTGCGCGCGGCGGATGCTGCCGCGCTGGCCGGCCGCGCTGGCGGTCGTGCTGTATGCCTGCGAGGCCGCGTTCGACTCGCCGCTTGGCTGGCTGGCGAACCGCTGCGTGTTGATCTGCGCGGTGTTTGGGTTCGCGGCGATCTGGGCTCACATCGAGTGGCGTCAGCCGGACCCGGACACCCCGACGTGGCTGCGTCGCCATGGCCCGGTCGTCGAGCTGGTGCTGATGACCCTGTGCCTCGCGGCCGGCGAGTACGGGCTTGGGGTGGTCGTGTACGTGTTCGCGTGGGAGCTGTTCGCGGGCCCGCGCGACGGGGTGTCCGAGCGGCCGTCAGGCCCAACCAAGCTGCAGCGCCTGCGCAGCTCGGCGCGCGCGCTGGTGCCCGCGACGATCCCCGTGCTCGGCTATCTCGCGTGTCACCAGCTGCTTGGCTACGGGACCATTGGCGCCGACGTCTACGCGGATCCGATCAACTCCCCCCGCGCATGGTTCGAGTGGGCCCAGCTGCGCCTGCCCAAGCTCGCGACGGGGGCGCTGTGGGCCGTGCCTGCGTCCACGATCGAGGTGTTCCGGCACCCCGCTGCGCAGTGGTGGAACGAGCTGTGGCCCAGCGACACGCCCGCGCAATTCCACCAGGCTCACGCGACCTTCGGGCGGATCGGGGTCGCGTTGGCGGCGGCCGCGTTGGCGCTCGCGCGGTTTGGGCTGCACGACGACGAGCGCCGAACTCTGCGCGCCGCGCTGCTTGGCGCCGCGCTGGGGCTGCTGCCGGTCTCGGTCGCGCCCGCGCACTCGCGGCTGCTGGTCGTCGCGCAGCTGGGCGCGTGCGTGGCGATCTCGCTGATCGTGTTTGGCTGCGGGCGGCTGCTGCTTGGGCGTGGCCGGCCGGAGAGTTCGCTGCCCTCGGCGAACCAGTCCACGAAAGCGTCCGCGAGCGGGCGAGAAGCCCTCGCCCGAGCAGAAAAGAGCTTACTCGTGCAACGCGTGCTTGGCGTCGCGTTGGTCCCGTTCGCCGCGGCCATGCTGTGGCTGCACACCGTCGAGGATCTGAAGTGGACGCGACGCTACTTGATCCACCTCGACGGCATGCAGGCCTCCAACGTCGCCGCGTTCACCGAGGGCGACCTGCTCGACCAAGAGCTCGCCGGGCGCGACGTGATCGTGATGAACGGCCCCAGCCAGTCAGTCGCCATGTATGGCCCCTTCGTGCTCCACGTCAACGGCATGCCAGTGCCCAACAGCTGGCGCTCGCTCGCGCTTGGCGGGGATCACCCGATCTGGGTGTTTCGACCCAGCGACAAGGTGCTCGAGCTCGCGGCGATCCGCGGCGCCTGGCTACAGACCGCGGGTGAGCTGTTCTTTCGTCGCTCGGATCGCCTGCTGCCCACGGGCTCGACCTTCGACTACCCAAGCGTGAAGATCGAGGTGCTCGCAGACGACGGGGGCAACCCGACCCGGCTGCGGTTCAGCTTCTCGCGCTCGCTCGATGATCCCTCGTTCTTGTTCCTGATCTCGACGCGGAACGGCCTGATGCAGTGGGACATCCCGCCGATCGAAGGGTCGAAGACCGTCCCGCGGCCGAGGCTGCCCTATCTCGGTAGTCGGGTCGGCAATCGCGACGTCCTGTTCACCGCCGACGACGTGGGCGGCCGCGGTCCAAAGTGAGCCCGCGTGAAGAGGGTCTGCTATCCTCGCCGGATGCGAACGAACTACTCTGATCTTGGCCTGGCGTGCGTGTTGTTGTTGGGCGCACCGAGCGTGTTTGGCTGCGTTGTCGTCGGTGGAGGTGACGACGCGGCCAACGACGAAACTGGCGATGGCGATGGCGATGGCGATGGCGACGGCGATGGCGACTCGGGCGACGGCGACGGCGACTCGGGCGACGGCGATGGCGACTCGGGCGACGGCGACGGCGATACCGGGGACGGCGACGGCGATACCGGGGACGGCGACGGCGACGGCGACGCCAGCCTACCCGCCGACTTCCCGGCCTCGTTGACCAAGGTTGGCGGCTGCGGTGACGTGTACATCGGCGCGACCAACGAGGACGGCACCGTCGGCATCCTGTTCAACGGGGCAGAGATCGCCGCGACCGCCCACGATCTCGGCGAGACCCAGATCCGCGAGAGTCAGCTCCCCAGCCCGGATGTGGATCTGCGCGCCGCGATCGGCACCCTGCTCGACGACGGCTGCAACGACACCGGCGAAGGCCCGCAGATCACTCACGAGTGGACGGCGGTCAGCGGCACGGTCACGCTCACCGTCGAGCCCACGGGCATGCCCCAGCCGTGGGAGATGCCGGCCGACGCCACCCTCGAGCTGACCAACGTCACCTTCGAGGCGCAGGGGCTCGAGCCAGTCGTCGTCGACTCGTGGATCGTCGAGGACGTCTACGTCGGCTGGCTGCCCGGCTGACGGCTCCGAGCCGCTGCTAGAGGCGGGCGTGGGCATCGGATAGACTTCGCGTCACCGATGTCCAACGCCTCGCTGATCGAACTCGTCCGCGCTTCCGTGATTGGGGGGAACGAGGCCGTCATCGGGCCCTACGGTCCGCGGCTCGTCACCTACGCGGACTACACGGCCTCGGGCCGCTCGCTGAGCTTCATCGAGGACTTCATCCGCAACGCCGTGTTGCCGCTCTACGCCAACACGCACACGGAGAGCTCGGGCACGGGGCTTCAGACCACGCGGTTTCGCGAAGACGCGCGCCAGATCATCCGCGACGCGGTCGGGGCGACAAACGAGCACGCGGTGATCTTCAGCGGCTCGGGCTCGACCGGCGCGATCGATCGCATGATCGGGATCCTCAACTGCCGGATCCCGCGGGATCTCGACAAGCGCTACGGCCTGTCCAAGCACATCCCCGCCGACGAGCGCCCGGTCGTGTTCATTGGCCCCTACGAGCACCACTCCAACGAGCTGCCGTGGCGCGAGTCGATCTGCGAGGTCGTGGTGATCCGCGAGGACGAGCACGGCCAGATCGACCTCGCCGAGCTCGAGCGTGCGTTGGTGCAATACGCGGATCGGCCCCTCAAGATCGGCTCATTCTCGGCCGCCTCCAACGTCAGCGGGATCGTCAGCGACACCCGCAACATTGCGATCACGCTGCACCGTCACGGGGCGCTGTCGTTCTGGGACTGCGCGGCCGCGGCCCCCTATGTGTCGATCTCGATGGGCCCGCTCGAGCCGCTCGATCCCTCCGGTGTCCCCGGCCCCGACGATCACCTGTCCTACAAAGACGCGATCTTCATCTCACCGCACAAGCTTATCGGCGGCCCCGGGACGCCGGGCCTGCTGGTGCTGCGCAAGGAGCTGTGCGCCAACACGATCCCAACCGTGCCCGGCGGCGGCACGGTCTGGTACGTCAACCCAACCGAGCACCGCTACATCGACAACCCCGAGCACCGCGAAGAAGGCGGGACCCCGGCGATCGTCGAGTCGATCCGCGCGGGCTTGGTGTTTCAGCTCAAGCAGGCGGTTGGCGCCGAGGTGATCCGCGAGTGCGAGCAATCGTTCATTCACCGCGCGATCAGCTCGTGGTCGAGCAACCCGGCGATCCAGATCCTCGGCAACAAGACGGCCCAGCGCCTCTCGATCGTCTCGTTCGTGGTCCGCCACAACGATAAGTACCTGCACCACAATTTCGTGGTCGCGCTGCTCAACGATCTATTTGGCATCCAGTCCCGCGGTGGCTGCTCGTGCGCGGGCCCCTACGGGCACCGGCTGCTCGGGATCGATCTCGAGACCTCGCACGAGTTCGAGCGCGAGATCGGCCGGGGCTGCGAGGGCATCAAGCCCGGCTGGGTCCGCGTCAACTTCAACTACTTCATCTCCGAGGCCGTGTTCGAGTTCATGCTCGAGGCCGTGCACATCGTCGCCCGCGAAGGCTGGAAGCTGCTCGACGAGTATGACTTTTGCGCGAAGACGGGGCTGTGGAAGCACCGCAAGGGCAGCGGCGCCGAGCCGCTGAGCCTGCGCGACATCAGCTATGGGCCCGAGGGCATGTCGCACCGGCCGCACCGGGTCTACGCGGACGAAGATCAGCTCCCGGGCTACCTCGAGGCTGCGCGGCAAATCTTCGCTAGCGCGCAGTCAGGCCTGCGCGAGCCCGTCGTCGCCCCGACCAAGGACTTCGAGCATCTGCGCTGGTTTCCGCTGCCCGGTGAGCGATTGGTCTGAGGTCCGCCCACCCAGAGCCAGCCATGAAGCGGTTCACGACCCACACCCTCGGCGCGCTCGCCATGGTCACCGCTTGCCACAGTGAGCCCCCTGTGGACGAGACCATCGGCCCCTGCTCGCAAGCGCAACTCGAGCGTGCCGCCGCCGAGCTGCGCTCGCTTCCACCCGAGCGCGCGGGAGACAGCGAGCGGCTGGCGCTCGAATCGTTGTATTCGAGCTGCGTTCTCGTTCCGTATCGCCTGAGTTTGCCCGTCTCTCAATTCGGTGGCGAGTACGTCAGCCCCGCCCGCGAACGAGCGACCATATTTTGGGAGTTGTCAGCCGATGAGCGTCAGGTCGCCAGGGACACGTACAATCCTGGGTTTGCCGCGCTCGTTCGTGACCTCGGGTGGAGCGAAGACGTCGCGCGCAGCTTCACCCGCAATCAGCTTGGGACCGTTGCGATTGGGGTCGACCTGCTGTTGCGGGCCTCGAAGCTCTCGCCGCGAGATAGCAAGACGATCGCCTGGGCTGCCTACGCGCACCTCGGCCGGGCTGCGAACGCTTGGCCACAAGTCGAACTCGCCCGGATCTCGGCGAGGGGCGCGGACCTCGAATTCCACAGCCTTTACTACGCGCCAACGCACGTACACGTCGCGACCGAAGGGTGGTCAATCGGCGCTTGGCGGCCCGAGCCAAGCCCGTGGCTGCCCGTGCACGGGGACTGGCAAGCGCCCACGGTCTCGAACGGGCCACCGCCGTCCAGGATAGAGCCCCCGAAGGTGGGGGTCGTCCAGATGTTCGTCGCTTCGGACCTCGGCATTGGGCAGCTGCGCGGCTTCGTCGACGCCATCCCCACCTCCAACTGCGATCACGGCGACTGTTCCAGCTTCGTGCCCGTCGACTTCGTGGTCGTCAGTCACTATCACGGCCCCGAGTTTGCCCAGCTCGTGAGCCTGCCGATCATGGTGAGCTCGCGGGCCCCCAACTGCGAGAGCTCCGTTGATGCATGTGTGGTCAAATTGCCCGTTCGGGCGGACGAGCTCTCGGCTCGTGAACAGCTCAAAGGCCGCGCGCGTGACCGCTTAGCCGATAGGGTGATCGTGAACGAGGAGACAATCGAAGTTCAGATCGCCGGGGCGCACACCCAGGTCGACCTCGCCCCCGAGGCGACGCTGGCAGATCGGCTCGACCCGTTCTTTGCCGCCGCTTCGGGACCGACCATGCGATCGGTCGTGGCAGTCATGTCTGGGCCCACGGTTCGCTGGCACACGATCGCAACGGTTGTCAGCGCGCTCGAGGGACGCGAATGCGACGTGCGACAGGCCGGCGCTCCAGGCTGTCGCTACCGGCAGGTCGCACTCTGGGTGTCCGAGTGAGAGCCGCTCAGCACGAACCCGAAGTGTCCTTGATCTTCCAATCGGGTGGCTTTTTGACGATGCTCCAGTAGTATTCGTTGTCAGGCCGAAAGCAACAGTAGAGGTCATCTTCGTGATTTTTGAAGAACAGCCTGAACGGATGAGTGATCTCCGCATCCTGCAGGAACGCGTTTGCGAGAAACAGGCGATTCGCGGCGAATTCGTCCAATCCGCCGATTGCCCGCATCGCGGTTTGGTCCATGGCGGCTGTCAGTGTGGTGATGCCGTAGCGATTCGGGTTGGACGTGAGGCTGTCGTACAGGTCAACGGTGAGATGCTGGGGCTGAATGAAGTCCGTCACCGACCTCTGTCCGAACGTCGCGGGGTTCGCGGCGTGCGCCTTGCGGGCGCTCTCGAAGCCTGCGGTGACTGACCCAGCAGCAGGGTTCCCACGCGGCGGACCGAACCCGATCGTGCCGGGCAGGTATGCATCGTAGGCGCCTCCCTGCGGAGGGCTCATTCCACCGGCCCTCGCGTTCTGCTCGACGGCAATGCCAAGGTTCGCCTTCAGCCGACTCCAGATGCACTGCTTTATTTTCTTGTAGGGCCCCGACAGCGCCAGCAGGGCGTTGTCGTAGAGATCATTGTAGTTCTCCTGCGCAGATTCGGCCCTCTGTTTTTTCTCCGCGTCGCGAATCAAGGCATCCTCACCGTTGCTCCGCGAGAGTCGCGGCAACTCGACGATGAGGATGCTGCGGTTGCTCCGACGACCCAACTCGGTCTGATTTGTCGCCGGATATCCGCCGTAACACTTCGGAGAGCGAACCTTGTTGATCTCCGCCGCGGTATCGATGGTCAATGAGCCACGTTCAGAGCTTTCGTCGGCGTTGAACTCATTGACCACGCTCACACCGTTGTGGCGCGCGTGCTTCTCCCCATACGTCTCCCGCTCGATCGACGCCGAAGAGTTGATATTGTTGCTTCCGATACAGTCATTTTTTCCGATGACGTGAGCTGTCAAATAATAGCCGACCACACCATTCTCGCCACAGTGCGACATCGCGTCGGTCGTGAGAATGTTGGGGTCCCGCTGCCGCTCGGCGATTTTCGACATCCAGGCCCTGAAGTGCGTTCCGCTTTGGCGAACGCTCGCGTCGTTGACCGCGTATCCTTCAATCTGCCACGCCCGCAAATTGTGAACGGTGCCTAGCTTGCTTCCGTCGCAAGAAATTTGCGCAGTGTGCCTGGTGTCGAGCTCGTTGAAGGAGAATGGTAGGTCGAAGGATGCCTCCTGTTCACCCGCCGGGCGTTTTTTGGGGCACGTCTCTGATTCAAACTCCGTATACGGTGATATGGCGGCACGATTCTGCGTTGCATGAACAAACTCATGAGCGAGAACCCTGTTTTGCTTCGCTGCCCGCATGCTCGCAAATTTTGAAGAGAGATAGATCGAGGTCCCCTGTGTCGCGGCTGGTGTGTTCAGCGCAGCCGTCAGCTTGTCTGCGACGCTACCTTTGACAAACGTCGCGTTCGCCGTGGAACGGCCTGTGACCTGCGCAACCTTGGATGCGATCGTGCCGCCAAGATGGTCTGTGGATGCTGGCGTCGCCACGGCACTGGGGCGCGCCCCCGTCAAGCCCGCGCCGAACGGTTTACTGGCGAGCGTGTCGGCCGTTCGCCCACCGACCACGGCGTCAGCAACGGCATCAGCTTCGCGCTCATATGCATTATCCGCGGCGCCTGTCTCGAGTGATACTGCGGTGTTTGTACTGGAGATGCCGTTTGCAACTCGGCGGCGTCGAAGGCAGACGACCACGAACGAGTAAATGGTCGCGTGCTGCGGCCGGTGCCCCATGCGGACGAACGAACGTTGGGCTTTTTCAATGCCGCGAATTCCATATCAAACGACATTAGGTACACCCTTCTTGTCTGTCAACCTGACCCACGGTCGAGTCGCCGACCCATCCCATGTCGGCACCCGACACCCACCTGCTGCTCGGGATCGATCTCGAGACACGGCTACGTGCGAGTTCTTCGACCCATGCCATCGGCTAATCCAACGGCAGCGTGAGCATGAACTGCTCCTGGCCGCTTGGCGCTTCGGGCAGGATCATGCTCAGCGTGGTCTCGCGGATGCACGTTCGCAGCTCGTCGTCGTGGGTCTCGTCTGGCTCCGGGAAGTCCACGGTCTCGACGATGCTCCCAAGCTCGTCGTCGCTGAGGATCTCGAAGTTGGCCGTCAGCATCCCGTTGAGCTCCGGGTCGCGCTCGCGGGCGGCCTCGATGCACTCGCTGGCCAACGGCATGAAGTCGCTGTTGAGCCGCGCGAGCAGTGCCTCGTGGCCGCCGATCCGATTTTTGAGCTCGCCGGCTGGCGCGGCTGCTTCGCTGGGGTTCGCAGGCGTTGGCTGGGGCGGCGGTGCGGCCACGGGCGCGCGGGCTCGCTCGGCGAGGATGCTGGCGCGCAGCTGCTCGCGGGCGACGCGGGGATCTTGCGCTGCGGGTTCCGTCGGGCGCGCGTTCACCTTGCTTGGCGAACGCTCGATCGTGCGCGACACGGATCGAGACGCGGGCGAAGGACCCGCGTGGTCAGCACCGGCCGCGGCCGGCTCGACCGCCTGGGGGCCGGGTGCGCGATCCGGCCACATGAACAGGATCGCAAGCGCGAGCACCATCAGACCCAGACATACCTGCGTGAACCGAGACATGGCGAGGTCGCACTATAGCCCGCGCAGTCGCCCGACTGTCATCCGAGGACGATCCCGGGTCGATCCCGGGTCGATCCCCGGACGATGCGAGATCGCGAGTTGCCCCCGATCCCGCGATCAAACTATAGACCCCCCCGCATGGACGACCTCACGCAAAAGCTTGGTGACGCCGTCGACGTCCTCGAGGCGATCGTCGCCGACCGCGGCCTGCTCGCCCAAGTCGACCCCGAGCTTCGCACCCGCCTGATGATCGCCGCCGGCATGGCCTCACGCCCGTCGCGGACCGAGCAGCGCGTGTTTCGACGGGCGGAGCTGCGCGAGCGCAAGGCCAAGCAGCGCAAGGCCGACGAGAAGGTCCTGGACGCGCTCACGATCCGCCGCAAGCGAGCGCAGCCCGTGTTCGCAACCCCCAGCCGCGACGCCCCCCGCGAGCTCGCGGCCGAGGCCGGCGACTTCGAGCAACCCGAGCTCGAGTCGGCGCGCAACTGCTACGTCTGCAAGGTCAAGTTCACTCGCGTTCACCACTTCTACGACAAGCTGTGCTGCGACTGCGCCGAGCTCAACCTCGAGCGCCGCCACCAGACCGCGGACCTGTCCGGGCGGACCGCGTTGATCACCGGCGCCCGGGTGAAGATCGGCTACCAGGCCGCGATCAAGCTGCTGCGGGCGGGCGCGCGCGTGCTCGTGACGACTCGGTTTCCGCATGACGCCGCGCGCCGCTACGCCGCCGAAGACGACTTCGAAGCGTGGGGCCACCGCCTGGCCATTCATGGCTTGGATCTGCGTCACACGCCCAGCGTCCAGCAGTTTTGCCGCGAGCTGCTCGACCAAGAGACGCGCCTGGACTTCATCATCAACAACGCCTGCCAGACCGTTCGGCGGCCGGCTGGTTTTTATGCCCACTTGATGGACGCCGAGCGCCAACCCGAGCAGCTCACGGCCGCCGCACGCAGCGTGGTGTCCCGCGTCGAGACGCTGCCTGCCCCGCTCACCGCTGGACTGGACTCTGGAATGGGGGCACAAACCGGAGGCGCCGCCGAGCTCAGCCAGGTCCCGCTGCTGCCCGAGGATCTCGACACGTCCGTGCGCCTGTTCCCAACCGGGGCGCTCGACGCCGACGAGCAGCAAGTGGACTTTCGCAAGGTCAACAGCTGGCGCTTGCTGCTGGACGAGGTCTCGGCCGTCGAGCTGCTCGAGGTTCACCTCGTCAACGCGGTCGCGCCCTTCGTGCTCAACGGTCAGCTCAAGTCCCTGATGACGCGCACGCCGGAGCGGGACAAGCACATCGTCAACGTGTCGGCGGTCGAGGGCCAGTTCTATAGGACCTTCAAGACCCCGCGGCACCCCCACACCAACATGGCCAAGGCCGGGCTCAACATGCTCACGCGGACCTCGGCGCCGGACTACGTGCGCGACGGGATCCACATGAACAGCGTGGACACCGGCTGGGTCACCGACGAAGACCCGGCGGAGATCGCCGATCGCAAGCGCGAGGAGGGCTTTCATCCGCCGCTGGACATCGTGGACGGGGCCGCGCGGATCGTCGACCCGATCTTTCAGGGGCAGATCACCGGGGAGCACGCCTGGGGCCGGTTCTTGAAGGACTACAAGCCGACGGACTGGTAGTCGCTTCGCTCCCCGCAGCGACCAGTCGCACCTGCGCGTGCGCGGGGGTCCCGATTGTATCTGGCGCGCGGGGTGTTTATATCTGCGCCGCGATGACTGCTCTGACCCGGTCCCTGTTCTGCTCGTGCCTGCTCGTCTCGCTCGCGGCGTGCATCGATCCCCCGAGCGCCGCCGACAGTGGCAAGCCAGCCGCTGGTGTTCAGCCGGCCGCCGCGGGCGAACAGCCCAAGCCGGCGGCTTCGACGGAGCCGGGCTTCACCGGCGAACCAGTGTCGTCTGCCGCGCTCGCGGGCGGGCTGATCGTCGATGACTTCCTGATCGGCACCGGCGAGGAAGCCAAGATCGG
Organism: Enhygromyxa salina; assembly: GCF_000737335.2. Lineage (GTDB taxonomy): Bacteria > Myxococcota_A > Polyangia > Nannocystales > Nannocystaceae > Plesiocystis > Plesiocystis salina_C. The sequence continues at coordinate 47,194 of NZ_JMCC02000043.1, read as the reverse complement.
CAGCGAGGTCAGCGTGCACTACACCGGCACCCTCGACGACGGCACCGTGTTCGACACCTCGAAGAAGCGCAACCGGCCCTACACCTTCACGATCGGCGAGGGCCGGGTGATCAAGGGCTGGGATCAGGGCCTGCCCGGCATGAAGGTGGGCGGCAAGCGGCGGCTCACGGTCCCGGCCGAGCTGGCCTACGGTCCGCGAGCGAAGGGCAAGATCCCCGCGAACTCGCAGCTGACCTTCACGCTCGAGCTGGTCGCCGTCGTGCCGCCGCTGCCGGATCCAAAGGGCGACGAGGCCTTCGCTGGCGAGCCGCTGCAAAAGTCCGAGCTCGAGGGCGGCCTGGTGATCGAAGACTTCGCCCTGGGTGAGGGCCGGGTCGCCGCGGACGGCGACAACGTGGCCGTGCACTACACCGGCAAGCTCGACGACGGCACCGTGTTCGACTCGTCGGTGCCGCGCAAGAAGGCGATCTCGTTCGTGCTTGGGACCGGTCGGGTGATCAAGGGCTGGGACATGGGCATCGCCGGGATGAAGGTGGGTGGCCTGCGGCGGCTGACGATCCCCTCGGACCTCGCGTACGGGTCGCGGGCGAAGGGCAAGATCCCCGCGGACTCGCGGCTGACGTTCACGGTCGAGCTGATGTCGATCAGCGACGCGCCCCCGCAGACCCGGCGGCCCCCGGCGCGTCAGCCCCACTGACGTCGGCGTCGGCAGCGGCGTGCGTGACGTTGTACGCTCCGGGCCGTGCCCCTGGAGTACCTGCACACGATGATCCGCGTGCGAGACCTCGATGCCGCCGTCGAGTTCTTCACGCTGCTTGGGTTGCGAGAGCTCCGGCGTCGGGACGTGCCCGGCGGGCGGTTCACGTTGGTGTTTCTCGCGACCGAGCCGGGCGCGCCCGAGCTGGAGCTGACGCACAACTGGGACCACGACGCGGACTACTCGGTCGGGCGGAACTTTGGGCACCTCGCGTATGCGGTGGATGACATCTACGCGGTGTGTGAGCGGCTCGCGGCGGCGGGGGTGGCGATCCTGCGGCCGCCCCGGGACGGGCACATGGCGTTCGTGCGGTCGCCGGATCAGATCTCGATCGAGCTGCTGCAGCGCGGCGAGGCGCTGCCGGCTCGTGAGCCTTGGAAGTCGATGAGCAACCAGGGCGAGTGGTGACGCCCCCACGGACACGTCCGACGATCGGCTTGAACAGGGACGGACGGGCACGGAGCTCAGCGGAACACCTTGCCATTCGGCACGAGTGCTCGCACCGTCGCCAGATCGTCGGGGTGGATGAGGTCCAGGCCCCAGCTCGTGTTTTCGTCAACCAAGGCGGCGCGAGGCATCGCACCGCGGCCGCTAAACCACGACCCCCGAAGCCGCCAGCTGCCCGCCGTCGATGTCGATGATCGACCCCGTCACAAAGCTGCTCTCATCCGCCGCCAAGAACGAGATCAAGCTCGCAATCTCCTCCGGCTCCGCCATGCGGTGCTGCGGGATCGCCTTCATCACCGCCTCGGAGATCGCCTCGTTCCCCCAGATCGCGCTCGAGAACTTGGTCTTCACAAACCCGGGCGTGAGCGCGTTGACGTTGATCTTCTGATCCGCGAGCTCGACGGCGAGCACCTGCGTGAGCATGACGACCGCGGCTTTGGACACACAATAGATCCCCATGCCCGGCTGCACGCGACGGCCGGCGACCGAGGCGATGTTGATGATCCGCCCGCCGCCGCGCTTGCTCATGTGGGGCACGCAAGCGCGGGCCATGCGGAAGTAGCCCTTGACGTTGACCTCCCAAGTCTTGTCCCAGTGGCTGTCGTCGGAGCTGAGGATCGGGCCAAAGTGAGGGTTGGTCGCCGCGTTGTTGACGAGGATGTCGACGCCACCAAACTCTTGGACCGCCCGCTCGACCACCCGGGTGACGGCCTCTTCGTCACCGGTGTGGGCGGCGACGCCGATCGCCTCGGCGCCTGTCTGGTCGCGGATCTGGGCCGCGGCGGCCTCGAGCGGCTCGGGCTTGCGCGAGGCCAGGACCAGCTTGGCGCCCGCGGCCGCGAGCGAAGTCGCGGCGGCCAGACCGATGCCCCGCGAGCCCCCCGTGACGATCGCTACCTTGCCAGTGAGGTCGAACTTGTTGGTGCGGGCGGTCTGGCTCATCACACGGTTTTAGACGGCTGCCGCGACGCCGTCCAGGCGCGGTACGCTGCGCCGGTGAGCACCGTCCACGTGATCCGCCACGCCCAGGCTTCGATGTTCGCGGCCGACTACGACCAGCTCTCGGCGCGTGGCTGCGAGCAAGCGCGGACCCTGGGCGTGGTGCTGACGCAACGGTTCGCCGCGGCGGATCGGCCGGGGTTCGACGCGGTCTACAGCGGCCCCGCGCGACGCCACGAACACACCGCGAGCCTGGCCCGCGAGAGCTTCGCCAGCGCCGAGCTCGGGTTCCCAGAGCCGATCGTGCTCGCGGGCTTCGACGAGCACGACGGGCAGGCCCTGGTCGAGGCTGCGCTGCCGCAGCTTTCGCAGGATCAACCTGGGGCCGCCAAGCTCGCAACCCAAGCGATGGACACGACCCTCGAGCCGCGCCAGCGCGCGAAGGCTTGGCAGCTGCTGTTCGAGGCGATCATGCGTCGTTGGCTGCGCGGCGAGCTCGAGCTCGAGGGCGTCGAGAGCTGGCCAAGCTTTCATCAGCGGGTGCGCGAGGCCTTCGGCACGGTTCGCGCGAACGCCAAGGGGGAGGTCGCCTTGTTCACGTCTGTGGGGCCGACCGCCGTGGTGCTCCACGAGGTCTTGGGCCTGCCGCCCGAGCGCGCGTTCGAGCAGGCGTGGCGGCTGTACAACACTGCGATCACGCGGGTGGTCTACAGCGGTGACCGGATGACCCTCGATGGCTTCAACGAGGTCGCCCACCTGCCGCTGCGGGACTGGACGCATCGTTGATGCTGCGGCTTGGCTGAGCAAGGGGCTTCAGGCCCGAGCTGCGCCCCGCTTCCTCGCGGCCACCTTCGTCCTCGCCACCTTCTTCTTCGCGGGCTTCTTCGCCGCCGCCTTCTTCTTCGCCGCCGCCTTCTTCTTCGCCGCCGCCTTCTTCTTCACCGCGGGCTTCTTCGCCTCCGCCTTCTTCGCCGCGGGCTTCTTCGCCACCGCCTTCTTCTTCGCTGCGGGCTTCTTTGCCGCGGGCTTCTTTGCCGCGGGCTTCTTTGCCGCGGGCTTCTTCGCCGCCGCCTTCTTCTTCGCTGCGGGCTTCTTCGCCGCCGCCGGCTTCTTCGCGGCGGGCTTCTTCGCCGCCGCCGTCTCCTTCTTCGCTGCGGGCTTCTTCGCCGTCACCTTCTTCTTCGCCGCCACCTTCTTCTTCGCAGCGGGCTTCTCCGCAGCCACCTTCTGCTTCGCCGCCGGCTTCTCAGCTGACGCAGCATGCTTGCGCTGAAGATGCTCCGTCGACTGCTTCACCAACTCACGCAGCAGCTCCAGATCAACATCTGCGAGCTTGTTGATATATAGACAGGACTTCCCAGTCTTGTACTTACCCAGCCGCCCCAGCAGCTCCCCGTAAGCCGAGAACCCCGGCATGATGTAGAGGGTCAGGTTGCGAGCCCGCGGCGAGAACCCGGTCAAGAACCAATCACCCTCCCGGCCGCTCTCGTACACATAGTGGTACGCGCCAAACCCAATGATGCTGGCCCCCCACATTTGTGGCTCGGCCTTGGTCACGTCGCGCATCAGATCCACGATCACCTGGGCGTCGGCGCGCTGTTGCTCGTCGGCGATCGCGGCGATGAAATCCGCAACCTTTGCATCGGTCAGTTTGGTCTGGAGTTCGGCCACGGCTCACTTTAGCAAAAGCTGCGGGTGGATCGGTGGTGACTCGCGCGTCATCAGGCGCTCGCTCGCGCAACCACGAAGATCTGCATTTTTCCATCCATCGGATCGATCGGGCCGCTCCACACACTGGGTGATCTTCGAGTGCCAAGGCCCACGCGGACAAACACCTCCAACCGCGGCCCGCCTCACCCGGCTTTGGCTCGTCCGCTGCGCGAAGCGACGCGACGCCAAAGCTGCGTGTCGTTAGCCATCCTCTGGCCTGGTGCTACGTATCTGCAATGTCCAGAGGTTCGCGAGTCATTGGTCTGCTGGTGGTGTTCGGTGGCGGCTGCGGTGTCGAGATCATCGAGCACGACGGCACCGAAGACTGTGGCCCTGACTGCGTGCCTGCAGGTGCACAGCTCGAGTGTGTCGAGCTGCTCGAAGGCTCAATCCACAACGACGTTCTGGATCTGCTCCCAAGCGCCGACGAAGGGTGGCTGGCAGCCGGGGCGGTCGAGACCGAGTCGCAGACGCACGGCTGGGTCGCGCGCTTCGACGCGGCTGGGCAACAGCAATGGTTCACCCAGGTCACCCTGCCCGAGCCAGGCGACGTCGAGGTGGTCGATCTCGCCCCCGCTCTCGCCTCCAATGGGGGCGACGCAGTGTGGGCGCTGGCGGTGTCCTCGACCATGGACTACTTGGTCCAGCTCGATCGTGATGGGGCGATCGCCAGCACCGTCGACCTCGACACAGAGGCAGGATTCCACGTCAGCGCGCGCGCGATCGAGTCTACGAGCGCGGGTGTCTGGATTGCAGGAACCAGTCAGGCAGACATGTGGCTGGCCCTGTACGACCCCGCGACCGCAGCCGTGACGACGCTCTTGCTCGAAGATCACCTGGGCTTCAACGACGAGATCCTGGCGATCACGGCGGTCGAGACCGGCGTGGCGATCGCGGCAACGGTGAGCACCAGCCCCAACTTCGACGGTGACTCGCTGCTGACCGCGACGACCGACATTCTGGTCATTCACTTCGACTTGCAGGGCAGCGAGCGCAGCCGCACCCTGCTTCGCGCCAGCTCCGAGCCCACGTTCGCGCGGCGGGCCATGAGCATCAGCGCGGACCCACAGGGCCGGTGGTTTGTGGGTGGCGTCCAGGTGCCGCTCGTGCCGGGGGCTGAGGCGCAGCTGTGGCTCGCCCGAGTCGGCGCCGATGAAGCTTGGGAGTGGACGAGCGAAGCGGTGCTCGACAGCGTGGGGTTCGCGGGGATCCTTGCCTTCGACGACGGGGTCCTCACCGCTGGCGGACAGCTCGTACCCGATGGCGCCAACACGCCCAGCGTTCATCCTTGGCTGGGCAGCGTGGCCGATGGCGGCGCGCTGCGGTGGCAACATGTCAGCGAAGCGTCGGATTACGAGCACGATGAATACAAGGTATTGATGCGCGATGCCCAAGGTCGGGTTCATGCGGCCAGCAAGGCGTGGGGTGGCAACGGCTCGTCTTTGCTCCGCTCGTGCCGAATATCGCAATGACAACACTTCGCCAACCAAGCTGAGAGCACTTCATGCGTTTGAATCCCAGATCGTCAATATTGGTGTTGAGCGCTGCCTTGCTTGGGTTTGTGCCGACACCGGCTCAGGCTTATTGTGTCACGGCGCTGGACATGGCCGAGTTTTGGTCGTCCGAGTTCCCTGATCTTCGGGTCCCAGTCTGGCTCAACATCTCGGCCGGTCACTCGGTCGCCCACATGGACCAGACCCCACAAGACGTGGCCAGGCTCGTCATCGAGGTGCTCGCGCGCCACAATGAGTCGGTCGCGGCGCCCAAGCTCTACTTCGCCGGCTTCACCACCGAAAAATATGACCCCGGCGCCCAGCTCCCAGGCATCCCCGAGGAGCGGCTTCCAGCGGGGATCAACATCATCAGCATGAGCTGCGAAGAAGCGGTCCAACAGCCGCTGTGTAGCGAGGGGGCCAAGGCGTGCGCGCGCTTTGTCAGCCGGCCCAAGGTCGGCGAGGTCGAAGACTGGAACGACCCAATTGGCATGGTCGCCGTGATCCCGCCGGGCTGCGATGACGCAAACAATGACAGCTTGCTGATGACGGGGTACGTCGACCCGGGGCAATTGCTGCTGCACGAGATCGGGCACACGCTGGGTCTGCACCACGCCAATCAATCCGCGTCCGCGTGCACGCAAAGCTCGCTCGTCCCCGGGGGACTGAAGACCGGCGCGAATGGTGTGATGCAGACGGCGGTGCCTGCCAGCTTCGCCGCGTTTCGGTCGTGGCGTAGAGATGACCTCGAGGCCCTCGACCAGCTCTACGGCGCGGCGACCGGACCGCTCGAGCCCGTGTGGTGGGACGACGTCAATTACCCAGACTACCCGCTCGAGACCGACGCCACCTCTTTAGTTGGCATGTCGGTGTCCCGCTCGGTGGTCGTCTCCAACCGCACGCCCGCGGGCGTTCAGGCCCTGGCTTCCACGAACCCGGAGGGTCGCGTGATTCACCAACTCATGGACGAGCTTGGCGAGCTCACGCCCGGGCCCGTCGACGCTGTGGTCGACCCCGGACCCAGCGGGCGAACATGGGCGGCGCCCGCGGTTGCGATGGGCAGCGACGGTGTCACGGATCGGGTGTTCGTGGCGTGGATGGCGAACGAGCAGCCAGACACGACGCTGATGACGCTGCGCACGGCTACGCGTGGGTCCAACAGCCTGGACTGGACCTACTCCAATCACCCTGGGGACTTTAGAGTGAACCGGCTCTCGGCGGCGTATGTGCCGGGCCTGCGCGGCTTCATTGTGACGACCCTCGAGCCTGCGACGACCGAGATTCAGGTCGTGCTGTTCGACCTCGACGGCGCCGCGCTTGGACCGGTGACGAAGCTAGCGGGCCTGCACGCGTTTGGGGTGGGCGCGCCGCTGTGCACAGAGACTGACTGCTTGGTGCCGTTCTCGGAGTCGGCGTTTGGGGGCCCCGACTTTGGCGTCGCCGAGATCCAGATCGACCCGCGGACCGGAACGCTGTCGGTGCTGTCGACCGAGGTCCTGCACGCGGTCAGCACCTACGGCGGGCTGTCGCTGCTAAACGATGGCCAGGCGCTGCTTGGCGGGACGGGGGATCGGCGGTTCTTGTTGGGCAGCTACCCCGGGCTCGCGCCAGACGGCGCCGAGGGTGCCCCCAACCCCAACGGCGACTGGCCCCTGGGCGTGGGCCTGTGGGCCGGCGTGAACGAGCCGCAACGAAGGATCTTCCAGCCGCGGCGGGTCGTGTGCGGCAACGGGATCGTGCAGGGAGCCGAGGCCTGCGACGACAGCAACGACGTCCCCGGAGACGGCTGCGACGCCTGTGCGCTCGAGGGCGACTACCCGAACGCGGAGGACCCGTCCGAGTCGGGCAGCGGCGACGATGGAACCGCAGGCGAGACCGGCGGGGCAGGTCTAGATGGCGCCGACGGCTGCGAGTGTAGAGCCTCGCGCCAGGGCAATTCGTGGCTTGGGTGGTGGTCAGTGCTCGGGCTGCTCGCGCTGTGCAGGCGCCGGTCTGAACGCCGACACACCACGACGTAGCGCCCTCTCGAGGCCGCGGCGAGCCGTTCGCGTGGGTCGACGAGCTCGGCGTCGAGGGCACGGGCTACCGATGACGCGCTCGATCTGGGATAAGTGGCGCGATGGATTTCGCTGTCCCCGAGCCACTCCAAGCGACCTTGACCGAGATCCGCGAGTTCCTCGACGAGCACGTGCTGCCAGTCGAAGCGGTGTTTCGCGGCGCCCACGAGATCGCCCCGGTCGAGGCCGCGATGCGCGAGGTCCGGGCCAAGGCCAAGGCCCGCGGCCTGTGGCTGCCGCAGCTGTCCAAGCGCCACGGCGGCATGGGCCTGAGCCTGCTCGAGCACGGCCTGGTCAGTGAGGTGCTCGGTCGCAGCCCGCTGGGCAACTGGGCGCTCAACTGCCAGGCACCCGACGCCGGCAACATGGAGATCCTCGCGGAGTACGGCAGCCGGGCCCAGCGCGAGCGCTTCTTGGATCCGCTGATCGCCGGCGAGACCCGCTCGTGCTTCGCCATGACCGAGCCCGACAAGGCCGGCAGCAACCCGGTGTGGCTGGGCACGACGGCCCGCCGCGAGGGCGACGAGCTGGTCCTCGATGGCCGCAAGTGGTTCACCTCGGGCGCCGACGGGGCCGCGTTCGTGATCGTGATGGCCGTGACCGAGCCCGAGGGCCCGCCACACAAGCGCGCGAGCATGATCATCGTCCCCACCGACACGCCCGGCTACACGCTGGTCCGCAACATCTCGGTCATGGGCGACGTCGGCGGCGGCTGGGCCAGCCACGCGGAGGTCAAGTTCGAGGGCTGCCGGGTCCCGGTCACGAACATGCTCGGGTTCCCCGGCGCCGGCTTCTTGATCGCCCAGGCCCGGCTCGGGCCCGGCCGCATTCACCACTGCATGCGCTGGATCGGCATCTGCGAGCGGGCCTTCGACATGATGTGCGAGCGCGCCGCGACCCGCGAGCTCGCGCCCGGCAAGATGCTTGGCGAGAAGCAGACCGTCCAAAACTGGATCGCCGAGAGCCGGGTCGAGATCGACTCGGCCCGGCTCGCGGTCCTGCACGCGGCCTGGCGGATCGACGCGGTCGGGCAAAAGGCGGCCCGCGTCGAGGTCTCGGCGATCAAGTTCCACGTCGCCAAGGTGCTGCGAAACGTGCTCGAGCGCTCGATCCAGACCCACGGCGCCCTGGGGATCACCGACGACACCGTGCTCAGCTTTTTTTACCGGCACGAACGCGGCGCGCAGATCTACGATGGTGCAGACGAGGTCCACAAGACCGTCGTGGCCCGCGAGCTGCTCGAGCGTCACGGCCTGAACCTGCGCAAGCGAGGCCCAAAATGAACGACTCCGAGCGAACCTTGACCGATGGCATGCTGGATCGACCCCGTGGCGTGCGCGAGGGCGAGGAGCTCGACCTGCCCGCGCTCGGGGCCTGGCTGCGCGCCAACACCAGCTTGCTACCGGGCAGCGGGCCGCCCGAGATCCAGGTCCTGCAATTCCCAAGCGGCTACTCGAACCTGACCTACATGGTGCGGCTTGGCGAGCGCGAGGCGGTGCTGCGGCGGCCGCCGTTTGGCAACACCGTCAAGAGCGGCCACGACATGCACCGCGAGTTCACGGTGCTGTCCAAGCTCGCGCCGGTCTACCCGCTCGCGCCCGCGCCCCTGGCTTACTGTGACGATGAAGCCGTGCTCGGGGCGCCGTTTTACGTGATGGAGCGACGCCGCGGGATCATCATTCGGCGTCGGCCCCCGCCCGGCATGAAGCTCGACGCGGACACCAGCCGGGCGCTGGCGTGCGCGCTGATCGACGGCCTGGCGGATCTGCACGCGATCGACTGGCGCGGCGTGGGCCTGGCTGAATTTGGCAAGCCCCAGGGCTACGCGCTGCGCCAGATCGAAGGCTGGACCCGACGCTGGGAGCGATCCAAGACCGACGACGTGCCCAAGCTCGACGCCGTCGCGACCTGGCTGGCCACCGCGCTGCCGGCCGACGCCGACGCCGATCCGGCGCTGATCCACAACGACTACAAATACGACAACGTGCTGCTCGACGCGCGCGGGGTCGAGACCGGCAAGGGCGTGCGGATCAACGCGGTGCTCGACTGGGAGATGGCGACGATCGGCAGCCCGCGCATGGATCTTGGCACCACCCTTGGCTACTGGGTCGAGGCGGGCGACGACGCGCGCATGCAGGGTCTGGCGTTTGGCCCGACCAACCTGCCCGGTAGCCTGACCCGGGCCGAGCTGCTGGATCGCTACCAGGAACGCAGCGGCATCGAGCTGTCGAGCGGCACCTACTACCGGGTGTTTGGGCTGTTCAAGATCGCCGTGATCGTTCAGCAGATCTTCGCCCGCTATCAAACGGGCGCGACCCAGGATCCGCGCTTCGCCGCGCTGGGCTACTTCGTGAGCATGCTGGCCGAAGCGGCCGCCGAGGCGATCGAGCGCGAAGCCTGAGCAGCCTGGTGCGGCTGGGTCGCGTTGGCCCACCCTGGGACCGAGGTCAGGCAGTTAACGTCGGCCCTGTTACAGCTTGTTCGCGGGGATGATCCCCCTTCGTCGTTTCAGCGATCGCGTCGGCCGGGTCGCGGTACCATGCTCGCATGGACTCGGACTCGACAGATCGCTCCGCGGGGCCGTGGCTCTTGCTGCCCGTGCTCGCGCTTCCCCTGCTCGCGTGGGCGACCGCGCTGCCGGGGTGCGCCGAGCCCTGCCTCGATGACGGGCTTGGCCAGATGTTCTGTCCCGAGAGCGAGACCGAGGTCGCTACCGGTGACACCACCGCTGGCGACACCACGGAGGCCGGCACCACAGAGGCCGACACCGCGGAGGCCGGCGACACCGAGGCGTGCGCGGTGCTGGATGTGATCCTGATCCCGCAGACGCCAACGCTGGTGCTGCTCGTGGATCAGTCGCTGAGCATGGCTCAGGACTTTCAGGGCGACACCCGCTGGGACGTGGTCCGCAACGTGCTCACGGATCCGAACAACGGGATCGTCCCGCAGTTCGAGGGCAACATTCGGTTTGGGTTGGCGCTCTACACCTCGGACACGGGTGACATGAACGCGCCGTGCCCCATACTCACGGAGGTCAACCCGGCGCTCAACAACTTCGCGGAGATCGACGCGACCCTGGGCATGAACGCGCCGCTGGGCGACACGCCAACTGGCGAGAGCCTGGACGCGGTCTGGCAGACGCTCGACGCGCTCGACGTCCCCGGGAAAAAATTCATCGTGCTCGCAACCGACGGCGAGCCGGACACCTGCGCCGAACCCAACCCCAACAACGGCCAGCCGCAGTCCGTGGCTGCTGCACAGGCGGCGTTTGGGGCTGGCATCCAGACCTACATCATCAGCGTTGGCGATCAGGTCAGCGACGCGCACCTGCAGGACATGGCCAACGCCGGCCAGGGCGTGGGCCCGGGCGACCCCGACGCGGAATTCTATAAGTCTCTGGATCCGGACGCGCTGGCGACCGCGTTCGACCAGATCCTCGCCAGCGTGCGCTCGTGTCGGCTGGACCTGGACAACCCGCTGACCGCCGAGGACACGGCCAACTGCACCTTGCTGGTCAACGGAGACCCGGTTGGGCTCGACGATCCCAACGGCTGGGCGCTCACCGATCCAACCGAGGTCGAGCTGCTTGGCTCGGCCTGCGACACGCTGCAAGCTGGGACGTCGTCCGTACAAATGGAATGCACCTGCGCATGACCGAAAATCTGAGCTCTCGGGTTCGCGCCGTCACGATCTATCGACGCGGCGCCATGGTCACCCGCGCGGCCGAGCTGGTCCGCGAGGGTCCAGAATTTCCTGCTCGCGTGCAGCTGATTGGGCTGCCGCTCGCGCTAGACGACAGCTCGATCCGCGTGGAGGTCGAGACCGACGACCCGGGCTTGGCTCCGATCGCGGGGGATCTGCGCGTGACGCTGTCGGTCCCGACCAACGATCCCGAGCTGCCGCCGCCAAGCAACGAAGAGCTCGACCGCGCGCAGCTCGAGCTGGATCTCGCGATCGAAGCGCGCACCCAGCTGACGCGGGCCAAGGGCCGCTTGGCGGGGTTGCAAGGGCTTGGCCGCGGGCAGCCGGAAGAGGGCAAGGCCCCCGCGCCCTCGCCAACGGCGGCGCGCCTGCAGCTGCTCGCGTTTCGCCGCGAGCGGGGTGAGCAGCTGGGCAAGGCGATCGACGCCGCGTACGAGCAGGTGCGCGTGGCCAAGGAGCGGCTCGAGACCCTGCGCGAGCGCGAGCGAACGGCCTCCTCGCAGCGCAACGCCCGAACCCACGAGCTGCGCAAGGCCGCGATCCTCGAGCTCGACCACTGCACGGGCCCCAAGCTGGTCTCGCGCGTGCGCGTCAAGCTGCACTACTTCGTCCCGGGCGCTCGCTGGGCGCCGGCCTACACGATCCGGCTGGACCACCCGATGCGGGCCGCGACCTTGGAGATGCGGGCGATGGTGGGGCAGTCAACGGGCGAAGACTGGCACGACGTCGCGCTCACGCTGTCGACCGCGAGCCCGCAGCAGTGGACCGAGCTGCCCGAGCTCAAGTCGCGGCGGATCGGTCGACGCCAGCCGCCGCCGGCCAAGACCGGGTGGCGACCGCCGCCGGTCGGCGCGAGCGAGCTCTACCGCGACTATGATCACGGACTCGGCGAGTCGCCAAGTGAGCCACCGCTGGCCGAAGTGTCCAGCGCGACGGCGGTGCTCGACGACGAATACGCGCCGTCGGACCGCGCGGAAGAGCTCGTCATGCCGGCGCCGATGCCTCCGCCGAGCATGCCGCCGCCAAGTGCCATGGGCGCGCCAAAGGCAAAGAAGCCCGCGCCCGAGGGCCGCGGGCGCTCGCGTCGAGCCTCGGATCTACAAGGGATGCCCCCGGGCGCACCGCCGCAGCACGTCATGCCAGCCCCGCTCCGCTCGAAGTCGGGGGGCTTCGGTGCGCTCGTTGGTGGGGCGATCGATGGGATCACGTCGGCGTTCTCCGCCGACGAGACCGCGATCATGGCCAGCGGGGGCGGGCGCGGCTCGATCCCCCCCGGCGCCAACGCGTTCGGCCCAGAGCCAGAGCTGCTCGCCGGCCGCGACCTGCTCGACTACGGCCGCCTGCGTCTGTTGCCTGCGTCCACCTCCCGCCGCGGCGCGCTGCGGCGGATCGACCTCCGCGTGCAGTACCAGCAGCTGTGTGTCGAGCAGCTGCGCGTCGACGTGGCGATCGAGCAGATCAGCGAGGCGGTCGCGTGGGCGGAGCTGCTCGACACCGAGCACGCCCCCGAGGGCCACCACTGGCCCAACACCGAGGGTGGGTTTGACTACGCCTACGTCGCCGAGGCCCCGATCGACCTGGCCAGCACGGGCGTGTTCACCTCGCTGCCGATCGACCTGCGCGAGGCCGAGGCGACCCCGCGCTACGTCAGCGTTCCGCGTGAGAGCCAAGATGTGTTTCGGATCGTCTCGCTGCGCAACCCCCTGGCCGCGCCGCTGCTCGCGGGGCCCGCGGACGTGTATGTGGCCGGTAAGTTCGCGCTGACCTCCAGCGTCGAGCTCACGCCGATCGACGGTCGCATCGAGCTTGGGCTTGGCGTCGAGCAGGCGATCAAGATCGCCCGCAACGTCAGCTTCTCCGAGGACAGCTCGGGCATGTTCAAGCGCCAGATCGGGCTCACCCACACCCTGAACCTCGAGGTTCAAAATCACCTGGGCAACCCGGCCACGGTCGAGATCCGCGAGCGGCTCCCGGTCCCCGCCAAGGCCTTGGTCGACGACATCTCGATCCAGGTCGAGAACGTCTCGCCCCAGTGGGAAGACTACGATCCCAAGGCCGCCCAACCCCGGCTCGAGGGCGGGCGCATGTGGAAGATCGAGGTGCCCGCCAACGGCAAGCGCGAGCTGACCGCGACCTGGGTGGTGACGATCCCGACCAATCACGAGCTGATCGGCGGCAACCGGAGGGAGACCTGAGATGGACGCGGATCAAACCCAAGGCTTGCGCCAGATCACCGCCGAGATCCCGGTTGCCGAGGTCACGCTGCTCGAAGATCGGGCGCTGGTCGTGCGCCGGGGGATCATCGAGCTCCCGCCTGGGCGCTCGCAGCTGGTGATCCAAAAGGTTGCGCCCGTGCTGGTCGACAAGACCCTCGCGGCCACGCTCTCGCTGCCCCGCAACGCCGGCCCCGACCAAGCCGAGCTCGCCGAGGATCTGCGGGTGCGCAGCGTGTCCATTCGGCGCTGGCGGATCACCCGCGAGCAAGATCGCCCCGCCGATCTCGCCCAGCTCCGGGCGACCAAGCGCGACAAGCAGCTCGAGCTCGCCAACGCCAACGCGCGGATCGAGCAGCTGTCGGCCGAGCACGCGTCGGTCGAGCAGCTGCTCGCGCTGACGCTGCAAGAGATCAACGAAGACGTCAGCTGGGGCGCCCAGGCGGCGCCGCAGTGGGGTGAACAGCTGGATCTGCTCGACGCCAAGCTGCGCGAGCTGGGGCTCGAGGTCGCCGAGATCAAGCACGCCAACCAACGGCTCACCCGCGCGCTGCAGGACTTGCAGACCCTCGAGGCCGCGAGCAGCAGCCTCGACAGCGAGGTCACGGCCGAGCTCACGCTCGAGCTGATCAACCCCGACCCGGTGGCGCGCGAGCTCGAGCTTGGCGTCGACTACTTGGTCCCCGGCGCGCTGTGGCGGCCGTGGCACAGCGCGCGGCTGATCGAGCCCGACGCGGCGTCCGGCCCACGCGTGGAGTTTCAGTGCGAGGGCGCGGTCTGGCAGTCAACCGGCGAAGACTGGAACGACGTGCAGCTGATCTTCTCGACCGAGCGCCCCTCGCTTGGGGTCAAGCCGCCCACGCTGACAACCGACACCCTGCGGTTTCGCAAGAAGAGCAGCACGGTCGAGGTCGAGGCCCGCGAGCAGATGGTCAACACCGCGGGGCTTGGCGCCGATCCGGGCGCGGGTCCCAGCGATGGGCCCGCCAGGTCGATCGCCGAAGATGACCTCCCCGGGATCGACGACGGCGGCGAGGCGATCGAGCTGCGCGGTCGAGCCAAGGCCACGATCCCCGCCGACGGCCGGCCCTACCGCGTGCCGATCTTCAGCTTCGAATCCCCGGCCAAGACCGCGCTGGTCTGCACGCCCGAGCTGGACGCCTCGGTGATCCTGCGCAGCCGCCAACACAACGCTGCCACCCACCCGCTGCTCGCGGGCCCCGTCGACCTGGTTCGAAACAGCGGCTTGGTCGGCCGCACCTCGCTGTTGTTCATCGCCCCCGGCGAGCGCTTCGAGCTGGGCTGGGGCCCCGACTCGAGCTTGCGGGTCCACCGGAAGCTCGAGGAGCTCGAGCACGAGCGACGGATGATGAGCTCGTGGACGCGCAAGCCAAGGCGCGTCACCGTCAAGCTCAGCAACCTCTCGCCGCGCCCCGCCACGATCGAGGTCAAGGAGCGGATCGCGGTGTCCGAGGTCGAGAAGGTCGAGGTCGAGCTGACCGAGGCCAGCCACGGCGCCACGCCAGACGCCGACGGCTTCGTGACCTGGGAGGCCAAGCTGCGTGGGTTTGGCCGCGAGGCGCTGGAGCTGACGTGGGTGCTGGTGGTCCACGACGACGTCGTGGGCATGTGACTCAGCGCTCCAAGCAGTACAGCCGCCGCTCGTTGGAGCAGCGCACCGGCTCGCCGCACTCGTCTGGGGCCTGGGACCAGGTCGAGTCGGTCGCGTAGAGCAGGCCGTAGGTCCCGCTGTAAAAAGAGCTGCCCTTGGTCCAATTGGAGCAGTTCGGCCCGACCGCGTCGCCGTACGCGTCGGTCCCCGTCCACACCTGCGATTCAAAGTCGCAGGGGGCCCCGTTCAGGACCACGACACCCTCCTCGTTGTAGTTGACCGGCACCAGCAGCTCACCGCTGGTCAGGTCCGCCCAGGACTCTGCGATCTTGCTGCCGTTGGTGCGCACGAAGAAGCCGTCTTTCTCGAAGGTGCTGTTTGGAGACTCGATGATCGTCGAGTTCCACGCCCAGAACTGCTTTTCTGGGTAGAACTCGCTGCCGATCTCCTGGCACAGATCGTCGGCGCCGGACAGACCTCCAAGCACGCCAAGGAACGTGTCCTGCGTGACGAACATGATCCGAGGTCGCATGCAGAAGCCGTCGTTGCAGGCTTGATCGGGATCGCACGGCTCGCCACAGTCACCGCAGTTGGCTTCATCTTTGTTGGTATCGGTGCACTCGCCACCACATAGTTGCTCGCCGTCGCCACACATCATGCCGTCGCCGTCGCCGTCGCCGTCGCCGTCACCCGTGCTCGGATCTCCGTCGCCGTCGCCCGTGCTCGGATCTCCGTCGCCGTCACCCGTGCTCGGATCTCCGTCGCCATCGCCCGTGCTGGGATCCGTGTCGCCGTCGCCCGTGCTGGGGTCGCCGTCGCCGTCACCGGTCCACTCGTCGCCGCTGCCGGTCTCGCTGGCTCGTTCATCGAACGCCGAATTGAGCTTGGTGCAGCCCGCGAGCCCCACAACGACCACAACGACTCCCAAGCGCGTCATCCCGCCATCATGCACCGCAGGTCAGGCGACAACCACCCTGTGTCACTCACCTCGCTTCCACGTTGCTGTCGCGCCTCCCTCGACATAGTCAGCGAGCGCAGTATTGACGCCGCCATACAGGCGCTCGAGCTCTGGCTCCATGCGCGACCACAGCAGCGGCACCAGCAAGCCGTCGAAGCGCTCGCTGTGAATGACCTCGGTCTCAGCGCCCCGATCCCGCAGCTCGAACCCGTGCCGGCCGCGAAGCACCCCCCACGGACCGCCGCTCCAACACAGCTCGCGCCCGGGCTCGACCACCTCCACGCGAACCGGCATGACCACCGGCACGGGAAATGGCTTGAGCGACAGCCACGCGCGGTGACCCGCGCGCAGGAGGTCACCCCGCCACGGACGCAGGCTCAACACCGGGTTCCAGCGCGGGTAGCTGTCGATGTCGATCAGCGCGTCCCAGACCTGGGCCGGGGGCGCGGCGATCACGATGCTGGTGCGGACGCGTTGGCGAAGCATGGGTCACAACATCGCAAAAACCAGGCTCAGGCGCCCCGACGATCGTCAGGCAGCGTCGAGCCCCAGCAACCCGCGGCACATCGCCTCGAGCCGCGCGGCCAAGTACCCATCGGCGAGGGTCTCGGGGTGCTCGCGCGCGGCCGCTCGCACACAGCTGATCAACATCTCGCGCATGATCCACGCGCTGCGCTCGAAGCCGTCGTGGAGCGCCGCGCGGTGGGGCTCGAGCACGACCACGATCACCTTGTCGAAGCCCTCGAGCAGGCGTCGCACGTGCGCCTCACGATCCACGGCCGCGAGCGCGGCGACCATCTCGCGGTACAGCGGCGTCTCGTCTCGGTAGTAGCGGACGGCGACCTCGACCAGGCCACGCACGGCCTGATCGAGCGCGACGAGGCGCAGCCCGTCGAGGATCGGCACGAGCTCTTGCATGTCGCGCTCGAGCTTGGCGTCGATGACCGCGGCGATCAGCGCTTCGCGGCTGGGGAAGTACTGGTACAGCGAGCCAATGCTGACCCCAGCGAGCTCGGCCACCCGCGCCGTGGTCACGGCCGCGACGCCCTCGCTCGCGAGCAGGCGCCCGGTCGCCTCGATCAGCGCGTCGTAGAGCACCCGCGAGCGCGACTGCTTGGGTCGCTTGCGCGGCTCGGTCTTGACCGGGGCCACCGCCCAAGCTTCACACAAACGCGAGTCAGCCGCGACGCGCGAGCAACCAATCGCGCCGTACAGCCGACGGGTCGCGGATCTAGACCGAACCGCCGCCGCCCAAACGCGAGTGTTCGAAGCCCGGTCGCCGGTTCATCTTTGTGTGCATGGCGACAGCAGTCGAATACGACCCCAACACCAGCGTGCTCGCTGCGCGGACCCAGTACTTCACCGACAACGCGTTCGGCGACGACGGCGGCTACACCTCCAAGTGGGTGATCCTGGGCACGCTTGGGCCCCTGAAGATCGGCTTCCCCAACACCGCGGCCCGGATCCGCGCGGTCCAGCTGCACGACATTCATCACCTCGTGACCAACTACGACACCACCCTCGTCGGCGAGGCGGAGATCGCCGCGTGGGAGCTGGCGAGCGGGTGTGCGCGGTTCCCCGCGGCGGTCGTGCTCAACCACCTCGCGCTGCCGATCGGTCTGCTGCGCGACCCAGACCGGGTCCGACGGGCGTTCGCGCGTGGCTGCAGCTCGAAGAACCTCTACGACAAGGACTTCGACCCGGCGGTGCTCGACGAGCAGCTTGGGGATCTGCGTGAGCGTCTGGGCGTGGGCCCGGCGGCCCATGTGGAGATGACCCCCGCGCAGCGCTGGCGCTGGCGTCGGACGGGGGCGCTCGCGTTGCTGACGTGGCTGGCTGTACTGGGCACGCTCGCCGCCTTCGCCCTCGCGCTGGTGTGGCTCGTGTGGCTCGTGTGGGCCGCGTGGCTCTGAGACTTGCGGAGCAGCGGTCACAACATCGCAAAGCCATTCGCGACCAGCCACGCCTCGACGCGCGCCTGCGCTCGGGTCCCGACCCGGCCCTTCTTCAGCTCCGCCAGCGCCGCGCGAGCGAGCGCCTCGGCCCGCACCCGATCCTGTCGCCCGCCCAACATGAGCACCTTGGCCATGGCCATCCGCGCCTGCGCCAGCTCGTTGGCGGTGTTGGCTTCGCCGGCGATCGTCAGCGCCCGCTCACCGGTCTCGCGCGCCTGCGCGGGGTCACCAAGGGCGAGCTGGGTCTCACACAGGCCAGTGAGCGGCTCGACCAATTCTGTGTGCTCCGGGCCAAAGATCTTCTCGCGCATCGCCAGCGCCCGCTGATCACCTGCCAGCGCCTCGTCGTAGCGGTTCAGCGATCGCAGCGAGCGCGCGCGGCCAACCTCGACCGCGGCGATCGTTGGGTGGTCCTCGCTGAACGCCCGCTCGAGCACGGCTTGGGCCCGGTCAAAGTCCGCCAGCGCACCAACGTCGTCCCCCAGCGCCGCGCGGACCGAGGCCAGGTTCTGCAAGGTCACGCCAACGGCCATGTGATCGCCACCCAGGCTGCTCTCGAGCACGACCCGCGCGCTCTCGTAGCCGGCCAGCGCCTCCTCGTTGCGACCCAGGTTCTGCAGCGCCGATCCAATGTTGACGTCGACGAAGGCCACGTCGGGATGAGCCGCGCCAAGCTGCGTCACCAGGATCCCCCGGGCCCGCTCGAGGGTCTCGAGCGACTCGGCGTAGCGGCCGGTCTCGTCGTAGATGATCGCCAGGTTGTTGAGGTTCTTGGCGACCCGGCGATGGTCGGCCCCGTAGATCTCTTCGTTGATGCGCAGCGCCTCGCGGTGGAGCTCGAGCGCTCGATCAAAGTGGCTCTGCGAGGACTCGACGTTGCCGAGCGCGTCCAGGATCGCGGGCACGCTCGGGTGCTTGGCCCCGAGTGAAGTCGCCGCGAGCTCGCGGGCGCGACCGAGCGTAGCGGCGGCCTCGACGTAGCGGCCAAGCTCGTGCTGGGCGTTGCCGATCGAGAGCAGCGCAGCGATGTGCGCGGGGCTGTGTTCACCGTCGCGATGGCGCGCGAGCTCGAGCCCGCGCATGTACTCCGCCAGCGCGAGATCGTAGTCGCCCGCCGCCATCGCCAGCTTGCCAAGGTGCTCGCGGACCTCGGCCTCGATGCCCGGATCTTCACCGTGCTTCACGAAGGTCGCCCGCGCGAGGCTGCCCCAGGTATTCGCGAGCTCGAGCTTGGCCTGATCCGAGCCAAGCGTGTCGGCCAAGGCCGCCGCCGCGCGGATCAACACGCTGTCGTGACCCGAGCGCTGCGCGGTCCAGGCCGCCTCGCGCAGCAGATCCTCACCGCGCTGCTCTTGCGCGCGTTGGCGATCCACGGCGAGGCCCAGCGCCAACAGGGCCTCGGCGGTGACCGGATCAAAGTCCAACGCCCGGGCCTGCGCCAGCACCTGCTCGGCTTGGGCGATCGCCTGGGCGTACTCGCCAGCGTTGGTCAACCCTTCGACCCCGGCCAGCGCCTCGCGAATGCTGCTGGCTTGCGCGGCGATCTCGGCCTGGTTGGGTTCGAGCGGCGAGCGCTCGAGCACGTTGGCGGCCGCGCAGCTCTCGACGCTGGGCAGCTCCAGGGGCGTGAGCCGCTCGAGCAGCTCGTCGGGCCGATCCTCGAGCCGGCGCAGCACCGCGACCATGCTCTCGACCCGGACCAGCTGCAGATCCAGGCACGCGATCCGGCGCTCGAGCAACGCGAGGCTCTGATCCCCCTGCAGGTGCGTGGCCTCGCAAGCCCGCTGGCGGGCCCGCGACCACTGCTGCACCCAGTCGTCAAAGCGCGCGGCGACGCTGTCCCAGGTCGCGCGGGCATAGGGCTTGTTCGAGCGCACGACCGCCGCGCCAAGCCGCTCGTTCGCCGCCTCGTCCCACACGCCCTCGAGCATGCCCATGCCGTCATCACACACCGGCTTGGGTCCGGCGCGGCGCTCGTAGAACGCGACCACCGAGACGATCGCCAGCAGCATGATCAGCATCGGCACCCACCACAGTCGCCGCGGCCCCGTGGCCACCCCGGTGAGCTCGGCCAGCAGCGCGTCCATGCTCTCGAAGCGCCGATCCGGCACCAAGCTCAAGCCGCGGATCAACACGCGCTCGATCTCGACTGGCAGATCCTCGGGCCGGTTGCCGGGCAGCGTGCGCGCGCGGCTGAGATCACGAAAGCGCCGCGGGTTGTCAAACCGACCGCGAAACGGTCGGGTGCCGTAGATCGCCTCGTACAGCGCAACGCAAAAGCTGAACTGATCGCTGCGGGCGTCGACGTGCCCACCCGACGCCTGCTCTGGCGGCATGTAGGCCGGCGTGCCCATGACCTGGCCTTCGCGGGTCACCAGACCCGAGCCCGAGCCTCCGTCACCCGAGCCCTCCGCCGAGTCGGTCCAGCTGTCCTCGTCGAGCGAGCGCTCCGACTGATCAACCAGCTCTTGCAGGCGCGCGCGCACCCCCTCGGCGTCCTCGGCCTCGCGCAGCGGCGAGGCCAGCCCAAAGTCCAGCACCCGCACCCGCCCGTCCGTGCCCACGCGGACGTTGTCGGGCTTGAAGTCGCGGTGAACGATGTCGGCCGCGTGCGCAGCCGCGAGCCCGCGCCCCGCTTGCACATACATGCCCACCACCTCCGACCACGTGCGCGGCTCCGCGGCCAGCCACCCGCTGAGCGTCAGGCCCTCGACGAACTCCATGACCACGTAGATCTGATCGTCGAAGGTTGCGACCTCGTAGACCGGGACCACGTTGGGGTGTGAGAGCCGCGCCAGCGCCTGGGCCTCGCGGCGCAGTCGCCCGCGGCGTTGGTTGACCGCTTCGGTCTGCCCGATCGTCTTGCTGCGGCGCAGCTGCTTGAGCGCGACCTTGCGGTCCAGCGCCGGGTCGTAGGCCGCGTAGACCATCCCGACCCCGCCCGATCCAACCACCTCGACGATCATGTAGCGACCGATGCGAGTACCCGGCGAGGCCGCGTCGACACCAGCCGCGACCAGCGCCTCCGAAGGGCTGCGCATGTCGACCTGCGTCATGTCCTCGGGCGGGCGCGGGGCGTCGGGCTCGACCTCGATCGACCGCGACGACGAGGTCTCGGGCTGTTCACCCGCCCGCGCCGTCTGACCCGTCTCGCCCATACCGGGCCGCAGGATAGCGCGATCCGCTCTCCCCGCGTGGAGTGGTTTTGTCCCCCACAGAGAAACGCCCCAACGAGCGAACTCGACGAAGCTAGTCTCGAGCGAGCGAGCGAGCAAGGCGAGCAGCCGCGAAGTGCGAAGCCCCCTGAGGATCTGCCCCCCAGCACCCAGAGCCCCCTTCTAAGCCTAGAAGGGGGCCACCCCAACGAACAAAAGCCAACACGTGAGTGGAGCGATACCCGGTGGCTGTAGGTACCCAGACAAGAGCCCCCTTCTAAGCCTAGAAGGGGGCCACCCCAACGAACAAAAGCCAACACGTGAGTGGAGCGATACCCGGTGGCTGCAGGTACCCAGACAAGAGCCCCCTTCTAAGCCTAGAAGGGGGCCACCCCAACGAACAAAAGCCAACACGTGAGTGGAGCGATACCCGGTGGCTGCAGGTACCCAGACAAGAGCCCCCTTCTAGGGGGCCACACATGCGACAGCGAACAGCCAGCCCGTTGGGAGCGAGCGAAGCGAGTGACCGCGAAGTGCGAAGGTGGCTGTGGGGGTCCTAAACAGACCCGCGAAGTGCGAAGGTGGCTGTGGGGGTCTATGAAGGCCTTACCAAACCGCACAGACTTGCTCGGGGTGCATCGGCTCCCCTTCGCCGCACGAGAACGCCTCCCAGAACGCCGGCAGGTGCGACATGGGCACGTTCACGCGAAACTTGGGCGGCGAGTGTGAGTCCACGGCCACCAGCAATTCATCGAACTGCGGCGAGCTGACGCTGCACCAACTCTGGGCCATGGCCACGAAGAACAGCTGCTCGTTGGTGAGCCCGTCGATCAGCTGGGGCTCGGCGCCTTGCTCGGCGACCCACGCCCGGTAGGCCTCGTACGACTCCTTGATCCCGCCAAAGTCCGCGATGTTCTCACCAAGGGTGAGCTCGCCGTTGACGTGCACGCCGGGCTGAACCTCGAGCGCCGAGTAGGTCTTGACCACGCACTGGGTCTGGGCCTCGAAGTTGGTAGCGACCTCGGGCGCCCACCACTCGCGCATGACCCCGTCGCCGTCGAACTTGCGACCGCTGTCGTCAAAGCCGTGGGTCAGCTCGTGGCCCATGACCATGCCCATGGCCCCAAAGTTCATGGCCTTGGGGAACTCGCGGTGAAAGAAGGGCGGCTGCAGGATCCCAGCCGGAAAGTTCATGAAGTTCTGCAGCGGGTTGTAGCTGGCGTTGACGATTGACGCGGGCCAAAACCACTCTGTTTCGTCAACGGTCTGCCCGATCTTGCCAAGCTGGTACTTGTTGGACCAGGTCCGCGCGGCGATCGAGTCGGCGAAGTAGCTGCCCTGGAAGCTGAGCTTGTCGTAGCTCTTCCACTTCTCTGGGTAGCCAATCTTGTTCTCGATCTTTTTCATCTTGCCGACCGCGGCGGCACGGGTCGCGTCGTCCATCCAGCCAAGCGAAGGCAGCCCGGCCTCGAACGCGGCCTCGACCCGCTGGATCATGTCGATCGCAATGTCCTTGCTGTCCCCGGGGAACTGGCGCTCGACGAATTTTTGGCTGAGCAGATCACCCACCGCCCGGTTGACCACGCCCACGCAGCGCTCCCAGCGGGGCTGGATCTTTTGCTGGCCGGTCAGCGCCGCGGCGAACTGAAAATTCGCGGCGACGATCTCCGCTGACAGCAGGTCGGCGGTGTTGCTGATCAGGTTGAAGCGCAGGTAGTCCTTGATCGCCTGCGGATCCGCGGCGCCGATCACCGCGGGCAGCCCCTCGACAAACTCGGGGTTGCTGACGTTGATCAGCTGCAGCTTGGGCACGCCGATCGCCGTGAAGTAAGCGGACCACGGCAGCTTCGACTTGGCCTCGACGCCCTTGCGATCCCAGCGAAAGTAGACCGACTCGGGGTCGCGCATCTGCTCTGGGGGCTTTTGCAGCTTGGCGATCTCGGTCTCGAGGGTGACGATCCGCTTGGCCGCGGCGGCGGCGTCCTCCGGGGCGTAGTCGAAGAACGTGAGCATCCGCGCGATGTGGGCTTCGTACTGCGGCAAGAAGCGCGCGGCCTTGTCGGCGTTGAGATAAAACGAGGGATCCGGCAGCCCGGTGCCCCCCTGGCCAAGGTCGCTGATGTGTAGATCCGGCTGTTGAAAGTCGATCGAGAGCCCAAAATCGAAGAACGCCCCCAAGCCCACCCCCGCGTCGAGCTCTCCCATGAGCTTGAACAGCGCCTTGGTGTTCTTGGCGTCGAGCTTGTCGATCTTGGCCAGGTAGGGCGCGAGCGGGGTGACCCCGATCTCGTCGATCGCGGCTTCGTCCATGCACGCGGCGTACAGGGTGCCCGGCCGCTCGGTGTCGTTCTCCAGGATCTCGCGCAGGACCTGGTTGTTGCGCTCACCTAGCTCACCAAAGCCGCGACCCCAGCGGGGCTTGTCCTCTGGCAGCGGATTGTTCGCGATCCATTCACCACAGGCGAACTGATAGAAATCCGTGCAGGGATCCGTGGACAGATCCATCTGCGCGACGACTTCCGTGCCGATCTCGTTGGTGCTGCTCAGCGAGAACCGTTGCGGCGCCTCTACGACCGGGGGCACGACCACTTCGGGGTCGGTCAGGTCGCCGTCTTTCTTGCACCCAGACGCGAGCAAGGGCAGACACAGCGCAGCACACACGACAATTTCTCGCCTCGACATTTCGGGCAGCATGCACGATTCGACCCACCAAATAGATGGTTCGGTTTGATCGAGTCCTCCGGCGAGCTGTGACCTTCTTCACGGTTTTGGGGCGAGCGCCCGCTGGTGGTCTTCCATGTTCTGAACGATGCCTTGGTAGCTGGCCGCGAGCTCGAGGGCGGTCGCCATGTCGGCGTGATAGCTGCGATACGCGGCGCGCTTGGTCAGCTGGACCGCCATGGCCGGATGTTTGGCGATCGCCTGGGCCCGCTCGGTTGCGATATCGAGCAGCTGATCCGCGGGCACGACCTCGTGGACCAAGCCGATCGCCAGCGCCTGCTCGGCGTTGATCACCCGCCCGGTCAGCATCAGCTCCAAGGCCCGGGCAAACCCAACGACGCGGGTCAAGAAGTAGGCGCCGCCGTCACCGGGCACCAACCCAACCTGAACGAAGGTCGAGCCTAGCTGGGCGCCAGCTCGGGCAATTCGGATGTCGCACATGCACGCGAGATCCAACCCTGCGCCGATCGCCGCCCCGTTGATCGCGGCGATCAGCGGCTTGCCAAACTCCGCGATCCGGCGCGGCACCGCCTGGATCCCACGAACGTAGCGAGCACGCAGCTGCGCCGGGTCGCCGGCGAACATCCCCGAGCGCTCGCGCATCGCCTTGATGTCGCCGCCAGCATGAAACGACTTTCCGGCGCCGGTCAGGATCACGCAGCG
This sequence comes from Enhygromyxa salina, assembly GCF_000737335.2. Lineage (GTDB taxonomy): Bacteria > Myxococcota_A > Polyangia > Nannocystales > Nannocystaceae > Plesiocystis > Plesiocystis salina_C. The sequence continues at coordinate 22,812 of NZ_JMCC02000043.1, read as the reverse complement.
GATCGCATCGTCGTGATCGGCCCGGTCGAGCGCCTCGACCAGCTGCTCGCACATCTCGTCGCTGTAGGCGTTGCGGGCTTCGGGCCGATCCAGCGTGATCGTTGCGAGCGGGCCGGCGTGCTCGTAGCGGACGTGGACCGTGTCGCTGGGCGTGGCGGACTGTTGGGCTTCGGACATGGACTACGTGATAGATCTTTCCGCGCTTCCCATGCCACCCCCTCGAACCAACGGGCCGATCCTTGGCAACGCGCTGGCGCTGCTGCGCGACCCCTTGGCGTTCTTGCGAGCCGCCCACGTCGAGCAAGGTCCGATCTTCGAGGTCCACGCCGCGACCCGTCGCTTCGTGGTCCTGGCCGGGCGCGAGGCCAACCGCTTTGTCGGGCGCGAAGGTCGCGAGCTGCTCGAGTCACGCAGCTTCTGGGGTCGGCTCACCGAGCGCCGCGAGTGCCCCCACGCGATCTTGGCCAGCGACGGCGTGCCGCACCGGACCCAGCGCAAGCACTACGCGGACGTGCTCTCGCGCAAGATCGTCGACGCCCAGCGCGACGGCTGCGACGCGCTGATCCGCGACAGCTTTGGGGCCTCCGAACGCCAGCTCAGCCCGCGCGTCGCCGTGCAGGATCAGACCCGCCTGCTGATCGCCCGCTTGGTTCATCGCTGCCTGACCGACGGCGCCGCGCCGATCCCCGAACCGACGGCCCGCGCGCTGATGGAGGTGTTTCGCTGGGAGACCAACACGCTCTTGCTTGGCAAGTGGCCCAAGCTCGCGCTGTTGGCCCCGGCGTATCGGCGCAGCCTCGCGCGGGCGGAGGGCTTCATCGACGAGCTGGTCGCGCGTGACCTCGAAGCAGGCGGGCGCGCGACCGATCAGGCTGACCAGGCTGACCAGGGCCTTGGGGGCTGGTTCGAGCGGATCCGCCAGGGCCGCGAGCGATACCCAGAGCTGTTCACCGCGGGCGACGTCCGGTTCGCCACGCTGTTGCCGTTTGTCGCCGGGGTCGACACCGTCGGGGCGACCTTGGGCTTCGTGCTCTACGAGCTGTTTCGTGACGCGGATCTGCACGCGGCCGTCCGCGCCGAGGTCGAGGCTGCGTACGCGAACGGCGTGCCCGACAGCGCCACGCTCAGCCAGCAGCCCACCTTGCACGGCTTGGTGCTCGAGTGCCTGCGCCTGTATCCGGCCGCGTTCGCGATGTACCGCGGGGCCGCCCGCGCGTTCGAGTTTGCCGGCCACCGCGTCGCCGCGGGGACCGAGATCGCCGTGTTCACCAGCGCCACGCACTTTGACGCGCGCTACTTCCCCGAGCCCGAGCGGCTCGACGTGACTCGCCACGCGCCGCCGCGATCCGAGTCGCGCCAAAAGCATGTGTTCATGCCCTACGGCGGCGGGCCGCACGTATGTCTTGGCGCCGGGATGGGCGAGGCGATGTTGCTGCTCGCGACCGCGGGGATCGTCCGCCATCACGATCTGGTGCTGGCGGATCCCAAGCGGCGCTGGAAGCCGAGCTTCGATCCCTCGCTGACCCTCGACGCGCGCGTGCAGCTGCTGCGCCCCGGCGTGGCGTAGCCAGCGACCGCTCAGCCGGCCCGACGCGGGGATTGCTGATCGCTGATCCCCAGGCGCACGATTGCCTCTTCACACGCCGCCATCGCCTCGTCGAAGGTGGTGCACACAACGTACTGGCTGCGAAGCGAGGGCATCATCTGCAAGATGAAGCGCAGCAGGTTCCCGACCGCCGAGGGCATGTGATACGCGGTGAAGGTTGGGATCCGTGGGGTGACCTGCTCGAATTCGCTGGCGAAGCGCTCGCGGAGATCCCGGGTCCACCGCATGATCTCCATGATCTGGTCGCGCGGCGGAATTTCGACGTCGGTGACGTCGTAGATCAGTGCGAAGGGCTCGTGGCGATCGATGAGCGCGTTGAGGTCGACGCGCATCTGCTCGGTGACATCCCGGCGTGCCTGGTCGCGAACGCGGAGGACCACCACGGGCCACCGGCTCTCGTCAAACTCGTACACGTCGTCACTATAGAACTTGGGCTAGCATGGCGTCATGTCTCCACCGCGTCACATCGCGCACGTCGACATGGACGCGTTCTTCGCGTCGGTCGAGATCCGCGATGATCCCACCCTTCGGGGTCGGCCGGTCTTGGTCGGGTTCGCCGGCAAGCGCGGCGTGGTGGCGGCGGCGTCCTACGAGGCCCGCCGGTTTGGCTGTCACTCGGCCCAGCCAATGGCGATCGCCCTGCGAAAGTGCCCCCACGCCGCCGTCGTCGCCCCTCGCCACGAGCGATATGTGGAGGTCTCGCGCAGCGTGTTCGAGGTGTTTTCACGCTTCACCCCGATCGTAGAGGGGCTCTCGATCGACGAAGCTTTCTTGGATCTGGCCGGCACGCAGCGGCTGCACGGCTCGCCGCGGGCGATCGCCGAGTCGATCCGGGCGATCGTGCGTGGCGAGCTGAACCTGACCTGCTCCGTGGGTCTCGCTACCAGTAAATTCATCGCCAAGATCGCAAGCGACCGCGACAAACCGGATGGTCTGACCGAGGTCCCGCCCGGACACGAGCGGGCGTTCTTGGCTCCGCTCCCGATCCGGCAGCTGTGGGGCGTCGGTCCGAAGACGGCGCAGACCCTGCAGCGCTTGGGCATCGCCACGGTCGGCGATATCGCGGAGTTCGGCGCCGCCACGCTCGAGCAAGAGCTCGGTGACCACGGCCTGCATCTGCACCGCCTGAGCCTGGGGATCGACGAACGCGAGGTCACGCCTGGCCGCGAGCGCAAGCAGATCAGCCACGAGAACACATTCGAAACCGACCTCACGTCCCGCGCAGAGATCGAAGACTGGCTGCTGCGGCAGGCGACCCGCGTGGGTGATCAGCTCGCGGCCAAGCAGCTGCGCGGTCGCAAGGTCCACATCAAGCTGCGCGACACCGCGTTCACGACCTGGACCCGGCAGACCACGCTGGACCTGCCCTCGGCCCAGACCAAGGCGATCTTCGCGGCCGCTCGGGGCCTGCTCGACAAGCTCGACGCCGAAGGGCTGGTGCGGGGGCGTCGGTTTCGGTTGACCGGGCTGGGCGTCAGCGAGCTCGTTGGCGCCCACGAACCCGGGCCGCCCAAGCAGCTCGAGCTGCTGGGGCTCGGCGCGACACCTGACGACACGACCCGCAGCGCGCCGGTTCCAGAGCTCCCCGACAAGGGCGAAGCCGTGCAAGACGTGCTCAGCGAGGTCCGTCGGCGGTTCGGGGGCAAAGCGCTGTCGCCCGCGGGCGTCAGCGGTCGCCGCAAGCCACGATGACTTCCAAGGCTCGGGGCCGGCGAGCGCTGCCTGATGATCGTCGACCGCTGGGCCGACGAGGCTCTCGCCTAGACCCGAGTCACATGGGGGCTGACGCGTTGATCTGGTCGTGCAGCGCGTCGTCGTCGGCGTCGTCCCACTGTTCGACGTCGGGCAGCTCTTCTGGGGCTGCGTCCGAATCGGCGGCCGTGTTGGCGGCTTCCGGCTTGGCAGCCGTGTTGGCGCGGGTTCCCCCGGTCACGCCAGCGGCCTTGGCCGACGGCGACTTCGCCGACGCGGCCGTGGGCTTGCCGGCTGACTGGCGCCTGGTCGGCTTGGCCGAGACGAGGGTTGGCTTGGCAGCGGGATCGGCTACGGGCTCGACCTGCTCGGGCGCGGGCGCGGGCGCTTCCACTTGCTCGGGGACGGGGGCCGGAGCTTCGGCGGTTGGGTCCGACTGCCCTGCGACCGCCACCCCGAACAGCGTGACGGTCAGCAACACGCAGCCAGCAATTCCGCCAAGTAAGAGCTTGCGCTGCTTGGGGTCTTCGCGCAGCGACGTCGACTGGCGCTCGTCAGCCAGATCGATAGTACCTCCGGCCCACTCGTGCTCGAGCTCGCCGTCGTTGAAGTTCTGGTGATCGCCTCGCTGGGAGTTGGACACGGGGGGTCTCCGGGCCGGCAAGCTAGCCTGAGTCGAGTAACAGTCAAGGGGCCTCGATAGCCGCGAGCCGCGGCGTGGGCTGGCTGACCAGCCGCACGCCGAGCGACCCGGCATTACTGCTGAAAGCAGTAGATCGGCATGGGGGTGCTGCACGTCGGACCCGGCGCGGCGCAGTTGGTCCAGGTCGCGTTGGCGGCCGTCGTCACCCCGGGCGTGCCGAGCGACCCGCCCGCCGACGAGGTGAAGTTGTTGCACCGGCCCAGCCCGACCGTCGCCGTGCCGTCGGGCCCGGTCCCGGTCCTGGCCACGCGGTTGGTCCCGCAGCTCATGTCGGTCGTCACGGGCGACGCGCCGCCGGTCTGGGTGACGCTGATCGCGGCGTCGAGCGTGCCATCGGTCAGGTCGGCCCAGTTGTCGGCGACCTTGGTCCCGTTGCGCAGGAAGTAGGGCACGGTCGACTGGACGAAGCGGGTCGACGGCGAACCTTGGTTGGTCGAGATCCAAGCCATATAGGTCCCCGGAAGCAGGGCCGCCTGCGCGCGGGCTTGGCAGATCGCGTCAGCCCCGGCGAGCCCGCCGAGGTTGCCGGTGTGCAGCGTGCTGGTCACGAACACCAGCCGGGCCTCCCACGCGCAGACCGGTGAGCAGCCGTCGAACGAGTTGAGGTTGCCGTCGTCGCACTCCTCGCCGGCCTGCACGAAGCCGTCACCACAGACCGCGAGCGTGCACGCGTTGGTGCACATGTCGAGGTTGCTCGCGTTGGCGTCATCGCACTCCTCGACGCCCTCGTGCACGAAGCCATCGCCGCACGTCGCGTTGGTGCACATCGCCACGCACGCGTCGGTGTCGCTCATGTTGGCGTCGTCGCACTCTTCGAAGCCCTCGTGGACGACGCCGTCACCACACACGGCGACGGTGCAAGCGTTGGTGCAGTCGTTGGTGTCGTCGTCGTCACCGTCGTCGCACGCCTCGACGCCCTCCTGTACAAAGCCGTCACCGCACGCCGCGTCCAGGCAGCTGACGCAGTCGTCGGTATTGTCCATGTTGCCGTCGTCGCAGTCCTCGACGCCCGCCTGCACGAGCATGTCGCCGCACACGGCCCCCACGCACTGGTCCGTGCAGTCGTCGGTGTTGTCCATGTTGCCGTCGTCGCAGTCTTCACCGGGTTGGGTGATGCCGTCGCCGCAGACCTCGACCTGGCAGCTGGGGCCGCAACCATCGAAGGGATCGGTGTTGCCGTCGTCGCAGGTCTCGCCGGGTTGGACGATCGCGTCACCGCAGCCCTCGATCAGACAGGATGCGCTGCAGCCGTCGAGGTCGTCGAGGTTGCCGTCGTCGCAGGTCTCGACGCCCGCTTGGGTGAAGCCGTCGCCGCAGGCCGCGATCGTGCACCCGCTGGTGCAGTCGTCGCTGTCGTCCATGTTGGCGTCGTCGCATTCTTCATCGGGATCGAGGACGCCGTCGCCACACACGGTCGGATCACCGTCGCCGTCTCCGTCACCATCGCCGTCTCCATCGCCCTCTCCGTCACCATCGCCCTCTCCGTCACCATCTCCGGGATCGCCATCACCATCGCCGTCACCATCACCATCTCCGTCACCATCGCCATCTCCATCACCATCACCATCACCGAGCGTGTCGGAGCTGGTTCCCGCGCCTATGTCCCCGGCCTCGATCACATCGTCGGCGCACGAGGTCGTCATCGAACACAGCAACGTAATGGTCAGCAGGGAGGCACGATAGTGAGCTTGCATTCCGGCATTGGAGCCGAGATTGGGTTCGGGTGTCCATAGCCGCGAGACGGTCCCGGGCCAAGCGAGACTTGCTGGGCACAAGAGTCGGAGTCATCGGATCATCGGATCATCGAAACATCCAATCATCATCGTCCGCGAGCGCGCGCAGCCCTTTGACCCGCTTGCCGTCATAGTTGAACAACTCCGCGTTGACCCGCGCTCCAGGAAACGCCCGCGCGAGCGCATCCGCCCACTCCTTGGTGATCTCGTTGTCCCGAAGGTCCAGCTGTTCGAGGGTGTCGAAGCTCCCGGCGTGGCCAACGAGCTGCTCGACCCCGACGTGGGTCACCCGACTCGAGGTGATGCTCAAGTGTGTCAGTCCAGCCACACAACCCGACCGGAGCAGCTCGTGGATTAACGCGTCGCCCTGGCCCGGCGCACGCAAGACGAGGTGCTCGAGCTTCGCCAGGTTCCGGTTCAGGTGCTCGCCAAGGCCGTCCACCAGGCTGGGCTCCGCGCCGGGCTCGGCCGGCCACGTCGAGAGCTCGAGGCGCTCGAGCCCAGGCAGCGCGGCCAGCACGGGACCCAGGTCGACCCGGACTTCCCGGCTGCTGAGCTTCAAGTGGGTCAACGTGGGCCGGGGCTCGGCCGTGACGACGTGGGCGAGCGCGCGCCTGAATTGCTCGCGCGGGCTGTTGCCAGCCGTCAGGGTCAGGCTGGTCATGAACCGGGCCGCCGCCGAGCCCAACAGCGCGGCCATGACCACGTCTAGATCCGGCCGCTCGAGCGGCCCCTCCAACGAGCGCCCAAGCACCCGCCCCCGCGCGATGAACCCGTAGCGCCAGTCGAGCTCGAGGCCCGGCGCGGTCTTGCCTCGCTTGTCGATCAGGCGCCCGAGCGAAGCGCCGACCCACGCGCGGCGATGTCGGCGATCATGACGGCGGCACAGCTGGTCGAGCGGGTGACGGGTCGCGGGCGGGCTCGCGTCGCGGACGATCTCGAGCATGATCCGCTCGCTCGAGCTGGGCATGACACCCTGCAGAAAGTCGGCGTAGACCAGCCACGTGTCGACGTTGCGCGGATCGGCAGCCAGCTCGCGCTCGATCGCTTGCTTGTGGCTGGGATCAAACGGCTGCGTGTCACTGGAGGGGACGACTCGCACCTCCTGGTAGCCCTGCTCGAGCCACTGCCGGGCCCGGGTCTGCGCGAACGCCTGCGCGTCCCGCTCGCTGGCGCAGGGCTCGACCTCCGACGCCCCCTGGCCACCGTGCGCGCCGCGGCGGACCAGACAGACGTCGCCGACCACACACACCGTCGCAAACTCGTGCGCCCCGGCGCGCTGTCGTTCAAACCGTTGCAATCGGGCTCCTGGCGGGACGCACCATCGCAGTGAAGTATCGTGCGCCCACCACCGGGCCGATGACCACGACTCGCACACCAACGCCGGAAAAACCACCCGAGCCCGGCGACCGACAGGACCGGGGCCAAGGCTGGGGCCACTACGTCTTGTTCGCCCTCGCGCTGGTCGGGCTCCCGCTGTTCGTGCTCCCGCTGGTCGGGCTGGTCACCCGGGCCCCGCTCGCCAAGCTCGGCGCGCTGTTCACGACCCCGGCGCTGCTCGACGCGCTGCGCCTGTCGCTGGTGGTCTCGCTCGCGGCGGTGGCGGTCTCGACCGTGGTCGGCCTCCCGTGCGCGTGGGTGCTGGCGCGCTACCGGTTTCCGGGCCGCGGCCTGATCCGCGCGCTGCTGACCTTGCCGATGGTGCTGCCGCCGGTTGTCGCCGGTGTCGCCTTGCTCGCGACCTTCGGGCGGCGCGGGCTGTTGGGTCCGTGGATCGAGTGGCTCGGCGTCGACCTGGCGTTCTCGACCACCGGGGCCGTGCTCGCGGCCAGCTTCGTCGCGGCGCCATTTTTAATCCTCAGCTGCGAGGCCGCGCTGAACAACGTGGATCCCCGGCTCGAGGCCGCCGCCGCGACGCTCGGCGCGACCCGACTGCGGATCTTGTGGACCGTCACCCTGCCAACGATCCGCCCCTCGTTGCTGGCCGGGCTGTCGCTGTGTTGGGCGCGCGCGCTCGGTGAGTTTGGGGCCACGATCACCTTCGCCGGCAACTTTCAGGGCCGCACCCAGACCATGCCGCTGGCCGTCTACGAGACCTTGCAGAGCGATCACGACGGCGCGCTGCTGCTCTCGCTGATCCTGCTCGCGGTCTCCTTGACGATCCTGATCGCCCTGCGCGGGGAGCTGCGGCGATGACCCTGCGCGCCGACATCCACCTCACGCTTGGGGCGTTCACGCTCGATCTGTCGTTCTCCGCTCCGGCCGGCGAGGTGTTGGCGGTCGTCGGCCAAAACGGCGCTGGCAAGTCGTCGGTGCTCGCGGCGATCGCCGGGCTGATCCCGCTGCAGCGCGGCGAGATCGTGCTCGACGATCGCATGCTCGAGCGGGTCGCGACCGGCATTCGGCTGGCGCCCCAGGCCCGGCAGCTGGGCGTGCTGTTTCAGGGTCTGGCGCTGTTCGAGCACCTCAGCGCGCTCGACAACGTCGCCTATGGCCTGCGCGCGCGTGGGGTCGACAAGCGCAGCGCCCGGGCCCGCGCCCACACCTGGCTCGAGCGGTTTGGGATCCCCGAGCTCGCGCCGCGTCGACCACGGGAGCTGTCGGGGGGCCAAGCCCAGCGCGTCGCCCTGGCCCGCGCGCTGATCTGCGAGCCCCGGGCGCTGCTGCTCGATGAGCCCCTCGCAGCGCTCGACGCCCAGACCCGGCTCGAGGTCCGCGAGATCCTGCGCGAGACGCTTGGCGCGTTCGCGGGCGTCAGCTTGCTGGTCACCCACGAGCTCGACGACGCGCTCGCCCTCGCGGATCGGCTGTTGGTGCTCGACGCCGGCAAGCTCGCGCAAGAGGGCAGCCCCGAGCAGGTCATGGCCGCGCCCGCGACCGCGCACCTGCAAGCCATGTTGTCGGGGCGGCGCGCCAGTAGTACCCCCGTGCCCAGCACATGAGCTCGCTACCCACCGACCCCCAAGCAAAGCGCGCTCTCGCCCAACCCAAGCACAGATGACCGAAACGCCAGGCCAGACCGACAGCGAGCCAAAGCCGCGCAAGCGCCTGCTCGGGCTCGACGCGCTCCGGGGGATCGCGGTGTTCTTGATGATCGAGCAGCACCTGGGCGTGTGGTTGTGGCGCGGGCTCGACAAGGGCGAGACGATGGTCGGGGATCACCTCGGCCTGCTGGTCTTCAACGCGCTCGGCGGCGGGGCGGCGCCGGCCTTCGTCACGCTCGCGGGGATCGGCTCGAGCTTGCTCGTGCACAAGCGCGCGGCCTCGGGAGCCGCCCTCGACCTCACCCTCGCCAAGCGCGGCGTCGCGGTCATCGGGTTTGGCTACTTGCTCAGCTTCCTGACCCCGAGTTGGTTCTCGATCCACACCTGGTTCGTGCTCCACCTGATGGGCTTTGGCATGCTGTTGACCCCCGCGCTGCGGCGGCTGCCAAGCGCCGCGCTCTTGGGCTTGGGCCTGGCCGTGCTGCTGCTGACCGGCTGGGTCCAGGCGACCCTCGAGGTCCCGATCTCGCTCGTCAACGAGTACATGCGCGGGCGTGATCCGAGCTCGCCCACGCAGTGGACGGGGCTGCGGATCGCCGTCGCCGAGGGCCAGTTTCCGATCTTCCCGTGGTTCTCGTTCTACCTGGCCGGGCTGGTCTGCGGGCGCTGGGTTGCGGAAGACAAGCTCGCTCGGATCGCCTACTTGGCCGGCGGCGTGGGCGTTGTTGGCGTCGTCGGGCTGCTGCTGGGCGAGCTCGCGGCGTTTCCGGCCGGCGGCGCGCTGTGGCGCAGCACGACGATCAAGATCCCGTTCTTTCCGGCCTCACCAACCTTGGTCGCGCTGCTGTTGGTTGCCGTGCTGCTGGGGATCTGGGCCGTGATGGCGTGGGAGCGGCGCTGGCCCCTGCGCGAGAGCAACCCGCTGGTGACCCTGGGCCGCGCCTCGTTGACCCTGCTGATCTTGCATGTGTGGCTATTTCGAGAGGCCACCCGGCCGATCGGGGTGTGGCAGGCACTGGACGTCGCGCCAGCGATGCTGCTCTTGTTTGGGTTCGTGGCATTCGCTGCCGCGGCGTCGTGGCAATGGCAGCGGGTTGGGTATCGGTTCGGCGCGGAGTGGTTGCTGCGCAAGCTCGCCCCCTGATCAACCCGGCAGATGCACGAAATGCGGCGTGTATTGGCGACGCGGGCATTCATTTCGCCATTGCGTCAGAGTCCGCATATAGACAGTTCGCGGTCCAGGGATAAGCCGGTCCACCAGCGGGCGAAGAGCCCTTGCCCAAGCTGAAACAGCGGTCCCATCGCTTTCGCCATGTCGGTTTGATGCTAGGTTCATCGCATGGTTGAACGGATGACCATGAGCGGCGAGCGAACGAGAAACCTGGTTGTCTTTGGCGCGCTAGCCGGCGCTTGGGTGGCCACCGCAACGACCAGCGTTGGTTGCGTCATGGACAACCCAGCATTCGATGAAGACCAGGCCGACCTCGGCACGGACGCGGCCTCATCGGGCGACACGGGCCCGCAGCCAGGCGCCGACAGCGGCGACCCGGATGGGTCAGACTCAGGGCCCGTCGATGACACGGGCAGCGATGATCCGCTCGGGCCCCCGCCGGGCGCCGTGGCGATGTCGGCGACCTTCTCCGCGTGTCGTGGCGGCGAGGCGAGCCCAACGGAGTGCGCAATGGCTGCCGGCGAAGGCGTCTTCGATGCGATCGTCATCGATCAAGCCAGCGACTCCGGCGACTTCTTGGTTGCCTGCATGACCTTCGAAGTTGCCGAGGGCATCGCAGACAAGACGATCAACGCGGTGCTCCTCGAGCTGCACACGATCGACGCGAGCAACTCCAGCTCGGACGCAGCCGGCGAGATCTGGGCGGTCGAGCCGTTCACAGAGGCGGACTTCGCCGTCGGCCTGCCGCCGCGGATCGGCGTCTCGCCCCTCGCGCCCAACCCCGGACCCGGCAAGATCTTCAAGCCGGTCTACTGGCACCTGCCGGTCGATGTCGTCAGCGGGAACGCCCAGGTCTACCTGTGCGCGTACCCGCTGTCTGGCGACGGCGCCTACTTCTATTCGCACGCCGGCCCATTCCCGCCCGTGCTCTATGTCGACTTCGAGTAGCTGGTTCACCGTGGGCAGCAAAGACACCCTTCGACACCGCCCTTGGATCTGCGCTTAGATAGCCCGGTCGCTTTGCGCCTCACCCCGAAGGATCCAACATGCGCCAACTCGCTCCCCACACGCTGCTCGCCTGCCTCGGCCTCGCCATGCTCACAGCCTGCGGACCGAAGATCCGCTGGTCGGACAACATCGACACGCAGTTTGATCTGCAGGGCCCCAACCAGGGCTACGACGATCGGCTGCACGGCCCCTACGCCGCGGGCTCGACCTTCGAGATCTACGCCTACGACATCAGCGAAGACAACGCCCTCGACGACTGGACGATCGTCTCGCTCGCCCCTGACGTGCTCGAGGTCCACAGCGTAGAGGTCATCCGCGATGACATCGACGACAAAGACGACAAGGACGTCGACACCGACGTGCTCGTCGCCCACGTAGAGGCCACGGGCCCCGGCACCGCGATCCTCGAGGTCCACAACCACAACGGCAAGTTCATACGCGCGACCGAGGTGGTGGTCATGCAGCCGGATCGCGCGGTGCTGCGCGCCGCTGGGCCGCTGTTCATCGATCGGCCCGAGCAGGTGCCCACCCTCGTCGACGAGACCCCCAAGATCCTCGCCAACGGCACCGCGACCTTCCTCGTCGAGTGGTTCGCGGGCGAGCGTGAATTGTTTGGTACGGGGTCGCTGGCCGTGTACTCGAGCCACCCCAACGCCCAGACCCTGCAGTCGTTGGAGGTTCACCTCGACGAGGCCCGCGACTGGGCGCAGCTGCAATTCGCGTCGCCAGCGGACGGCGACGAGCTCGCCAACGTCGAGCTCTACGCCAACGGCGAGCTGGTCCACACCCTCGAGCTCGAGATCGTGCAACCACAGGCGATCGACACCGTCGAGATCGTTGGCCGCGACGAATCTGGCGAGCCGGAGCAGCTGCTCGCCGTGCTCGCCCAAGCCTTCGACCAAGACGGCGAGTCGATCTGGGGCGTCAGCTTTGACTGGGATCTAAACGGCTTCAGTGAGTTCGGCAGCGGCGACCTGTTTCGCTATTGGTACGAGCCCGGGGCCCAGAGCACGCTTGGCGCCGAGTACGGCGAGACCCGCGGCGAGATCACGATCCAAGGCGAGCGCGGCTTCGTCGAGTCGTCCAACAACGACCCCAGCGACGGCTCGTGTTTTTGCAGCACCACCCACCCGGGCGACTCGGGGCGCGGGATCGGGTTTGGGCTGCTGAGCTTGGTCGCGCTCGGCTTTGTTCGCCGTCGCCGGCCAACCATGTAGCGCGAGCGCGAGCGCGGTCGCTCACCCAGCTCAGGGGTTGACGACCACGCCGCCGACGAAGCGGCTCTCCCACTTCGCGCGCATCGCCTCGATGACCTGCGTGAGCGGGTAGCGGGCGTCGACGTGCGGCATGATCTCCCCAGCTTCGACCCAGGCCAGCAGCTCGCGCAGCCGCGTCTCTCGCAGGCTTGGATCACGGTGGGCCGAGATCACCGCCGGACAACCCAGCACATCCAGGCCCTTCATCATGACCAAATTGGTTGGCAGCACGTTGGCGTTGGGGGCCCCGCGCTGGCCCTTTCCACGGGCAACGAAGGGCGTCGAGGCCCACCCCACGATCAAGAAGCGCGCGCCAAAGTCGACGCAGCGCAGGCTCTCGAGCGAGACCTTGCCGCCGACCGGATCATAGACAACGTCGACCCCGCGGCCGCCCGTGATCGCCTTGACCTCGTCCCGAAACCCGCGGACCGAGCCGTCCTCGGCCGCGATCGCAATCACGTGATCGGCCCCGCGCGCCGCGACTTGGTCGAGCTTGGCCTGCGAGCGGCCGGTTGCGATCACGGTCGCGCCCACGCGCTTGGCGAGGTCGACCGCCGCGAGCCCCGTCGAGCCGGTCGCGCCGTTGATCAGCACGAACTCGCCAGCCGCGAGCCGACCACGGTGAATGAGGCAGTGGTAGGCGGTCTCGTAGTTGCCCAGCAGGTTGCAGCCCTGATCGAAGTTTAGCCCGGCGGGCAGCGGCAACAAGGCGTCGGCGGGCGCGACCGCCCAGGTTGCGAAGCCGCCCCACCCGCGGTGCTCCCCGAGCGAGCGCGGCCCGGTCTTCAGCCCATCGGCCAGGACCGCGTCGCCGACCGCGAAGCGCTGCACCTGCGCCCCGACCCACGCGACCTCGCCCGCATACTCGAGCCCCGGACAGTAGGGCGGCGCCGGCATGTGCTGGTACTGCCCGCTGGTCATCAGCAGATCGACCCAGCCGACCGCGGCGCTCTTGACCCGCACGAGCACGTCGAGCGGCCCGAGCTCGCTCGGCTCCGGGGCCGCCTGGGCGACCACGTCGACATGCTGGGCGAGCGCGTCGAGGGGCGTCTCTCCGTACTCACGAACCACCACCCGCTGACCTGACTGCAAACTCATGGGATCTCGACCTTCAACAGAGCGTAGTGAAAATTGCGATACACGATCTCGATGCGGTCGCGTAGATCCGGCGGAAAGTGGGCGTTCGCCCGCTCGGCGTGGCGGGCCGTGGTCATCACCCAAAACGTCGTGCCCTTGCCGCGGTGCTTGTCAACGAACTCGCGCAGCTTCTGGCGGTCGGGCTCCATCGAGACCCAGATCCGGCCCTTGGCAAAGTAGGTCTCGCCCCGGTAGTAGAACCACCAACTCAGCAGCCGATCATTCTTGCCGATGTGGTCATAGGCATAGCGAAACGCGCTGCGCTGCGACCAATTTTCGCTGGTCGCTGGCAGGTAGTCGTCGATCACCCACGCGGTGGTCAGCAGCGCCGACAACAGCATGCCCGCGACCGCGACCCGGCCTTTGTTGGCGACCCACAGCAACAGGCCCGCGCCGAACGGGAGCAGACACCAGACCATGCGATCCGCTGGGGCCGCGCCCTCGCGCCACATCCCCGTGTACAGGTAGGTGCTCAAGTGGGCGATCCAGGCCGGCTCGTCGAGGGTCGCGCGGGCGACCATGTAGAGCACCGCGCATCCACTCAGCGCGCACGCCAGCGCGGCCGCGACCGGCAGTCGATCCCCAGGCGGCGCCCGCTCGGCGTCGGTCGCCTCGCCGGTCGCCTCGCTCGCCTGTTGATCCCGAGCCGGGGTTGGCATCAGGCCGTGCAGCCAGATCCCAATCACGATCCCCAGCGGCGGCAAGCAGGGCGCCAAGTAGTGGTAGTACTTCGTGACGCTGTAGGTGATCAGCCCAAAGCTGACCACGAACCACAGCAGCGCGAGCCGGTGCAGGGCGTCCGCGCCGTGGGTGGGGGTGGGGCCACCGTCTCGCTCGGCCCCCGCTTCGCGCTGGTTGTGTCGGCGCCGATAGGCCAGCACGGCCGCCCACAGCGCTGGCGGCACCACGGCCGACCACGGCAGCGCCGCGAGCCCCAGCGTGCGCAGGTAGAACGCGAAGCCGCCGACCGCTTGCTTTTGCTCGCCGGAAGCGAAGCGCGCCAAGTTGTTGACGACGATCAGCTCGTTGACCCAGCTCTCACCCCGAAAGATCGCCATCGCGTGGTGCCAGGGAAAGCAGGTCACCACGAACAGCAAGATCCCAATTGCGAGCTCGCAGCGGCGCTGCCACAGCAGGTGCAGCCGGCCGTTGACCAGCATGTCGACCAGGATCAGCAGCCCGATGATCCCCGGCCCGATCATGCCCTTGCCCATCAGCGACAGCCCGCCCGCGACGTACACCACGCCCATCCACGCCTGGCTGCGCCGACGCCAACGCAGGCTGCGCAGCAGCACGGCCGCGACCACGACCCAGTAGATGCTCAGCTGCTGGGCGATCGTCCGCAGGTCGTCGACGGTCGCGGTGGACTTGCGGCGTGACTTGGCCACGGTAGCGATCGTGTCGGGGTCGACCACGTGCAGGTGCAAGACCGCGAGCGGGACGATCGCCCCGATCACGAACACCACGAAGAAGCCAAACCACGCGCGATCCAACGGAACCTCGAGCAACCCACGCTTGCCAACCTGGCGGCCGATCGTCTTCAGCTCACGCTCTGGCTCGAGCCAGGCCATCGCCCAGCCGACCATGGCCAGGCACACGGGGGCCACGAAGAACATGTCCGTCACCGCCTGACGGGTGAGGATCGCGTACTGGGGCATCGTCGCCAGCACCGCCGCCGTCAGCAGCCCCGCGCGCCAGTGGACCAGCCGCGCGACGCACCAGCCCAGCAGCGCGACGGTGCCCAGACCCATCAGCATGCTCGGCAGGCGCAGGGCGATCTCGGGGATCGGCGAGCGCACCATCTCGTCGATCGGCCCGTTGCCAACCCCGAACAGCTTGAAGCTCAGCGCCATGCACCAAAACGGCAGCGCGTGCTTCGAGGCGAACACCCCCTCCCGCTTGCCTTGCGGGCCGTAGCCGGGCCGCCACCACAGATCCATGGGGTCGTGGCGAACCACCATGTTGCGCGCGACCTCGCCGTAGTGGGTCTCCCACGGATCCCAGGGGCCGCACGCGCCGATCGAGGCGAAGTAGATCGCGAGGATCGCCAGGCCAAGCAGCAACGCCCACACCCTTGGGCTGATCGTATGGAGCTTGGACAGGCGATCACGCATGCTCGGGCGCGGAGTGTAACGGCAAAGCGCTCGGCTGCGGAATTGCCCAGCCCAGACACCAGGGCGGACACAGATGTGTGTGACGGAGGTCGATGGATTGTCGAAACCAGCGGCTCACACCGAGCAGCGTCACTTGCGCCCACGCCGGACCACCGGCTCGTAGATCGCCCCCGGCAGCACCTCGAGCATGTGCCCGACCGCCGCCATCTGCTTGGGAAAGGTGATCACCCCGCGCTTGCGGCGGACCGCCTTGGCGATGATCTTCGCGGCCTCCTCGGCGCTGATCTCAAACGGCTTGGACTTCAAGCTCGCGCTCAGCGGCGTATCAATGAAGCCCGGCCGCGCGTCCGTGACGCTGACGCCGGTCCCGTGCAGGTCGATCCGCAAGCTCTCCAAGAAGGTGCTGAGGAACGCCTTGCTCGCGCAGTAGATCGCGCTGCTTGGGAGGCCGCGGTACTGCGCGACGCTCGAGATCCCAACGAGGTGGCCAGCGCGGCGTTCGATCATGCCTGGCAGCGCGCCGGTCAAGGTTGCGATCGCCCCGCTCACGTTGACGTTGATGATGCCCTTGCAGTCGGCCCAGTCGAGCTTGCCGCCCCACTTGCTGCCGCCGATCCCCGCGTTGGCGACGACCAGATCAAAGCCCAGCGTGTGGTCGAGCTCGCGGATTCGGGCCTCGGTCCGCTCGGGATCGCTGACATCGAGCACCTCGATCTGCGCCTTGCCGCCGCTCGCTTCGATCGAGTCGGCGAGCTCGCGCAAGGCTTGCTCGCGGCGCGCGGCGAGCAGCACCTGCGCGCCCGCGGCCGCGTAGTACTTGGCGAGCGCGGCTCCAATGCCGCTCGATGCTCCGGTGATCAAGGCGCTGCGATGGGGCGTGGAAGACATGGCCTGCGCATGGTAGCCGCTGCCCGGAGATTGGCCGTACACTGCCGCGGCGCATGAGCGAGTACAGCCCTGAACACGCCGCCGACTGGGCCAACCGGCTCGGTCCCGCCGACGTCCAAGCCGCCGCCCAGCGCATCGCGGGTCGTGTCATCCACACCCCAACCTTGCGCTGCCCTCGGCTCGACGCCCTCGCCGACGCGCCGGTCGAGCTGTTCTTGAAGGCCGAGAACATGCAGCGGATCGGGGCGTTCAAGGCCCGCGGTGCCATGCACGCAGTCGGCCGACTCGAGCCCCAAGCGCGCGCGCGTGGGGTCATCACGTTCAGCTCGGGCAACCACGCCCAGGCCGTCGCGCTCGCGGCCCGCGAGTTTGGGGTGCCCGCCACGATCGCCATGCCGATCGACGCGCCCGCGGTCAAGGTCGCGGTCGTGCGCGAGCTCGGGGCCACGATCGTGATGGCTGGCTACACCTCCGAGGATCGGCGCACGGTCGCCTATGAGCTGGCGGCCAAGTCGGGCGCCGCGATCATCCAGCCCTTCGATCATCCAGACATCGTGTGCGGCCAAGCCACCGCGACCGCGGAGCTGCTCGCAGACGCTGCGGCGCTCGATGCCACGCTCGACGCGATCATCGTGCCGGTCGGCGGCGGCGGGGTGATCGCTGGGGCCTGCGTCGCGACGCGTGACTCGAGCACGCCGATCTACTCGGCCGAACCCGAAGGCTGTGACGCGCTCGCCTGCAGCCTCGAAGCCGGGGAGCGGGTCGCCGTCGAGCCGGGCCCAACCTTGGCCGACGGCCTCAAGCCCGTGCGGGTTGGTGCCCTCAATTTCGAGATCGCCAAGCTCGATGTCCAGGGCAGCTTCCGCGTCAACGACGAGGAGCTCGGGCGCACGCTCGTCCGCGTGCTCGTCCGCGCCAAGACCCTCGTCGAGCCCTCGGGCGCGGCGGCGATCGCCGTGGCCCTGCGCGAGGCCCCACGGCTGTGCGCTCATTTGGGCGTCGAAGGCCGTCCGCTGCAGCTCGGCGTGATCATGACGGGTGGCAACGTGGATCCGGCGTTGGTCGCCGAGCTGCTCACCAAGTGGGGAGCGCAGGCGTGAGGTCAGCCAAGCTCACCGCCACGCTCGCGCTCACCGGGCTCCTGGGCGTACACGGCTGCCGCGGCGACGCGCCGTCCGAGCAAGCCCCACACAAGGCCCCAACTCCAATCGCCGCGCCCGAGTCCGAGCCCGCGTCCGCGTCCGCGTCCGAGTCCGAGCCCGGCGATCCTTTCTCCGGCGAGGCCGCCCACGTGATCCCGTTCGCTGATCGCACGAGCATGGGCTACCTGCTGCTGTTCCCGCCCGGCACCGACAAGCCCGAGGCGCCAACCCGCGAGCGGCTGCAGACCCTCGTCGAGCAGGCGTTCCCAGCCAGCCGCGGCGACGCTGAGCTCGACCTGCTCGCCAAGCTGATCGCAACCGCGCCACACACGACGGACCTGGCGTTTGGCGGCGACCTCGAGCTGCCCGAGTTCATGGATGATGGCGGCGACCAGCCCGAGCGACCCGACCCCCAGCCCGGTGAGCCAGCCTCTGGTGACCCAGCCGCGTCGATCCGCGACGCGATCATCAATCCCCCCACGGACCCAGCCGCGATCGAAGCGGCCGCCGCCAAGGCCGAGCGCCAGCGGGCCTTCGACCTGATCGGCCTGCACATCGAGCTGGTCTCGCTCGGGCTCGGCGAAGACGCGACCATCCCGTCGAGCGTCCTGCGCGATCCAGTGTTGACCCGGGAGCTCAGCGAAGACCAGCGCCGCTCCTTGCTCGGTCGCTCATGGGCGCTGCTGCTGCGCGCCGACTACCGCAACCAACACGCTGTCCGCGGACTCCGCCTGCACCAAACCTTGGTCCGGGTGGCCGCCGAGCACTATGGCGCGCTGATCCACGATCCCGACACCCGCGAGACCCTGAGCGTCGAAGCCTTCATCGACCGGCGCCTGCGCGCCGCCGCGGGCAACGTCGCGGACCAGATCGCAATCGTCCCGTTTGTGGATCCTCGCGACCCGAAACATCTGCGCCTGAGCACCCGCGGCATGCGGCGGTTCGGCGCCGTCGACATCGAGCTCGATGGCCTCGCCGCGGACCCCAAGCTGCTGCAACAGGCCAGCGATCTCATCGCTGGGCTCGCGCTCGCGCTCGCCAAAGAGGCCGAGGTCGACGCCTCGGGCTTCGCGGTCGTCGTTCCCGAAGAGCTCGAGATCACCTGCGAGTTGATCTATCAGAGCTACTCGAGCCGCGACTACCGCCCGCCGTGTTCGGGGAGCGTGGTCGTTCACCTGGTCGAGCGCGCGCCCGAAGACCACGATCCAAGCGAGCACGTCGTCGCCAAGATCGTCGCACCGCGGATCCTCAGCGACGCGCCGGACTACGATCACCCCAAGTGGGTGGCGGGCGTGCTCGCACAATTGCTCGGGTCCTGAGCGCCGCGGCTGGTCGTCGGCGCGTGGCCCGGCGCCGCGCCCCGGCTCGAATGTGGCTGCTTTCGTCGCCGACGACCGCGAAGGGTTTTCCTGACATCCATGTCAGGCTTGCGTGCAAACGGTCGCAAACCCGGCATGTCAGCCGCCGAATCCGCGACATCCTTGTCGTGTACAAACAGCTGTTTTCGAACATCTAGCGGGGGTTTGTCGCCGATGCAGACCCGTGTTAGCCAAGTAATATCTCGTCCACTTCGCGTGGACCTTGGACTTGAAACATGCCCCCCCTCAGCCAGACCTCCTCATGGTCGCTGGCCACCACCTTGGCCTTCGCCTTCGGCGCAGTCGTCACAGTCGCCACATCTGGTTGCTCGTTCGCCGGTGACGCCTCGCTCGAGCTCGCCGGCGACACCGGCAGCAACACCACCGCGACCGGCGACGGCGACGGCGACGACGAAACCTCTACCGACACCGGGACCAGCGAGACCGGCGAACCCGACACCGGCGAGGAGAGCAGCTCGACCGGCCCCAACGCGAGCGCCGAAGACCCGGAGTTCGCCGCTGATCTGTGCGACCCCAAGGCCTCGCACGCGATCCACCACAACCTCGAGCAAGCCAAGGTCGAAGCGACCGCGGTGCTCGTCAGTGACAGCGTCCTCGCTGGCGACGGCAGCGTTCCCCCGATCCCGCTGTCAGCCCGGCCGTTCCTCAACCACTTCGATTTCGACTACGCCCCCGCAGACGGCTGGGATCCCCAGGTCAGCGGTGAGCTGTGGCAGTCGCCGATGATCAACATCGACGCGCCCAAGCGCTTCCGTCTGCAGTACGCCGTGCGCGGACCTGCAATGGATCCCGCGGAGCGGCTCACGGTGGATCTCGCGATCGTCGTCGACCTTGGCGCCGCGATGGCAGGCGATCCGCTGGTCCTCGCAGAAGAGGCGCTCGCCGCCCTCGAGTCCTCGCTGCTCCCGGGTGATCGCGTGACGCTGATCGCCGCAGGCGAGACGGCGTCCGTGCTCACCAGCGGCATCGTCGAAGGCGCCGGCCTGATGCCGCTGACCGGGCTGGTCGAACAGCAAGACTCGCTCGTGCAGGCGGACATCGGCGCCGCCCTCGAGCTCGCGTACACCAGCGTCACGCCAGCTTGGGATGGTCAGGGTCAGCCGCGCGTGCTGTTGATCAGCAACGGGAACTTTGCCGGCGACGACGCGCTCACGGCCCACGTTGGCGACCAGGCTGTCGAAGGCCGCTACCTGATCACCGTTGGTGTGGGTGACGCCAAGCAGTTCGACGACATGCGGATCAGCGAGCTCGCCCATGCAGGCCGCGGCGCGATGCTGTTCGCCCCGACCGCAGAGCACTTGTGGGTCGACCTGCAAGAGAAGTTCAGCGCCAACGTGGTGGCCGCCGCGACCGAACTCGAGGTCACGGTGACCCTGCCGCCCGGCCTGACCATGCGGCAGCGCAGCGCAGATCCAAAGCTCGACGCGCCGGATCCAGAGCTCGCGATCCTCGGGCCAAACGACTCGTTGGTGTTTCACCACGAGCTCGAAGCGTGTGCCGAGGTCGCCGACGACGCGGTGATCCACGTCGAGATCGAGTGGATCGATCCGCTCGCCAAGCAGGCCAAGCAGTTGGTGTGGGAGCAGCCCATCAACGCGCTCGGCGAGGCCTCCCACGCTGGCCAAAAGGGCGCAGCGACGGTCGCCTATGCGCGGGCGCTTCGCAGCTTCCGCGATGGTGGTCCACCAAGCGAGACCTACGGCGTGGTGCTGGACGCGATCTCCCACATCTCGGACGCGCTCGAAGCCCAGCCCGACGACCCAGACTTGATCGAGATGTCCTCCGTCGTCGCCGCCCTCAGCCAAGGGTGAGCTCGTCATGACCCCCACATAGACCTTAGACTTCGCCGACTGCAGCAGCTGGCGCGGCCTGACGCCCCAGCGGGTTCGGCGAAGCGCCACAGCCTATGCGGGACCCTATATGTAAACGTCCGCCGAAGCCACACGAGCCCCCTTCCAGGGGGCCACACATGCGGATGCGAACAAACGGCCCCGAGGAGCGAAGCGACCAGACGCGCCAGCGGCTGCAGTCGGCGAAGTCTAAGGTCTATGTGGGGGTCATAACGAGCCGGGGTCAAAGTCCGCGCTTGCGGCTGCGCTTTTGGCTGCGCTTTTGGTAGCGGCGGGCGCCGGCGCGGAGCCTTCGACCCTGGCGCTCGGTGAACGCCGGGTCGATGCCGCGCCGACACGAGCACATGAGGTTGTCGTCACGGGTGTCGTGCGCAAGCCCGAACGCGTGGCCGAACTCGTGGACCAAGGTGGTCGTGGGCGCGTTGTGGGCGACGGCCACGTACTCGCGCGCGCGGATGTCCTTGATCAGGCCGTGATAGCGCCAGTGCATGCCGCTCACCCGCCGATCGCCCTTGCGCGCCGAGGTCAGCCGCACGCGATCGACGAAGAACACGTGCACGGTGCCATCGCGCGGGGCCCGTCGGGCTAGCTCAAACCGGTGATCGGGGGTCTCGATCCGCGTGCCCCCGACCATGGGTTGGATCTGCTCGACGTCCAGGTAGATGTCGAAGGCCGCGAGCTCGCGGTTGGCACGGCGGATCGAGGCGAGGATCCGCCGCTCACTGACGACGGAGCGACCGTGGTGGGTTGCGACATGAACCGTCACCGGCACCCGGATCGCACGGTCGCGCGCGCTTGCCTGCGACGGGACCGCCAGGGTCACGAAGACGAACAACAACGAAGCCGTCAATCGAGCGATGAGAGCTTTGTGTGGTCCGTTGTTCCACCGCTGCTGCGTGACCATACGACTCGTTTCCAGCCCTCAATTTGAGTGTGTGAGCTTCCCGATGATGCGCAAGCTCCGTTACGCATCGTGCTGCTCAACGTCGTAATCCGGTCGCCGATCTAGCCGCCGACCTCGCCCGCGCAGGCGCTGCGTCGAAGGGCGCACCCGTCGATCGTCGCCAGCCTTCACCGTGCTACATTGGCGCCATGCTGTCTTTCGGCACTGCCGCGACCTCACCGGAGTTCGTACCTGACGACGACGCGCGAGACTGGATCGCAGCCGGGATCGTCGACCTCGCCGCGGCGCTCGGCGCCCCCGCCCACCAACCGCAGCTGCTGACAGATCCCGCCCAGCTGGGGTTCGCCGACACGCCCAGCGATCTCGACACCCTGTTCGACATGATCTGCGGCGTGCAAGAGGTCGTGGGTCAATCCGAGGTCGAGCTGACCCTGCTCGAGCTCGACGCCCGCGGCCAAGCGCCCAAGCTACCCGAGCACTACAGCAGCCTCGGCGACAGCGACGGCAAGCTTCTCCACACCCTCAGGGGTCCCGAGGACTACCTGCTGTTGTTTACCCCAGCCGTGTTCAAGGTCCGCGAGCTGCTCCTGGCTGGCATCGCCCGCGAGCTCGGGCGTGTCGCTTTGGATCGCGCGGGGCTCCGTCCCGATCTCACGGGCATGGACGCCGCGGCCGAGCGCGCGGCGCTGCTGCAATGGGAGGCCGACGCGGAGCTCGCTGCGATCTTGCTGGGTATGGGGATCTGGGTCGCCAACGGCTCTTACCTGTTCGAGAACGCCTGCTGCGGGGGCGGCTGTGGCGTGGATCTTCGCTCGATGAAGGCCGGCCTCTCGATGCCCGAGGCCTGCTACGCGCTAGCGATCGACAGCCAGCGCAAGGGCATGCGTCGCCGGCCGGTGGTTCGGCACCTCTCGCCCACACAAAAGGCCGCCACCAAGCAATGCTGGAGCCACCTCGGTCGCGCGCTCCCGCCAGCGCTCGCCGCCGCCGAGCCCCAGGTCCGCGGGCGGCTTGGCGCCTGAGCGTGTTTTTTCAGGCAGCGAACTATTTTTTGACAAAGTTCGCTGCCCTTGGTGAGCCAGTCTGCGAAGGCGTAGGCAAGCGGGCGAGAAACTCTCGCCCGAGCTGAAAAAAACCTGCAACACGGCACCGCGCGGGCCGAGAGGGTGTGTGTGGCAGCAGGCACTCTCCATCAAGGCACCCTCGAGCTGTTTCGACACGATCCCTGGCTCGCGTTCGACTTGC
>NZ_JMCC02000042.1 GCF_000737335.2 Enhygromyxa salina | reverse complement strand
ACAGGCGACGCTCGAGACACCGCCTGGTGACCTTGTAGCGACAGTTGGGCAGAATCGGCCGAGCGCGGACCCGCGCGTGGGGCCGCGTCTCGGCGCGGGCCCGGTTCGCTACACGGCGGTCAGCGCTGGCTTGTTTCTGGGCGGAGGAAAGGGCCACGCCAGGATGTCGGCCCGCGGGCGGCTGTGTTGCAGGGTTTCTTGCGTGACCGTGGGCGGCCCACTTGGCCGGCGAGTGATCGGAGGATCAAAATGAAGACTCTCAGTCCGGTTCCCCCGGTTCCCCCCAGTGATCGGAGGATCAAAATGAAGACTCTCAGTCCGGTTCCCCTCGGTGCACGTGAGTTCGTGAGTTTTGCATCGCGCTTTCCGGGGAGTTGCGTTGCCGAAATGACGAACCTAGCTAGGGAGGCACCTCCTGGCACGACCATCCAGACTCATGAAGTTGCCGTCGGGGACATCGTGGCTACTGTGGAGCAAAGGGCTGCGCGACTGGAAGCGGTTGGGCGCAGCGTCCCGGGGTTCAGCGAATACGTCGGGAATCTGCGGCTCTTGAGTGACAATGTGCGTCTAACGGAACATTATCTTCGGCTCCAAGGGCGGACGTTTCGCCTCACCGTGACCGCAGATACCGATCATTTTGTTGGGTGTCTTGCGACCAAGGGTCCAGCATGACGGGAAAGAAGCGGCTCTCCTACAGTTTTGTGGGTCGGTGGAGAGCCAACTTCGGCCTCCAAGGCCACAGAGACGGCCACAAAGCAAGCGGAGATACCGGACGGGGAGTCTCCTCGGTGACACGCATCGGCCGAGAACTCAGCCTCGCCCAAGAGGCTCTCGGGGGACACGCGCCGCGACTGGTCTCGCTCGAGCGCTCCATCATTGAAGGCGTTAGTGAGGAGGAGGCGTTTGAACGTGATGCCGCCCGCTGGAAGTGACACTCCGCCGTCGTGAACCCTGACCGGAGCCAACCCCACTTCACGAGCCCAGCCGTCACCGGGTTCGGGATGGTATAGACCATGTCCATGAGGGGCTCGTCGTCGGTCGCCCGCTGCGTGTCACAGGGCCCGTTCCCCGACCACACCGTGTCGACGCTGCCACGGCGAACGGCCGCGTCTCGGCGCGAGCCCGGTCCGGTTTCCCCATCTCCTCTCAGTCCGGTTTCCCCATCTCCTCCCAGGCATCCCCGCCAACACAGGGTGGCACGAGCCCTGTGCATGCTGATCATCGCCGCCGCAGCGGGCTGTGCGAGCCCACCCCCCATTCCCGACACCGAACGGCCGGCTTGTGTTCCGACGCTGATCATCGACAACTCCCCGGTGTGCGCATCGGAAGTGAAGCGCCAGGTGGTGGACACCGCGACCGAGCACTTCGAGCAAAAGTTAGCTGCCGGAGCACTTTCGCCGCTGGACCTGGTCTCGATCAGCTGTGATGCCATGGCCGACGTCTCGGTTTGTAGTTATTATGCAGGCATGCCGTGGTTTTGCGGGCTGGAGGTGTGTGAACCTGGATCGAATTCAGCGTGCGGCGAGATCGCCGTGTCCGTACAAGACGGAGTCGTGGGTGGATCCGAAATTCAGCATTGTCGGGCGGACGCCCCTTGTGAGTGGACGGTGAGCGAGTCGCGAGCGCGTCGGATCATGCGACGAGCCTCCAGGGGAGCCACGCCGGGCAACGAGGTAAGGCTAGACTTTCGCAGCGCGGAGGGGCAGCCGCACGTGATGTGGTGCAGCGTGGGGACGAAGCAGGGGCGGACCAAGACTCTCGTCGATGCTCGGACGGGCGAGGTCGTGGGCTCCGGTCCGATCGGGATCGAGAGGATCATCTACCCTCGACACGTCATTGACTAACGAGTTGGGCTTTTCATGTCAAAGAAATACATCCGAGAGACCCCTCCCCCCATTAAGATGCTGATCGAGATCTTGACAAGCAGAAAGGCATCATTGAAGGTCCTTGCGCTCTGTGGAAACGTCATCGAAAGCTACCACAACTCGAGCCGACGCTCGTTGCAATCCAAGAGGTATTCTCACGAACTAAATCCAACGACAGACGAGGAGCGCGAGAAAGAAGAGGCTCGCTACTCAGTCTACAGCGAGTTGCTCGAGGAGGCCCACCGGATGGTGCTCGAGGGGTCACCCGACCATGAGCAGGTTGCGGACAAGCTGGCGCGGGCGGTGGATGTGCTGGACAGCTTTCGTCCGTATTATATATTCGAAGATTGAGTGACGAGCCGATAGATACCGGGACAAGGAGTCTCCGCAGCCTCAGACAGAACCCAAGATCTGGACTGGGAGTCTCCTTGAAGATCCGGGAACGTCTGGACTGGGAGCTCTTCGGAGGCTGGCCGGCGGGTGGACCGCACGGTCAGCATGTCCGGCGGCTCGGAGAAGTTGCTGGGCGCATTGAGTATGGCGAGCGCCCGATCTTTGTCACTCGGGACGTCGACCATCTCCGGCGTGTTGTTCGGCACCAAGCCCCATGCCGAACTGCGAAGGTCCCAGATCGGTGGCTTCGCAGCGGTGCCCGGCGAAGCCAACACCAGCCATCGAAGCGCGGCGTCGTCGAGCACGGTGAGGGACCAGTCCTGAGTCTTCGGTGAGCGGACGCTTCGCCCGCGAGGCCAGCGTCGCCCGCAGCGCGGGACGACGAGGGAAACGTTCTATCGGCTGCTCGAGCGGTACCCGCTCCCAAAGCCGAGGATCGTCCACCAAGTCGGCGCGCTGCGAGTCGGCGATGCTCGCCGCGCCTCGACATCCACCCCTGCGCGGGATTTCGGCGCGGAGAGCGTCGAGGCACCGACTTCTGCTACACTGCCGAGCCAAGCAGCCGCTAGCAAGGGCGCGAAGGTGCACTCCGATGTCTGGACGCAAGGACAAACATGGCGAGCGAGAGCGCTGCCCCGTTCACGGTCATGGTCGCCGTCTGTCACAGGAAAATATCCGTGAAATTCGCCGCTGGACCGACATCGAAAACTCCCGCGCCCGACGCCGCGGAGTAGAAGCGAAGGACCCCAAGATCACGATGTTCAGCTGCAGCTGCAATTGTTTCAATGTTGACGTCGAGTAAGCTGGCGGACTGCCGGAGTTCGGAGTCGACGAGTTCGAGGCGTACCTGCGTTGCGGCATTCTCGACTCGTCCGCGTGTGCGAGCGTCATGGCCTCGCGGTCGCGAGCCATTGCACCACGCACCGGCACCTACGCATGCACTCGCACCGGATCCATGCCATTGTCACGGGCCAAAGCTCGTGATACCTGGCAAACCATGCTTGACCGCTTCCGTGCGTTGTTTGGGCAGACGCCTCCGGCGAACGACTCGGAGCCGGGCGTAGCGGCAGACCTGGGCGCAGACCTCGAGGTCCGCCTCAAGATGATCGCGCGGGCGCAGACCAAGATCTCGGTCCGCCTCGACGAGCTGGCCGAGCTCGTGGGCACCAACCACCGCAGCGTGCTCGATCGCCTCGACGGGCCGTCGCAGACGCCGCCGGCGTCGCTCGACGAGATCTTCGACGCGCTCGATCGCCTCGACGACGCCCGGCGCACGCTCGGTGCGGAGCAGGCCGCGGTCGCCGACGGGCTGGCGGCGATCGGCTTGCGACTCGAGCGCTTCATCGCGGCGCAAGGGCTGCAGCGCCACGCCGACACAGGCGTGGTACCGCAAGGACAGCGCTTTCGGGTCGTGGGTACCCAGTACAACCCAGACCTGGCCGATGGCATCGTGACCCAAATCGTGCGCTCGGCCGCGACCCGAGGCGACACCTTGATCCGCGAGGGCGAAGTGATCGTGAACAAGAGGACGCAATGACCACTGCAAACACGGGGGTGTTTGGGATCGACCTGGGGACGACCAACTCGGTCATCGCCCGCTTGCACGACGGCGTGCCGCAGGCGCTCGAGGTTGACGGCAGCGCGATCGTGCCTTCGGTCGTCATGTACACGGAGGACGGTCGCGTGCTCGTTGGCCGTGAGGCGCGGAACTTGGCGGTGTTGCACCCCGACCGGGTCGTGCGCTCGATCAAGCGGCGCATGGGCCAGTCGGAGCCGGTGGAGGTCGCGGGCAAGTCACTGCTGCCCGAGCAAATCTCGGCCGAGATCCTGCGCTCGCTCAGCGCCGCAGCGCAGGCCACAACCGGCGAGAAGGTCAGCGACGTGGTCATCACCGTGCCGGCCTATTTCAATGACGCGCAGCGGCGGGCAACCCTGGCCGCGGGTGAGCTCGCCGGGCTGCGGGTGCTTCGCCTGCTCAACGAGCCAACGGCCGCATCGCTGGTCTACGACCACGCGCGCGCCGACCAGGCAAGCGCACCCGAGCTGGTGCTGGTCTACGATCTTGGCGGCGGCACCTTCGATGTGTCGGTGCTCGAGGTGTTCGAGGACGTGCGCGAGGTCCGAGCCACGACCGGCAACACCAGCCTCGGCGGCGACGACTTCGATGACGCGCTCGTTCGCATGTTCGTCGACGAGCTTGGTACGGCGCGCGGGCTCGAGCTCGACGCGGCCGCCAAGGCGCGGCTGCGCAGCGCGGCCGAGGCCGCGAAGATCGTGCTGTCCACCGAGCTCGAGGTCGAGGTCCGCGAAGAGTTCATCGCGGTTGCCAACTCGAAGCCGGTCCACCTGCAGCTCACGGTCACACGCCACGAGTTCGAGGCCGCGATCATGGGCATGCTGAGCACGACGATCGAGCTGGCCCAGCGCGCGATCCAAGACGCCAAGCTTGGCCCCGAAGAGCAGATTGGGCGGATCTGCATGGTCGGCGGCTCCACCCGGATCCCGCTGGTCCGCACCCTGTTGGCCGAGGCCTTCGAGGTCGACATTCACGAAGAGATCGACGTTGACTTGGCGGTCGGGCTGGGCGCGGCGATCCAATGTGGGATGCTCTCGGGTGTCAGCTGTGATCGGATCTTGGTCGACGTCGCCGCCCACTCGTTGGGCCTGCGCGCGGTCGGTGACGAGGACGATCTCTACCTCGAGGACGGCCCCGACACCTTCGTGGCGGTGCTTCATCGCAACACCGCGCTGCCCGCTGATCGGACCCGCGAGATGTACACGATGGTCGACGACCAAGAGCTCGTTCGCGTGGACGTGTTTCAAGGCGAGGCGCCGCGCTGCTCGGAAAATCTATCGATCGGGTCGTTCGAGCTCGAGCTCGAGCCCGCGCGTCGGAGCACACCCGTGCGGTTTCGTTTCGCCTACGATCTAGACGGCGTCGTGCGGGTCACGGCCTCACAAGTCGGCGCCGAGGCCAAGCAAAAGACCGTGGCGCTGCGCCTGCCCGACGCGACCCAGACCCAGCGCGACCCAGCGCGAGCGGGCCCAGCGGCGGGCCCAGCAACGGACAGGGCGACGCCAGACCTGAGCCAGATCGGGACCGACAACGCGTTGATCCGCCGGGCCAAGCGCCTGCTCGAGACGGTGAAAGACCCAACCCACGCGCAGCTGGTCCAGCTGATCTTGGCGTGGCAGGCAGCGACGCCCAACCAGCGCGAAGAGATCGAGGACGAGCTGCTCGATCTCTTCCTCGAACAAGAGGCCGGGGAGGTGTAGTGGCCAAGCGCAAGGATCGGCAGCGCCGAAAGCAGGACAAGCGCGCCGCCCGAGACCTCGAGAAGGCCAAGCGGCGTGGGGACGTGCTTGGGCTGATCACGGCCGATCTCGCGCCCGGCGAGTCCGGTGTCAGCTTCGAGCTGATCGCGGCAGAGCTCGAGCTCTGCCACCTCCACCGCGACGAGGCCCGGTTGCTCGGGTTCGCGCGGGCGCTCGCGGACCGTGCCACGCTGTTCACCAGCCACGACGAAGCGCGGGTCCAGGCGTGCAGCTGGCTGCTGATCGCGAGCGCGCTGCGGGCCCGGCAATGGGAGCTTGGCGAAGGTCTGTTGGCGAGCTTCGGCGCGAGTCTGGCCGCGCGCAGCCCCGAGCTGGCCCGCTGGTGTCGGGCCTATGTCGAGCATCGCGGGGAGCCACCCACGCAGACGCTGCGCGAGCTTGTCAGCATTGCGGCCCCCCCGGACTCCAAGCAGACCGCTGCCCCCATCCCAGCGGATCCCGCCGGTCTCGAGCAGGCGCTGTTGGCCGCTGGCGACAACCTCGAGCGCGTCGAGGCGATCGAGCGCCAGGTCATGCGCCTCGAGCCCGAACAACGTCGTCCGCTGCTGGCGATCACGGCGCAGCTCGCCTGGCGACTGGCTCTGGGCGCTGCGGTGGCCAAGCGCGCCAGGCCGTCCGCTCGCGCGCTCGTCGTGCTCGCACGCGCCGCAGATCCGATCACCGATCACGAGCTGCTGATTCGCGCGATTCGGCTGGCCCGCCAGCTGTCCGCCCCTGGAAGGCTGCCCACAGAGTTGGCGTCGCTGCTCGAGACCGCCTACCGGTCTTCGGCGCTGGGCCCGTTCGTGCTCGACGTACTCAACAATTTCCCAGCGCCGGACCACCCGTACAACGTCGACTGCGAGGCCCCGCTCGAGCTGGGCCGCCGGTTGCTCCGCGTGAGGTCGAATGGTCGGCTGTGGGTATGGACGCTGTCGTGGTGGTCCGTCGGGGCGTTTGAGCACGACGCACTGCCTGGGTGGCTGCTAGCTGTCGGCGCGAGGCTGCTGCAATCGGGCGCGCTCACGCGCGAGCTGGCCGAGCGCGTGCGCGTTGATGCCCAGACCTCGATCGAGGAGGTATGCGCCGCCGTCAGCTGGTTGGACTGGAAGGACATGCTGAAGTTCGTCGAACAGGCGCTCGAGCTCGTGCACGGCGACGCACGCCGACACTTGGCGCGACTGACCCACAGGGCGCTCGACGAGCACGAACTCACCCGCAAGTCCGTAGGCCCCAAGCGATCTCAGGTCAAGGACATGATCCTCAATATCGAGCGCACGCTCGCGTCGATGCGTAGCAACCCCAATCCTGACGACGAGGATCTGGCGCTCGAGCTCGGTGAGATGCTCGACGTGTTCCGGCTGATGCCGCCAAACCTGACGGTCCCGGCCGACTTCGCCGATCTAGATCTCCTCGTCGCCACCAACAATCAGCTCGGGCCCACGCAGCGCGCGTTCGTAGATCGCCACGCCGCGCAGCTCGTACCCCACGACGTCCAGCTGTGGTTCCAGCTCATGCTGGACGATCGCCTTCGGGAGCGCGGCGTGGAGTTCATCAATTTGCACCTGGGTGACGCGCCGAGCCTCGACCAGGTGCTACGCGTCATCCTCATCGCCGACGACCATGGCTGGGAGTCCTTGGCCACGCATGGGGTGGGCGTGCTGCTGCGTCGTTTCTCGGACCAGGCACTCGCGCTCGCGCGTGCGCTCGATTGCTTCATCGATGAGCGGGCCCCTCGCTATGCGACCAAGCCGATCGCCGTGGCGCTGCTCGCCGCGTTGGACCAGCGCGGCCACGCCGACGACATCGCCCCGAGGATCGTGCGGCTCGCGGAGCGCCACGCTGGCGTACGACGACGCACGGCCAAGAAGCCGAAGAAAACCACGGCTAAGAAAACTACGGCTAAAAAAACTACGACTAAGAAGGCTACGGCTAAGAAAGCCACGACTAAGAAGGCTGCGACCAAGAAAGCCACGACCAAGAAGGCTGCGACCAAGAAAGCCACCGCCAAGAAAACCACCGCCAAGAAAACCACCGCCAAGAAAACCACCGCCAAGAAGCAAGCCGCGCCAGAGCCGAAGTCGCGCTCCAAGAAGCGAGCCCAGACGCCGCCCCGGCAGGGCGAGCTCTTCGACTGGGAGAACTCTTGATGGAGGCCCCACCCGACCCCTTCCGCGTGCTGGGCCTCGAGCCAACCCTCGAGCGCGCGGCGATCAAGCGCGCCTACTTCGGACTGCTCCGCCACCACTCGCCGCACGCGGATCCCGAGGGTTTCCGCCGGATCCGGGACGCCTATGAGCAGCTGTCTGGTGACGGCCTGGCGGCGGCCTGGTCGGTGGCCGAGCTCGATCTCGAGCGCGAGCTGCAAGCGATCGAGGCTGAGCTCAGCGTGCGAATCGCGGCAATGCAGGCGGCCGTGCGAACGCTCGAGGCCGAGCGCCGGACAGTCACCGGGTTCACGGCGATCTTGAGCCTCACGCTCGACGACGCCGTCGCCCGCTGCGAGCCGCCCTCACCCAAGCCTGCGCCCAAACCTTCAACCTAGATCGACCCTGACGCGCTCCGAACCTGGGCCCACGCTCGCGTTCTCTGGGATCGCTACCGCGAGCTGCGCTGGCTCGCCGCTCCCCGGCCCGCCCACCTCGGCCGGTTCGCCGGGCTCCCCGAGCGCGCCGTAGAGATCGAGCGCGTCCTCGTAGCGTCGGCCCAGCCGCATGACGGTGTCCAAGTAGCGATCGGGCGCCTGCTTGGCCGCGATGAAGTCGAGCAAGGCGGCGCCCAGGCTCAGCGGGCCAAGCACGATGTCCTTGAAGCCCTCGAGCAACAACTTGACCTGGAACACCACCAGATCCCGCAACGTCCGCACGCGCCGACGTGACCGGCTGTGCTCGTCGGTCTCGCTTCGCAATTGCAGATCGCTCATCGTCGGCAATGATACCCTGGCGCTGTTCGTCATGAACTCGCTTCTCACCGCGAACCAGCCAACAGATGCCGTTCACGAGCAAGTGAGAACCCTCGCCCAGGCTCGTCTGGGAGCCTCGACCATGCACCAACCGTCTCCATCCTCTCTCGCGCTCGCGCTCGGCTTCGTCTCGAGCCTTGGCCTTGGTGCGTGCGGCGAGCCCGAGCCGCAGTGGGCCTGCGTGCTCGACCCCGCGACCGAGGTTGACTACAGCCAGACGCTGGGCTGCCGCGCCGACTACGAGCGCCTGGCCACGCTGCCAACGAGCTCGACCAAGGCCGCCGCGATCACGGCCAAGACCGTGTACGACAGCTTTGACGGCCAGCTGTATGTTCAAGACACCAGCAAGTACCCAATCCACTGGGACTTCGCGTTCAAGCATCTGTCCGGTGGCGGCAGCCCGATCGTGCCGCAGCTCGCGAGCTTCAACGAGTCCGAGTACTACTCGCCGGGCCGTCGCTTCTTGCTGGGCGCGCTCACCTACTACGACGGGCCCGCAGTCTACACCTACGAGATCTCGCCCTACGACACAATGAGCGCGGCGCAGATCCAGCTTTCGTACGAAAAGCTCGCCGCGTCCACGTGGATCGGCGAGGAGCTGTACTTTCACCCAACCTCCCAGGCCGTCGAGCTCGAGGCCGAGAAGCTGCCGGACTCGGTCAAGATCATCACCACCGACGAGCTGTACGCGGGTCAGCAATTCCAGATCCTGAACACGGGTGAGACCTACGCCAAGCTGATCTTCAGCACCGCCGCCGAGCTCGAGACCAACTACGTGACCTTCCGCGACGTCGTGGTGCTCGACGCGGTGCCAAATGACATCTCCGTCGTCTCGGGGATCATCACGGCCGAGTTTCAGACCCCGCTGTCGCACATCAACGTGCTCAGCCAAAACCGCGGCACGCCCAACCTTGGCCTGCGTGAAGCCTTCACCCACGAGACCCTGCGCGCGCTGGAAGACAAGTGGGTGCGATTTGCGGTCACGGCCGACAGCTGGGAGATCGAAGAGGTCACCCAAGCCCAGGCCGACGCGTGGTGGGAGGCCAACCGGCCCGAGATGGTTGGCGTGCCCGCCAAGGATCTGTCGGTCACGCAGATCACGGACATCGAGGACGTGCTCGACCCAGCACTCAGCGTCGCCAACGCGATCGACAAGGCGATCCCGGCGTTCGGCGGAAAGGCCAGCAACTTCGCGGTGCTGCCCTTGATCGGGCCCGAGCTCAACCCACCCAAGGCGTTCGCCATACCCGTGTATTTCTATGATCAGTTCTTGGTCGAGAACGGCTTTGACCTGCGGATTGCTCAGATGCTCGCGGACGATGCGTTCACGGGTGACGCCGCGACCCGCGACCAAATGCTGAAGGCCCTGCGCGATGACATGCGCGCGGCCCCGATCAACGCCGCGTTCATGGCTGCGCTCACGGCCAAGCTCGAGGCCGAGTACCCCGGCGTTCGCATGCGGTTTCGCTCGAGCACCAACGCCGAGGATCTCGAGGGGTTCACGGGCGCGGGCTTGTACACCTCTGCGTCGGGTTCGCTAGGCTCGCTCGACGAACCAATTGAAGACGCGATCCGCAAGGTCTGGGCGAGCGTCTGGTACTTTCGCGCGTTCGAAGAGCGCGAGTATCGGTCGATCGAGCACACCGCCGTGGGCATGTCCTTGCTGTGCCACAATTCGTTCCCCGACGAAGAGGCCAACGGCGTCGCGCTGACCGCCAACATTTTTGATCAGACCGGCGCCGAGCCGGGCTTCTACATCAACGTGCAAGAGGGCGAGGCGTCGGTGGTCTCACCCGATCCCGGCGTCACAACCGACGAGCTGATCTACCACTTCGACTTTCCCGGCCAGCCGGTCGTGTTTGTCACGCACTCCAACCTGGTACCCGCGGGCGAGAACGTGCTGACAAACGCCGAGCTCTACGCGCTGGGGACCGCGCTGGCGAAGATCCACAGCTTCTTCGCCGACGTGTATCCGCCCAACGAAGACGGGTGGTACGCCATGGACGTGGAGTTCAAATTCGACGACGTCGAGACGCTGGACGAGCCGGTGCTGTGGATCAAGCAGGCCCGCCCACACCCGGGGTTGGGGAACTGACGTGCCCTACGACATCACCATGTGCCCGGGCGACGGCTGCCCGCTGCGCGCGGGCTGCTACCGCCACCGAGGGGTGCCCGTTGGGCGCCAGAGCTGGTTTGTGACCCCGCCCTACAACCCGGCCTCGCAGCAATGTCCGCAGCTGCTGGCGCTGCCGCAGATCGACGAGGCGCAGATCCGGGAGCGCGCCTACATGATCTGGATGGCCGCGGGGCGAGCGGGCGACGCCGAGCAACACTGGCACCAGGCCAAGGCCGAGCTCGAGGCAGCGGCTCAGCGCGCGCTTCGACCATTGGAGGAACCAAGCACGCCATGAAGTTGAGCCCCAAACACATGAAGCAGCTGTGGGACCACTATTCTGGCAACTGTGTATCGTGCGAGCGTTGCAATTTCTACGTTCGCATTGAACGCGGTGAGCCAGGCGCGGCCGAGGAATATGCGGCCTACATGCGGGCGGAGCACGGCAAGCACATCAAGCTGATTCCGGGGTAGCGCTCAGTCGCGACTTACAGAGCCACTCGGCGGACCCACTCGGCGGACCCACGCGGCGGACCCACTCGCCCCCTCCCAGACTAAAACTGCCCGGACACGAGCACGCCGCCCACCGCTGGCGCGATCCGAATCCTCGCCTCGGTTCGCGTCAGCCCCTTGCGCCTGGCCGCGCTGGCAAACACGATCCCGCCAGCGGCGACGAACGCGAGACCCGAGACCAACAAGACCCCGCCGATCCGCGCCATGTCATCGCGCTGCTCGATGTCCGCGATCGCCGGGTCTTCTCGCTCCTGCAGCTGGTCGCCGAGGATCGTGAACGCGATCGTCATGCCCATGCCGGTGGTTGCCACCACACCACCGGTGATCAGCAGGCCCACGCCAGTCCTGCGTACAGTCCGGGTTGCGACCCGGGGCGCTGCGACCGGGGGTGGCTGCAACTCGGCAGCTGGCGCGGGACCCTGAGCCGGCGCTGCCGCTGACTCGAGTTTTGGCGGAGCAAGCGTCGACTCGCCCGACTCGCCCGCGGTCTCGGCAACATCGGGCTCAGCAGGCTCAGCAGCCGGCTCGGGTTCGCCGACCTCCACCTCATCCGCGCGCGGTGGCTCGGCGGCGTTCACCGTGACCGGCGCGAGCGCCAGCGCCAGCGCGGTCGTCAGCGCCAAACACCCACGCCAAACACCCGCTCGATACATCGTCACATTTCGCATTTGCTTGCTCCGCGGTCTCACTCGTAGGCCGGCAACGGTCCATCCAGCACACAGAGCCCAAGCTCGGTGTTGCACCGGACCGCAAAGTCGGGGTTGATCCCGTTCTTGTCGTCGTCGCACTCGGCGTCGCTCTCGCAGCTCACGGCCGGGTACAGACCAACCGCGTGATACGAAGCGGTGCAGCCGTCTCGGGTGTACTCGAGGTCAGCCTCGAATTGGGTCCCCTGGGCGTCGGCCGAGACCACGAAGCGTGCGCGGCTCCACTGGTACGCGATCTCGGCGGCCGGCTGCGCGGGCTGGCTCTCGTCTTCGTCCGGCGTGTTCGGGTCATCCGGCACCGCCTCGATCTCCGGCAGCGAGACAGACGCTCGCTGAACCCGATCGACCAGGCAAAAGTCGTCGTCGGTTGGAAACCCCTGACCAAACTTGCCAAGCGCGTTCGCGTTGGGCGACACATCATCGCCGTCAATGGCGCCGCGGTCCGTCGCGTACTTGATCATCGCCCCAAGCGACTCTGGGCGGATCGCCACGATCGCGTTGCGGTAGTCGGGCGTGCCGTTCTTGCCGCCCGGTTGCGGGTAGGTCTGCATGCCCAGCACGTCACCCTCGAGCTGCCCGCAGCTCGACGCCGGGTCACCCTGCGTGAGCACATACTCCACCGCAAAGTACCCGTGCGCGCTCGTGCAGTTGATGACTGGCTGCGCGCAGCCGGTCGCAAGCAACAAGACCATCCAGAACATCGTGGGTCGAGTCATCGTGGGTCACTCCGTTCAAAAGTTCAGGCGCACGCCAAACCGAAACAGCCGCGGCGACTGAAACGCGGTTGGCTTGCCAAAGTTGGGGTTTCGGTCAATCGGATCGCCGCCCGCGTCGGTGTGACGGTCGAGGTCTTCGAGGCTCCCCCCCGGGATCGGGACCACGTCCGAGAATGTGTAGTTCTGATCGATCCCGGTCACGGCCTGGAAGTTGACGACGTTGAACACGTCCATGGTCAAGTCCATGGTCAGGTGCTCGGTGAAGTACTTTCGGTAGCCAATGTTGGTGTCTATCCGAAACACCCAGGGCAGCCGCTCGCCGTCCCCGCGCGGGACCAAGAACGCCTCGCCGGTTCCGTACAGCTCATGCGAGCCAAGCACGTTGGTGGGCCCGCCAGAGGACGCCCGAAACGCGCCGCCTAGCATCAGGGTGTGCCCCTGACCCAGCGCGATCTCGCCTGCGCCAAACACCTTGAGCGTATGCCGGCGGTCGCCCGGCAGCGGCCCAAAGCGATTGGCGAGCAGCGAGATCAGGTCAAAGTCCGAGTTGATGTTGGGATCGAGTTGGCCGGTCTCGGGGCGAAACAAGCCTGCGATGTTGCCCCGCAGCCACGCCAGGGTGTAGCTGCCCGAGACCATCCAATTGCCCGCGAAGCGCTTGTCGAAGTACAGGATCACCGCATCGTAGACCCGTCGCCCCTTGGGGAAGTCCTTGGCGATCCCATAGCCCGGGTTGCCAATGAAGTAGGTCGTCGCCTCGTCGCGGCTCATGTCTTCGATCACGCGGCTGAGCCAGCGGTGCGTGTAGTTCAGCCCGATCTTGCCGCCCGGGATGATCTCGTACTCGCCACCGGCGACGATCTCGTCGCTCGATTGCGGCTTCAAGTCGGGGTCGATCGCGGTCTTGCCCGCGCCAAACGCCGACCAATAGCGATCTGGATCCGCGGCGCCGCCGACCACCAGCCGGCTCGCGTCCGACTGGCACACGTTGGCCTCGCTCTCGGGGTCGGCTGGATTGCACAGATCGGCGTCATACAAGCGGCGCACGCCGGGCTCACCCGAGCCCGCGCGGTCGGCCAGATTGAGCGGCACGCTCTGATAGAAGCGAGCGTAGTTGGCGAAGATCTTGGCCTTGCCGACCTGCGTGGGGTCCCAGATCAAGCCAAGCCGCGGCGAGACCTGATTGGGCAGCGCCAGCGACAGCAGGCCGTCGCCACCAAACAGCTGCTGCGCGTCGTAGCGCAGGCCGGCGTTGAGCGTGACCTTGTCCATGATCGACCAGCTGTCCTGGACGAACCCGCCGATCGTGGTCGAGAACACGCTCCACTGCAACGAGGGCAATACCTGAACCTCGTCGGGCCCGGTAAGATAGCCATAGCGCCGATAGTCTACGAAGTAGGCCCCATTCGGGCTCTCGCGGTAGATCGTGGTGCCCGAGTAGCCGCGCTCGCTGTCGTACTGCATGTACTCGAAGTCGATGCCAAACTTGATGAGGTGGTGACCGGCCCCGGTCAGCAGCCGGGCCGCCGTCGAGCGCACTTGCAGGCGGTTGAGCCGGCGGTCGTACAAGAACCCGGGGCCGCCCACGCGAAACGCGGTGGCCGGGCATGTGACCGTACGATTGCTGGCGTCAACGGGGTCCACCCAAGGATCACAGGCGTTGTCAGCCGCGTTCGGGGGCAAGTCGACAAAGTCCGTGACCGAGTGATACTCGGGGCTGCTGCGCCGATACACGGTCGCCGGAACCCCGGCCAGGCCCTCGCCGGTCCCTAGCTTGCTGCCGTCAACCGGCATGCTTTGGTTGACCTGGTGGTGCCAGCCAACGATCGTCGTGATGTCCCAGCGGTTGTCGTCGGCCAGCACGTTCCACTCGAGCTGCAGGTCGGTGGCGTCATCACGATAGCGGTGCGCCAAGGTCCCGTAGGTACCCAACACCGAGGAGACCTCGGGGCTGCCCGTGCTCGCGTCCAAGCCGTATGTGCCGTTGCCACCCGAGAGCGTGGGCGCATAGATGCCAAGCAGCTCCAGCGTATGATTCTTGGCTGGCGTGTAGGTCAGCTTGCCCAGCGCTTGCACTGTTGTGCCTTGGGCCTTGCGATGAACCTCGGTGCCAGGAATCCGCTCCGTGATGCTAAACCCCGTGGTGGGGTCCGTCCGAACCTCACCCGTGTCCTCGTTGAGGGCCCGCCGGTTCCAGGTGGTCTTGATGTCGTAGCTCGTGTGCGAGACGCTGACGCCGCCATAGAACCACAGCTTGTCCCGGACAATTCGCCCGCCCATGTCAAAGCCGGTGTCGCCCAGCCACAGCAGCTGCCGCTCGGCCTGAATCGTCACGCCCTCGCGGACCGGTGGCTTGCGGTATCCCTCGAGCCCACCGGGGGTATAGAACAGCCACACGCCGCCATGAAACTGATTGGACCCGGTCTTGGTCACCGCATTGATGATGCCGCCTGTCGCCCGGCCAAACTCGGGCATGTAGCCACCGGCCTCGACCCGGACCTCCTCCAGAAATTCGACTGTCAGCGCCGTACCGTTCAGTCCAAACCCTGGATCATTCACAGACAGACCATCAACATAGTACTTGTTCTCTGGCGAGCTGGTCCCCGCGACCGAGGTGCCGTAGAGGTCCGAGCTGGCCCCCGGCGTGGCCTCGGCCACAGACTCGAACGAACGATTGGCGCCGCCCTTCCCGGTTGGCTGGGCGATCGGGACCCGTCGGAGCATCTCGCGGTCAAGCGCCAAGCCGGTCGAGCTCGAGGCGGTGTCGACGGGCGGCGAGGTCACGATGACCACGGTCTCCTCTTCGACGAGGCGCAGCGTGAAGTCGACTCGCGTCGTGGTGCCAGCCCGCAGCTGAATGTTCTTGCGGTGCTTGTCCCTGCTATTGAGGTACTTGATCGTGACTTCGTAGGTGCCTGGCGGAAGGTTGGGGACCCGGTAAAACCCGGTCGCGTCCGTTGTCATGGTCCGCTCGCCCTGCAGCTTCTCGCCCGTGATGATGACGATCGCGCCCTCGATCCCCTCGCCGGTCTCGGGATTGCGGATCACCCCGGTCAGCACCGCGTCGTTCGCCGCCTGGGCGGTCGGCACAATGGCAACCTGTGAAGTTGTCACCGCGGCGACGGACAGGAAGATCGCTAACCGGAGAGTTCTTCGCATTCGGTGCTGCTCCCACGACGGCTACAACGCTGGTGCCGTCGCGGGTTGTGTCTAACTCTGTCTCCATATTTCGCTGGCGACGGTTTTGCGGTCTGCACCACGACCAACCAACGAAAAACGCACGCTGTTCTGCCGGTCCAGAACAACGCGCGTTTTCGGGGTGAACCAGCCTACGGGAGCGCGGCCTGGATCTCGGCATTGGAGGGCACGCCCATCTTCGTGATCTTCATGCCGGGCTCGAGCAGCATCGTGCCAGGCAGCGAGATCGACCAGCTGTTGCCGCCTTGGCTGACGCCGAACGGGTACCAGACGTCCTGGTGGTTGCTGTACACGACCAGACCGTCTTGTCCGTACTGACTGGCCCACGCGACCACGTCGGCCTGCGCCGCGGGCCCGCCCGAGCCGTTCTCGCTCATGTAGCTGAGCGTCATGAGACCTTGTGCGTCGTATTGGTTGAACAGGCCCGCGACCGCGGGTGCCATCGCTTGGCAAGAGCCGCACCACAGGGCTACATATTCGAAGTAGATGGCCTCGTGGCAGAAGTCGTACAGGCGGACCGCGTCGCCAAACTGGTCGTTGAAGGTCCAGTCGGGGACCACGGTGCCGGGGCCGATCTGGCCGGGTTGCCAGCCGCCGGGCGCAACCTGGTTCTGGCAACAGCCAATGTCCCAGCCGCCCATGTAGGGGCTGTCGCCGTTGCAGGGATCGCCGTCGCCGTCGCCGGTGGTGGGCTCGCCGTCGCCGTCACCCGGGCCGGAATCTCCGTCGCCGTTGTCCGTCGTGCTTGGGTCACCATCGCCGGTTGGATCGGTGTCCGCGTCGCCATCACCAGACGGATCGCCGTCTCCGTCGCCGCTGTCCGTGCCATAGGTGATGTAGGTGTCGACACCATCGCCAAATGGGTTTGCGCCGTCGTCCTCGGCGACACACCCAGCGCCGACCAGCACCACACCCAGGCTCACTGAAAACCGAGTCACAACTTCCTTTGTCATTGCGTGTCAGTCTGCGCGGACCGCTCACAGAAGATCAATCGGTATTTTGGCCCTGGTTCCCGGAAAATCCACGGCGGCCCTACGCCAGCACTTCACTCGTGAAAACCTGGTGATGTAGAGCGACCTCGATGCGCGAGCCATTGCGAAATCGCGCCGAAGCTGACCGCCCGACTACGCGACAGGGGGCGGCTGGTCTGACCCACCTTTGCGAAACACCCGAGCAAACCACCGCTGGACCAATTCGCGCAGATCGTCGAACGCCGTATAGCTGACCGGCACAACCACCAAGGTCAGGATCGTCGCGGTCGTCATGCCCCCGACCAGGGTCTTTCCAAACGGCCCGTACGGGATCCCCTCGGCCGGCGCGTCGGCGAACGCCAGCGGCAGCATCCCGCCCACGGTCGTCAACGCGGTCATGAAGATCGGCCGAAACCGCTGGATGCCCGCCTCGACGATCGCATCGGTGCGGTCCAGACCCTGCTCGCGCGCGCCGTTGATGAAGTCGACCAACACGATCGCGTTGTTGACCACGACGCCAAGCAGCAACAACAGCCCGATGCCCGCGAGCGGATCGAGGTCGCTGTCGGTCAAGTACAAGAACCACCACACGCCAACGAAGCTGAGCGGGATCGCAGGCAAGACCGAGAGCGGCAGCACGAAGCTCTCGAACAAGAAGCCCATGATCAAGAAGATGAACACCGACGCGAGGGCCATCGCCATGATCAGGTCCTGGGTCCCGTCCCCGATGCTGCGGGCCTCTTGGTCGCTGTCGAACGACACCCCAGCCGGCAGCTCGTAGCTGGCCAAGAACGCCTGGATCGTTGCAATTGTCTGCTGCCGATCCTCGGGCTCGAGCTCGAGCTCGACCAGCGCGGCGACCCGCTTGTTGTTGCGGACCAACACCGTCTCACTCTTTTGCACGTGCTTTTGGGTGACCGTGCGGATCGGGACCGAGGTCCCTGCGTTGGTCGGGACCTTGAATTCGAGCAGGTCGTCGAGCTCCTCGCGGTCGGCCTCCTCGTAGCGAATCCACACGTCGATCTCGCGGTCCTCGCCGTGAAAGCGGGGCAGCGGGCTCCCACGCAGGGCGTAGGCCACGGTGTTGCCGACCATGCCCGCCGAGATCCCAAGCCGCTCGGCCATCACTGGATCGAGCGAGAGCGCCAGCTCGTCGCGTTGGGTGTCGTCGCGCTGGGCCCCGACCACCGAGATCACCCCGTCGAGCTTGGCGAGTTCGTCGGCGACCAGGGTCTTGACGTCCTGAACCGAGCGGTGGTCAGAGCCATAGATGAACACGGGAAATGTGTTCTTGGCCCCGCCATCGGACTGCGCAAAGTCGGAGCGCTTCGTCCAGCCAGGCGGCTCGGGCATCTGCTCGAAGATCTCCTTGCCGGTCTCGCGGTACGGCGCGTCGCCGTCGCGCGGCGCGCTGAAGAAGAACTGCACGCTCGCGTGGCCGGGCTCGACCTGCAAGAACTCGCCGTTGACGTTCCACGCCTCGCGGTTGTCGGCGAACCACGCCTCGAGCTCGCGGAAGAACGCGTCGGCCTCTTCCATGGTCACGTCCTGCGGCATCGAGTAGCCGACCCGGATCTGACGTCCGCCCATGTTCTGATCGCCCGCGCGGCTGACCCCGGTCTCGGGGTTGGCCGGGATCGCCAGCGAGACCATTGCCAGCAGCCCGATCAACACCACGTCCATGCGCCGGCGCAGGCTCAGCCGCAACAGCTTGCCGTAGAGCACGCTGAGCCGGCCGAAGGTCTTCTCGTACAGCCAGCTCAGCTTGGCCTTCCACCACTGGTCTGCGGCCAGCAGGTGCCCGCGCAGCGTGCCTGGCTCGGCGTCGGCGAACAGCTCGCGGTCGAGCAAGAACGCCGCGGCCATCGGGATCAACACCAACGCGACGAACAAGCTGGCCAGCAGCGACACGCACACGGGGGTGACCATGCGGATCATGAAGAACTGGGTTGAGCCCGAGCTCAGCAGCGCGGCCGGCAAGAACACGACCATGGTCGTGGCCGTGGCCAGCGTGATCGGCAGCGCGACCTCGCTGGTCCCGTGCAGCGCGGCGGCGAAGCGCGAGACCCCGCGCCCGCGGTAGCGCGCGATGTTCTCTGCGACCACCACCGAGTTGTCGACGACCAACCCAATGCAGATCATCAGGCCGATCAGCGAGACCAGGTTGATGGTCTGATCAGAGAAGTACATGAACGGCAGCGACATGAACATCGACAGCGGGATCGCCAGCGCGATCACCACCGTCAGCCGCAGCCGGCGCAAGAAGAACAGCAGCACGAAGATCGCCAGGATCCCGCCTTGCATCCCCGATCCAACGACCTGCTCGAGGCCGGTGACGATCGTGTCGCCCTGAATGAAGATCGGCAAGATCGCGAAGGGCGCCAGCGCCGGGTCGTTCATGGCGTCGTCGATCTCGGCCTTGACCCGCTGCGAGACCTCGACGGTGTTGGCCTGCGACTCCTTGATCACCATGATCGCCATGGACTCGCGGCCGTTGTAGCGGTTGAATTCTTCTTGCTTGGGAAAGTCGTAGAGTACGTTGGCGACGTCGTCGAGGCGCAGATCATTGGGCCCGACCACGACGTCCTCGAGCTCCTCGAGCGACTGGTACTCGGCCATCGAGCGCAGCAGGTACTTGCCGTCGCGCTCCTCGAGCGAGCCGCTGGCCATGTTGAAGTGCGACGACGACAGCGCCTGGGCGATCTGGAAGATGTTGAGGTTGGCGGCCTCGGCCAGCTCGCGGTCAACCTCGATCCGGATCTCACGATCGGCCTGGCCCCACGCGTTGACCATGCCCACGCCCTCGATCCGCTCGAGCCTTCGCATCAGCCGGCGCTCGACGATGTCGCGGGGGTTGTCGAGCCCGGCCGGCCACGACACGCCATAGAAGGCGACCGGCATGTTCTCGGCCGAGTGCTTCTGGATGTAGATCTGCTTGACGTCGTCGGGCAGGTCACCGCGGACCCGCGCGACACGATCACGGACTTCGCGGTAGGCGACGTCCATGTCGGCGTCTTGATCAAACGCCATGTTGACGCGCGCGCGGCTCGAGCTCGAGGTCGCGCTGATCTCATCGAGCTTGGGCGTAGTCGCCAGCTCGGCCTCGAGCGCGCGGGTGATCTTGTCCTCGACGTCCTGCGCGGTCGCGTTTGCGTAGGGGATCTCGACCGACAAGAACGGCGCCGACGCGCCGCTGGGGATCAGCTCGAGCGGGATGTTGAGCACCGCGATCACCCCCAGCACCAAGACGCTGGCGAACACCATGAGCATGGTGATTGGACGGGTCAGCGCGGTACGGACGACGGGGTTCTCGCGCAGGTGATGTCCGGCCATGTCAGGCTCCTGGAGGGTCGGTTGTGGATGCAGGCTGAGCTGAGGCTTTGCCGCGCGACGCGAGCTCGACGGCCTCGGACACCAGCAGCGTCTGGTCGACCGAGGCGATCTCGGCGTCGAGGCGCTCGCCCGGCGTCAGCCCGTCGCCGCTGCCGGTCAGGCGGTCGACCAGCTGGTACAGGGTTGGGATCACGACCAGCGTGAGCAGCGTAGAAAAGCTCAGCCCGGCGATCACGGTCACCGCCATTGGCTGGCGGATCTCCGCGCCGTCGCCAAGCCCCAGCGCCATCGGCATCAGGCCCAGCACGGTCGTCAGCGTGGTCATCAGGATCGGTCGCAGGCGAATGGTGCCAGCCAGCTCAATCGCCTGCGCGGTCGCGTGGCCGCGGGCCTTGAGCTGGTTGATGTAGTCGACCAACACGATCGCGTTGTTGACCACGATCCCCGCCAGCATGATCGCGCCCAAGAACGCGATCACCGAGATCGGCATGTCGATCGCCAGCAATACGACGACCACGCCAACGAACGCGAGCGGGATCGAGACCAGGATGATCAGCGGGTAGATCAGGCTCTCGAACTGCGAGGCCATGATCACGTAGACCAAGAACACCGACAGCCCCAGCGCGAGATACAACGAGTTGCTCGAGGTCTCCCACTCTTCACTCTGGCCGGTGACCGCGGTCGTGATCCCGGGCGAGAGCTGAAGGTCATCGAGCGCCGCGTGGATGTGCTCGGCGACGCTGCCAAGCCCGACCCCTTCGACGTTGGCGGTGACCAGGCCCACGCGCTGCTGGCCAATCCGGCGGATCTCGTTGGGCCCGCGCCCAATCTCGATCTCGGCGACCGCCGAGAGCGGGATCGGGGGGGTCTGGGCGCTCAGGTCACCCATGGCAATGCCAGCCATGGCGGCGGCCCCCGGCGGGTTGACGGCCAAGTTGCGCAGCTCCTCGACGCTGGCTTCGTCCATGCCGCTGGCGCGCACGCGGATCGGAACCTTGCGGTCGAGGCGGTTGAACTTGGTCGCCTCTTGGCCCTGGACCTTGGCGCGAACGAGCTCGGCGACCGCCCGAATGTCGAGGTTGAGGCGCGCGAGCGCGTCGCGATTGTAGAAGATCTGGACCTCGGGGTTGCCCGGCTGGATCGACGCCTTGACGTCGCGCAGGCCCTCGATGCCCTCGAGTCGCGCCCGCACCTGCTCGGTCGCCTCTGCGAGCTCTTGCAGATCATGCCCGCGGATCTCGACCTCGACCGGGGTCTTGAACGAGAACAGCACCGGCCTTGCGATGTTGGTGTGCAGGTCCGGGATGTCGCGCACGACCTCGCGCACGACCTCGAGCGCCTCGGCTTCAGCCTGTTCGGGGGAGCCCGCTTGGAGCGGCGCTTGCTCGGGCGGCTCGGCCCCAGCTGGATCCCCGCCCGCTCGTGGACCC
This sequence comes from Enhygromyxa salina, assembly GCF_000737335.2. Taxonomy (GTDB): domain Bacteria; phylum Myxococcota_A; class Polyangia; order Nannocystales; family Nannocystaceae; genus Plesiocystis; species Plesiocystis salina_C. The sequence goes on along the minus strand of NZ_JMCC02000042.1, from coordinate 45,729 downwards.
GGTTCTGCGCCTGGTTCTGCGCCCGAGCCCGCGGCCGCCGCCTGGTTCGCGGCCGCCTGCTGACCGCCGCCCGCGAGCAGCGAGATGGCGATCTTCGCGGTGTGCTCGCCTCGCTCGCCAGCGTCGTCGCTGTCGCGCTCGCTGCCGATCGTGGTGACCGACGCGCGCAGATGCGGCACGCGCTCGGCCAGCGCCTTCTCGATTGGCTCGACCATCGCGTCGGTCTCATCGAGCGGGGTGCCAACCGGGAACACCAGCTCCACGGTGAACTCGCCCTGGTGGACCTCGGGGATCAGCTCCGAGTCGAGCCGCCCGGCCCCGAGCAGCACCACCGCAAACCCACCAAGCGCGAGCGAGACCACGATGATCGGGTGCCGCAGCGACCAGCGGATCACCGAGCCATAGATCTTGGTGAGCGCGTTGATCAGGTAATCGAAGGCCCACAGGACCGGCTTGACCGCCCAACCCAGCAGCCAAAAAATGCCGCGCACGATGTTGACGGCGGACGTCGCCACGAGCCCAAAGATCGTCGAGATCAGCTTGGCGACGATCTCGAGCAGCAGGTGCAAGACCAGGCGCAGCAGGTAATAGGGCAGCAGCAAGATCTTCCACCAGCGAAACGCCAAGAGGGTCTCGCGGGCCTCGCTGATGCTGGTCCACCGGGTCCAGCGCAGGCGCAGCTGGGCGCCAAGGCTGCGCGCGTCGTCGTACGCGGCGATCTCCCGGGACGCGAGCATGGGAATGAAGAACAGCGCGACCGCCAGCGAGGCCAGCAGCGAGAACACGACCGTCAGGCCCAGGTCCCCGAACATCTGCCCGGCGACCCCCTCGACGAACACCATCGGGAAGAACACCGCGATCGAGGTCAGGGTTGAGGCGATCACCGCCGACGCGACCTCCGAGACCCCGCGCAGGGTCGCTCGGAAGATCGGATCGCCCTCTTCACGACATCGGTGGATCGACTCGAGCACGACGATCGAGTTGTCGACCAACATCCCGACCCCGAGCGCCATGCCGCCAAGCGACATGATGTTGAGGCTGACCCCGGCCAGCTTCAGCGGCGCGAAGGTGATCAGGATCGAGATTGGGATCGACAGCGCCACGATCACCGTGGCCTTGGCCTCGCGCAGGAACAAGAACAGCACGATGACGGCGAAGATGCCGCCCAAGATCGCGGTGTTGCGGACCTCGTCGATGCTCGACTCGATGAACAGCGAGCGATCCGAGACCACGCCCAGCCCGACGCCGTACTCGCCTTGCAGCTTGGGGCCGACCCGGGTCTCGATCCGCTCGCGGACCCGCTGGGCCATGTCGACGATGTTGGCGTCGGCCTCTTTGTAGACCTCGATCATCACGGCCTCGCGGCCGTCGATGCGGGTGATGACCTCGCGATCTTTGTGGCCGTAGCCAACCGTGGCGATGTGGCGCAGCTTCACGTCGCGGCCCTCGCGGCTGGCGACGACCAGATCGCGGATGTCGTCGAGCTCGTCGAATTCGTTGACGGTGCGGATCAGATAGCGCGTCCGCCCCTCTCGCATGCTGCCGCCCGCGAGGTTGATGTTCTCGGACTCGAGCCGCGTGATCACGTCCTGGCTCGAGATCCCGGTCCGGCGCAGCGCGTCCTCGTCGAGATCGACGTGGATCTCTTCTTCGAGGCCGCCGCGGACCTTGACCGAGGCCACGCCGTCTACGGGCTCGAGCAAGCGGCGGACCTCGCGATCGGCGACGCGGCGCAGCGACTTGAGCCCGGCGAGCCCCTCGTAGGCCTCGCCCTCGCCGACCAGGCTCAGGACCAACACCGGATCCAGGCTGGGGTCGTAGCGCAGGATCAGCGGAGTCTTGATGTCGTCCGGGAGGTTGGGCTTGATCAGGTCGAGCTTCTCGAGCACGTCCTGGTTGGCCTCGGACATCGGCGTGTCCCAGGTGAACTCGAGGATCACGTCGGCGTAGCCGGCCCGCGACACGCTGGAGATCTGCGTGACCCCGGTGACGACCCCCAGGACCTCCTCGAGCGGTCGGGCGACGTCGTTCTCGACCTCGGCCGGGGCCGCGCCCTCGTACTCGGTGCGGACCGTCAGCTTGGGATAGCTGATGTCCGGCATCAGGTTGACCGGCAGCATCCGGGCCGAGAACAGCCCAAACACGATCACCGCGAAGAACACCATCAAGACCGCGACCGGTCGGGTGACCGTGAACCGCAGGCGATCCATCGAGCGCAGCCGGGTCCGCCATCCAGACATGCTGGCCTGCGCCTCGCGAACGGTCTGGTGTTTGCCGGTGTCCGTGTCGTCTGCCATGGCAGCCAATCGAAGAACTCAGCCGGCCTTGGCGACGCCTTCTTGGGTGGCCTTGCCAGTGTTCGCGGGCGGCTCGGCGTCTGGCTGGGCCGCGGCGTCGCCGTTGACCGGCTTGCCGGTGGCGTCGACCTCGAGCAGCAGCGCGCCGTCCTTGAGTCCCGACTGCCCGGCCACGATGATCCGCGCGCCGACCTCGATCCCCTTGATGACCTCGACGAAGTCGTCGTCGGTCAGGCCGGTCTCGAGCAGCACCTTCTTGGCCCGATCGCCCTCCGCGATGAACACGAAGGTCTGCTCTTCATCGTGGACCAGGGCCGGCGTGGGCACCAGCGGCACGTTCTCGTGAAATTCCGTGGTCAGCGTGACCTCGGCGTACATGCCGGGCAAGAACCCCGTGGTTCCACCCACCAGCGTGTCGGGCAGGCCGATCGTGACCTTGACCGTGCCAGTGGTCGCGTCGACGACCGGGGCGATGCGGCGAACCTCGCCGGTGCCCTGCCGGTTCTTGGCGGCCTTGCCGACGATCTCGGCGGGCTGGCCAACGGCGATGCGATCGAGCTCGCGCTCGGGCACGTACACGCGCGCGACCAGGGTCGAGAAGTCGGTGATCTCGAAGATCTGCGCGCCGCTGGTCACGAACGCGCCCTCGTCGACGAAGCGGCGGGTCAGGATCCCATCGAAGGGCGCATTGACGACCGTGTTGGACAGGTCGCGCCGACGGTCGCGCTTGTCGAGCTTGGCCAGGTCCACGCTCGACTTGGCCTGGTCGTACTCACTCTGGCTGGCGATGCCCTGTTTGAGCAGCTTCTCGACCCGGTCGAGCTCGCGCTGGGCGTCGGCGAGGCTGGTCTCGGCCCGCTCGAACCCCAGCGACTGCGCGTCACGCCTGATCCGCGCCAGCTGCTGCCCCGACTTGATCTCGTCGCCTTCTTCGAGCTGCAGCGCGGTGATCCGGCCGGTCGTCTCTGCGTGCACGGTGACCTGCAGCTCGGCTTCGATCGTGGAGGCTGCGCGGATCTGACCCTGGATTGTGCCGAGCTCCACGGTTGCGAGCAGCACGGGTGTGGGGCGCTCCTCTTGCTCTTCGGGCGCGCCACCTTTGCCGCCCATCCCTGGCCCGCCGCCCATGGCCCCGTTGCACGCCGACACGCCCAACAGCGAGAGGGCCAGCAGCGAGCAAGTGAGCGCGACAGTCCGGCGACGAGCGGATGGACGGTGAGGCACGGTCATGACGGGGTTCGCGGTGCCAGGTAGCACGAAGCAGCGTAACTGTCCCGAACCCACCCGGTCGCTGCGCGAGGCCGAGCGGTTGGACACGACCCCAAACTTCGCTGTTTCGCCCATACTTTGCGCTTGCGCACACCACGGAACCATGACAGCCTCCGTTAGAAATGACAGCTTTGGTCGAAACGTTGCAGATGAGCGGCATTAATGTCCGTTTTTTGATGTAGGCCAATCTACGCAGGAGACCCTCATGAGCTCGAAGCTTCGCTACCTCGCCCCCTTGTTGTTGGCCGCGCCGGCCCTCGCCTTGCTGCCCAGCTCCGCTCAGGCGTGTGGCGGCACCTTTTGTGACAACAACGGCGGGCTCCCCATGCCCGTGGATCAGCGGGGCGAAGACGTGTTGTTTGTGCAAGACGGGCCCGAGATCGAGGTCCACGTGCGCATCCAATACACCGGCGAAGCCGAGCACTTCGCCTGGTTGGTGCCGCTGCAGGCCCTGCCCGAGATCAGCGTTGGTTCGGACCTGCTGTTTACCCAGCTCGGGGTCGCCACTGCCCCGCGCTGGCTGACCAACCTCGAGTACGCGTGCCAGGACGAAGACCCCAGCGACTGGGGCGGCGGCGGCTTCGTGCCCAGCAACGACGCCGCGAGCAGCCCCAGCGACCCCGACATCGTGCTCGAGCAGACCGTGGGTGCGTTCGAGGTCGTGGTGTTGCAGGGCGGGACCGTGGCTGGGGTCATGCAGTTCCTGCAACAAAATGGCTACGAGCAAGACCTCGCCGCCGCGCCGATCTTGCAAGAGTACTTGAACGAGGGCTTCTTGTTCGCCGCGGTCAAGCTGACCGCCGCCGCCGAGGTCGAAGACATCCACCCGCTGGTGTTTCGGATGTTGGGCGACGAGCCCTGCGTGCCGCTGCGGCTGACCCGGATCGCCGCCGAGCCCGACATGGGCGTGCGCGTGTACTTTCTGAACAAGCAGCGCTGGGCCCCGCACAACTACCTGCACGTCGAGCTCAACACCCTGGCGTTCCCGTGGAACCACACCGGGGGGCTCGCCAACGGGCGCGCCCTGTATACGGAGCAGCTCGCGCTGGCGGTCGACATGGCCGGCGGGCACGCGTTTGCGACCGACTACGCGGGCGACTCCGACCTCGTCAACCAAGACGGCATCTTTGGGTTTGGCTGGGACGAGTCGGAGTTCATGGGTGTCGATCCGATCACCGCGATCGACCTGATCGCGCTTCAGGAGCTCAACGTCCACCCGCTGATCCAGCCGCTGCTAATGCAGTACATCCCGCCGCCCGAGGGCATGGATCCTCAGGACTTTTGGAACAACATCGCGGACTTCCCCGAGCTGATCGATCAAGCCGCGTGGGACGCCAACGCGTTCGCGGCCGCGCTGTCCGAGCGCATCATTGGCCCGGGCCTGCACGCGGTCGACCTGCTCGACACCTGGCCGTACCTGACCCGCCTCGTCACGACGATCTCGCCCGAGGAGATGACCGTGGATCCGGTGTTCATGCCGGCGCCCGATCTGCCCGACGTCTCCAATGACAAGACCGCCGAGGGCCTGGATCTGTGCGGCGAGAACGGCTCGCGCTACTTGGTCCCGTGGGGCGTCAATCCGCTGCCTGTGTGCATGCCCGAGGATCCAGAGGGATGGCCGGAGCTGCTGCGTCAGCACCCGGTGCGCTTCATCCAACAGATCCCGAGCATGGGCCCGCCGCAGGTGCTCGAGAACTACACAGAGCAGATCGTCGCGGACTGGACCGCCCATCAGGTCGAGCAAAATTGTGCCGGCGGTCCCGGCGGTGACGACGGCGGTGACACGGGTGACAGCGGCGGCGGTGACGGTGCCACCACGGGCGACCCAGGATCCAACGATGATGGCCGCGTCGTCGGGTGTGGCTGCCACAGCGGCCCAGACGGCGGCCCGCTGGGGCTCGCGTTTGGGCTGCTGGGCCTGGGCTTGATTCGCCGCCAACGCGCGCAGGCGGAACAGAGTTAGCGTCGGGCCGGCTCGGTCACTGCGTTTTTCCGGGGGGATGAACTGTGGATGATCGAGCCGGCTCGATGGCTATTTGTGATGAGGTGTCGCTATCATGGGCGCTCCCTCGAGGGAGCTCGCCCATGAATACGTCACGCCAGACCTCGCTGCTTTCCCTGTCCCCCATGCTGCTCTGCGTGGGTCTGCTGGGGGCCCCACGCAGCGCCCAGGCCTGCGGGGGCACCTTCTGCGACAACCTGCCGGATCCGATGCCGGTCGACCAGCGCGGCGAAGACATCCTGTTCATCATGGATGGCTCGACGATCGAGGTCCAGGTCCGCATCGAGTACACCGGCGAGGCCGAGCGCTTCGCCTGGGTGCTGCCCATTCAGGCCCTGCCCGAGGTCACCGTTGGCTCGGATCCGCTGTTTACCGCGATGAGCAACGCGCTCGCGCCAAGCTGGCAGGTCCAGACCCAATACGACTGCGACGAAGACGACCCCTGGGCCGGCGAGGGCGGCGAGGACAGCGGTGGGTCCGAGCCCAAGTTTGACGCTGGCGGGGATCCGGGGCCCGACGTGGTGCTCGAGGCGGTCGTTGGCGCGTTCGAGGTCGTGGTCTTGCAAGGCGGCACCGCGCAAGAGGTGATCGACTTCCTCAATGACAACGACTACGCGCAAGACCCCAACGCCGCGCCGATCCTGCAGAGCTATCTGGACGAGGGGTTCTTGTTCGCGGCCGTCAAGCTCGCGGCCGGGGCCGACGTGCAGGCCATTCACCCGCTGTCGTTCAAGTTTCAGGGCACCGAGCCGTGCGTGCCGATTCGGCTCACGCGGATCGCGGCCAAGGACGACATGGGGATCCGCGCGTACTTCTTGGGCCAAGATCGCTGGGCGCCCAGCAACTACGATCACGTGGTGCTCAACCCGCTGGCCTACAATTGGAAGCAGAGCTCGCCAGCGGGCTACGTGGGGCTGCTCAGCATGGCGGTGGACGAGGCCGGCGGCCACGCGTTTGCAACCGAGTACGCGGGGTCACCCAACAAGGTCGAGACCTTCAACATTTACAGGCCAACCTGGGACGAGACCGCGTTCGTGGGTGTGGATCCAATCGCGGCGATCGACATCATCGCGGATCAGGCCCTCAACATTCACCCGTTGATCCAGGCGCTGCTGCTCGAGTTCATTCCGCCGCCCGATGGGGTCGACGCCACGGAATTTTGGAACAACATTGATTTTTATGCGGATCAGATCAATCTGATGGCCTGGGACGACCTCGCGTTCTCGGCTGGCGTGCTCGAGCGGATCATTGAACCGGGGCTGCACGCGGTTGATCTGCTCGACACTTGGCCGAAGCTGACCCGGCTCAACACCACGATCTCGCCAAGCGAGATGACCCTGGATCCCACCTTTCACGCCAACGCGGATCTGCCGGATGTCACGAGCACGATCGTGACCACGACCGAGCAGGTGCTGTGCGGCGGGGACTCGGTGTTTCGGGTCGCGGTTGAGAAGGATCAGATGCCGGTGTGCGTGCCCGAGGGCGCGAGCTATCCGGGGTGGGAGCAGATGCCCAACGCGCTGCGGGTCGAGAAGGTCCCGCAGATGGGGCCGCCGCAGGTCGAGTCGGACAACGCGGCCGCGATCGCGGCGGCGTACGAGAGTTATCAGAGCTCGGTTCAGTGCCTGGCCGACGGTGGCGAGACCGGGGGGTCTGGGACGGGGACCAGTGGTGGGGACGGCGACGGTGATGGTGGCGGCGGATCTGGGGCGGCGGATGACGGCGACGGCACCGAGACCGGGCCCGGGTACAACTTGCCGTATGACGTCAGCTGCGGGTGCTCGAGCCAAGACGGGCGGGCGCCGATCGGGCTCGCGCTGGGGCTGTTGGTGCTCGGGTTGATCGGGCCTTGGCGTCGGCAGGGAGCTCGCGGGTAGTCCATGACCGGTGCCGCAAGCCCGGCTGCGCACCGCCAGAGCGCTCCTGCGTGAAACGAGTACACGTGGCACACTCGCGCCATGCACCGCCTCGGGTTTGCCATCGCCATCGCTGCCGCCGCGCTCGCCTGTGATCGCGGCGCGACCACCCAAGCCCCGGTGACGGCCGACGCGCCCGTGGCCGATGCCCCGGTGGCGGACGCCCCTGAGCCCGAGCCCGAGCCCGAGCCCGAGCCAGAGGCGGAGCCCGAGCCCGAGCCGGAACCTGAGGTCTCCAAGCTCGACGCCAACGTGGTCAGCGAGGGCGGCTTCGAGGCTCGCAACCTGCACTGCACCTTCGCCGAGCCAAGCAGCCGCGCGAGCGGCTACATCATCGCCAGCCTGGTCGACGCCGACGCAGCGCTCGACGCCTGCGCGCCCAAGGGCGCTGCGATCGACGTCGGCTGGTCCTACATCGGCGGACCCACCAGCGAGATCTCGGTCGCCGCGGACAACTCGAAGGTGGCCAATTGCGTGGCCGCGGCGATGAGCAAGGACGTCAGCGCTGGCGTGAAGGCGAGCTGCAAGGCGGTGCTGCTGCTCGGTGATGTCGGCAAGGCGACGGCGGCGTTCGAGGCCCGCAAGTAGCGCCGCACACCCGGGCGTGGCGCTCGGCCCAAGTCAAAGTCAGAGTCAAAGTGACGACACATACAGCCGACTCTGATCGTCCCAGGGGTAGTAGTCTCCGTCGTCGTTGGTGTCGGAAATGACGGCATACACGATCCGCGTCCAGTCGGCGCTGATCGACCAGTCGCCGAACTGGCCCTTCACCACGCCGAGCTCGTGCTCGGCGCCCGACACGGGATCGAGGACGCGCAGGCTGCTGGTCGCTCGCGCGAGGTCCTCGTGAACATACATCACGAGCCCGCTGGGATGGCCCTTGACCCAGCTCACGTTGAGGGCCCCGCCGGCCAGCTTGCGCACCGTCCCGTCAGCGAGACTCACCGCGCTCAAGGTGTCGGCGTTCTCGTCTAGATAGTCCGCCTTCCCGTCACCGTTGCTATCGTGAATCTCGACAAAAACGGCCTCCTGCTCCGTCCACGGACCGAAGATGTCGACCGAGCGATTGCCATCTTCTTGCAGCACCCGCTGGACCACGGGAGAGGTGAAGCCGGCTTCCCAGGCGACGATGAAGTAGGTGCCGGTCTCCTCCTCCCTATTCTCAATGCGGGCGAACATCGCCCGCCCCTCGGCGACCGGCTCTAGGTCTCCGAGATCCTCAGCGGCCTGCGGAACCAAGGTCACCGGATTGGACCCCCACGGCAGCGCGAACAAGGTTCGATCACGCTCGTAGATGAGCCCGTCGGGGGTCGGAGCAAACCAGTCGACGACGCCCGCCGCCGTGTCACCCGCGACAACCGCTGTTGGGCCACCCGCGGGCAGCTCCAACCTGAGGATCCGGTGCGTCTTGTATTTCACGACCGACCGGCTGGCGTAGAGAACGAGTTTTGTGTCCTCGACCGCTTGCGCATATTCGAGAAAGTAGTCGTCGGAGCCCGTGTCGGCCAGCACTCGCGGCGCGCCCCCCTTGGCGACGTCGATCTCGACAAGATCCGACAACAATGTGTGATCCACGGTTTCGCGGTATCGGTACGCGTGGATCTTCGAGCCGTCGGGGCTCAGCGCTAGGTACGAGAAGATGTCGACGGGCGTCTCGATCTGGCGCGGCTCGAGCTTGGCCTGCGTGAGCCGAGACCACAGCTGTTCCCGATCTTCCAACGCGACCGCGGGAGAGCGCGTGGTCTCGACGACGACCGCGGGGTTTGGCGTGGTCTGTGGGTCCTCGACGCGCGCGTCCGGGACAACGGGAGCGGCTGGTCCTGGAGTTGGTTCTTTGCAGCCCACGCCTCCGCCAAGGGTGGCAGATACGATCACGAGCAGGCAGCTTCGCATCCGCAGACCCGCCGCTGGGCGAATGAGGTCCGGTCGCGGCCGAGGATCGGTGGGTGTGGCGTCCATGGAGCGTGGCATTTTAGCGGGGCACGGTACAACGCGACTCAGACGGCGTCGAGCAGCGCCTCGATATCCGCGAGCATGCGCGCTTCGAGGCGGCGCTTGTCGGCCTCGGACATGAACAATGTAGCGATCGTCCGCCGCTGCAGCTCGATGAGATCGCCGACCGAAAACCCCAGCTCTTGGATCAGCAGCAGGTACTCGCCGGTCAGCGTGATGCCGAAGACGCCAGGGTCGTCGGTGCTGACGTTGATTGCGACGCCCGCGTCGAACCAGCGCTTGGCCGGGTGCTCGGCGAGGGTCGCGATTGCCCCCGTGCGGTGGTTGGAGGTCAGGTTGATCTCCAGCGCAATCCCACGCCGCTGGACCTCCTCGAGCAGGGCTGGGTCGGCGTCGAGGTACCTGGCGTGGCCGATCCGATCCACGCCAAGCTCGACGGCCAGGGCCAGATCGTCGCTGTCCGCGACCTCGCCGGCGTGCACGGTGCGATACAGCCCGGCGTCCCCGGCTTGGCGGTAGAGATCCGCGAAGGTGGTCAAGGGCACCTCGCTCTCGTCACCGGCCAGATCGATGCCCACGACGCCGCGATCTTTAAAGGCGATCGCGGCTTCCAGCATGGTCGCGTTGACCTCGACCGGCAGCGGACGAAACAGGCAGACGATCACGGCGCTCTCGACCCCAAAGTCACGCCGGCCTCGCTCGAGGCCCGCGAGCACGGCCTCGAGCACCGCCTCGATCGTAAACCCCTGCTCGGGCACGGCCTGCAACACAGGCGCGAAGCGAACCTCGAGGTAGCGGATCTGCTGCTCGTGCGCGTTCGCGATGAGGTCATAGGAGACGGTCTCGAGCGCCTCTGGCGTGTGCAGCAGCGGGTAGATCGTGAAGAACGCCTCGAGCACCGTGGCCAGATCCTCGCGCGGCGTGTCGACGACGGTGAGCGCGGCGATCTCCGCTTCGCTGCGATCCATGAGCGGCGCGTAGCCCTGGTCTTGGGCGAGCGCGGCGATGGTCTTGGGGCTCAGGGCTCCGTCGAGGTGCAGGTGGGTCTCGATCTTGGGCAGCGCGGCGACGAAGCGCTCCCGGGTCTCATCGGTCCACCCGATCGCGTCGGCGCGCTCTCGCAGAGCTTGCCAGCGCGTGTCTGCGAGCTCGCTCGCGGCCGCGGGCGTGGCCGGATCAACGGGCGCCAGCTCGGCGCTCCGCGTCGAGGGGACACATCCAGCCAGGCTGAGCACAATGGCGGTGATCCACAAGTTCCTGCGTCGCATGTGGGCGGGACTGTCAGCCGATCGAGACAAAATGGCAAGCGCAGCTCGCTGTGACGCTGCGGGCTCCTTCCCTCAGGCGCGACAATCGTCGGCTTGGCAGTGGTGGACGGCCGGCTGCCCGACCTCGAGGGTGGTCTGGGCCGCGGGCGTGAGCCCGTTGACGTTGCCTGTGACGTTCACGATCAATGCAGGCGGCGCGTTGGCGATTGGCGCCGGCCCAGCTGGCGTCTGCGCCGTACCGCCAACCAACGCTGGCGGGTTGCCGGTCCAGTCGAACCGCCAACTCTGCCGAATGTCCCAATCTGTCTGGTTGAGCACGCCAATCGCCCGATCCGCGTCGGTTGACCACGCACACAAATACGCCGAGAAGCACAGCTCCCAATCCATGGACTGCAGGACCCGCGAGGGGTGCCCAGGGAGCTTGACCGTCTCGATCGCCTCGTTGGGCGAGTCGTTGGCGGTGACCCGAATCTCCAGGCCAGGGTTCTTGTTGCGCCGGTCCACGTCGGAGCTGGTCGAGAGCCGCATGCCGCCCGCGCCGTGGTTGTTGTGAGCCGCGAGCGGTAAATTGCCGTCGAGGATCGGCAGCTGCGCCATGACCGGGACGGGTCCGCCCGGCAAGTAGTCCATGTTGGCGTTGTTGGCGACGAAGATCTTGTCGACCGCGTGGTGAAGATTCGTCGCCAGATCGAGATAATCGGCGGTTCGCACGCTGCGCAGCGGATTGCTGCGACAAGGCACAATATTCTGAATCCACCCGCACTGCAGCTTGGCCAGACCCCGCCGACCGTCGTTGCCGCCCCCAACAGCTCGGATCCGGGCCGACAAGTTGATCCCGCGCAGCCGAGGATCGGGGTGGTTGAAGACACCCGCGTTGAGCGTACATTGGGGCCCGGCGCCGACCGGATCCGTGTGAACCCGCGAGCCAGCGGCGGAGTCGTTCTGCGTCATCTCGAGCTTGACGAGCACCAGGTTGAGCGAGAAGCCCGGCAGCGGATCCCCGCCCTGCCCGATCGCGCCGTCGCCGTGGGGATCCACCACCGCGCGGACCCAGAACGATCCGGTCGCGTCGGCCATGAGCTTGGCCCGATCACAGGTGTGGGTGCTGTACACCAGCGCGGGGACGGGGCGCTCGGATCGACGCACGACATTGCGGTGATCCTCGTGGTCGCCGCTGGCCCGCTCGACCCGCCACTTGATCGGCACGCCGCCCGGCAGCTCGCCCGGCGCCGGCTGCATGGTCACGCGGAGCTGCGCGCGAGCGTCCCAGGTCAGCGATCCTGAGACGAGCACCAAGGTCTGCGCGGGCTGAAAGTCCACGCCCCAATTGGCCTGGGCCGTGAACACGGTCGGGTTGCGGGCCGGGGCATATCCTTGCAGCGTGCGGTCGCGCTGGACCGGCGTCGCGGGCACGCTGACGTCGACGCTGGTGATCTCGACGACGGTCGCCCTGACGCTGTCGCCGACCTGCGCGCCGATCGTTAGCTCGAGGGCGGTGTCGCCAACCGCCGCGCTGGTGGCGTAGCCCTGAATGAACAGCTCTTGGCCCTGCGGTGGGATCAGCCGGCTCGACGCCCCCCACGCGCGCGCGCCCGTGGCCCCGGCCCGGGCGTCGTCTGCGGTCAGGATCCTCAGGCTCGCTCCGACCGAGCTCAGCGACAGATCGCAGTCCAAGTCGTTGGGAATTGGTTGGTGCACACGGACCCGCACGCGACCGTGGCGACCCGCTTGTTGGCGATGCACGAAGATCCCGGGGAGTTGCTTGTGGTCCTCCGTGAGCGCGGCCGGGACCGCGTTGGCTTCGCGCTTTGCATGAAACACCTCGAGATGAACCTGGACCGCGGTCATCCTGTGCTTGGACACGCGGGCGTCGGCGCCAAGGTTGCCCAGGGGGTTGACGAGGGCCTCGAGCTTCAACTCGACCTCGTTCGCGGTGCCGCTGGGTCGGCTCGCTTCGACCCACAGCGTGACCCCAGCGGCGATCTGCGCGGCGGTGTAGTTGACGCTGGTCCCCACCCCGGGCGCGACCGGATGCGCCGCGCCGCCGACCGCGACCGGGTAGAAGCTCACATAGTCCGCCTCACAACGAAACGTGTAGTCGCAGCCGGTCGTCCGCCCGTCGCTGCCAAGCACGACCCTGAACCGCGCAGTGGGCCTGCCCGGGCGCGGAACGAAGATCACGTCGCCATCGGGCGCGTCGATTCCGTGGCGGTGCGAGATGTTCCAGCCTCGCAGCTTGAGCATGCACAGCCCGCAAAAGTGGTTGCTGTCGTCGTCGTAGTTCATCAGGCAAGCGACGCTGTCCTGATGTTCGAGGGCCTCGAGCGGCGGCGCGTTGATCGGCTGCGCGGCCTGCTTGATGCGCAGGGCCGTCATGTCGGGGTGGGTGCCAGGGGCCGGCGGGGGCATGTTGAGCGCGGCCAGCAGCTGGGCGCGATTGCCATCGTTGACGAGCTGATGAAAGTTGGGCGTCCAGGTTGGCTGGCCCACGAGGGCGGCGACCGCCGGGGCCAGCTTGGTCGCAATGGCGTGCGCAAAGAACAAGCTGTGGCCAAGCTCGTGGGCGATGATCGCCTCGGCGCCCTTGTACGGGGGCGCGCCAGGGGCCGGCGCCGGGTAGCCAACCGCGACCACGCCAAGCCGCGGGGTCCCGGCCTCGGCGTATGCCGTGCCCGAGGGGAACGCGTCGGTGCTGCGCAGGTTGTCGAACAGGAACATCACCGCCACGTCGTTGAGCGCGGCTTGGGTGATGTAATAGGTGCTGCGCCGCTCGGCCCACGGCTTGCCGATCGCCCCAAACCCGAATTGCGGCACCAGGTTCGCGTATCCACCGGTCACGATCGGCTTGACGCGATTGACCATGCCAGCGCGGGCGGCGAGGTTGGCCACGCTCGCGTTTGGCACAAACTGGGTGTGGGTCGCGTTCGAGACCAATTGCTCGATCGGCGGCTGCGCCCCGGCCAAGGTCAGCACATCGATCTGGTTGGGCGGGCGCTTGTCGACGATCTGACCGCGCCAGACCCCCGGGGCGACCGCCTGCAGCGCTTCGGTCTCGCGCACGGCCGCGAACGCGCCCGCGTCGTTGACGGTCAAGGTGTGCAAGGGCTGATGGTTGAGGAGCTGGTCAACGTCCTGATCAAACGTGACCGCGGTCCGAAACGCGAGCGCCATCCCGGTCTGGGCGCCGTTGACCACCCGCGCGGCGAGCTCTGGATAGGACACCCCCGCGAGCCCCTCGCCAAGTAGATAGTCGACGATCGCCCGCTCGTTGCCGGCGTCAACGTACTGGGCCTCGTTGAGCGCGGCCTCGACGATGCCGAGCTCGGTGCCACCCTCGACCTCGTAGATGCTCTTGACGTCGGGCTGGGCGTAGTTGATGCCGCCGGTCTTGAACGACCGAACATCGACCTTGTGACGGACCTCGACGCGGCCAGACTGCGCCGCTGGCAAGTGCGCGGCTTGGGCCGCCTGCCACAGCTGCGGCGACGGGCGGCCCCAATCGGCGTCTTCCCACTGCTCGGCGGTGAGCAGATAGACGCGGACCTGGTAGGTGTCACCGGCGATCCGCGACGGCCGAAACCACACCGGGGTCGCCGAGTTGACCGCCGCCGCCGCGACCCGACTCTGCAGCGCCCAGCCGCGATTGGGCGACGCGACATAGTCAGCATCCTGGGCGCCGTCGGGCTTTTGCAAGATCGGCGCGGCCGCGTCGCCATGCTTGCCGCCAGACTTGACCGGGCAATTGAACGACTCTGGGGTGAGCGCCGCGCGGTTGCGGGTGAACAGATCCGTCAGGTATTGCTTGGTCTCGATGGCGGCGTTGGGCCGACACCAATCCTCGGCGCGCTGCTGATCATGGCCGGCCACTTCGCAGCGGGGATCGGACCAATCCCAGACGATCTGGGCGCCTGCGACCGCGAGCGGGGCGGCGTCTGTGTTTGTGTCATCGGATTTGAGCAGCTTGACGGTTGCGACAATGGGCAGACGCGGGCCCAGCCCCCAGCGGGTCCGCAACGCCGAGAACCGCGCCGCGGAGCCCTCGATGAGCACTTGGAACCGGTTCATGTCGAGCAGGACCTTTTGATCGGCCTGAAAGTTTGCGCCCTGCACGACCTGATCGAGCTCGCCGAGGATCTGCCGCTCGAACCCGAGGATCGTCGCTTGATCGGGCGCGGCGATGTCGTCACGGGCGGGCGCCAACCCCATTGGATCGCCCCAGGCCAGCTCGATTGCGGCGACTCGAACGTCGAAGTAAGTCCAGACCTCGGCGCGGCGGCACTTGGCGCCGGGCGGACCCACGACCGAGAGCTTGAGCTTGTAGACGCTGTACGCCGCGCTGACATACTCGCGCGGAAACTCGCCATCTGGTTGCTCCGCGAGCGGGATCCGCCCGTCCCAATCGAGCGACTTGGTGCGGAGCTCGAGCGGGGTCAACACCCGATCCCAGACAGGCGCAGCGCGGCCGCGAACGAACAATTGCAGCTTGGCCTCGACCACGACGTCGGGGCCGTGCACCTCCCACTTGATCGTGACGTGCTCGGCCGAGGGCGCAAAGTAGAACCGCGCCCCGTCGCGGGCGACGTCGGCGTGGTCGCGCGCGCTGAAGCTGCTCGACCTGAACGCGGGCTTGGCTTGGCTCTGGATGATCAGCGAGCTGACCCGGTAGTGGGGTCGATCGCGGCGGTTGATGACCGGGCTGTCGCTGACCGAGCGCGCGGCCTGGCCCAGATCGGGCGCGGCGACGGGCGGGACCACGATCGGATCGACGAAGTCGGCGGCGACGATGGGACGGGGATACTCGCGCATGGCTGTCTCTCAGCTGCCGTGCTCGGCTTCGAGCTTGGCTTGGGTCGCAGCGTCGGGCTCGCCCGACTCCTCGAGCGCGTGAACGGCCTGGAAGCGCGCGAGCGCCCCGCGGGTCTTGGGCCCCAACGGACCCCGCTCGCCGCCGCAGTCGAACCCAAGGTTGTCGAGCCGGGTCCGGACCCCGTCGAGCTCGGTGATTGGACGCAGCTGCCCAAGCGCGAGCTGGTAGGCGATCGTGTCGCCGTCGGCCAGGTAGACCTCGACGCTGGCCCGCTGGGCCGTTGGCGAGATGCTCAGATCGATCGCGCCGGCGTCATCGGTCACACCCGTGTGGGGTTCACCGTCGATCGTCACGGTGTAGGGCGCCCCGGCGACGGCTTGGCCGTCATCACGAACCTCGAGGTGAAGCTTGGCCGGCACCCCGCGCATCATGAAGCGGCTGCGCTGATCGACGGGGACCGACTCTTCGCGCCGGGTCTTGTCCGGGATGAACAGCGCGTCCCCGGGCACGAGCAAATTGGGGTTGCCACGATCCGCCCGCAGCGACTCGTTCTCTGGCGCCTGCCAGACCTGCTCGGGGAAGAACCCGCTCGCGTAGGCGATGCTCGAGATGCACTCCCCAGCTTTGACCGTGTGATAGTGGGCCACGCCGATCCACCGATACCACACGCGGCGGCGTCGTGATCATCGACTGATCGCGGCTCGCTCGGATCCTGGCCGGTGGGCGTGGGCTTGTTTTGAGGGCTGGTTCCGAGCCCGCGCGAAGCGGCGCGGGCGTGCTGACGACTCCGAGCAGCCGCCCATCCTGCACGACGGTGACTTGCGTGGTCCGAGCGTCGCCCACACGCCGCGTCGCGCACACCCACGCTCGACCTCGACGCAGGTCGGCCCCCGCACGCCAGCGAAAATGGTGACATCAGCTGATTGCGAGCGGCCCGGCGCAGCGTCAGCTTTTGGATCCGGGATGCGCTATCGTGGCGGACCTTGGTGCCCGACTCCGAGCGCTTGCGTCCAGGCCAGCTGATCGCGGATCGCTACCGCGTCGGCGAAGTCGTCGGTCGCGGTGCCATGGGCGTCGTCTACGTGGGCGAGCACGTTCGAGTTGGACGGCGTGTGGCGATCAAGGTGCTCACGCAATCGTGGTCCAAGAACGCCGCGGTGCGCCAGCGCTTCGAAGCCGAAGCCCGCGCAGCTTCGGCCGCCGGCCACCCCAACGTCATTCAGGTGTTCGACGTTGGCGAGCTGCCGGATCAGCGCTTGTACCTCGTCATGGAGTTCGTGGATGGACGCAGCTTGTATGCGCTGCTGTGGGCGCAGTCGCCGATCGACCCGGTCCGCGCGTGCCGGCTGATCCGCGACGCCAGCTTTGGTGTGCGGGCCGCCCACGCCCAAGGTGTCATCCACCGCGATCTCAAGCTCGAGAACGTGATGGTGCAGTCGCTGCCGGAGGGCGAGTCCGTCAAGGTCCTGGACTTTGGCATCGCCGCGGGCGTGGTCGAGAAGCGCTCAACGCTGGCTGGGATGACGCTTGGCACCCCCGAGTACATGGCCCCCGAGCAGGTCGACGGCGCGGCGCCAACGGTGCTGTTCGACATTTACGCCCTGGGCGTGATGCTGTTCGAGCTGCTGACCAAGCGCCTGCCGATCGAGGCCGACAACCCGCTGATGTTGATGGCGCTCAAGGGCAACGAGCCGGCCCGGCGGGTGCTCGAGCTTCGCCCCGAGTTGCCGCCCGCGCTCGATCAGCTGATCGCGGACTGCCTGGAGATCGATCCAAGCCGGCGGCCTCCCTCGGTTGCGGTGTTCGTCGAGCGCCTGACCAGGGTGCTCGCCGAGCTCGAGGCCGCGCCCGCGCGAGCCCCCTCTCCGATCTTCGTCGCCACGCCAGGCGCACCGCCGGCCAGGCCCTCGCGGGCCACGCGTCCGTACTCCGAGATGCCGGGCGTCGCGGCTGGGGCAGCGGTCCGCGTCGCTGGCCAGCCACGCTCGCGCGCGTTGCTGCTGGGGTCTGGGCTGGGTGTCGTGCTGCTCGTGGCGCTTGGGGTTGGGTGGGCGTTCTTGGGGCCACGAAGCGCGGGCACGAAGATCGTCGACGCCGCGCCGGCAGCTGCACCACCACCAGACGACCAGCCGCAGCCGCAGCCGCAATCGCAACCGCAGCCGCAGCCGACTGGACAACCGATTGGGCCCGAGCCAGCGCCCGACGCCCCGGCGAACGACCAGGCAAGCGCCAACGACCTCGCGCAGCCGGTCGCCGAGCCACCCAAGCCCGCCGCGGCAGACGTTCAGCCCCCGCACGAGACAGCCCGCTGCGAGCGAGAGCGCACCCGCGCGCTCGACGGGCGCCGCGCGCATGATTGGGAGCAGGTGCTGCAGGCAACGCGCCAGCGAGAGTGCTGGGCGCGCGACCGGGACCGCAAGAAGCTCGAGACCCAGGCGCACATGGAGTTGGGTCATTTTGAAGACTGCTTGCGCACCGGGAAGCACCTCAACGACACTGAGGTGACAAAGTGGCTGACCCTATGCAGCAAGCGCCTCGCCGGGTGATCGCACTGGCCGCTGCCGTCGCACTCCAAGCGCTCTGTGGCCCGGCCCTCGCAAGCCCTGCCACCGGCTCCGCGCCGGCCAGCTCCGAGGTGGCGAACACCAAGCCGGCCAGCTTCGAACCCATCGCGGCACGACTCGAGATCGACACGAGCGGCGCGGGATCAAGCGCCGATGTGCTGCGCAGGCGGATCGAGGAGCGGGCCAACATCGTGCTGCGCCATGCCCAGGTGCTGCCAGGCGAACAAGACGACGCGCTGCTCAGCGTCGTCGTGGAAGAGCTTGGCGACGAGGCGCCCGGCTACGCCGCGACCTTCGAGCTCCGGGCCGCGGACGGCTCGGTGATCGATGCGCCCACGCGCCTGGAGTGCTCGCTGTGTACGGAGACCGAGCTGGTCGCGCGGGTCGAAGCGGAGCTCGAGCCGGTGGTCGTCGCGCTGCGGGCGTTCGCCGACGCGCAACCGGTCGAAGCGCCCACCACCGCGCCACCCCCCGAGGGATCACCCACCCACGCCACGCCCCCTGCGCGCGGGCACGCGGGCATGTTGGCGGGCGGCGTCACGCTGCTCGTGCTTGGCACCGGATCCGTCGGCGCCGCGATCGGGCTCATCGTGCCTGAACCGAAGATCGACCAGGACAACCCCCTCGACCTCATCACCACGCGTCCGGTTGGCTACGGCCTGATCGCGGGCGGCCTCGCGTGTGCGATCACGGGCGCGGTGCTGACCGCGATCGCCGTCAACAAGCGACGCGAAGCTCGGCTCTTGGTGGCGCCGTTTGGCGATCGACGCAGCGTCGGCGTGCGCGTGGGCTGGAGGTTCCAGTGAGGCGCGCGCTGGCCCAATTGTCGTGGCGTGTGGCGTGGCCGCTGTCGCTCGCGGTGGTGCTGTTCGCGTGTCGGATCCCCAACGAAGATCACTGCGGCCGGCAGCTCGGCGACGCGACCTGCGAGGCGCTCGATCCCTCGCGCCCGTACTGCAGCGAGTGCGAGGCCGAGCACGACGGGTGCGTCGCTGTGGCCAGCGAGATCCCGCCAGCGTGCCGACCGGACGGCGCCGAGCACAGCGACGACTCGGGCACCTCCGCGGCCACCTCCACCGAGACCGAGTCCGGCGGCGACGCCACCTCCACCGAGACAGACACTGGCGAGACGGGGCTGGAGCCCGCGTGCGGCAACGGGGTCAAAGAACCAGGCGAAGACTGCGACGGGACCGACTTCGGCGAGCTCGACTGCGCCGATCCCTATCAGCTCCCGCAGGGCATGCTGGTGTGTGTGCCGGACACCTGCGTCGTCGACACTTCGCAGTGCTGCCTGCTCGACGGCGAGCTGTGCGAGCCGGGCGAGTGCTGCAACGCCAACTGCAACGCGATCACCAACAAGTGCGGGATATGACGCGAGTTCTGCTGGTTATCGAGGCGCAGCCCGAGCGACGCATGATCGCTCGGCTGTGCACGCGGCTGGAGTTCACCCCCGTCGAGGTCGCGACGCTGGCGGCGGCGCGCCAGCTGCTGCGCGACCCGACCCGTGATTTCGCGGCCGCCGTGGTCGACGTTCAGCTCGCGGATGGGCACGGGTTGGCGCTGGTCGGCCAACTTCGGCTCCCGCCGCTGCCCTGCGCGATGGTGTTGGTCGGCGGCGACGAGCTCGAGTCCGCGGCGCAGCTGGCCCTGTCGCTGGGCGTCCACCGGTTGCTGCGCAAGCCCTTCACCACCGAAGGCTTCGAGTCTGCGATCGCCTCGGCCAAGCAACGCAGCGCCGAGCTGCGGCGCTGGCTCGATCCTGCCACCATGGGCGAGCGTCACGATTCCTGGCTCAAGGTCCTGATGACGACGGATCCCTCCGGCGAAGATCAGCCCAGCTCCGCGCCCGGCTTTCTCGATCGGATGGCCCGCATGGTCGTCGCGCAGGGCCAGCTCACCCCCGCCGAGGCCCGGCTGGTCCCGGATCTGCTGTTGGGCCGCGACTACAACAGCGTCGCGGCGGTGCACGGGCTCGCGGCCGAGACCGTGCGCAGCCACGTCAAGGCGATCCTCGGCAAGCTCAACCTCGCGTCTGCCAAGCAGCTATGGCAGGTCTGCGTGGCCGAGCTCGACGGCTGAGAGCCTCCCCCTTTTCGGGGGAAGCAGGGTCCAGCGGCTCCCCCATATCGACGTAGCTTCGATCTGGGAGTGTGGCCACGCGATCCGCAGATCAGCCACCACTAGTTGAATTCGCGTACTGACAGAGATCTCCCCGCTTGGGGTGGCCCCGCGCGTTCGCTCGCAGCCCGCAGCGTCCGTAGTCTCTCGAGGTCGGCCCGCGACGGTGGGCGCGACATGAAAGGCACCTCCGACATGCGTAAATTGACCTTGTTTCTGCCCCTGACCCTGTCCATTCCCTTCGTGCTGCTTGGCTGCCAGAGCGACGACGTGCTCGGCGAGAGCGGCAACGGCAGCGACACCACGGGCGACTCTGGCGACGGTGATGGCGACGGTGACGGGGAGTCCGGTGAGGAGAACTCTGGCGATGGGGATGGCGACCCGGGCGACGGCGACGGCGACTCTGGCGACGGGGATGGCGACTCCGGCGATGGGGATGGCGACTCCGGCGATGGCGATGGCGACTCCGGCGACGGCGACGGCGACTCCGGCGACGGGGACGGCGACACCACGGGCGACGGCGACGGCGACGCGGGCTTCTGCGCCATGGGCTGCGAGGCGGACATCGATTGCTGCCCGATGGGCGCCGACGACTGTCCCGGCGACGCGTACCCCAACAACTGGACTTGCAACGGCCAGGGCGTGTGTGAATTCGGCGGCTGCGCCAGCGATGACGACTGCGGAGGCGGGCTGCTCGACCCCCAAGAGTGCCACCCGATCGCGGACCTGCCGACTTGCTTCCAGCCGTGCACGAACGATACCGACTGTCTGTTGCAGCCCGGGACCACCTGCTCGGGGATCGCGGACGACGAGGCGAAATACTGCGCGCCGCCCGAGGCCCCGTGTGAAGCCGACGAGGACTGTGAGGGCGCGGGGATCTGCAACGTCGACACCGGCGCGTGCTACTGCAACGAAGACGCGAACTGCAGCGCCGAAGGTGCCGACACCTGCGTGCTGAACTGACGGGCGAGCCGGACCAACTCGCGCCCCCTGTCGCGCCCCCTGTCGCGTTTGGTAAGGGTGCGCGCGCCCGCGTTTAGTGCGGACGGGCTTCGCGGACCGCCGCGTCGGACTGCAGCCAGGCTTGGGCGACGCGGACCCCGTCGAGCGCCGCCGACATGATCCCGCCGGCGAACCCACCACCCTCACCGCAGGGATACAGCCCCGCCAGGCTTGGCGACTGCAGGCTCGTGGGGTCGCGCTCGATCCGGTAGGGCGCGCTGGTCCGGCTCTCGACCCCGACCGCGAGCGCCTCGGGGCTGAGGAACTCCGGCATGGTCTGCGCGACCTGCCGCAGCGCCGCTTGGATCGGCGCCGCGAACGGGCCCAGCAGCTCGTCGAGGCGCACGGACGTCACCCCGCGCGGGTAGCTGCACGCCGGTAGATCTGGCGTGTAGCGGCCCTGGACCAGATCGAGCAAGCCCTGGGCCGGACCCACGAAGGCCCCGCCGCCGGCTGAATACGCGGCCGTTTCGTAGCGACGCTGCAGCTCGATCCCCGCCAGCGGATCCGCGGGATCGAGCCCGGCCTCGAGCAGCTGCGGCGCGCCGACCTCGGCCACGAAGCCGCTGTTGGCGAACCGGCCCCGCCGTGACGAAGGGCTCCAGCCGTTGACGACCTGGCCGTCGGGATCGGTCGCGGCCGGGACGATGTGGCCACCGGGGCACATGCAAAACGAGAACACCGAGGTGTCCCCGACCCGCTGAACCAAGCGATAGCTGGCCGCGCCAAGCACCGGGTGGCCCGCCCATCCGCCATATTGGATCCGATCGATCGCGGCTTGCGAGTGCTCGACCCGGACCCCGAGCGCGAACGGCTTGAAGGTGACCTGTGCGCCAGCGTCACGCACGAAGCGGACCACGTCGCGGGCCGAGTGTCCGGTTGCGACGATCACCGCCTGGGCGTCGATGCGGTCGCCGCCGTGCAGCTCGACGCCGGTCACGACGCGATCTTTGTGAAGCAGGCCGACCGCGCGAGCGCCAAATTGAACCTGAACACCGGCACGCTCGAGCTGCTCGCGCAGGCTGGTCACGACTCCAGGCAGCCGGTTGGTCCCAATGTGTGGGCGCGCGTCGACCAGCAGATCCATGGGCGCGCCGTGAGCCACGAGCACCTTGAGGATCTCCTCGACGGGACCGCGCTTGTGGGCGCGCGTGTACAGCTTGCCGTCGCTGAAGGTCCCCGCCCCACCCTCGCCAAAGCAGTAGTTGCTGTCGGCATGCAAGACCCCGCGCGCGCTGAGATCGGCGACGTCGCGGCGGCGCTGGCTGACCGCCTGACCGCGCTCGAGGATCAGCGATCGGACCCCGGCGCGGGCCAGCGCCAGCGCGGCGAACAACCCAGCCGGGCCCGCGCCAAGGATGACCACGCGCGACTCACCGGTCAGCGTTGGCAGCTCCCACGCTCGGGGCCGCGCGGCCGCGGGTGGCTCGTGGGTGAAGACCTCCACCTGCGCACGGATCCGAACCTGGCCACCGCGTGCGTCGACGCTGCGCCGACGCACGACCACGTGGCGGACCTCGCGAGGGCGCAGCTTGGCCTTGCGAGCGGCAGCGCGACGCAGGTGCTCCGCGTCGGCGAACGCGTCGGGATCGAGGAGCACGTCGACCAGCTTGGGCACGGACGCGGACGGTACTCGATTCTTCTGGCGGTCGTACGCCCCCATGCCAATCGCTGAAGGTGTGATCGCCAGCACTCGCTTCATCCGCATACGCGCGATCGAATTCGAGCATCCGGTGTCAACGCCGACTCCAGCGCCGATCGCCGACACGGCCGCTCATTGCTGGCGCAGCGGCGCACTGCTAGACCGCGCCATGGCGCGTCAATGGACCTCCCGGGGCGTCGGCGCGGCGCTTCGACGCAATTGTCTCGCGCGCCTCGACGTCGAGCGTGAGCGCTTGTTCGACGCGTTCGCCAAGCTCGGACCCGCACGGGCCGAGACCCGCGTGGCCGGGCGGCTCGCTGGACTGCCGCCGATCCCCGCCCTCGAACAACGGCTGTTCGATCTGTGGATCGCCCACATCACCGAGCCCATGCGCGCGCGCTCGGACGATCTGATCGAGCACGCGCGGGCGTTGATCCAGCTGACCCGCAGCGTGCTGGTGACCCAGCGCGAGACCGACCTCGACATCCGCGACTCGTTCGAGGACGACGACTTCATCAAGCGCAAGATGACGATCCTCGTCAGCGGCATGTGCAACTGCGAGATGTCGAACCTGATCGTGTGGTCGGGGCTGCGCAAGCTTGGCCACCTCGCCTACTTCTTCGAGACCGGGCTGGCGGATCAGGTTGGCGGCTCGCACCTGCTGCTGTACGCGTTCGATCGCCAAGGTTCGGCGTTTGTGGACGCGTGGTCCGACGTGCCTTGCTTCCACCTGAGCGACTTCGTCCCGGAGCTGCCAAGCCCGCGCGCGCGCTACCTAGCGAGCAGGTTCGCCAACCGGCCGCCCCCAGGTGTGCCGGACCGCAGCGCGCTGGGCCACCTCGGCCTCCATACCCACGGGCTGTACCCGGCGGACGCGATCCGTGCTGGTGTGATCCGCCCATCCCCCGACGATGACGAGCATCCCCCTGCTTCGGCGGCGCTCGCCTGTGTCAACGAGGCGGTCCCCACCCCCGCCGCCGCGATCTGGGCAGACTATGTGGCGCTGCGCCGCCAGCACCTCGAGGGACAACTCGAGCAGCCGGCCCGGGCCTACGAGCAATTCGCGGCGCGCGACGGGCTCTCGAGCAACCTGAAGGCCGTGGTCGCGGCGCTGGCCAAGCGACAGACGCCGCCGTCACAGCCCGCGTAGCCCCGCGGCCGCGCGCGCCCTGGGTGTAGACTCGAACGCGAGGTTCCGATCCATGTCACGCCACGCTCGCACGAGTGGGGGCCCGGTGCCCAAGTCTCGCGCCACGCGGCGCGGGCCACGAGACACGAAGCAGCCACCGCAACCACCCGACGAGGACTTCAACGCGCGGATCGAAGCCTGGCTCGCGCTCGACGGCCGCGTCGATCAACTTCACACGCTCGACCTGCGCGCGTTCATCCGCGAGTGTGCCGATCCGCGCTACGACCCGGGCGACCGCCTGCGTCGCCTGGCGATCCACCTCGATGAGCGCGGCCTGACCTGGCGACCGCGACCGCTGCAGCAGTGGGAGATCTTTGCGCGTATCTACGCCGAGTCCGAGCGGCTTGGCCCCGACGACCCCAGGCTGTTTCATGCCCGAGCGCTGACGGCCGTTGAACTTGGCTGGCACCTCGAACCCAACGACCGCGCGCGGCCGCGGCTGATGAAGATCGCAACGAGCGCCGTCCTTCGGGGACTCGAGCTCGATGACGCCGACGCCGATCTCCACTACCTCGCCGGCTTCGTCTGCTACATGGACGCCCCCAGCGACACGGCCCGCGCCCTGTCGCACTTCGACCGAGCGCTCGAGCTCGAGCCGGGCGATGCATGGGCGGGTCTATACCGCGCCCACTGCCTGCACGATCTCGAACAGTGGACCGAGGCGGTCGCGGCCTACGCCGCGATCGAAGCCGCCGACTTTGGCGAGGGCAAGGCCTGGCGGCGGGAGCTCGCCCGCGAACAGCGAGGCTATTGCCTGTGGCGCAGCGGGGATCAGGGGCGGGCGTGTCAGGTGTTCCAGGACGTGCTCGAACGACGGGAGGCCGCCGTCGCGCGCGGAGAAGAAAAATACGATGCCCCCGCGTTGCACTCACCGCCTTGGTATTTGGCTGAGGCGTTGTCGAGCGGCGACTTCGACGCTGCGTTGATCGAGCGGCTGCGGGCCCACCTCGAGACGATCGACGAGCTGTGGCTGCTCGATCGCGTCGCGGGTGCCAGCGCGGACTGAAGCTCACCTCACTGCGCGGGCGCAACATCCGGCAGCGGGGGATACTCGAACTCGTGATGTTGCAGGTACACCGGGGGCACGCCGGGGCAACGATCCCGGGCGCTGCAGCTGGCACACGCGGGCACCCGCTCGAAGTCGATGAAGGTCATGTGGCCGCCGCCGTAGCTCCAGAAGAAGTGCTCGCGCAGATCCGACGCCACCGCGCACTCGGGGATCCCGTCAATCGCCACGCGCTGCGCGGGGACCCGCTCGCGCAGCTGCTCGAGCGCCGCGATCGCGCGCGCATAGGGCATGCCGATCGTGGGAAAGGTGCCGTCCATGTCCTCGTCCGGGTACCAAAAAAAGCAGGTGATGCTGCACGGGTAGCTGACGAGCTTGGCCACATGCTGCGCCAAGCCATCTACGGTCTTGGCCACGCAGGGGACCTCGAGCGAGACGCGAAAGTCGTTGGCGAGCAGCTGCTCGAGCCCGGCCCAGAACGTGTTGTAGGCCCCCGCTTTGCCCCCAACCTCGTCAAACGTGGCCTCGTCGCCCGCGTGGGCGGTGAGCCCCGCGCGAACCACCGAGTGCTCGCGCAAGAACTGAACGAAGCCGTCCTCGAGCAGGCGCGATCCTGGGGTTTGAATGCCCATGTCGCGATACCCCAGCTCGTGGGCGAGGCGCAGGCCGTCGTCGAACAGCGGCGACAACAGGCAGTCCTTGCCCGACCACTCGATGCAGATCTCGGCCGCACGACTAGCGTGGGCCCGCAGCTTGGCTTCTAGATCCTCACGCTCGCGGCTGGCCGTGCCCGACTGCATCAGCGGCAGCCGCAGCGCGCGCCCATCGGTGCTCGACTGAACGCTGACCGAACAGAAAATGCAGCCGCGATCACACTCGCCCGGGAGCCAGAAGCTCATGTTCTCGCGCGGCGGCGGCTCGTCCTCGGCCTCGATCTCGACCGCGATCTCCGGGAGCTCACCCTCGATCGGCACGCGCTCGAGCGCCTTGCACAGCAGCAGACCGACACGGTCGAGCCGCCGCTCGCGTGTGGGTGAGTCGAGCTTGGCCGGCCGGTACGAGTACGTGAGCTGTTGGCTGCTGGGCTCGGTGAGCGCGTTGACCTCTACGATGTCGGCCCGCTCGTTGGCCACGCGAAAGCCCAGGCACCAGCCGCGGCCGATCAGCGGCGTGACATCGACCAGCTCCGGCGCGGCCTTGGCCGTCGCCAGCGCCGTCGCGGCGAGCTCCGCGAAGAACGCCTCTGGATCCGGTTCCGACGCCACCTAGCCGCGAATATCATGAATCCTCGCAGCGCTGAACCCCGAACGAACCGCATGCATCGTCGGATGAGATCGCATACAAACAGCCAGCGATGCCGAGCTTCCTCGAGCGCGTGGGCGCGCTGCCAACCCTGGGACTGGGCGTGAGCACCGAGTATGGCGCGCGGCAGCAGCACGGCGCGCTGGATCCAATCACGCTGCGCCGCGAGCACCCCGACTTCGCAAACTTCCTCGAGGTCGGGGTCGAGATCGTCAAGGGCCTCGACGATGACGCGCGAGCCTGGGCCGCGCGTAGTTGGCCCAGCACCTACCACTTCCTCGACATCAACCTCGACGAGCCCGAGGACTTCGACGACGCCTGGCTCGACGCCGTCCGCCAGGGGATCGCCGCGCTGGATCCCGCCTGGCTGTGTGGCGACGCTGGGCTGTGGCACTTTGGCGCGCGCGACCGCGGGCAGATGTTGCTGCTCCCGCCGGTGTTGGTGCCCGAAGCGATCGCGCCGATGGCCGCGGGCATCACCAGGCTGCGCGAGGCGACCGGCCGCGAGGTCCTGCCCGAGAACCCGCCGGGCGCGGTGTTCGTGGGTGACCTGCACTTGCTCGAGTTCTTCTCGCGCGTGGCCGAAGCGGCGGACACCGGGCTGCTGCTCGACTGTGCTCACCTCGCGATGTACCAGCGCGCTCGCGGACACGCGCCCACGACCGGGTTTGACGGGTTCGCGTGGGACCGCGTGATCGAGCTGCACATCGCGGGCGGGCGGGAGCTGCTCGCCGACGGGCTGAGCTGGGTCGAAGATGATCACGGCACCCACGTGCTGCCAGAGACCTGGGAAATTGCCCGCGCTGCGATCGCGCGGGCCACCAACCTGCGGGCGATCGTCGTCGAGTGCGAGCGCAACTCGATCCCCGAGGTCGTGCCGCTGTTCGAGCGGGCCCGGGAGCTGGTCGCGGGCCGCAAGGGGTTCGCATGAGCAAGCTCGATCCACGCCGGATCCAGCAGGCGCTGGTGTGCATGATGTTCGACCCGGTCTATGCCGGCGTCGTTCGTGGCCCGGCGCCGCTCGACGAATTGTCACCGCGCGAGCGCGAGCTGCTGCGCGGGGTGGATCCGCGGGGGCTCGCAACCGACGACATGCGCCGGGCTCGGGCGCTGCATGTGATCCTGGATGAGTATCCGGTCAGCGCGGCGCTGCTCGGGGTCGAGGCGGTGGATCAGTACTTTAGTTCGCCAGCGTTTCGGGCCTGCGTGTTCGAGCGCGGCTCGATGGCGCTGGTGTTTGGGCGGCGCTACTTGCTTGGGGCGTCTGACAAGCTTCACGGGATTGGAGCGATCGAGACCGCGATGGCCAGCGCCCGGCGGGTCGATCGACAGCGCCACCCGGGGCTGGGGTCTGCGCCTGGGTTGGCGCCCGTCAGCGTCCCCGCGGGCAGCTTGGCCTGGTACCAGCGCGCCCGCGCGCGGCTTGGGCCGGAGCCGCTGCAGGCGCTGACGAAGCTGCGCAAGCCGTGGCCACAAAAGCCGCCGCGAGGCGGGCGGGAGCACTTGTTGATCGAGGCGAAGGGCGACGGTTCGCTGGCGATCGGGACCGCGTCCGCGGCGTTGGTGGGGTTGTTGATCGCCGCAGATCCACCGCGTCCGCGGGCCGAGCTGGTCGCGGCGGCGATCGAGCTGGGCGCCGAAGCGGACGAGGCCGACGAGCTGCTCGATGATCTGATCGCAGAGGGGCTGCTGATCCAGTCCGAGCCGCGAGCCCAAGCGTCTGTGAGCGACCGCATGGCGTTCGAAGGAGCTTGACCATCCCATGCCCAACGTCGAGATTGCCAAGCTGCCGATGGCCCGAAAAACGAACAACCGGTCGCGCCAAACTGCCTGGGTACTGAGCGTCGCGCTGACCCTGCTCAGCAGCTGCAAGGACGAGCAGAAGCCGGTCGCCGATCCGCTCGACGATCCTTGGGTCGACGCGATTGAGACCGGCAGTGACGAGCCCATCGCCTCGCCCCCCGCAGAGCCCGTCGACTCCGGCGACCGGGCCCAGGCGCTGGCGCTCGCCGAGGTTGGCTCGCCGCCCGAAGCACAGCCCACCGAAGGCGTGCCGACGGACCCGGCCATGCCCGCGCCCGCGCCCGCATCCGCATCCGCATCCGCATCCGCATCCGCATCCGCATCCGGCGGTACAGCGGCCTCCAGCACCGCTGAAGCGCCAAAGCCCGGCTCGCCCGCGCAACCGACAGCCGACACGCAACCAACAGCCGACACACCGGCCGGCGAAGACCCAGCGCAAGCGCCCCCGCCCGCCCCCGTGGTCGAGCCCACGCCAACGCCCAGCCCAGCCCCTGCCAAGCCTGCAAGCCCAGCTCCGATCACCAGCGCCGACTTTCACGGAAGCTTCCGCTACGTCGGCGGCAGCTCGCAGCGCGCCGACTTCGACACCGCCCTCGAGGCCACGGTCAACGCGCTCAACGGCGCCATTCGTGGGCTCGCGCGCAAGCGCCTGGCAGCGACCAACCCCGTAGAGGGCACCGTCAACATCGTCGTCGCTGGCGACAAGGTCACCACGACCTTCGAGTCCGGCTTCAACGCGAGCTGTGTGATCGACGGCGGCACGGCCAAGTCAACCGACATCGAAGGCGGCAAGCTGCAAGTCCGGCTCCGCTGGAAGAACGGCAAGCTGATCCAACACATGGAGGGCCGGGGCGGGGCCCGGACAATTGTCTACGTGCTCTCGGCGGACCGCAAGAAGCTGACCGTCCACCACAAGATCACCTCTGATCGCCTGCCGGTGCCGCTGACCTATCGGTTCAGCTACTCGCGCAACTGAGCTTCCTGCACGCAGATACGCCCGCGGTGCCTCGCCAGCGCGACGAGCCACCACGAACGAACCCGGCGCAGCGAATCAGTTGATCAGCGACTCCAAGGTCGTGAAGTCGACCCCAACCGCCGAAGCGACGCCTTCCACCGTACAAGCCCCATCCCAAGTATTGACCCCGCGAGCCAAGTGCAAGGATCCACGCACGGCCTCCTCGACCCCCTTGTTCGCAATCTGCAGCGCGTACGCCAAGGTCGCGTTCGTCAGCGCGTAGGTGCTCGTCCGCGGCACCGCCCCCGGCATGTTCGCGACGCAGTAATGCACCACCCCATGCGCCACATAGGTTGGCTCCTGATGGGTCGTGGCCCGACAGGTTGCAATGCACCCGCCCTGGTCCACCGCCACGTCCACGATCACCGACCCTGGCTTCATCCCCTGGACCAGCTCCTCGCTGACCAGCTTTGGCGCCGCCGCCCCAGGCACCAACACCGCCCCGATCACCAGGTCCGCCGTCAGCACCTTCTTCTCGATGTTCTCTGGGTTTGAGAACAAGGTCTCGAGGTTGTTGCCAAACACATCCTCGAGGTAGCCCATCCGCGCCTGCGACACGTCGAGCACGGTCACCTGGGCCCCGAGCCCAATCGCGATCCGAGCCGCCGCGGTTCCAACGATGCCGCCACCGATCACGGTCACCCGCCCGCGCCGGGTCCCCGGCACGCCGCCAAGCAACAACCCACGCCCACCGTTCGCCCGCTCGAGCGACCAGGCCCCAACCTGCGGCGCCATGCGCCCAGCGATCTCGCTCATCGGACGCAGCAGCGGCAGCCCACCCACGTCATCGGTGATCGTCTCGTACGCGATCCCCCGGACCTTGTTGGCCATCAACTCTTTGGTGAGTCGCGGGACCGCGGCCAGGTGCAGATAGGTGTAGAGGATCAACCCTGGCCGAAAATACCCGTACTCCTCGGGCAGCGGCTCTTTCACCTTCACGACCATGTCGGCGCCCCAGGCTTCCGCGGCGGTCGCAACGATGCGCGCCCCGGACCCCTCGAAGGCCTCGTCCGTGAACCCGCTGCCGTCACCGGCAAGGTGCTCGACGACGACCTCATGGCCAGCGTTGACGAGCGCGCGGACACCCGCGGGCTGCATACCGACGCGGTACTCGTGGTTCTTGATCTCCTTCGGGACGCCGATCTTCATCGTGCGCGCACTATAGGATGAAACGCCACGCGAGAAGCCTCCGCGGGTGTGCGGCAAGTAGCGTGCAAGCCCCTGCGCCTACCCCCGACCGCACAGCCAGCCCGAGAGCGCGAGGAACCCATCGACCTCGCGCTCGGCCGTTGTGAATTCTGGCAGCGCCGAGAACCACCGCCGCTGCGCGACCACGTCCGCGGTCCCGACTGTCAGCCCGAAGCGATCCGCCTCGAACAGCCCGCCGTCATTCGGTGCGTCACCCACCGTCACCACGCTCAGCGGATCGATCCCGCGCTGGTTCAGCAGCCGCAGCAGCCCCGCGCCCTTGTCGGGTCGCTGCGCAGCCAGGTGTACATGCACGTTCGACCAGATCAGGTGCACGCCCTCGGCCTCGGCCAGCTCGCGCAGCCGGAGCAGCTCGGTCTCGTCGCGGCCATCGCGCTCATACGCGACGTCCCCAAGCCGACAAAAGGCATCCCCAGTCAGGCGCAACCCCGCGCCGTGAGCCTGGTTCATGTGCTCACCCACGACGCGCAGCCGCTCGACATCGGGTACCTCGCCGAGCCAGCGCGGCGCGTGATCGGGCTCGATCTCCAGCAGCCCGTTCTCTGCCACCCCGAAGCTCACCCCCGGCAGGTAGCGACACAGCCCCATGACCTCGCCGGCCGGCCGACCGCTGATCGGGATCACGCGAAACCCAGCTGCGCTCAGCTGCGCGAGCGCTTCCAGCAGATCCGACCCAAGCTTGCCCGCGCGGGTCAGTGTCCCGTCGACGTCCGTGGCGATGACCCGCAGCGTTGCGAGGCGCTCGGGCCGGAGCTCTGTCAGCGGACGTGGATCGCGAATCTGCTCATCTCGTGGGCTTGGCATGCGACTCGTGTTACCGTCCGACGGCTGACCCTGGGTCAGCGAGCGCTGTACCACGATGCCGCTCGAGCTGCAGCCCGGCGACGTCTACGCCGGAAACATCCAGATCCTGAGCGTGCTCGGCAAGGGCGCGTTTGCGTGCGTCTACAAGGTCATCGTGCCGGGCTACGAACAGCCCATGGCGCTCAAGCTGACCAAGGAGCCGGTCACCGCCGGCGACCAAGCTCAGCGTGCGTTGCGTGAGATCACCATCTTGCGATCGCTGAGCAACCCGCACGTGGTCAAGAGCTTCGACTGTGGCCTGCGCCCCGACGGCCACATCTACATGTTGATGGACTTCCTGGAGGGCCAGCCGCTCGACGAGTGGCACGACTTCGCGTCACCGCTCCCGCCGCCGCAGGCCGTCAGCCTCGTGCACCAAGTCTGCCTGGGTCTCGCCGAAGCCCACGCCAAGGGCATCGTCCACCGCGACGTCAAGCCCGAGAACATCTTCGTGGAGACTTCGGGCCACATCCGCCTGCTCGACTTTGGGCTCGCGCGCTCGTGGGATGGCTCGCCGGTCGTCGGTGTCAACGCGACCAAGGCCCACATGGTCGTGGGCACCCCGCACTACAGCCAGCCCGAGCAGCTCAAGACCCGCGAGCTGTCGCCCGCCAGCGACGTCTACAGCATCGGCATGATCCTCTACGAGCTGCTCAGCGGCTGCTCGCCGTTTCACCGCGAGCGATCGCTCGGGCAGATCAAGGCGGAGTTCAGCAAGCAGCCCTTGATGTGGCTCAAGTGTCACTCGGAGTCGCCGATCGTCCCGCTCGAACAGCAGCCGGGCTGCGCCGACCTGCCCGGCCCGTTGGTCCGCGGGATCATGCGCTCGCTCGACAAAGATCCCGCCGCGCGTCCACCCGACGCCAGCGCGCTCGCCAACATCCTGGGCCACGTGCTGCATCGCGACATGTCGGTCTCGGTCGCGGCCAACCTGCGGATCCTCCACCCCGGTGAGTCCCGGCCCGTCGACCGGGTGTTCTTGCCCGGCTCGTACCGGATCGGCAGCGGCGAGCGCTGCGAGATCAAGCTGCGCCACGACAGCGTGCTGCGCGTGCACGCCGTCGTCGAGTGGAGCGGGATCCCCAACCGCCCGCAGCTGCGGCCGATCACCGGCGACGGCAGCGTGCAGCTCAACGATCAGCCCATTCACAAGCCCGTCGAGCTCACGACCCACGACGAGTTCTGCGTCGGTGACTACCGGCTGGGCATCGCGTTCTGAGCTGGCCGGGTCCCAGCTCGACCTGAAACCCCAGCCTCCGGGATCGCCGCGCCCTCGATCCTGCGCTGCCAACACAACCCGCCGAGCGGCCTGCAAATACCCGCGCAGGCCCTTTGACAACGGTTCGGGGCGATGCTACCTACCCGCTCCATTCCGGGGCGTAGCGCAGCCTGGTAGCGCGTTCGGTTCGGGACCGAAAGGTCGGAGGTTCGAATCCTCTCGCCCCGACAACAAAGGGGGCTCGCCAGGCGGGCCCCCATTTTTTTATGTTCTGGATCGCGCCGCGAGGTCGCCGTCAGCGGCGCATTGACCTGCACGCAGATCCAAAACCTGGCATGCTGCGAACGTGTCACGGCTACGCGTCCTCACGATCGACGACGATGCCAACGTCTGCGAGTTCTTGCGTGAGCTGCTGACCGCCGATGGCTGCGAGGTGGTGTCAGAGACGGACCCGCACGCTGGCTTCGAGCGTCTGAAGGCGCAAGAGACCTTCCACATCTTGATCCTCGATCTAAAGATGCCCGGCGTCGAAGGCATCGAGCTGCTCGAGCAGATCCGCAAGTTCAACAAGGACATCGCCGCGATCATCTTGACCGCGTATCCCAGCCTCGAGTCGGCGACCGACGCGATCAACCTGGATGTCTCGGCGTACATGCAAAAGCCCTTCTCGGGCGACGAGATGCGCGAGACGATCGCTCGGGTCGCCCGCAAGAAGGGCATCGTCGTCCGCCGTGAGGACGAGCTGCACATCACGATCGGCGCCCGGATCCGCGAGGTCCGCAAGAAGCGAGAGCTGACCCTCAAGCAGATGGGGCGGCGGACGAACCTCTCGGTGTCGCTGCTCAGCCAGATCGAGCGGGCGGAGTCGTCGGCTTCGGTGTCTTCGCTGTACAAGATCGCCAACGCGCTCGACGTCCGCATCGTCGAACTCTTCGGCGATTTTTGATTTAGACCCCCCCGGCCGCCTTCGCACTTCGCGGTCACTCGCTTCGCTCGCTCCCAATGGGCTGGCTGTTCGCGGCGGCATGTGTGGCCCCCTCCAAGGGGGCTTCTGCGGGTTTAGACCCCCACAGACCCCTTCGCACTTCGCGGTCACTCGCTTCGCTCGCTCCCAATGGGCTGGCTGTTCGCGGCGGCATGTGTGGCCCCCTCCAAGGGGGCTTCTGCGGGTTTAGACCCCCACAGACCCCTTCGCACTTCGCGGTCACTCGCTGCGCCCACATACCGGCCGCGTGGCTTCGGGTGCCGCGGGCGCCTGGGGCGAGACCGCGCCTCGATCTTGGGTCGTCTCTGGCGCAGCGGAGCGTGCGGGACTCGGCGAGCGGAGCCTTCGAGCACCGTTTTGGGGAGAGATCATGCGGCGGCGCACAAATTGGCCAGGCATCGAGCGAGTGCGGTGAGGCACCGGTCGCGCAGGGGCCGTGCGTGGCGAAGTCCATGATGCTTGTGGGGGTCTAAAGAAAGCTTCATCATGCAGATGTGTCCCGACTCCGCGTCCTCATCATCGACGATGACGTCAAGGTCTGCGAGTACTTGCAGGAGCTCTTGACCCCTGACGGCTGCGAGGTCGTGGCGATCAACGATCCTCAGGCGGGGCTCGAGAAGCTCAAGACCCAAGAGACCTTCCACATCTTGATCCTCGACCTGAAGATGCCCGGCATCAACGGGCTCGAGCTGCTCGAGAAGATCCGCAAGGTCGACAAGGACATCGCGGCGATCATCCTGACCGCGTACCCGAGCCTCGAGTCCGCGACCGATGCGATCAACCTCGATGTCTCGGCGTACATGCAAAAGCCCTTCTCGGGCGAAGACATGCGCGAGACCATCGCCCGGGTCGCCCGCAAGAAGGGCATCGTGGTCCGCCGCGAAGACGAGCTGCACATCACGATCGGGGCGCGGATCCGTGAAGAGCGGCGCAAGAAGCAGCTCACACTCAAGCAGATGCACAAGCGCGCCGGGCTGTCGGTCTCGCTGCTCAGCCAGATCGAGCGGGCGGAGTCGTCGGCCTCGGTCTCGTCGCTGTTCAAGATCGCCAACTCGCTCGACGTGCGCATCTCCGAGCTGTTCGGGGACTTCTAGACCGGGCCTGAAAGGCCGCTTCGAGCGGCTGCGTTTGCCCGCGCGTGCGCGCTACCCACCTGTCTCTGCCGCTGTTCGCCCTCGCGCTGCCCTTGATCGGGGCCTGTCACCAACCCGCCCCCGATCAGGCCGCAGCCGAGGGCGAAGCCAATTGGAGCGCCGAGCAAGCGGCGACCCGCGACGTGGCGGTGGCCACCGTCGCCAAGATCCACGGGCTGCGGGGGGTGCAGTCGCCGGATCTGCCCGAAGGCGCGTTCATGGGTGAGGGCGCGACGATCCACGCTGGCCAATGGATCACGTTGCCTCGCGGGACCCGGGTCGAGCTCGAGCTCAGCAGCGGCCAGCGCCTGCGCCTCGACGAGGACAGCCGGCTCGGGTTCGCCAAAGACGGCAGCGCCAACGTCGAGCTGACCCAAGGTCGGTTGGTGGTCCTCGCCGATGACAAAGGACCGATCGAGGTTCGGGCGGCGAACGATCGCTTGGTGGTCGAGCGTGGAGAGGCCGAGCTCCACGCGACCGACGAGACCCGCCACTTTGGGGTCATCCAGGGTCGGGCGCTGCTGTTCACGGATGGGCGCGAGATCCCGCTGAGCCCGGGCGCGAGCATCTCGACGCCGACCACCCCCAGCACCCGGCCACAGACCCCGCCCGATCCGCAGATCCTCGCCGCGGCGGTCGAGCCCACCCTGAGCTTGGCCCCCCTCCAACAGGCTGCGTGGGCTTCGGCCTTCGAGCAGAGCGCCCAGCTCGCCAGCGATGTCCCGCGCGGGGTCGGCAGCTTGGTCGCGCGGCGGGCTGGCTCGAGCGTGGAGCGACAGTCGCTTCGTCTGACCGAGCAGCGGGTCAGCGTCTCGATCTCGGGCCGGATCGCGCGCACCGAGATCGAGCAGGCGTTCCACAACGACTCGAGCCAGACCCTGGAGGGCATCTATCAATTCCCGCTGCCGGCCGACGCCTCGATCTCGGATCTTCAGCTGCTGGTCGGCGACACCTGGATGCGCGGCGAGATGCTCGAGAAGCAGCGCGCGCGGCAGATCTTCCGGCAGATCGTCGACGCGACCGTGCCCCGCGATCCGGCGCTCTTGCAGTGGGAGGCCGGCGGGGTGTTCAAGCTCAACATCTTCCCGATCCCAGGCAAGGGTGAGCGGCGGATCAAGATCGCCTACACGCAGGTGCTCCCCGCCGTTGGCGACGCCCTTCGCTACCGCTACCCCATGGGCGGCTCCGGGGCCACGGCGACCGAGATCGGTGACTTCGAGTTTGACGTCGAGATCGACGGGACCAGCCTCGACGCGGAGTCTCTGGCCCAAGTCGCCACGCCGATGGCCGAGCTCGCCCGCACCCAAGCGCGCGGCGGCGGCCTGCGCCTGTCCATGCGCGAGCGCGAGTACCTGCCCACCCACGAGCTGGGCGTCGACATTCCGCTGCCAGCCGAGCAACAGCGAGTCCAGGCCGCCACCCACCGCGACCGCGACGGCCAGGGCTACTTCATGCTCACCCTCGAGCCCAAGCTCGAGCTCGCCGCGGATCCCCGCCCCGTCCACTACGCGTTCGTGCTCGACCGCAGCCATGGCACCACCCCCGAGCTGTGGGCCGCGGCCAAGGGCATGACCAAGGCGATGATCTCGACCCTCGAGCCTGACGACCGGTTCACGGTCCTGGCGTGCGACAGCGCCTGCGATCAACTGGGCGGTGAGCTGCAGCGGGCCCGCGGATCCGAGGCCGCGCTCGATCGCTTCTTGGACGCGCAGTCGCTGGCCGGCGCGAGCGACCTTGGCAACATGCTCGAGCGCGCCGACGATGCCCTGACAGGCGAGGCCGGCGAGGTCGAGCGCGTGGTCGTGTACTTTGGCGACGGGACCCCAACCTCCGGCGCGCTGACCCCCGACGAGCTCGGCGAGCTCGCCCGCGAGCAGCTGGGCTCCCTGCGGATCCAGGCAGTGGCCTTGGGCGCCCGCTCCGACTTGCTGGTGCTCGACAGCCTGGTCCGGCAGAGCGGCGGCGACCTGCTGCAGGCCGACGCCCGCGACGATCTCGACGCGCTGGCCCGCGAGCTGCGGCTGCGCGCGCAGGTGCCCGTTGCCCGCGACCTCGCGCTGGATCTGCCCAGCGGGCTGACCGATGTGTACCCCCGCTCGATCCCCGCGCTGCGGCCGGGCGACTCGCTCACGGTGTTCGGCAAGCTCGCCGACGGCGCGGCCTCGCAGCTGCGTGGCGACGTCCGCCTGCACGGTCGCGGGCCAGCTGGCGTGGTCGACGAGCGCTTCCAGGTCATGCTCGACGCCGAGTACTCCAAGAGCGGCGCGTCGGGTATTCACGCCCACCTGCCGCGGACGTGGGCCCAGCAAGAGATCACCCACCTGACCCAGACCGAGGGCGCGGACGCCCGCGATCGCATCGTCGAGCTCTCGCGCGAGTTCAACGTGCTGTCGCGCTTCACCGCCCTGCTCGTGCTCGAGAACGACCGCATGTATCGGGAGTTCAACGTCGCCCGCCAGGCCGAAGCCAAGCACGGCTGGGACGGTGTGATCGACTCGGCGGCCGCGACCGCGGTCCCGAGCGGCGCAGCGCCCAACACGATCGCCGACGCGACGACGAGCGAGGCCGCGGAAAAGGAGGCGTCGAAATCGAACTCCTCCGGCGGGCAGCCAAGCAAAGACGAGTTCGATCCGCTCGCGCCCTCGGCCCCCGCCGAACGCAGGTCTCGCGAGCCATCCGCGTTCGCCGAGGACGACGAAGACGAAGACGAAGCGGAGGAGTTCGAAGGGTCGATCGGCGGCGGCGACTTTGGGGACGGCGGCAGCGGCCGGGCAGCCGGCGGGTTCGCCCCCGAGCCGTCGCCCAAGAAGTCCTCCAAGCCCAAGCCGGCGCCCTCGCCCGCCAACAAGATCGCGGCGGACGAGGACCCCTTCAACGGCGGTTGGAGCGGCAGCGGCGGCGGCGGTGGCGGTGAATGGCAAGACGCCCCGCGCGACCGCGGACGCCACTGGCGTCCCAGCATGCAAGTGCGGGCCGCTTCGGGCCCAAGCGCAAGCGAGCGCGCTCGGATCGTCGAGCTGCAGGCCGCCCGCGATCGCAACCCCGCGGATCGCCAAGCCCACCGCAAGCTGGTTCGCGAGGCCGCGCGCGACGGCGATCCCAACGCGCTGGCCTTCGCCGCCGCGTGGGCTGTCGCCGATCCCGACCATGCCCCCGCGCTGCTGGCCCACGCCGACATGCTGGCCGCAGCGGGTGATCCCCTGGCCGGGCGCGCGTACGCCAGCGCGATCGAGGTCGATCCCTTCTCGACCAAGCTCCACGCACGAATGGCCGACGCGCTGACCTTCACGGGTGACCTCGAGCGCGCTTGCTCGCACCGTCGCGCGCTGGTCAGCATCGATCCCAGCGACGGTCAGCACGCCGCGGCGCTGGTCGAGTGCCTGGTCGAGTCCGGCCGGCAAGACGACGCCCGCCTCGCGCTGAGCAACGCCCGCCAGCGCGTGCTCGACAGCAAGGGCATCAAGACCCTCGACCAGGCCGCGCGCACGATCAGCGAAGGTGTTCGCCCAGCCAAGCAGGGCCTGCACGGCAACCCCGAGCTTCGCGCGGAGCTGCGCTGGCCAGCGCGCGCAGGTGAGCGACTCGAGATCGCGTTCGTGGATCGCCGCGGTCAGCGACTCTCGGGCTTGCGACCGCAGGGCGTGCTGATCCGCGAGCAACGCGAGGGCGACGAGATCGTGCAGATCCTGACGATGCGCAAGGTCACCGGCACCGTGTTCATCGAGGTCACCCGCCCCGATCGCCGCAGCGAGGACACTGTCCGCGCGCGCATGACCGTCAAGGCCGTCGGCGCCAAGGACAGCTTCGCGCTGCGCCTGGATCCGGGCACCCAGCGGGTCGCGCTGGCCCGCTGGCCGTGACCATACTGGCACGAGACGGACGCTGCATTGTTCGCTAGCTTCCGGCCCGTGACCGCGGACACGATCGAGCAAGACCTCCCCCAACACAGCGTCCAATCGGTGCTCGAGCAGCTCGAGCGGCCTGTGTCGACCCACCCACCGCGGGTGTTGATCCTCTACGGCTCCCTGCGCGACGTCAGCTTCAGTCGCAAGCTCGCGCTCGAGTGCGAGCGGGTGCTGACGGCGTTTGGTGCAGAGGTCCGGATCTTCGATCCCCACGGCCTGCCCGTGTTCGACCGCAGCTCCAACGATCACCCCGAGGTCGTGCGGCTGCGCGCGCTCTCGCTGTGGTCCGAGGCCCACGTGTGGATCTCGCCCGAACAACACGGCAGCGTCGCCGCGGCGTTCAAGAATCAGATCGACTGGATCCCCCTCGAAGATGGCGCGGTGCGTCCCTCACAAGGTCGGGCGCTCGCCGTCATGCAGGTCTGCGGCGGCTCGCAGTCGTTCAACGCCGTCAACCAACTGCGCATCCTTGGCCGCTGGATGCGGATGTTCACGATCCCCAACCAAAGCTCCGTCGCCAAGGCGTGGCAAGAGTTTGACGACGACGGTCGGATGAAGCCGTCGTCATTCCGGGATCGCGTGGTCGACGTGCTCGAGGAGTTGTTTCGCGTGACGCTGCTCATCCGTGATCGTGTGCCAACATTGAGCACCCGCTACAGCGAGCAAAAGCAGCTACGAGCCCAGGGCGCGCTGACCAAGGGGTTGGGCGTCTGAGCGCTGGTCAAGCGCACGGGCTCGCGTGACGCCTTGGATTTGTGCCACCAGCACAACGAATGACGGCTGTTCACGTCCACCGCGTCGCGTGCCCCTCGACACCAAATCGAACCCCGCTCAACATCATAATCCTGCTGGTCGGAGCGCGCTCGCGCGCAGTCATTGATCTGTGACGAAACGATCGATTGCGGGATCATGGACGCATGAAACGACACGCACTCAAACTACCTGCGCTTGGATTCGCGTTCGCGTTCGCGGTTGCCTGCACCGACGACGCCCCGAGCACGGAAGGCACCACCACCACCGAGACCTCGACCGGTGACGGTGACGGCGATGGTGATGGCGATGGCGACGGCGATGGTGACGGCGACGGCGACGGCGATCCCGGCGATGGTGACGGCGACGGCGACGGCGACGGCGATGGTGACGGCGATGGCGATGGCGACGGCGACGGCGTGTGTGGCGATGGTGTCGTCGGCGGCGACGAGGAGTGCGACGACGGCAACCCGAACGACAACGACGCCTGCACCTCCGCCTGCGTCAACAACGTCTGCGGCGACGGCTTCCTCAACGAGGGCGTCGAGGGTTGCGACGACGGCAACAACGAGGATGGCGACGGCTGCAACGCCGGGTGCATGCTCGAGTCGTGCGGCGACGGCGTGCTGCAGGGCATGGAAGTCTGCGACGACGGCAACGACATCGACACCGACGACTGCACCTCCATGTGCCTGAACGCGGCCTGCGGCGACAGCTTCGTGTGGGAAGGCAACGAGGTGTGCGACGACGGCAACGACATCGACACCGACGACTGCACGAGCGCGTGCGAGGCCGCGACCTGCGGCGACAGCTTCGTGTGGGAGGGCAACGAAGAGTGTGACGACGGCAACATGGTCGACACCGACGAGTGCGTGGGCGCGTGCATCAGCGCGACGTGTGGCGACGGCTTCGTGCAAGAGGGCGTCGAGGAGTGCGACGACGGCAACAACGAAGACGACGACGGCTGCGACTCGATGTGCCAAGAAGAGACGCTCGACGCGACCTGTCAAAACGGCGCCGCTCAGCTCTCGCTCAGCCCGGGCGGCGACGCTGTCGTGTGCGACGACCCGAACAACGCGACCTGCGAGCAGGACATGGAGACGCTGTGTCCGGTCGGCTGGGAGCTGTGCTCGCCCTTGCAGCACCACAACCGCAACGCCAACTGGAACTACGCGGTGAGCAACCAGACCATCGTCGTTGGCGAGATCTTCTGCCGCTCGGGCAGCGGCGCAGGTCACTACACCGTGGGGCCGTACGGAAACCCGGGCACCCTGGAGACGGACCTCGCGCTCAACTGCGGCTACGGCAGCTCGCGCGAGTCCTGCGCGACCGGCTATGGCTGCAACGAGCAGCATGTCCAAGCGCTGTGCTGCGCGCACAACCCCAACTGCGGAAACGGCGTTGTCGATGACCCCGAGGAGCAGTGCGACGACGGCAACGCCGACGAGACCGACGCGTGCCTCAACAACTGCTCGTGGCGCAAGCCGTCCGACAACAACGTCGGCGGCTGCTGAGCGGCGTCAGCTGAGCCAGCAGCCCGGGGTGCAATGCATCGTGTCGCATCGCACCGGAATTTTCGTCGAGGGCGCAAGCCCTCGGCGAAGAGGCCAAGCGAGGCGGCGCGACGCAATGCAACACGACGAGGGCGACTCCTCGCTGCGGCTGAACGTCCACTTTGATGTACACACCATCGAGCACGAGTGGATGGAAGCGGAAGAAAGTGCACGGTTAGCCGCAGCGAGGAGTCGCGCGCTGGATGGGTCATGCCGGACCGCAACCGTGGCCGTAGCGGCTACAGGCTGCGCGTCAGTACCCGGAGCTGGTTATTGGCGCAGTCGAGCCAACGACCTCACCCGGTGT
This sequence comes from Enhygromyxa salina, assembly GCF_000737335.2. Classification (GTDB taxonomy): domain Bacteria; phylum Myxococcota_A; class Polyangia; order Nannocystales; family Nannocystaceae; genus Plesiocystis; species Plesiocystis salina_C. Next base: position 4,672 of record NZ_JMCC02000042.1, on the reverse strand, counting down.
CCGCATTTCCGGTTGGATGCACACGCGCGGGCACACTCACGGGATGACACTCACGACTCGTAGCAGTGCAGGAACGAGTGGTCGACACGCGGTGAACAGGTCGGCTGTAACGCTGTACTGCCGCGACTCCAGACTCTACGCAATTGCCGGGGTTCACGCAGCAACGAATCGGATACGGTGCACACTCATGGCTGACGAGACGTTGGACCAGATCGCGTCGTTCATTGACGGGCTCGCCCAGGGCCAGGCCGTCGAAGCGCTGGTGGTCGCCAGCGACGACCAGCTCGCCAAGATCGCGGCGGGTCTGAACCGGCTCGCCGGCAACGCCGCGCGCAACCAGGTCCGCCCGGGATCCGGTGGCCCAGCCGACACCGCTCTGTTCGCGCGGGGCCCCGTCGTGATGTTTCGCTGGCGCAACACCGAGGGGTGGCCCGTCGAGTTTGTCTCGCCCAACGTCGAGGCGCTGACGGGCTACCCGGTGGAAGAGTTTGCCTCGGGGCGCTTGCCCTACGCCAGCTTGATCCTCGCCGAGGATGTTGGCCGCGTTGGGCAAGAGGTCGCCGACAACAGCGTGAGCGCCGAGTGGTTCGAGCACCTCCCGTACCGGATCCGTCGCCAAGATGGCGAGGTCCTGTGGGTTCGCGACTACACCGTGGTGCTGCGTGACGACGCCGGCGCGGCGAGTCACTTCTACGGCTACATCATGGACATCACCGAGAGCATCCGTACCGAGGAGTTGATCCGGCAGCAGCTCGCGGTCATCGACGACCTCGGCGCGCCGATCTTGCAGGTCTGGGACGGGGTGCTCGCGGTCACGCTGATCGGCCTGCTCAACGAGGTGCGGTCGGAGCGGGTGACCGAGGCCTTGCTCGAGCGGGTAGCGACATCCAAGTCCCGCGTCGTCATCCTCGATCTGACCAGCGTCCAAGATGTCGACGCCACGACGGCCTATCACCTTGCGAAGATGGTCCGAGCCGTCGGGTTGCTCGGTTGTGAGTGCGTGGTCTCGGGGGTGTCGCCGAAGGTCGCGCAGATCCTCGTTGGCCTCGAGGTCGACTTTGGCGTGCTGCGGATCTATCGGACGCTCGCGGCTGCGCTGCCCGCCGTGGTCAGCAAGCGCAGCCTGCCGCGTGGCTGACGGGCTCCTAGACCCAAATCAAGCGCTGAATTGGAAAAGGTGAATGATTTGGGGCTAGTACGAGCCGACAGGCGAGCGTTTGGGGTGAGCGAAGGGGGCTCCGCCGCCGAAGCGAGGGGCTTTCGAAAGCCCCCTTGAAGACATAGTAGGCCCGAGTCGAGCGCGCAGCGCTTGATTCGGGCCTAGAGCGCCAATCAGTTTGAATCTGGGGCCGCTCCTGCCGTTGTCGGTCGGCGCTCGCAGTATGCCGGCCTGCCGCAGTGAATTTGATGGTTTGAGGCGCCGGGCCTGGCGTCCCTGGCGCGAAGCGAGGAAGGAGTGTGTCGTCGGGCCGTCAAGAGTGGGTCGCCAGCAAGGTCCCGTATCCGACCAACGCGATCATCAGCGTCATCAGCTGCCGGTCCTGATTCTTCGCGGGAACATCGCGGTGACGCTGGTAATCGACCAAGGCCAAGATTGGGAACAGCGCGCCAAATAGAACGGACTGCGTGTAGTGCCCCATCACGGCAAGTTCGTATGTATTTGCGGCGCCCAACAGCAGGATCGCGGCGATCGTCAATCGCCTCCAGGTTGACTCTTGAATGGACATTGAACTCTCCTTGCCGATGGCCTCTCGCAGCGCGGAACTTCCCAAAAGGCGGTCGAGGTGTCGATCTAGGGGCACGTAACAGGGACATCGTATGCCTCTGTGCAACTGCACATTGGGGTCCGGGCGACCACCCTGCGTCACTGAGCTCCTCGTCGAGGGCTCCGAGGCGCTCCTCGATGTCTGGCAGCGACAGGTTGGTGTCAACGACAACTTCGCCAGAAGTGTATTGGGTAACGACGACGAAGCCGTCATCAAAGTCACCCACGAAGGTAACGCCCTCGGCACTATTCAATGTAGCGAGGGATGCGATCACGTTGCCGCCCTCGTCAAAGGCAATGACCTCGGCGCCTTCGCCGTCGACCTCGACCTCGACATGGTCGATCACAAAGGGATTGGATGGAGGCAGGCCTACCTCGACGGGCTGGCCTACAAATAGCAGGACGGTGAGTGCTGGAGTGAACATGGACCTATTGTGAAGTCCGTAGTGGACCATGCAAGGGTGGCGGTCGTGCGCAACTCGTGCGCCTGTTCGCAAGACCGTTGTGCCGCTTCCGGTCATCACCTCGAACGTGGCGGTGAAGGCGGTGGCCTGGTCGGTACTTGTATGCGCGCTCGCATCGCTGCTGTGCCCTCGAGCAGCGGGCGCCCACCTCGGGTGAGCTCGAAGAGCAGCGTCCCGAACACAAGACACCAAAAATTTCTGGAGATATTCTGGACACCGAGCGGAGCTGAGATCCAAACCTGAGTGATTTCGAGTACTTGAGCAGCGGAGGCGGCGGGCCCCGCTCCCTGGGCCGCTTTGCGTTCTGTCGTTGACCTGGCGGTCCCAAAGTCCCGATAATGACGAGCAGAGCAATCCGATCGAGGGTTGGAGACGCGTTCCATGGACAACGAAGCCAAGCCCACCCAACCCCGCGAGCTCGTCATCCCGCCACCGCGCGCCGACCGGCCGCCGCTGCACGCCAACCTGCTCAACCACATGCAGCAGGCCAACACCACGCTGGCGCCGCTGTTTCCGTACCTGCACCCTGGCGCGATCGTGCCAACCGGCGCGCTGTTCATCGGCGAGACCGGCAAGGACTACGGGCAGTTCTACCACCACAATAGCGTTGACGAGATCATCATCGCGTTCGTGGCCGAGGGCGCGACGCTGAAGACCGGCCAGCTCTACAACGGCGGTCGCGTCCACGGGGTCAACGGCTTCCTCAAAGATCAGACCGCGCCGGGCAGCTTCGTGTTGTTCACGGTCACGCAGCGCCAGCTCGACGAGGGCCCTCAGCCCGAGGCGTTCTCGATGATCTGCGCCAAGTGCCGCACGCAGATCTTCAAGGGCGAGTTCGACGGCGCGTCGCCGCCCGAGGCGACCGAGCTCGACCATCCGTTCATGTCTGCGGCGGCCCTGCCTGAGCTGCTGCGGGAATTCAACGAAGACCCTGCGCTCCGCAAGTGCCCCGATTGCGGGCATGACAATGATCCCTTCCCGGTGCGCACGTGGGGCTGGGACATGTATGCCGAGCAGTCCAGGATTTTGGCGGGCGCCAAGCAATTGCTGCTCGAGGCCGGGCCCACATAGGCCGTGGGTCTTGGAACCCTGCTGCCGCGAACCTCCCGATGGATTGGGCGCTGCGGTCCCAGGAAAAGGCACGAACTCGTCGTTGCGGCGGATGGCGGATGGCGCACGGCGGCTGCGCTGCTGCGGGGTGACTGGGGTCCCTGCACGTTCTGGCGGTCCGGAGTAACGCCCATGGCCGGCGACCCCGATACGCGAGGGTAGGCCCCGGCTGCCCCGACCTCGGCAGGAAGTACGCGGGGGTACGCGCCGGCTGCCCGGGAGGCACCCGCAACCTACGACGACGTAGCTCGCGGGTGCTCTTGGGTCGGCGGGAAGTCCGCGAACGTATGTACGGGCCGTCGGGTCGGCCCCTTCGACATGCGACGATGTAGCTTGCGGCTGTCCCGAGGGCGGCGGAAAGTCCGCGATCGTAGTCGTCGTCTGTCCTCCGGGTGGCGCGACATCCGCGAACGAAGCCCCCTCCAGGTCGCAGATCGGCCAGCGGAGACGCTACGTTCGCATCGGACGGGCGCACCACGGCGGTGGGTCGGCCGTCGTAGCCTCTCGCTGTACCGGCGACGGCTGCCTGCAACCACCGGCGAGCTGGTGTCCGCGGCGGGCCCAGAAGATCGAAGCTCGGAACTCCCAGCGGCGGTGGGCAGCCCATTCGAATTGAACGCCGGAAGACCCCGCGGCGGTGGGCACCCCATTCGAATTGAACCGCGGAAGACCCCGCGGCGGTGCGCACCCCATTCAAATTGAACGGCGGAACACCCCGCGGCGGTGGGCACCCCATTCGAATTGAACCGCGGAACACCCCGCGGCAGTGGGCACCCCATTCAAATTGAACGGCGGAACACCCCGCGGCAGTGCGGACCCCATTCAAATTGAACGGCGGAAGCCCCCGCAGCAGTGGGCACCCCATTCGCACACAACGGCGGAAGACCCCGCGGTAGTGGGCACCCCATTCGAACTCAACGGCGGAACACCCCGCGGCGGTCGGCACCCCATCCAAATTGAACGGCGGAACACCCCGCGGCGGTGGGCACCCCATTCGAGTTGAACCAGGAAAGGGTGTGGATCTGAGACTGCACACGACGAGGGCCTCCGTCGGTTGGTCGTGATCGATGCCGGCTTTCGGAGCAGCACACACGCGGGCGCATGCTCAACTGGCTCCGCCGCAAGCTGGCGCAACATTTTCGGCGTGGACGTGATCGCTGACGCCTCTTCTACTTGGGGGGACACCAGCCCAGCAAGTCGATGATCGGCCGTTGGCGCTGGCGGGTATGGCCCGCCGCGTCGCGCTCGTCTCCACTCCAGCTCCGCTTGACATGCGGGCATCGCGCGTGTCACGCTGACGCATGGTGTCATTCTCGAGATTCGCTAGCTCCCT
>NZ_JMCC02000041.1 GCF_000737335.2 Enhygromyxa salina | reverse complement strand
GAGAGAGCTCTCACGTCGCTCGCCAATGCTCGCGGCCAGTGCGAGACAAACTCGCCGCTTCGCTCGCGATCTACGTGACCCGGTACAACTCTGGCACTGACGTCGCCCTCATGCCCAGATCCGCAGCGCGATGCCACCGCTGTCCATCCTCGACGAGTGGCGCCTGTAAACCATGTTTGGAAAGGACGATCGTAGCTGTGCCTAAGGCTTCCGTGCAAACCCTGATCGAGTTCGCGCAGTCTCGTGTGCGGGGAACTCGCGCATGTCTCCCCAGCGTGCCCACGGCGGAACTCAACCAACTCCTCAACACCTGTCCGCCCGAGATCGTAGCGATTGTACCGGGTCACGTAGATCGCGAGCGAAGCGGCGAGTTTGGCGCGGACAGCCGCGATGCTCTTGAACTACGCAGACCAACTCCGCGTTGACATGCCACCCCTGCCCGTCTTCGACGAGTGGCGCCTCTGACCGCCGGAAGCACGCCAGCAGGGGATAACTGGCAGTACTCCGCGCGAGCCCCAAGCTCGGCGACGCTCAATCCAGCTCCGCAAGTCGCCGCAGCACGTCCGCTTGCCGGACTCGGCCCTCCGCGTCCAGCGAGAACAACTGCACCCGTTTGGTCAGCACCAGCCGATAGGGACTGCCGCGTCGCTCGGTCACGTGATTGACGGGCACGCCGTCGCCATCGATGACCTGGTGCAGGTGTTGACGCCGGGCCTTGGCTAGCGGGCAGATCGTGCCGATCTCGTTCGACTCGAGGAACTCGTACAAGGTCGCGCAATCGCTGCAGTTGCAGCGCCGTGGGACGATGATCCGCCAGTCCCCACGCTCGCGGGCTGGCTTGGCGAGCGCGGCCGAGAGCGAGCGCTTCGCGTGGACTGCGAGTCGAGCGGTACCCCAGTCTCGCCAGCGCTTGGCGCCGAGCCGCTCATGCACACGCAAGGTCACCGACGCGAGCTCGAGCGCCGACAGGCTCGAGTCCTTCGAGGTCAGCTGCGCGACGATCGAGTCGTGAACTTTCCTCGCTCCGGCGAGTACGCTCGCGCTCAGCAAGTCCACGAGTGACGTGAGCTCGAAAGGGGTCCGGCCCGTTGCGTAGGGCGAACGGGCGTGGGCTGGCGTCGCTCGCACCGCCTGCGCCTCGTCCCATTGCTTGGCGACAATGACGGCCGCGAGCCTCGGCCCGAGCTGTTTGTCAGCGTCGACCAAGTTGCCGAGCCAGGCGTGGGGGTAGCTCGCGCGCCACCGACCCGAGCTTCGCCCGGATGCGTTCGTGTGCCACTCGTTCAACAGGGCCTCGCACCAGGCAGGACCGTGGCGTCGCGTGGCCTGCAGCAGCGGCGGGATGACGCCAGCGCTCATCGACTCGGGTTTCACTGGTACAAGGAAGGCCGCGGCGAGGTCGGGATCGTCGATCAGCGCTGCGAGGCGAAAGACATCGGTGACCAGGGCCTCGCTTGGCTCGGCCTCGACGCAATTGGGCCAGATGACGATCAAGGCCTGGAGCCTCGGGTCTGATTCGCCCTTGTGTTGCCGTGCGATCAGCTGGCGGATCGCCGCGCGCGGATCGAGTCGGGCCTCGACGAGAAATGCGTTGGCCTTCGGCCACATCACGATCGCCGCGCGGTGGTACCAACGGTCGAGGGTGTCGCCGTAGTTGCCCATGTACCCCTGATAGTCCGTCGCAACCGGATCGAAGGTGTCGTTGGCGGTCGTGAAGCACAGCTCGTCTTCACGGGCGACGAGATCATCGTAGTCAGCAGGTGTGTCCGCCGCGCTTCGCCAATGTCGCAACGTGACGCTCGAGTCGTGCATCTCTTCGAGGGTGTAGTCGTCATCGTCATCGTCATCGTCATCGTCATTCCAGTGCGACCACCTCGAGCGATAGCTCGAGATCGAGGGCGAGCACTGCCAGGCCTCATGGATGTCGGCCAGCGCGAGATGGATGTCGAGCTCGAGGTTGGCCCCGACCTCGCACAAGCTCGCCGCACGGATGTGGTCGCCGTGCTTGAGACGGGACCAGCCGAGGTTTCGCGGGGTGTACTCGTGATCGAGCAGCACCACGAGCTTCTCTGCGCCAAGCTCGAAGTGCTCGGCGACCGCTCGCTCGAGCTGTTCGATCGCTTGCCCGCCAACCACTGGCTCCTGGGCTCGACTGCTTTTGGCTTCGAACCCGAGCCGGTAGACGAGGGCGACGCGGTGGCCGGTCGTGACCGGACGGATCTCGTGTTGGCAGTCACTGTAAAACGCGATCAGATCGAGTTGCTCGGCGCCTCGCTTCGTTCGCCGAAACTCTACGCGCTCGTCCGCACGCGAGCAGCGAAACACACCGCCCGTGAAGCTCGAGGGCAGCACGACGACGAGCGTGGCGATCATGTCGTCGTCCTTCTCCGTGTCCTGGTGAGTGGCGAAGAACTCACCCGGCCCATAGATTGTCAGCTTGTCGAGGGTCGCGCGCAGGCGGCCCGTGTCTGGGAGGCCGAGCTGCTCGCGGATCTCGACGAGGTGCTTGCGCAACACGGGGCTCCAGCGACGCCCGTCGATCTTGATCCGAGACTTTCGTAGCTCCCAGCCGCTACGAACCGCGGGGTCGGTGATCGTGTGTTCGCCCCAGCCGAACCTGGAGCGGGTAGCGAGCGCGAGCATGCGTGAGGTGGTCGCAGAGCTGATCGGAAACTCGATCGGTCCAACCTTGCGCAGGTGTAGTTGCAGTTCCTCGGCGGGGACGCGGAGCCGGACAGCGAAGGTGCCCGGCGCATCGATAGCGAGGAGGGCTTCGGCGATCTCGAGGGTCTCATCGAGCACCAGGTAGAACTCGCGAGTCTCGCTCGATTTGACCAGGACAAATGACCAGGCACATATGCATGCTCGAAGTCAGAATATTTGCGAGTGACATCGCCGCCACAAACAGCTCTCGGTGTTTGCTCACCTCCGGCTTCCAGCTCAGTCGTGAACGGGCGCACTCACCTCCTCATCTCTGCGCGCACCTGGGTGGCGATCTCCCGCGAAAACGCGACACTGCGCAGCTCCTGCATGCGATCGTAGGCGTCCCGAACACCGCGCCGACGCTCTTCCTCCCAACGCTGCGCGACCTCGTCGACCTCGGTCAGCAGCGCTTGGGTCGTTGGCGTGTCGAGGATGGCCTTGAAGAACGCCCGTGACGAGCGCGAGAGCTTGGCGAGGAAGTCCGCCAGGCTTTCGACCGCGGCGACACCCAGGTTGTGATCGCGGACCTCGTCGGAGCCCTGTGGTCGAGAGATTCGTCGCCCCAGCAGGATCTGCCCCGTCCGTGGAAGCATGAGGGTTCCGTGCAAGAACCATTGCAGCGCGCCGTCGCGGTCGCCTTGCTCGAGCGCGGCGAAGGCCGCGACGTAGGCATGCTCGGGCCAGATTTCCACCAAGCGCTCGGCGGCCTTCCTGGCCTCACTCCAACGACCCATGTTCAGGTAGATGTCCGCGCGGAAGGTCTCGGCCGCGTCCACGTCGCCACACTCGCGCTCCATCCGCTCGCAGATCTCCAACGCCTCGTCGTACCGAGACAGCTGCTGCAGCGCCCCCGCTAGGCTACGCATCGCTCGCATGTATGGCCGAGTCTCGTGCTTGGACCAATAGTGCTGCTTCGCTAGCCGCTTCGGGAACAACTTGCGACCTTGCTCGATCGCCCGCTCGAAGTGCTCGACCGCCGCCTCGACGTCCCCGCGCCGCTGGGCGACGACGCCCAAGTAGATGTGGCCTTCTGCGTAGTTGTCGTAGCAGTCGATGAACAACCTAGCGAGAGCCTCGAGTCGGTCCAGATCTCCCTCGGCGTCGAGCTTGGCCATCATCTCGATGACCTCGGGGGGCTCATCGTTCGGCTGCAGTCGGCGGCGCCAGTAGAACGCGTTGTCACCGTTGAACTGGTCGGGCTCTTGGTCGCAGACCGAGAGCCGCCAGTCGATCAGATCGCGCAGGTACTCCAACTCGATTCGGTGCTCGCGCAGCAACTCCGAGGCCGAGTACATGCACTGCGGGTCGGCGTGACCGAGCTGTCGAGTGAAGGCGCACAGATCATGGCGGAACTGACCCAAGACCTCGCCAGCGCGGTAGGGATAGATATCCGGGAGCGTGTCCATGCGCTCCTCGATACCCGCCCGGATCCGATCCCAGTCGAAGCGGATCTGCGGGTAGCGTTGCTCGAGCATGTAGTCGAGGCGCCAGTTGCCGGCTCCCCGACCAAGGACCTCCTGGGCCTCCGGTCGAGAGCAAATGGTGAACAGCACTTGCTGCTGGACCTTGCGGGTCTCGGGATCGCGCTCGCCGTGAACGATGGCGATCTGGTTACCGTGGTTGCGGACGTAGGCCATGGCGAAGCTCCTGGTGGGACCTCCGCCGGTGTATCGCGGTTTGAGGTGTTGTGCAAGGTCGTTTTTATTTTCACAACACTGGTCGGCTCGCCATTCCGTTCGGAGGCAGCCGGAGCTCACCGCCCCCGCCTCCGCCCCGAACACCAGCAAGAGCGACCACTACCCCCGCTCGAGCTCGGACGCCTCGGGCAACGCAGCCCCCAGCTCCCCACCTTCCACGCTCACGACGTTCGCCTCATCCACCCGCACCGCCTCCGTCGTCGCAGCCAGCAACCCCGTCTGCCCAGCCGCACCAGCAGTCGCACCACCAGCAGGCGCCGGCGCCGTCGCAGCCCCGCCGTTCATCATCACCGCCAACTCCTGGTCCGGCAGGTCGTACACATGCAGCAACGTAGCGACCAGTTCCTCACGCTGAAACACCCCATAGCGCTGAGCCTCGCGCAGACAAAAGACCGCCCCGCACAGCGTCGCCGCGCACGGAAACCACCCGTGCACGGTGTGATCCTTCAGCGCCAACAACACCCCCCAGGTACAAAACGCGACAAACAAACCATCGAGGGTGGCGGCGCTGACCCAGTACCGACGCAGCAGCGAGAACGAGGGCGCGAACCGTTCACGCTGGCGGATCTCGGCCCACATGCGCACGTAGAGCGCGGGCTCTTTGCCTTCGCCGCCGTCGATCAAGTAGCGCTTGAGCCACGGGATCCGGTCAAACTCTGGGTTGACGCGAAACCCATGTCCGCTCAGCCGCCGGATCAGGACGCCGTGCCGCTCGAGATCGTCGAACAACGAGTGCCTGTGCCGGGGCGCGCCAACGATCCAGTCCTTGGCCCGGAACACCCACTTGCGGATGAAGCGGCCGACCGCGAAGGCGCTCATGCCCGATACATAACTCGCCAGGATCAGGGCGACGACGGTGATGCCGGGCATCTGCCCCGTGACCAACCAGCCGCCGGACTCGGTTGGCTCGAACCCGAGCAGTTGGGCAAGATCGGGCGTCAGGCCGGCCCAGGCGATCGCAGCGACAAAGGTCGCGCCAGACACGAAGAACGAGAGATCAAAGATGTCAAAAAAGTCGATGAACTTGTCGAAGAGTGGTTTGACCGCTTTTGCGACTTCCGACATTGTCGGACTCACGGTAGCACTCCAGGACGGGCAATACCCCGACCGTGAGGCCATGGTGCTCGACTAGCAGACCCCGCGGGTGGGGTTCAGGCGCACTCGGCTTGGTCGCCGTGCTGGTTGCCGATTTGGTCGTTGGACCAGTCGACCTCGCCAGGCTCGAAGGCCGGCAGGCCAATCCCGATCAGCAGACCCCGCATGGTCGGGGTCCACTGCTCGCCGCCCTCGGACCACGAGATCAGGCCGCGGCGCTCGAGCTCGTCGAGCTGTTCGGCCACGGTCTCGGGCTCTCGCTCACTGATTGCAGCCAGAAAAACACCGTTTGAGGGCATATCCGAGCCCCGGAGCTCGACGATGAGGCGCAGCAGGGAAGGGGTGCCGTGATGAGTGAACGGGTGCATTTCTGGAGGTTCGTACAGTACTGGGCAGGTGTCCAAAAATCTGCGGATTTGTTCACTTGGACCTAAGACCAACCCAACGGGTGGGCGCGCACAATGCGTGATTCTAGTCTGGCCAGAATGTAGCGAGTGGTCGGCGAAATCGCAGGCCGCCAAATAGGCGCCACAGCACGAACACGGCGACGGCGTAGGCAAGCAGGGCGCCGAGCATCAACCACCCTCGCGCGGGCCAGTCCGTGGTGTAGCTGGCGACCGTCATGGGGATCAGGCCCATGAGCAGGGGGACCACGCCCGCGACCGCGCCCGCCGAGCCGAACACGGCGCTCACCGCCGCGGGGCTGCGCAGGTCGGGATCGACGACCCGCAGCAGCGCGAGCCCGGTCGGGAGCGTGCCGGTGGACATGCCGAAGTAGAGCACGGCGTGCTCGAAGGGGGCCTCGGTCCAGGCGCGCTTGGCCACCCACACGGCGAACACCAGCGTCCACAGCCCGCCGAGCACGGTGACCAACACGATCGGGAGCCAGTGCGAAGAGAGCACGGCGATCTGTACGGCCGCCAAGGCAGCGCAGGTGATGACGTCGATCGTGAGGCCGCTGACGCGACCCATGAGGTGATCGTTGACGGGTGTGCCGCCGGGCATGCGGGCGAGCAGGGGACGCATGCCCATGGCGATCCCAGCACCAAAGATGAAGTGGAAGCCCCACACGGTCGCGGCGATGTCCGGCATGCCCGCCAACGCCCGAGCCAAGCCGGAACACAGGGCCCAGGTCAGCAGGTAGCACAGGCCAACCACGGCGATCTGGGCGGTCAGGGCGTCGACGCTGCCGGGCTCCGACCGTGCCACGCTCACGGTCTGGGTGTTGCCCGCGCCCGTGGACGCGAGCCCGGGTGCGGTCAAGCCTTTGCGCCGACCCCAGATGACCAAGGGCACCCCGGCGACCACCGACCAGCCGTAGCCGATCACCGCGATGATCAGCCCGACCTGCGCACCCTTCGGCAGCCCCGACTGCTCCCACGCGGAGCCAAGCGACAGCGCCTGGCCGGGGCCCTCTTCGAAGCCCATCGGCAACAACAAGCCAAATCCCGGGTGCAGCGCGCTGTCGAGCAGCAGCACCACGCCCAGGCCGATCACGGCTTGGGTGGCCATCATCGCCACGATCGCGAAGGCCATCGACCGCGAGGCGGCCGAGCGACCGCCCTCTGTTGGGGCTTTGAGTCCGACCGAGATGAACACGATCGCGAGGCCGTGATAGACGACCGACTCGAGCAGCTCGACGTCGAGGGCGAACAGCCCGAGGGCCTGCTCGCCCAACAGCAGGCCGAGCGCGCCCGCGAGGATCGCCAACGGCAGGCCCAGGCGCCGCAACGCCGGAACCACCCGCGCGAGCAGCTCGCAGCCAAGCAGCAGGCCGACGACCGCCAGCGCGGTCAGCATCGCGCCGCTCTCCCAGAACTTCAACGCGAACCCGCCCCGCTGCGGTCGAGAGCCTGCGCCGTTGGCCTGCTGGGCGGTTGGTGTGTGGTCCTTCGAGTCATCCGATTCTGCTTCTGGGTGAGGCTAGAGCATACGTTAGTGGGGCCGGGCCAAACGCCGAAGCGAGGTGCTGTGTGCGCAGCAGCGGTAGTCAGCAGCGTGGGTCTGTGCTTCGATGCCGCGTGCGCTCCCGTGATCTGACCCTCGTGTTCGTTGCGCTGTTTGGTGCGGTCTTGGCTTGTGGCGACGATGGGGCGTCCGATGGGGCCTCGTTGGGCACGACCGAGACCAGTGGCTCGGGTGACGGGGACACGGGTGACGGTGACGGGGACACGGGCGACGGCGATGGGGACACGGGCGACGGAGACGGGGACACGGGCGACGGTGACGGAGATCCAGGAGACGGAGACGGAGACACGGGCGACGGCGATGGTGACGGGGACACGGGCGACGGCGATGGGGACACGGGCGACGGTGACGGTGACGGCGACACGGGCGACGGCGACGGCGACGGGGACACGGGCGACGGCGACGGCGACGGAGACACGGGAGACGGCGACGGCGACGGAGACGGGGACACGGGCGACGGCGACGGCGACCCGATCACCTACGACGCCTGCGACTTCCCCAACGACGGCCCATGGGTGGAGATCGAGTACTGGCAGCTCGGCTCGGTCAGCTCACCTTCGTGGTCCTACTCCGACACCCCGGGGTGGACCGAGCCGGAGTGGGCGTGGGGGCAGGAGTCGTGGCCCGAGATCTTCGAGTTTGGCGGCAACTCGATGACCAATGATCCGATCGGCATCGTCGCGTCAATCTCGGGCACCTGGCAGATCATGATGGGCCTGCAAGATCTCATCGACTACGACTACGCGAGCGTGTGCATCGAGGGCCGCAGCATCTCGGTTGGCTCACCTGCAACGATGGAGGTCAGCAACCCGCTCAACGGTTGCGGGGTGGCGGACGCCCAGATCTCACACTCGTGGGAGGTCCACGCGGTCGGCGTCGACCTTGGCAATTGCATGGTGCCCGGCGCGGCGACCCAGGCCGTGCGCATTGATCCCTGGGGCGGCAGCGGCAAGGTCGGGCTCAAGCGCGTGCGCGTGACCCTGCACGGGGCCGTGTACTGACAACGGCGAAGGGCTGCGGCGGGCACCCACGTGACCGCGGCACAGCCCCGAAGATCCTCAGCGCGAAGGAAACAGCGTGACGTCTTGCTTGCTGCCGTCGGGCCGCGCGTGCGAGACGGCGTGGTGAATGGGCACGACCGCCCCGCGCTCGCGGCCAAGCCGGATCAGCTCGTAGGTCTCGCCGGCCTCGCGGCGGAGATCCACGATGACCTCCCAATAGGGCTCGGAGTGCTCGCCGAGCTGCTGCATGATCTCGATGACGCGGCTGTAGCCGTGATTCCAAAACGTCTCTTTGACCGTCAGCTTTTCGCCCTCGCTGCCCGCAAAGGTGAGCTCGGTGACGGCGACGTCAGCGGCCTCGATGTCGTCGAGCAAGCTGACCGCCGCGTGCTGCGGGACCCAGTCGACGTCATGAAACAGATCTTCGGGGTGATCCGTGCCGCCGCCGAAGAACGCCTCGAGTTCGACCTCGCGCTCGAGCCAATCTTCTTGGTCGCAAAGCCGGTAGCGAAGGGTGACCGAGGGACGGCCGTGGGTCTCGTGCTCATCAGGTCGTTCCATGATTTACCTCATCGGACTCGTCTGCCTGAGGCAGATCGGGCGTGCTTGCTTCGGGTTCGGGGTTGGGGACGGGGTCGGGGTTGGACTCGGACTCGGGCTCGGACTCCGCGAGTCGAGCTTCGTGCTCGGCCAGCTCCTGCGCGCGCCGCTGGGCGCGTTGGTGGTTGAGGGCGCTGGAGATCTCCACAGCCCGCGGGGTGAGCTCGTCGACGAGCTCGCGCGTGGCTCCCCAACCCAGCAGCAGGGTCCGCAGCGCGATCGGGACCAGGCGGGCCAGCTCGACGCCCGCGACGCCAAACCGACCGAGCTTGCGCAGCTGCAACACACCCTGCATGGCCGACCACAAGATCACACCGCGTTCACGCGCGTCGCCTTCGGCCAGCGCCCCAGCTTGGACGGCGTCGTTGATGACCGCGGTCAGCATGAGCTGCAGGCGCACCAACGCGGGAAAGATCGGCGCGGCGGCTTCGGTCGCCAAGAACTCGCGGGGGTCGCCGATCAAGGTGGAGATCAGGCCGTACTCCGTGGGCCGACCTTGCGCGAAGCCAACGTAGACGTTGCTGACCACGATCAGCCGAAGCAGGCCTTCGCTCTCTGTGAGCGGCGTGTCGGCGGGCTCGCCCACGCTGGTCAGCCGCTGCAGACGCTCGTTGTCGACCCACTCGAGCCCGGCAGCCATGTCCTCGCCCATGCGATCCATGACGCGGTGCAAGAGCGCGACCAGCAGCGCGTCTTTTGAGCGGAAGTAGCGATACAGGGCACCAACGGCGTAGCCCAGCTCCTTGGCGAGGCGCTGGATCGTGAGGGCCTCGAAGCCCTCGGTCTCGAGCAGATGCATCGCCTGCTCGACGATGCGCTCGATGGTGGCTTCCCTGCGCTTTTCTCGCATGTGAATGACGGGTGGCAGCTGGAGATGCCGCTGCTGAACTTGGTTCACGCTGGAACAACAAAGTGAAGTTGTTTCACCAGCGTGTCAAAGAGACGATCCTTTTTGTTTGCAGTCAACTGAATTTATTGGAGTTTTCAATGTTTTGTGCGCCTGGGTGAACGGGTTTCGCTCGTAGCTCGGGCCCGATCTCGACGGTGCTCGTCCGCACTCGAAGCGGAAAAACCAGCGGGATCGTGCAGCGGGCTGCACGCCATGTGGTGTCCGAGCCAAGCGATCCAAGCGTGCGCTGTATGGCCTCGAGGGGAGTTTCGAGGCCCCGCACAATCTGTTCGTTGATCGGGATTTGGTGCGGCCCTTCGAGCAGCAGTCGATGTTCGTCTTGCATGACCACGCGGACGCTCTGCAGCGGAAGCACGAATCGACAGCACGAATCGACCGAGGACCCGCTCGCGTCGGCCCACGACCGCAGATGGGGGGATGTTCACTCGCTGCTCGACACTGGAGCAAGAGAGCTGGCGGCGTGAGTCAGCCGCGTTGCAACTGCACCCGTGGCACTGGCGCGCGGTCGGCCTCAATCAAGTATGCTCCGCCCCATGCGCACACACCGACGTGCCTGGACCCCCCCGATCCCCCTGACGCTGCTCACGGCGCTCGCTGTCACTGCTCCCCTCGGACTCGCTGGTTGCCAGAAGGTCAAGGAGCTGACCGGGCAAACCGACGAGGCAGACAAACCTGCTGAGGAGAACACCGAAGACAAAGCATCCGAGCCCGAGGCCAAGTCCGAACAGGCTGCCGTCGAGCTCGAGACCGCAAAAGAAGCTGGTCTGCCCGAGGCCGCGCTCGCGCCCCCGCCGGTTGCGATGGCGCCGATGACCGGGCTCGACGACCTGCTGGCGCTCGCGCCCAAGTCGGAAGCTGGCCAGTACAAGGGCGTCGTGGTCGTGCGCGACGCGAGCGTGTTCCTCGACTATGTCGACGAGGGCTCCCGGTTCCTGAGCGGGCCGCTCGATCGACTGAGCAAGGCCGCCCAGGGCAACCCCAATTTCTCGGAGTTGGCTTCGGCCAGCATGCTCTACAACATGGGCAAGCTGCAGTACGACGCAGCCAAGACCACGATCACCAGCAGCGGCGTGAAGCTCGACAAGGGCATCGTCATCGCCGAGGGCGCCGATGGCGAGGGCGTGATCATTTACTCGGGCGACCAGCCCGACGCGCTGCCCAAGCTGATGAAGGCGATCGATGACGGCGCGCCCGACATGCAGTGCAAGGCGATCGAGACCGCCGCGGGCTACATCGCGTGCGCGGACAGCCAAGCCAGCCTCGACGCCTATGTGCCCGCGGGCTCCGCGGGCTCCGCGACGCTGCGCGCGACGATCTCGACCAACCTCGCGGGCGTCGACCTCGAGGCCTCGAACATCATCATGGACATCGCCGAAGAGGATGTTCACCTGGCGATCCAGACGCCGCCGGGCCTGATGGTCATGAGTATCGCGCCGCCGCAGAGCGACGCAGATTTCAACGAAATGGCCGCCGCCCTGACGCCGGCGCCGGGCAAGCTGTTGCGTGGCGTGCGGCCGGGCTCGGGCTTCATCTGGGCCAGCGTCTCGCCGCAGCTGATCGCGCAAGAGATGGCGGCGGACATCGCCAACGATCCCGGCGCGCCGCCCTCCTTCAAGGAGCTCGCTGGCAAGCTCAGCGGTGAGTTCCTGCTCGCTGGTCACTACCAACCGGCCGCGGTCGCGCTGCAAGTTGGGCTGACCGACGACGCGTCGTGGCCAGCCGTCGCGGCCGAGCTCTCGGCCGTGCTGCCAATGGTCAACGAGGGGGTCAACAAGGAGTTCGACCTCCCGGGCGCCAAGTGGGACATCGGCATGGTCGACATCGCGGTCGGCACCGAGACGGTCAAGGCGCTGCACGCCGGGCTGTCGGGTGTCCCCGAAGCCAACGTGCTCGCGCAGCTGACCGGCCTCACGATCGACGGCTGGATGTTTGCGGCCAACGACTCGCTGAACTTCGCGCTTGGGGCCACGCCCGAGGCGATCGGCCACCTCGCGGACGCGGGGATCGGCAACAACGGGCCCAGCGATGGTCTCGTCGCCTATCTGCCGCCTTCGCTGACCTCGGCGCTGGCCGCCAACCAAGTCAGCGTGATCGCCCACATGCCCCTCGACGCGCTGCACAGCCCGCAGAGCCGCGAGCTGATCAAGACCGCGTTGAAGAACGTGGAGGATGTCCCGGCCGACTTCGTGGTCGCGTTCTTCGATCTGGCCTCGCCGCTGTCGAGCGGCACCATGTGGATGACCCACAGCGGCGGCAAGATGCAGCTGCACATGGCCGCGCAGGCCTTCGGTCACCACGCCGACGACGAGGGCAAGGCTGCGCTCGCCGCTGCTGTCGCCGTCGCTTCGGGTGGTGATCCGGCCGCCTCGTACGGCGCGCTGGTCACCGCGTACCCAACCTCGCCGCGGCTCGCCGCGTACAAGGCCCGCTCGGGTCAGGCTCCGGCCGCGCTGGTCGCCTCTGGTGTGGGGGCGATGGTCGCCGCGGGTGCGCTCGCCTATCCGATCTTGGAAGGCGCGCGCAACGCTGAGATCTCCGAGGAGCTCAACATCGAAGAGGACGCCGCGGAGAAGGCCAAGGAAGAGTCGAAGAAGGTGCCGACGCCCACGCCAAAGCCCACGCCCACGCCCACGCCCGACGAGAAGACTGACCCAACGCCCGAGCCAACGCCCGAGCCAACGCCGGAGCCGGTCCCCATCGAGCCCGCTGGTGGCGACGAGGGTGGTGATGACGGCGCACCCAAGCCGCCGCCGATCATCCCCAAGAAGATCCCCGCCCGCCCCGTCAACAGGTAGGGAACAAAATAGGGTAGCGAGCGAGCCGGAGGCGAACCCCTCCGGCTCGTTCTTTTTGGAGCCCACCGCGTGGAGCCCACCGCGCCTCGTGTCCGCCCTCACTCTCACGTGTGCGTCAGAGTTGTGGACCGTCGTAGATTGGGCCCATGGTTGGCTAGAAGGCCACTTCCGAGCCGTTTGCGCGGTTCCTGGGTGGGTTGACACGAGCGGCTTGTCCAGTCATGTTGGCGGGGCAACTCAACTCTCACGTTAGGGTTAGAGTTGCAGCGGACCAGGCAAACAAGCCGGACGGGCAACTCGATGGGCAAACCAAGCAGCGCGGTCAAGACAGGGGCGAAGCCCCGGATGAAGATTGGCCAGCTCGCGCGCAAGACCGGCAAGACGGTGCGCGCGCTCCATCTCTACGAAGAGATGGGCTTGCTCTCGCCCGAGCGCTCGGACGGCGGGTTTCGGCTGTACGGCTCCGACGAGCTCGCCCGGGTCTACTGGATCAGCAAGCTCCAGGACATGGGCTTCAAACTGGGCCAGATCCGCGGCTTGCTCGAGGCCGTCGAGTCTTCGGCCTCGGCACCGGGGGCCATGCATGGGGTCCGCGAGCTGTTCCAGAGCAAGCTTCGCGACACCCGCGAACAGATCCAAAAGCTGTTGCAGCTCGAGCGCGACATCGCCGAGAGCCTCAGCTACCTCGAGGCCTGCCGCAGCTGCGGCGAGACCTCCACCAAAGCGTGTGTCGAGTGTGGCGACGATCGCCACGGTGGCCTGCCCGAGCCCAAGCTGGTCTCGGGCATCCACCTCAACCGCGGCAGCGGTGACACCAACGCCAACAACTCCAACGAAGAGCTGAGCACGTGAGCCCGTCATGAGCATCGAGACCCCGATCTATATGGACTACGCCGCGACCTGCCCGGTCGACGAGCGCGTGGTCGCGCAGATGTTGCCCTACTTCACGACCCACTTTGGCAACTCGGCCAGCCGCACGCATCAGTTTGGCTGGGTCGCCGAAGAGGCGGTCGACAAGGCCCGCGAGCGGGTCGCGGCGCTGATCAACGCCAACGAAAAAGAGATCACCTTCACCAGCGGCGCGACCGAGGCCAACAACCTGGCTATCAAGGGCGTCGCCGAGTTCCTCGAGGGGAAGGGCAACCACATCATCACCTGCGTGACCGAGCACAAGGCGGTGATCGACACCTGCAAGTACCTCGAGCGGCATGGCTGCGAGGTCACCTGGCTCGGGGTCGGCACCGACGGCATGATCGACCTCGACGAGCTCGAGCGCGCGTTTCGGCCAGAGACCATCTTGGTCAGCATCATGGCCGCCAACAACGAGACTGGCGTGGTCCAAGAGCTGGCCAAGATCGGCGCGCTGTGTCACGCCCGCAAGGTCTTGTTCCACACCGACGCGGTCCAGGCCTACGGCAAGATCCCGCTGGACGTCGACGCGATGCACATCGACCTGATGAGCATCTCGGCCCACAAGATCTACGGGCCCAAGGGCGTGGGCGCGCTGTATGTCCGGCGTCGGCGTCCGCGCGTGCGGATCGCCCCGCAGATCCACGGCGGCGGGCACGAGCGCGGCAACCGTTCGGGCACGCTCGCGGTCCCGTTGATCGTGGGGTTTGGCGCGGCCGCCGAGATCGCCGCGCAAGACATGGCGGCGGACACCGAGCGGATCCTGGGCCTGCGCGAGCACATGCGCGAGCGGCTGACCCAAGAGATCCCCGAGGCGATCGTCAACGGCACCCTCGCACACCACCTGCCCGGCACGCTGAACATCTCGTTCGCGTACGTGGAGGGCGAGTCGCTGCTCATGGGCCTCAAGGGCATCGCGGTGTCCAGCGGCTCGGCCTGCACCTCGGCCAGCCTCGAGCCCAGCTACGTGCTGCGCGCGATGGGCCTCAACGACGAGCTCGCGCACTCGAGCCTGCGCATGACAATTGGCCGCTACACAACCCGCGAAGAGGTCGACTATGTGGTCGACCGCATTCGTGAGAACGTCGAGCGCCTCCGGGCCATGTCTCCGCTGTGGGAGATGGTTCAAGAGGGCATCGACCTCGCGTCGATCGAGTGGACGGCGCACTGAGTTCCCAGCAACAGGAGAATCATCATGGCGTACAGCGACAAGGTCATCGAACACTACGAGCATCCCCGCAACGTCGGCTCGCTCGACAAGAACGACGAGGGCGTGGGCACCGGCATCGTCGGCGCGCCCGCGTGCGGCGACGTCATGAAGCTGCAGATCCGCGTTGAAGGTGATGTGATCACCGACGCCAAATTCAAGACCTACGGGTGCGGCAGCGCGATCGCCAGCTCCAGCCTGGTGACCGAGTGGGTCAAGGGCATGAAGCTGACCGACGCGATGCAGATCAAGAACAGCCAGATCGCCGAAGAGCTGTCGTTGCCGCCGGTCAAGATCCACTGCTCGGTGCTCGCCGAGGACGCGATCAAGGCCGCGATCGCCGACTATCAAAAGAAGCACGGCACGCCCGAGTAAGCAGGTCTAACGGTGCAAGCCCACATGACAACGCACTCCAGCGAAGACGCCGCCAGCTCGGCGGTGGAGCATGCTGCGGGCAGCCTGCCCAAGCTGACCGTGACCGCGGCCGCGGCGGAGATCATGCACGGGCAGCTGGTCAAGCGCGGCACCCCAGACGCGGCGATCCGGTTTGGGATCCGCGGCGGCGGCTGCACCGGCTACAGCTACGTGTTCGAGTTCAGCGACAAGCCCCCGCGCAAGAACGACGCCGTGATCACGGCCGACAACGGCGTGCGCGTGTACGTCGATCCCAAGAGCATGATCTATCTCGAAGGGACGACGATCCACTTCGAGAAGGGCATCCGTGGGCACGGCTTCCAGTTCGACAACCCCAACGTCAAGAATGACTGTGGCTGCGGCGAGTCTGTCAACTTCTGACGGCGGGCTCGAGCCCTTCGACCCGGCGCTCGATCACTTCGCGCGGCTTGGCCTCGATCGGGCGTGGCGCGTAGATCGCAACGCGCTCGAGGACGGCTACCTCGATCGCTCGCGCCGCTATCACCCGGATCGCCACGCAGGCGCGGACGCGGCGACGCGCCGGGCTGCGCTCGAGCACAGCGCGGCGCTCAACGAGGCCTACCAGGTCTTGCGTGATCGCGTTCGCCGGGCGGAGTACCTGGTCAAGCTCGGCGGCGTGGATCTCGACTCCAGCGATCCGCAGACCGGCGCGCCGCACCCCGAGCAGTCGTTCTTGATCGAGATGATCGAGCGACGCGAGCGCCTCGAGGCGGTCAGCTCCGGGGGCACCGAAGCGCTCGAGCAGCTGCGCGACGAGATCGAAGCCGAGCTCGAGCAGGTGTTCGACGCGGGCGTCGCGGCGCTCGAGCGCGGCGACACGCGAGCGGCTGCGGCGGAGCTCGTGCACCGTCGCTACTTGCAGCGCTTCAACGACGAAGTCGGCGCCTTGCTCGATGAGCTCGAGGCCGGCTCAGGGT
This sequence comes from Enhygromyxa salina, assembly GCF_000737335.2. Classification (GTDB taxonomy): domain Bacteria; phylum Myxococcota_A; class Polyangia; order Nannocystales; family Nannocystaceae; genus Plesiocystis; species Plesiocystis salina_C. Next base: position 57,361 of record NZ_JMCC02000041.1, on the reverse strand, counting down.
AGACCTCTCATGGCGCAGAGCATCGATATTCAGGGCGGCGGACTGTTTCAGATCGCCGAGCCCGAGGCACCGAGCAAGCGCAGGCGCAAGCCTGGCAAGGCGATCGGCATTGACCTTGGCACCACCCACAGCTTGGTTGCGATCGCACCCAACGGCGCCGCGCCGCGGGTCCTCGCGGACGCCGAGGGCCAGACGCTGCTGCACTCGGTCGTGTCGTACGCCGGTGGCGAGGTCGTGGTCGGTCGCGCCGCGCGAGCGGTCGCGGTCGAGCACCCCGAGCAGGTCCTGTCGAGCGTCAAGCGCTTCATGGGCCGGGGGCCCAAGGACATCGACTTCACCCACCCGTATCGCCTCGCCGACGACGCGCAGGTGGTCCGGCTGGATGTCGCGGATCCCGGTCAGCCGCCCCGCTACGTCAGCCCCGTGGAGGTGTCGGCGCGGATCCTGGAGGTCCTGCGCGACCGGGCCGAGCACGAGCTCGACGATGACGTGAGCGGCGCTGTGATCACGGTCCCGGCCTACTTCGACGAGGCCCAGCGCCAGGCAACCAAGGACGCCGGGCGGATCGCCGGGCTCGAGGTGTTTCGTCTGCTCGCCGAGCCCACCGCGGCCGCGCTGGCCTACGGGCTGGATCGCCAGGGTCGCGGTGAGCACGGCGAGGGCTCGTTCGCGGTCTACGATCTTGGCGGCGGCACCTTCGACATCTCGATCCTGCGCCTGCGCGCGGGCGTGTTTCAGGTGTTGGCGACCAGCGGCGACTCGGCGCTTGGCGGCGACGACTTCGACCGCGCGCTCGCGGGCCACCTGCGCGAGCTCGCCAAGCTGAGCGCGCCCAGCCCCGCGCAGCAGCAAGAGCTGATGCTGGCCGCGCGCGCCGCCAAAGAGGCGCTCAGCGACGCCGAGGTGACCAGCGTGACGCTCGAGCGCTGCGAGCTGGGCCCGACCCAGGTGACGCGGGCGCAGCTCGACGCGCTGATCCTCCCCCTGGTCAAGCGCACGATCAAGGTCAGCAAGGCCGCGCTGTCCGATGCAGGCGTCGACAAGCGCGAGCTCGACGGCGTGGTCTTGGTCGGCGGCTCAACGCGGGTGCCGCTGGTCCGCAAGCTCGTCGAGCAGGCGTTCGGCCGCGAGCCGCTCGCCGACATCGATCCCGACAAGGTCGTGGCCTACGGCGCCGCGATCCAGGCCGACATCCTGTCGGGGAGCGAGCGCGAGGGCGTGACCCTGCTCGATGTCGTGCCGCTGAGCCTGGGCTTGGAGACCATGGGCGGGATCGTGGAAAAGATCATCCCGCGCAACGCCACGATCCCGATCTCGGCCCGGCAGGTGTTCACAAACTACAGCGAGAAGCAGACCGGCATGACCGTGCACGTGGTCCAGGGCGAGCGCGAGCTGGCCGACGACTGCCGCAGCCTGGCGCGCTTCGAGCTGCGTGGGATCCCGCGCCTGCCGCCATCCATGGCCCGGGTCGAGATCACCTTCGAGCTCGACGCCGACGCGCTGCTCACGGTCACCGCCCGCGAGCTGATGACCGGCGTCAAGCAGTCGATCGAGGTCAAGCCAACCTACGGTCTGTCGGGCGACGAGGTCGACGAGCTGGTGATGGACAGCCTGGATCACGCCCGCGAGGACTTCGCGGCGCGCAACCTGGCCGAGGCCCGGGTCGAGATGGGCCGGGTCATGCTCGCGCTGCGCACGGCGATCGACGAGGTCGGCTCAATTGAAGGCATGCTCGACCCCGAGGAGCACGCGCAGATCCTCGCGGCGCTGGTCGAGTGCGAGGCCGTGATGCAGCAGTCCGAGCACGCCGATCCAATCAACAAGGCGCGCGAGCAGCTGGAGAAGCGCTCCGAGCCGTTCGCGCGGCGCCGCATGGAGCGGGCGCTGCGGGCCGGCATGGCTGGCAAGAGCCTGGCCGAGATCGAGTCGGCCCTTGCCGAAGAACAAGCGCTCGACGAACGTCGTGGCGCGCACGCGGCCGAAGTCATCGAGCCGCAGTAGGAGCACAACGAAAATGCCCAAAGTCACCTATCGAGGCGGCCCAGACCAAGAGCGAGTCATCGAGGCCAAGTCAGGCGTCAGCCTGCTCGAGATCGCCGAGCACAACGACGTCAAGATGGGCTCGGCGTGCGGGGGCGTGTGCGCGTGTTCTTCGTGCCACTGCTACGTGGTCGAAGGGGAGGACTCGCTCGACGAGGCCAGCGACGCCGAAGAAGACCGGCTGGACATGGCCTTCGAGGTCCGGCCCAACTCGCGGCTGGGCTGCCAGGTCAAGCTTGGCGACAAAGACCTGGTCGTGGAGCTGTCGCAGGAGTCCGTTGAAGTGTGGTTCAACGAGCACCCCGAGCACCGACCCAAAGCTGGCTGAGTCGGTGCCGCTGGTCCGCGGCTCACAGATCTGGGGTCAGGACCTCGAGGAATTCGATGTCGATCCCGGTGAAGAAGCCGCACATGGCGAGATCAGGATGATGCGGTTCATGGTGGCTCCTGGTGGTTCCCTTGCCACCGACGCCGCTGCGGATGACGCCGCGAGGGTCGATTTTTTTGGGGTCACGCGGCCGCGACCGGTCGCCGCTCGCTCTTCATCAACCACGCGATCATCGGCGTCGCCATGAAGGTGCTGACCAGCGCCATGATCACCAACATCGTGAACATGTCGCGCGGGACCACGCCCATGTCGTAGCCGATGTTGATCACGATGAGCTCCATCAACGCCCGGGTATTCATGCACACGCCGATCGTCAGCGCGTCGCGGGTGGGCTCGCCGACCGCCTTGGCAGCCAAGAACGCGCCGCCAAATTTCGAGCCGAACGCGACGACCAGGACCATGCCGCAGACGGCCGCGCCCCACCACCCATCGATCGCGCCGATGTCCGTGCGCAGCCCCGTGTAGGCGAAGAACACCGGTAACAGCAGCATCATCACCAGCGGCGAGACCCGCTGCTTCCACAGCTCGACGAACTGGCGATCGCGGTGCAGCGCCAGGCCGACCAAGAACCCGCCGATGATCGCAAACACGCCGAGCGAGCTGGTGATCGAGGCCGAGCACAACAGCACGATCAGCACGATCGCGATCGCCGGAAGCGACAGCCCGCCGCGCTTGGCGATGTCCTTGGCCAGCCAGCGTCCGAGTATGGGCCGGACGACGAAGAACACCACGAGCACGTAAGCGCCGATCATGGCGATCCGCTGGGCCGCCCACACAAAGCTGAACTGCTCGGCGACGATCAGGCTGACCGAGCCAAGCAGCAGCCAGCCGATCACATCGTCGATCGCCGCCGAGCCAATCACCAGCGCCGCCGTCCGGGTGTGCGAGAGCCCCAGCTCCATGAAGATCCGGCCGAGGATCGGGATCGCCGTGATCGACATCGAGACCGCGAAGAACAGGCGAAAGCCCAGCAGCGGCGTGCTTGGATCAGCGAGCTGTGCGTGGAACCATGGTGCCGAGAAGTACCCGCACGAGAACGGCAGCAGCAGGCCCGCCAAGCTGACCAGCACGACCGAAGCCTTGCGCTGGCCAAGCTGCTCGCCGAACTCGAACTCCATGCCGATCTGAAACATCAGCAAGATCAGCCCGATCTGCGCGAGCCCCACGAAGATCGTCGAGGTCGAGGGATGGAACAGCTCGGTCGATATCTCCGGGAACAGCAGCCCCAGCGCCGAGGGGCCGAGCACCAGGCCGGCCAGAATCTCGCCAGATACATCCGTCTGGCCGAGGCGCCGGACGATCACCGTCACCACGCGGGTGGCGACCAAGATCACCACGAGCTGCACGAGCAGGTGCAAGACCAGCTCCTCTGTCTCGGAACCAACCGCGGTCGACGCATTGGCGAGCAAGTGCATGTTCGCGGATGCTCGCTGGACGGGTCGCGGCCCGCAAGCGGTCTTGGCCGCCAAAGCGCGCTGTTTGTTGGGCGAGCCGGCGCTCGCCAAGCTGCGCCCCGCGCTGATCTCGATCGGTTGGGCTCCGAGGCTCAGTCGATCCGAGCGCGGATGAGCGCGGCACTAGCCGGCTCGACCCGAGGACCTGCGCGTTCGAGGGCGATCGCAAAGCCCTCCTGGATCGCCGCGTGGGTCGGGGCTTGCTTGGCGAGGCTCTCGAGCATCGGCAGGGCCTCCGCACCGCGGTCGTCAGCGAGCAACTCCACGGTTGATTCAGGACTTGTCGTCCGGGTCCTCGCTGGCGGGACCAGGGGACTCGGCCGCCGGCTCTGCCGTGATCTCGACCTGGGCGCCTGGGTCCTCGGGGTCGTCTGAGGGCTCGTCCGTCGCGGCGGCGCTCGGCTCTGGCTTCGGCTCTGGCTCCGGCGCCTCCGGCTGCTCAGCCTCGAGTTCCTCGCTGAGCGGCTTGGCCGTCTCGTCCGGCAGCAGCTTGCGACCATCGGAGAGGCGGCCGAACAGATAGTAGAGCCCGGGGATCACAACCACACCGACCACGGTCCCAAGCAGCATACCGCCGACCCCGGTCGTGCCGATCGTGCGGTTGCCGATCGCGCCAGCACCAGTCGCAATCGCAAGCGGAATCAGCCCCGCGATGAACGCGAACGAGGTCATCTGGATCGGCCTAAACCGCAGCTTGCCACCCTCGATCGCCGCGTCTTTGAGCGAAAGACCCTCCGCCCGCCGCTGCACCGCAAACTCGACAATCAGGATCGCGTTCTTACCCAGCAGGCCAACGAGCATGATCATGCCGAGCTGGGCCCAGACGTCGTTGGCCAGCCCGACCAGCTGGAGCAGGAAGAACGAGCCAAACACCCCGATCGGCAGCGACAAGATCACCGCCAGCGGGATCAGAAAGCTCTCGTACTGCCCAACCAGGATCAAGTAGACGAAAGCAATGACGACGAGGAAGATGTACACCGACTCGTTGCCCTTGCGCGACTCGTCCCACGACAGCCCCTCCCAGCCGATGTCGTAGCCCTGCGGCAAGGTCTCGGCCGCGACCTCCTGGATCGCCTGCAGCGCCTCGCCGCTCGAGTAGCCCTCGCCCGGGACCCCCTGGATCGCGGCCGAGGGGTAGAGATTGTAGCGGGTGATCTCGTTGAGGCCCTGCTGCTTCTTGATCGACATGAACGCGGAGTAGGGGACCATCTCGCCGGCGTCGTTCTTGACGAACAGATCGTCGAGGTCCTCGGGCATGCGCCTGAACTCCGGCCAGGCTTGGACGTAGACCTTGTAAAACTGGTTGAACAGGATGAAGCCCTGCTCGTAGGTGCTGCCAACGAGAATGTTGATGTTCTCGAGCGCCTTGTCGATCGACACGCCCTTTTGCATGGCGATGTCGTTGTTGATGATGATCTCGTATTGCGGGTAGTCCGAGGCGTAGAAGGTAAACAGCTTCTGGACCTCGGGCCGCTCGGCCAGCGCGGCCATGAATTTGTCGTTCACTTCGCCGAGCCGCTGGTAGTCGGCCACGCTCGACTGGGTCTTGTCGAGCACGCGGACCGAGAAGCCACCGGCCGCGCCAAACCCAGGGATCGCGGGCGGCTCGAAGAACTCGAGCTTGACGTCGGTGATCTCCCCGGCCCGCTCTTCGAGCTCTTCGATGATGTCGCGCGCCGTGTTCTCGCGCGCGGACCAGTCCTCGAGGTTGATGATCGCCGTGCCCGCGTTCGAGCCGCGGCCCTCGGTCAAGATCTCGTAGCCGGCGACGGAGGTCACGGACGCCACGCCCTCGACCTGCTTGGCGATCTTTTCTAGCTCTTGTGACTTGGCGTTTGTGTACTCCAGCGTGGAGCCGGGCGGCGTCTGAAGGACCGCGTAGATGATGCCCTGGTCCTCGCCGGGGATGAACCCGCTGGCCATCTTGGCGTTGGTCACGACGATGCCGGCGGCGAAGGCCGCGACCACGGCCAGGGTCAGCGCGCGGCGGGTGACGATCGGGCGCAAGATGCCCGTGTAGAGGTTGGTGACCCAGTCGACGCCCCGGCTGAACGGGCGCTGAACGAAGGGCACCAGCATGATCAACAAGCCGGGCGGCCCCCACAGGGTGTAGGCGAGGTAGCCGAGCCCGGCCAGGGCCGGCACACCCACCAACACGTAGGTCAGCGTGGTTCGGAGGTCGCGCGGCTTTTTGTCGTGGCCGGCGTCAGCGTGGTCGGCCTCGTGGGGCTGAAGGATCATCGCGCACAACACCGGCGTCAGGGTCAGCGCCACGACGCCTGACAGCACGATCGCCGTGGCCATCGTGACCCCGAACTGGCGGTAGAACACGCCGACCGGCCCGGGGATGAAGGTGACCGGGACGAACACCGCGGTCATGACCAGCGTGATCGCAATGATCGCGCCGCTGATCTCGTGGAGCACCTCTTTGGTCGCGCGGTAGGGAGACAGGTGCGTCTCGGCCATCTTGGCGTGGACCGCCTCGACGACGACGATCGCGTTATCGACGACGATACCGATCGCCAAGACCATCGCGAATAGCGTGATCAGGTTGATCGAGAAGCCCATCAGGTCGAGGACGAAGAAGGTCCCGACCAGCGAGACCGGCACGGCCAGGGTCGGGATCAGCGTCGAGCGAAAGTCGCCGAGGAACATGTAGACGACCAGCGAGACCAAGATGAACGCCTCGAGCAGGGTGTGGAGCACCTTCTCGATCGAGGCGTCGACGAACCTCGACACGTCATAGGCGATCTCGTAGTCCATCCCGGGCGGGAACGACTTCTCGAGCTCCTCGAGCGTGGCCTTGACCTCGTCGATGACCTCGGCCGCGTTGGAGCCCGGCGATTGCTTGAGCACGACCGACGCCGCCGGGTGGCCGTCGACGTCGGTGTAGATGTCGAAGAACTCCGAGCCGAGCTCGATGCCAGCGTGCTCACGCTTGGCCCCGCCCTCGGGCGGCGCCTCGCCCTCGCCCTCGCCCTCGCCCTCGCCCTCGGTCGGCGCCCACGTCGGGGTGTGATGCTCGGGCGGCACGCAGACGTCCTTTAGCCGTAAAATCTCGCCATTTGGCTTGGCCGCGAGGATGATGTTCTCGTACTGCTCGGCCCGGTTGTAGCGGCCGACATAGGTCAGCACGTACTCCTTGCTCTGCGAGGTCATGCCCGTGGCCTGGCCAAGCCGGCCGGGCGAGCCAATGATGCTCTGCTCGGCGAGCGCCTCCATCACGTCCTCGACCGAGACGTTGTAGGCGCGCATCCGCTCGGGGTTGAGCCAGATCCGCATGGCGAAGCTGCGGTTGCCGAGGTTGGTCGGGATCCCCATGCCCTGAATGCGCTTGAGCACGGGCATGATGTAGATGTTCGCGTAGTTGAAGAGGTCCTTTTGGTCGGTGTTCGGGTCGGTGCTGTACAGGTTCAAGTACATCAACATGCTCGGCACGACCTGGCTGACCAAGATGCCTTCGCGGACCACGAGCTCGGGTAATCGGCTCGACATGATGTTGACCCGGTTTTGCACGTTGACGACGTTGATGTTCGGATCGGTGCCGGGCTCGAAGTACACGCGGATCGTCGCCTCGCCAGCGCTGGTCGCGTCGGAGACCATGTAGCGCATGTTCGGGACCCCGTTGATCGACTGCTCGAGCGGGATGATGACCGAGTCGATCAGCACGTTGGCGCTGGCCCCCGGGTACGCAATCGAGACGTAGACCGTTGGCGGCGCGACGTCGGGGAACTGCGCGATCGGGAGCCTGGCGATCCCCAGAACTCCCAAGAACAGGAGCATGATCGAGGTGACGAGGGCGAAAGCGGGCCGCTTGAGAATCTTCTTGAACATGGCGATCCGTGCAGTCGCTATTGAGCGTGGTATTTCTGGTGGGCGAGCACCTCTTGCGGCGCCCGGAATTCGGTCTCGGGGTGGTCGCCGTCGTGGACCTGGCGAACACCATCAAGGACGATCTTGTCTGTGACCGCGAGCCCGCTCGCGATAATGAAGATGTCATCCATCGCGTGCGAGATCTCGACCTCGCGCTGGTGCACGGCGCCGTCGTCCCCGACGACGTAGACGTACTGCTTGTCGAGGATCTCGAAGGTCGCCCGCTGCGGGATCACGATCGCGTTCTCGAGCGTCTCGTGGATCAGCAAGGTCCCGGTCTGGCCGTGGCGGAGCAGGCCGTTGGGGTTGGGAAAGTCGGCGCGGAACAGGATATTGCCGGTCTCGTTGTCGAACTCGGACTCGACGGTCACCGAGTCGCCGGCGGCGTGCTCGAAGATCTTGCCGTTGGCGAGCTGCAGCTCGATCTGTGTGTCCGGGAATTTCAACAGCTGGGGGTGGGCCGGGTCGGTCGCGCCGGGGATCGACTCGAGCTCGAGGTAGTTGGCCTCGGGGACGTTGAAGTAGACCCACATCACGTCGTTGTCGGACACCGTCGTGAGGATGTCGCCCTCCTCCATCAGGCTGCCCTGCTGCTCGTACTGGCGATCGATGATGCCGTCGAACGGGGCCCTGATCTCGGTGAACGCGAGCTCGGCCGCGGCCAGCTCGACCTTGGCCTTGGCCCCGGCGCGCTTGGCCTGGGCCAGGGCCAGCTCCTGATCCGACACGACGTCGCGCTCGAACAGCTTCTTGGTGTTGCGCAGCTCGATGTCGGCCTGCAGCAGCTCGGCCTGGTCGGCGTGGAGCTGGGCCTTGTAGACGACCGGCAGCAGCTTGAACAGCAGCTCGCCTTGCTTGACGGCCTGGCCCTCCTGGACCTGGATCTCTTCGAGGTAGCCGCGCTCGAGCGCGCGCAGCTCGATGTGCCGTCGCGAGTGGATCTGGCAGACGTACTGCTGGGTGTTGACGACGTCCCTAGTCATTGGACTGGTCAACACGACCTTGCGCTGGACCTCGTGCTCCTCTTCGTGGCCCTCGGCGGACAGCGAGCACGCGAGCGGGGCGAGGCAGAGCCAGGCGACGACGCTGGCATGTAATATTGAAGACTTCATGGTGTGTGTACCCGCAGGGCGACCGGTGAGTGGAGCAGTGAGGGCTGCATGTGTGGGGTGCTCTGTGACGTGTGGATTGGTGTGAACATGATCGCCAAATAGACCTACTCGGCCGTCCGCCAGCCGCCTCCGAGCGCCCGGTAGATCCCAACGTAGGCCTGCATCTGAGCCAGACGGATCTCGATCCGCTCGAGCTCCGCGCCAAGGGCGTCGCGGCGGGTCAAGAGGACCTCCAGGTAGTCGGCGTGGGCCGAGCGATACAAAATGTTGGAGGTCTCGATCGCCTGCTCGAGCTTCTCGACCTGCTCGCGCACACGCTCGAACTGATTGCCAAGGTTGTCGATCAGCGCGAGGTAGGTGACGACCTCGATATAGGCCTGCAGCAAGGTCCGCTCGAACTCGTAGACAGCCTGGATCTGGCGGGCGTTGGCGGCCTGGTAGTCGGCCTTGATCCCGGCGAAGTTGAGCAGCGGCGTGACCAGGTTGCCGGCGATGCCGTAGGCCAGCGAGGCCGGCGTGTCGACCAGGTGGCTGGCGTTGAAGGCGTCGTAGCCGAGCTCCGCGTCGATGCTCAGCGAGGGGAAGAAGCGCGCCTTGGCCGACTTGACGTCGAGCTTGGCGGCCTCGAGCAACAGGCTGGCCTGGCGCACGTCGGGTCGGTTGTCGAGCAGCTCGGCCGGGAGCCCAACGTTGACCGCGGGCGGCTCGGTCTGCTGGAACTTCGACGCGTCGCGGGCGATGGGCTGGGGGAAGCGACCGACGAGGAAGTTGATCCGGTTCTCGGCCTCGATCTGCTGCTGCAAGATCGCGTAGCGCCGGCGCTGGATCTCGAGGACCTCGGCCTCGAAGCGCTGGACCTCGAGCTCGGTCGCGCGCGCGGCCTGCTTCTTGACCTTGGCGATCTCGACCGCGCTCTGCATGAGCCCGAGGTAGCGGTCGAGGAGCTCGAGCTGGTTGTCGAGCGCGAGCAGCTCGTAGTAGGAGTCCGCGATCTCGGCGATGATCTGGGTCAGGACGAAATTGCGGGCCTCGATGCTGGCCAGGTAGCGCTTGTCGGCGGACTTCTTGGCGCTGCGCAGCTTGCCCCAGGCGTCGATCTCCCACGAGGCCACGACGCCAAAGTGGAGGTTGGGCAGGTTCTCGGCCACGCCGTGGTCTTCGTCGGACGCGCCCTGGCTGGAGAAGCTGCCGACCTTCTCGACGCCGCCGCCCACGACGCCGTCGAGCCGGGGAAGGTACTCGCCGCGGCGCGCACCAACCTCGGTCTGGGCGATGATGATCTCCTGCAGCCGGATGTTGAGCTCCTGGTTGTTGGCGACCGCCTCGTCGATCAGCGCGCGGAGCTGGGGCGCGTCGAACAGCGCGTCCCACTGCTGCTGGGCCGCGGAGCTGGCTCCCGTGGTGACCTCGTTGACGCCGCTCGAGTTCCAGTTTTCGGGCACGTCGCGCTTGGCCTCGCGCGCCACGTTGTCGCCGAGCAGCCGGGCGCAGCCACCCGTGAGCAGCGCCGTGGCGATCGCGGCGACGGCGATCGCGGTCCGTGTCCGGGACGGAGGTCGATTCATGTCTTTCATCAATTCATGCGATCAGGTCCGCCTGCGCGGAGCGTGAGGTGGATGCACACGCGCCGACCTGCCCCACCCCGGGGCATGGCCGCGCGAGATCGTCGCTACCGGAGCACGGCACCGGTTCGGACGAATGTGGTCATCCGACACCCAATGCAGCGCTCAGCAGCGGTGCCTACAACGCGAGTTTTGGCGACGAAGCGCTCGGCGAACAGGCCAAGCGAGGCGGCGCGAGCTGCTAGGCCAGCGGTGGACCACGACCGAGGCCGGTCGAGACCAGCAGTCGGGCGATGTCGGCCGACCGGTGCTGCTCGTGCCGCGCATGCCGTCGGATCGAGGCTGCGGACTGCAGCTTGAAGCTCGAGGGCAGAACCCTGAAGCTGGAGCTGGCGTCTTCGTTCTCGTTCTCGCTCTCGCTCTCGACGGCGACGATGTCCTTCGCCGAGCTTGGGCTGGCGTCGCGGTGCCGCCAATGCGCATCTTGCCGGTCGTCGAGCGCTTCGAACTGCGGCGCGGTCTGGACGTCGTCGCTTGCCGAGGCCGCGCTGGCGATCAGCGCAGAAAACGCCTCGGGGGGCGCGGCGAGGCACAGCAATGTGGCGAGGACCAACCCGACAGTGAGCCACAGCAGGCCGAGCGTTGCTCGGGCCGCGTGCCCAAAAGTCGGACTACGATCCAACACTGGCGCGACTATACTCCTAATCGTTGGCTTGTAAATCCAGCCGGGCGACTTGCTCGCGGGCTCCCTCAATCGACTGGTTCGGGCGGGGTCGGTCGCGGGCGCCACGGCACCGCGCCAAAGCTGTGGGTCCAGTACACCCCAACCCCGCCGACCGCGGCGTCGCCAAAGTAGGTCTCGAGTGACCAGCGTCGCGCAAAGTCGTACTCGACCCCAACCTCGGCGGTGTTCTCGTTGTCGGGGGCGTTGTGGTGATAGGTGGTCTCGACCCAGACCTTCGGGCTCACGCGCTTGCCAACGCTCAGGATCGGCTGATCGATGCTGTCGCCGAACCCGATGTTGGCGCGATCGATCCCAAGGTAGCGGTCCAGCTTTTCCTGCAGCTTCGGGCTGCTGACGGCGGCGAGCAGCGACGCGGCCTTGGCCTGGACCTCGCCCTCGCCCTGCCCGAGCTCGGTCGAGCCGGTGACCAGCAAGGTCAGGATCTGGTACTCGCTCAAGGCCGGGCTCGAGCTGAAGTGCAGCTCGGGCGCGCTGGCGCGGCCGCGGATCGTGACGGTGACGTCGGCCTCGGTCGTGGTGGTCTCGGCGATGATGTCGAGGAAGGGGTCGAGCGAGCCGTCCGTGGGCAGGTTGACCAGACCGCGGCGGAGCTCGAAGCGATGCCCCAGCAGCTCCAGGCGACCCCGGCGGGCCTCGAGCTGGCCGTCGATCTCGAGCGCGGCGCGGCGCGTGATGCCAAGTGAACCACCCCAGGCCATGTCGATCGCGGAGCCGCTGATCCGCAGCGGATCGCGTAGCTCGAGGCGAAGGTCGAGCTCGGAGCCCACGGCCGCAACGGTGGTCTCGGGCTCGGTCTGGGTCGGGGCGGAAGCCTGCGCGTCGGCGGCGGACACGAACACGATGTCGGCGGTGCTGGGGACCGACTTGGGCGCCTCGCCGGTGCCCGACGCGACCTTGACCTCGCTGCGGGCGAGGGCGACGAGGACGCGGGTCTTGGCCGGCGTGAGCGCGACGTCGATCTCGACGTCACTGTCGATCGTCATCGCCGGCAGCCCGGGCCGGACGATCGGAAACTCGGAGATCTGGATCTCGAGGTTGGCCTGGACCCCGGCGTTCGCCGCGTCGAGGCTGGCCCGACCGCTGCCAGTGACCTCGCCACGCCCGGCGCCAACCGACAGCGTGCGCAGATCGACGCTCTGGTTGTCGAAGTCGATCGCCACGGCGATGTCTTGAAGCCGCTGGCGCAGCGGGATCACGGTGACGGCGGCGTCGTGGAGCTCGACGGTGCCCGAGAGCTGCGGCGTGGCCACGACGCCGCGACCCGTGAGCTGGGCGCTGAGGGTCCCGGTTGGATCGTGAAGGGACGGGGCCACGAACGGGCCAAACAGCTCGAGCGCGAGCGCGGGCGCGTCGAGGTCGAGGGTGAAGGGGACCTCGCCGATCACCTGATCCCCGGCCATGAGGGCGGCGACGTCGGCGTCGAGGCCGGCGCTGAGCGTCAGGCGCTCGTCGACGCTCGGGCGCAGCTCCAGGGCCAGACCCTGGTGGCGTTCGTCGAGCACGAGCGCGCCGTGGATGCCCAGCGATGGCTCGCTTGTGGTCGAGACTTGGCCGTCGAGTGCGGCCGTGAGCGCAAACTGCGAGAGCGTGCCGCCGCCGTCCACGTCGAAGCGCAGGGCGGCGTTGAAGTCTTTCTCGGTCGCGCCGGGACCGAGCAGCGCGGTGACCAACTCGCGGTCGAGCCCGCGGCCGCGGGCGCTCACGCGGTGGTCGCCGTGCTGATCCCAGCCCACGCGGATGTCGTCGAGGTTGGTCAGCGCCACGATCAACGGGACCTCGAGCTTGGCGGTGATCAGCTGGTCGCCGCGGCGGACCAGGTCGGTCTCGACCCGGGCGCGCTCGTGATCGACGACGGCCAACAAGGTCAGATCCCCGACGCGCTCGGCCTGCAGCTGCAGATCGGCCAAGCGCGCGGCGAGCTCGAGCTTGGGATCCGCGAGGGTGCCCCGCACCAGCACATCGAGATCCGCGCGTCCGGCCAGGGCGAGCGCGCCAATGTGGGGCTCGAGTCGGTCGAGCTCGACCTCGTGGACGTGGATCTCTGCGTCGATCCGGGCGTCGGCGTCGAGCTCGAAGCTTGGCTCGGGACCCAGCGCGACGTGGATCGGCAGCTCGAAGCGCGCGTCGAGGCGACGGGCCAGGGGTCCGTCGAGGGCGAAGCTCCCCGTGGCCAGCCCCGCGCGCAGCTCGACGCCGACGCTGGCGTCGCCGAGCGGATCCTCGGCGTGGGTGAGCTCGCTGGCGTTGACGCTGGCCACCAGCCACGGAACCTCCTGGGTCGCCTTTGTCGGCCCGGTCGCCGGGCCGCGGCCTTGGATCGACGCCGAGACGCGACCGCCGAGATCAGCCTGGGCGAGCGCGCTGGCCAGCGCCGGGAGCTTGGGGCCCAGGGTCTGCTCGAGCGCGTCGAGATCGAGGTCGACGAGCGAGACCGTCACCGCGTGCTCGGCCTCGCGCTTCCACTTTAGCCCCGGTCGCGTCAGGTTGAGCCACACGGGGATCTCGAGGTCGAGCCCGAGCTTGGCCATCGGGAGCTCGGCGTCGAGATCGAGGAGCAAGCCTGCGTCGCCGAGCGAGGACCCGATCACCACCGTGCCCAGCTTTGTGCGATCAATTGTGATGTCGCGGGCGCTGGCGATCAGCTGCGCGCGTGGGCGGGTGCTGGTGCCGCTGAGCGTGAGCTCGACGTCGACAAGACCGGTCGGGATCAGCCGCGGATCCCCGGGCGGCGCGCTCGCGTCTGGGGGGATCTGCCGCCACCAGCTCGGGGTTGGCGGCATCATGCCGCCGATCTCGAGCAGGTTGAACTCGCGGACCAGCAGTCGCGCCGCGAGCGGGCGACCCGGTCGCAGCCCGACCTGCTCGCCAAACCGCAGGGGCACGCGGGCGTCGAGCTCGACGGTCTTGGCGAGCGGGCCCGCGACGCGAAGCCGCGCCAGTAGCTCACCCGGCGACGTGCATTGGCCGACGCTGGCGAGCTCAGCCGCGAGCGTGCGTTCGAGACCCGCCGCGCCGCACAAGTTGGCCGCGAGCTCGACCTCACCGATCCGGTTGTCGTCGATCTCGAGCGTGTCGGCGCGGAGCCGAGCCCAGCCCGAGGGGTGATCCAGGCGGCCACGCAGCGTCGCCTCGAGGTTGATCCGCCCGCGCAGCCGCGGACCCGGGACGACGGCGTCAACCCGCGCGAGGTCGACCCCGAGCAGCTCCACGTGCAGGTCGCTGGCTTGATCCGCGAGCCCCACGTGGCCGTGTGCGGCGATCAGCCCGCCGACCGCGTAGGCCTGAAGGTCGCGCACGGCGATCCGCTCGGGACTGATGGTGATCCGCGTCGGGCGAGCGAGCGTGAGCTCCACGGGGGCCGTGCCGCGCGAGGTCACCAGCATCAGCTTGGCGAGGTCGATCTGCTTGTCGGGACCCGCCAGCGACAAGCTCGCGTCGATCTCGAACCGCTCGCGCATGCCCTGTCCGCGACCGGCGACGGTGATCCGCTCGGGGGTGCCCGCGGCCGTGAGCTGGGCCTGGTCGAGGCTGACCGCCGCGTGGCGCAGACTTTCAATCCCGAGCTGGGCGTCGAACGCCACGGGGTCCGCGAACGGGGACACCGCACCGGTCAGCGTCGCCTTGCCCAGCTGGGTGTCGAACCCGGCGACGCGCTCGACCCCCAGCGCGATCGGACAGCGCGTCGTCGCCAGGTCCTGGCCCAGCTCGCTTGCGCAGCTGCCCGTGAGCTCCAGCGAGCCGCGGACGGCGGCCAGCTGTGGTTGATCGAGGTAGGGCGCGAGCAGCTCGAGCGGGGCGCCGAGATCCGGAATCACGAACGACCAGCTGGCATCGAGCGCCCGCGCGTCCGAGCTGGCGACCGCGGCCTTGCCCTCGAGCGCGGGCCCCCGCAGCTCGAGCCACGCCGATCCGCGCGGCGGCGACAGGCTGGTCGCGTCGCCGCCCGCGTCGAGCTCGAGCGCGGCGCCGCTGCGTGAATCGTTGGCCCGCAGCTCGAGCGTGGCCGCGAGCGCCCCCTCTGCGTCCTGCTCGAGGCCGGCGTCGAGCACCAGCGCGAGCGGGCCCTGCTCGGGGTGAAGCTGCGCTGCAGCCAGCGTCGCGTCGAGGTGAAGGTCGACGCGGCGCGCGTCGGGTGCGGGGGTCGAGGCCTTGGCGATCAGCGCGAGCGTGTTCCCGCGACCCAGCGCGGCCACCACAATCAGCTGGGCCTGCGCAGCGGGATCATCACGCAGCTCCCCGTGAACCCGCACCACGGCCTCGTCGAGCCCCCGGAGCTGCTCGAGCCCCAGGCGGTCGGCGAGGCTGTCCACGTTGGCCTCGAGCTGCAACCCCACCTCGCCAGTCGACGCTGCGAGGTTGGCGGTGGCGGACTCGAGCGTGTGCAGGCGCCCAAGCTCGGTCTGGATCTCGAGCTGCTCGAGGGTCACCTCTGGCTCCGCCCAGGCGAGCGCGAGCGTCAACCCCTCGACCCGCAGATCCTGCTGCGGGAGCGCGGTGCCGACCAGCTCGAGCTTCGCCCGTGCGCTGCGCTGCATGCCCGTGATCTGCAGCGTCAACAGCTCGTTGCTGACCAGCAGTTGATCGGCGAGGTAGATCTTCGTGTCCGTGAGCTCGAGCGCCGCGCGGATCCGGATCGGCAGGTTGGGCCCCAAGCCCTCACTGGGCTCCGCGGGGGCCTCACTGGGGGCCGCCAGTGCGCCCCAGTCGTGGTCGACCCAGACCTCGAGCTCGTGCAGCTGCACGCGCTCGAGCCCTGCCTCGAGCCGCAGCAGGTCCGCCATCTGAAGATCGAGCAGCACCGAGCTCGCGCGGACCAGCTCGCGCCCGTCACCATCGCGCAGCTCGAAGCCCTGCAGCTCGAGGCCCGCCCCCAAGCTCCCGCTCATGCCCTGCCACTCGACCTCACCGGGGATCCCGGCGTCCCAGCGCTCGAGCGCGAACCGAGCGACCCCCTGCGACGCCGCCGGGACCCACGCGACGATCAGGATCGCCAGCGCCACCAGGCCGATCAGCCCAACGATCGGGCGGACCAGCCAACGCCACCAGCGGCGCCGCTTGCTGGGCGGCGTGTCGGGCGGCGCGTCTGGGAGCGCGTCTGGGAGCTCGCCCGGCGTGGGGCTGGGTTCGTCAGCTTCGCTCAAAAGCTCTCTCCCAACCCAAAGTGCAGCGCCCAGATCGGCTCGCCTTCGGACAGCGGCGTGTCGTTGAGCCGGAACCCGACGTCGAGCCTGAATTTGCCGATCGGCGTGTCGTAGCGCAGCCCCCCGCCAGCGCTGTAGTTCCACTCCTTGGGCACGAAGCTGGCGACCCCCGCTTGGACGTCGCCGCCATCGACGAAGCCGGCGACCCACAGCTGCTTCCAGGTTCGGACCCGCACCTCCACGTTGGCGAGCACGGCCGTGTTGCCGCCCACTGGGATCGACGTGCAGGTGCCGTCTCGGTAGTTCTCGCCGGGCTCGCAGTCGTCAACCCGCGGTGAGAGCCGACGCAGGCCCCAACCGCGGACGGTGTCGGTGCCGCCAAGGTAGCTGCGCAGGTCGATCGGCGCGCCGGGTTGATCCCCAAACGGGAAGATCAACCCAACCCGGGCCCGCGCCGCTATCTGCAAGCGCTCGATCGGCCGCCAGTACAGGCGCACGAAGGGGGTGATCTCTTGGAAGTCATACTGGCCGCCAAACGGCCCACCCGCGACCTGGTAGTCGATCCCGATCACCGCGCCTTGGTTGGGCGCCGCGATCTGATCCACGGCGAACACCGTGGCCCCCAGCCCGACCGCGCTGATGATGTAGGGGTCACGAAAGTCCAGGCTCAAGAACGTGTCTTGGGTGCGCAGCGTCGGCGAGATCGAGAAAAAATTAACGTAGCGCAGCGTGTGGTTGAGCCGCAGCTGAACCCACCGGGTGAAGAAGCGCGAGAGCCCAAATCGGTGACTCGACGACCAATATTGGTAGCCCTGCTCGATGCCCAGCTCGAGCTTGGGCTCTAGCGTCCAGACCAGGTGCTTCTCGAGCAGGCCCTTCTTCTCGGCGTGAAGATCAATCTCGGCGAACGGACCGTGGGCCTGCGGCTGGATCAGGTTGGGCAGCTCCGCGTAGCCGGCCCGCGCGGTCAGCCGCAGCCGGTACAGCGCACGAAACAGGTTCTCGTGGCTGTAGCGGGCGCTGACTCGTTGGTCCCAGCGGTTGGGCTCGAACCCAAGACCCACCCCCACGCGGATCCGCTGGGGGTCGCTCTCTTTGACCGCGATCTCGAGATCCAGCGTCCCCGTCTGATCGGCGTTCAGCGTCACGTTGGACCGGTCGCTGGGCTGCTGGTCGATCGTGACGGTCGAGAACACCCCAAGCGCGTAGGTTCGCTGCTCGATCTGTTGGACCAACGCGGGCGAGTAGGGCCTGCCGATCAATCGCTCGAGCTCGACCCGGACCGGGCGCTCGGGCACCGTCGCCAGCCCGGTGATCTCGAGCTCGCCGATCCGCATGAACGGGCCCGGGCGAACCTCGAAGTCGACGCTGGCCGTCTGGGCCTCGGGGCTGACCCGGGCCAGGTGCTCGACGGACGCGTAGGGGTACCCGGCTTGGCGCAGGCGCTCGCGCACGGCGGCCGCCGAGCGGTTGATCGCGGGCACTTCAAATGGATCGTCGACCTCGATCGAGATCAGCTTGGCGATGTCCGCGGGGTCGACCGAGGGCGCGCGCGCGAACGCGGTGCTTCGTTGTTCCCGCGAAGGACCGACCGCCGGCCCCTCGGGCCAGCGCAGCTGCACGGCGCCAACGCGGGTCAGCGGGCCCTCTTCGATCACGAAGGTCAGATCGACCCGCTTCTTGCGCTCGCGCTTGCGCTTACGCTCGATGTGGTCGACGCGGACGTCGACGACATCGGCCTCGAAGTAGCCGTGGGCGTGATACAGCGCGACGAGGCGCTCGCTGTCGATCGGGATCAGGCCCTCGTAGAACCAATAGCGCTGCGGTGGGAGCCGCTCGGTCGGCCGCAGCTCGAGGTACTCGTGCAGCTCGCCGGGCTTGAACCGCTCGTTGCCCTCGAACTCGACCTTGCGGATCAGGTACTCGGCGCCGCGCAGCTCGGCGGGGCTCGGGCCGTGCTTGCAGGCGCCCAGGCCCAGCCCCAAGACGAGGAGCAATAGTTGGCAGCCCCAAGCGAGCGCCCTCGCGCCGGTCTCGCGCGGTTGCGCGGTCACACCTGGGGGCACGCGCGCAGCATAGGGTGTGTGCGCGGCAGGCGTCCACGTCTCGTGGTTGGGCTGGGTCTTGCGACCGGCGCTGCAACACACTGGCGGGCCTCCTCGACGGCCCGCAGCGAGCGCAGTGGCGCGACGCGAGCTATCCGAGGCAGGCCATCAACTCGGCGCTGCAGTTGGCGTCGATGCAGTCTTGGTCCTGGCAGTCGTTGTCGACCGCGCACTCGGCCACCGCACCGAACACGGCCTGGGCCATGAGCTCGCCCTGCGTCACGCAGTTGTACTCGCACAGCTCCGCGCCCGCGCAGGCCTCCACGCACAGGGCGATGTCGGCGCAGCTCCCGTCACCCGCCACGCACATGCCCCACTCGTTGGGGCAGGCCATCTGGGTGCAATCAAAGTCGTTGCAGTCCTCGATCTGCGCGCAGCCGAACACGCTCTCGGCCTCGGCCTCGGTCTCGGGCGTCGCGGGGGTGCAGGTCAGGTCGCAGACGGGGTCGCCGTCGCAGTCGATCAGGCACTCGGCGATCAGCGGGCAGGGCAGGGTGTCGCTCATCCCACCCACGCAGCTTTGCAGCTCGTTGTTGCAGTTGTCGAAAATGCACTGCTGGTCCTGGCAGTCATTGTCGATCACGCACTCGTCGAGGGCTTGAATCTGCTGTTGCGCCAGCCCGGATGACTCGACGAAGCAATCGGTCTCGCAGACCTCGTCGCCGCCGCACATCTCGGAGCACTCCGCGAGCTGGCCACAAGTGCCGGTGCCCGTGTAGCAAGCGTAGACCTCGCCCGCACAGTTTTGCTCAATGCAGTTTTGGTTGTTGCAGTTGTTCTCGAAGGCGCACTGCAGCAACGCCCCGGACTCGACGACCGCGTTGGGGCTCGCGTCGGTGAAGCAAGCCTCTTGGCAAGCCATGTCGCCGTTACACGCGAACAGGCACTCGTTGACGATCGGGCAGGCGAGACCCTCGTCGCCGGGGTCGCCGTCGCCGTCACCGTCGCCGTCGCCATCGCCGTCGCCGTCGCCGTCACCATCGCCGTCGCCATCACCATCACCGTCGCCATCACCCGGATCGCCATCACCGTCACCGTCACCGTCACCGTCACCATCACCGTCACCATCACCCGTGCTGGTCCCGCAGTCCCCCTCGAGGCAGGCGTCGGTCTCGCTGCCGCTGGTGTCGGTTCCTTCGGTGGTCGTTGCTGGGCTGTCATCTCCACAAGCCGCGATCAACGAGGCGAGCGAGAGCAATGAGAGCGAGATCAGGTGAACGACGCGAGCATGCATGGTCATGCGCGCATCATATCGGGCTTGGCGCCCAGGTGTTGGGTCATTGCCGATCTGGGCCAAATGCCTCGATCCGGACCGCCCTCGCGCGGGCCCGATCCGCGGCCGCGGCTTGGGGGACAGGTAGCAGCGCGGCCCGGAGGTCGAGCAATTCAGCGAGCAAGTCTGGGTCGCGCGTGGGCTCGAGCTCGGCCCGCTCGATCGCCGCATCGAGGCTGGACAAGCCGAGCGCTGGCTGGTCCAGCGCGAGCGCCAGTCGCCCCCGGAGCAGCGCGATCTGGCTACGCAAGACGGACGCCCCCGGCCCTGTCAGGGCCTGCGCGTAGTCCAGGAGCCGCACGGCCTGCCACAGACGAGTGGCGCGCTCAGCCTGCTCGGGCGCCGCATCTGTCGTCGCCACGGCGCTGGGCTCGGCCGCGAGGACGAACTCGACCAGCGCCAGCCAAGCGCGGACCGCCAGCTCGTGGTGGTTTGCCGTCCCGGCTCGGGCGACGGCATGCAGATCGCGCTGCGCGGCGTCGAGCTGGCCGGCCGCGGCCGCGAGCCGGCCCCGCAGCAGCGTGTGCTCGAGATCCGCGGCGTCCAGATCAGCTGCCTCGTCAACGCGCGCGAGCTCGGTCGCGGCGTACTGCTTCATGCCTGCGGGTGCGAGCGCGAGCATCAGCCTGGTGCGCGCCCGGGCGATCGCTCGCGCTTCGCTGCGGGCAGGCGCATCGCTGACGGCGATGCCCAGCTCGATACACCGGGCCGGATCGCCAAGGCTGCGCAGCCCCGCGTAGGGCCTTGCCGCGAGGGCATCGAGCAGATCTGGGCTGCCGTCTTCACCGCTCGTGCTCAGCCCGGTCAGCGCGTTGATCGCGAGCCTGCGATCCTGCAGGCAGCGCTCGCGCACCGCCTGCAGACCCGGGGTGATGCGCTTGGCGCGAAGGTCGTGGCACAGCTGGGTCTGGCCGGCCGCCCACGCGGCGCTCGAGCGTTCCAGACCTTCGCTGAGTCGCTGACTGACGAGCGATCCAGCTGGCGTGCGCGGGTCGATCTGGGCGCGCAGCTGGGCCTCGAGCGCGGGGTTCCACGCCAGCGCGCGGGCGGCCTGGGCATCGCAGGGATCGTGACGGGTGATCCCAACCACCAGGCCAACGGTGATCGTCATGGTCACCAGCGTCGCCGCGATCACCCGACGCCGTCGCTGTTGCTGGACAGGTGATCGCTCGATCGCCCGGAGCAGCCTCTGCATGTCGTCGAAGCGGTGGTTTGGATCGTGGGCCAGGCCCCGGATCACGACCTCGTGAACCCACGCGGGGGCGCGCTCCTCTGCTGCGATCTCGACCCGCTTGCCACCCTTGATCTGGGCCGCGAGCGCTTCGCGTGTGTCGCCAGCGAAGGGCCGCGCGCCATACAGCGCCTCGAACAGCACCACGCAAAACGAGAACATGTCGCTGCGCGCGTCGGCCGGCTCGCCGCGCAGCTGCTCCGGCGCCAGGTAGCGCAGCGGGGCCCCGTCCGATTGCTGCGATCGCGCCAGGCCAAAGTCGAGCACGCGCACGCGGCCGCTGCTGTCGATCATGACATTGCCCGGCTTGAAGTTGCGGTGGACCAGCCCGACATCATGGGCAGCGGCCAGGGCGGCCCCAGCCTGACGCAGGACCGCCAGCGCCTCTTGCCACGAGTACGGACCACGCGACAACCACGCCGCGAGCGACTGCCCGTCCACGTACTCCATTGCGATGCACAGCTGGCCATCGACCTCGCCGACATCGTGGATCGTGACCACATGCGGGTGGGTCAGGCCGGCCATTGCGCGGGCGTTGGCCAGCAGCTGGGCCGTGCTGTTGGGCTGCTTGGCCTCCGTCGTCGGCGCCAGCAGCTTGAGCGCGACCTTGCGATCCAAGTCGGGATCGATCGCCACCCAGACCTCACCCATGTCGCCGCGGCCGATGCTCTGCACCAACACGTAGCGCCCAAACATGGCGCCCGCGGAGCCGGTCATGGGCGTAGACGACACGGCCGGTCAGCGCCCCGTGAACTCGGGCTTGCGCCGCTGGTTGTAGGCCGCGAGCCCCTCGCGGGCGTCCTCGCTCTCGAACAGGCGCTGCTGAAGCTCGCGCTCGAGCGCGAGGCCATCCGCGATCGCCACCTCGGCGCCGGTCTGGCACGCCCGCTTGATCAGCCCGACCGCCCGCGACGCCGCGTTGGGCGGCACGAACTGCTGCGACCAGGCCCGGACCTTGGCGTGGAAGTCATCGTGCGACGCGGCCTCCCACAGGTGGTCGAACAGCCCAAGCTCGAGCGCGCGGGCATGGTCGAAGGTGTCACCCACGGCCATCAGCTCGATCGCCTTGGGCTTGCCGACCAGGCGCACCAGCCGTTGGGTGCCGCCGGTGCCAGGCAGCACCCCCAGCTTGACCTCGGGCAGCCCGGCCTTCCCGGCGCCAGCGCGGGCGATGCGAAGATCGCAGGCCAGCGCGATCTCGAGGCCCCCGCCAACGCAGTGCCCATCGATCGCCGCGATCACCAGCTTGGGCGTGTGCTCGAGCCGCAGCAGCGTCTCGTTGGCGTGCAGGCAGAAATTGTACTTGAAGTAGGGATCCGCGCCGTCGAGCATGGCGATGTCGGCCCCGGCGCAGAAGAACTTCTCACCGGCCCCCCGGATCACGATGACGTGCACGCTGGCGTCGAAGCGGGCCGTCAGGATCGCCGCGTCGAGCTCGGTCATCATCTCGCGCGAGTAGCAGTTGGCGGGCGCGTTGTTGAGGGTGAGGGTCGCAATCCCTTCGGCGGCGGCGTACTCGACGAGTGACATGGGCCGAGCATACACTGCCGCATCGTGACCACGTCTACTGGCCCCGGCGTGCACAAGCTCGCCATCGAGGTCCGCTTCGGCGACTGCGACCCCGCGGGAATCGTCTACTTTCCGCGCTTCTTCGACTTTTTTCACCAAGCCATGGAGACCTGGTTTCCGGCCCACCTTGGGTTTGGCTACGACGAGTTCGTGCGGGTTCGCAAGCTGGGGTTCCCGGCCGTGCACACCGAGGCGGACTTCGAGCGGCCGAGCCGGTTTGGGGAGCGGATCGAGATCCACCAGCGGGTGACCAAGCTGGGGCGCAGCTCGATCGGGTTTGGGTATGAGGTTCATGGGGTGGACGGGCGGCGGGCGACCGGGCGCAGCGTGTGTGTTGTCATGAACCTCGACGAGCGGAGCCCCGAGCACGGGAAGTCGGTCGCCATACCCGAGCAGCTGCGGGCGCGGATCCTCGCGTTCGGGGTTAGCGAAGCCTGACGCGAAGGAGCGCAGCGTTCGACGTCAATTACCCTCGGGTAACATTTTTGGATGAGGCAACACGACCGGAAAAAATAAATGTCGTCGATCAGCGCAGCGACCACGCCCGCAGTCGCCGAAGCCCAAGGTCGTTGTGGGTCACAGCCGGACACGTGAGTGGAGAGGTCCCCAACAGCGATAGATGCCCAGACAAGAGCCCCCTTCGAGGGGGCCAATCATGCCCCTGCGAACAAACGGCCCGTGGGGAGCGAGCGCAGCGAGTGACCGCGAGGTGCGAAGGCGGCTGTGGGGGTCTTAGAAGGCCTGCGAAGTGCGAAGGCGGCTGTGGGGGTCCTAAAGAACCCCGCAGACTGCTAGTGCGGCGCAGTCTTGCAGGCTCAGCGGGTCGAGGTCGG
The DNA here is from genome assembly GCF_000737335.2 of Enhygromyxa salina. Taxonomy (GTDB): domain Bacteria; phylum Myxococcota_A; class Polyangia; order Nannocystales; family Nannocystaceae; genus Plesiocystis; species Plesiocystis salina_C. The sequence continues at coordinate 34,035 of NZ_JMCC02000041.1, read as the reverse complement.
GGAAGGTGCCGCCCGAGCACGACCCGTAGGCATCGTTGAGGCAGTCGAAGTAGGCCGTGATGTCACAAGGGTGGCCGCCGAAGCTCGAGCATTGCAGCGTGCCAGCGAGCGAGGGTACGCAGGCGGCGAGTGTGTCCTCGAGCGCCTCGCAGGCGGCGACCGGGTTGGCCGAGTTGGTGTCACCGGTTGGGCCGCCGCTCTCGGGTGCGCCCGAGCCTAATGAGGTGTTTGCGTTGGGCTCTTCGGGGGCATTGGGGTCGAGTCCGCAAGCAACGAGCGAGCCGAGGCTCAGGCACAACATGAGATAGCGTGTGTTGGTCATGCTTGCTCCTAAAACTGTCCCGAGAGGCTGACGCCTCCGCCGTTGCGGTCGGCCATCATGCCCGCTCGGATCGCCTTGCTGTTGCCGCCGAGCAGGCCGAGCCCCGTAGCGAGCGCGCCCGTGCCGACAGCCAGCAAGCCGGCTCCGTAGCTGACAAATGCCGCCGTGTTGTGGGCCGACTGGGCGTACTCGGGCCGAAACTCGCCGATGTACGCCGGAATGCTGGCCCACTCGCCCGCGCCGTAGAAGATCAGCACGAAGCTGCTGACCACGAGCGCGCCGCCGCTGCCGACGAGGACGGCACCGCTGCTTCGCAGCCGCCGCTGTCGCGCGAGCGTGGTCACTGGATCGTTGGCGACCCCCGCGTTGCTAGCGAAGATCTTGGCGCCAAACCCAGACATGAACGCGCCCGCCACCGTCAAGGTCGAGCCCATCACGACACGCGGGATCCGAGGTTGGAGCCCGTAGCCGACGGGGTCGAAGGTGATCAGGCCCTGGCTGCCGATCTCCGTCTGGCCGGCTTTGCCCGCGAACGTGAGCCCAGCGATGGCGGCAAAGGTGACGCCGGCACCAAGCAGGATGCCACCGGTGATCCGCATTCGGGGATCGCCAGCGACCACGCTGCGCGACGGGATGGTGGGCGCGAAGTCAGAGTGGTCGGGTTGCGCCTGGGCGACCGGTGCAGGGGGCTCGGGCTCGGGCTCGGGCTGGGCGACCGGCTGGGGCTGGGCGACCGGCTGGGGCTGCGCGACCGGCTGGGGCTGGGGGTCTGGCGACGCGTACTGACCCGGCATCGGCGGGAGCGGCCGGCCGCTCTGAACCGGCGGGTCGCTTGCGGGTGCTGGGTTCGTGGCCGGTGGTGTTGCCTGTGCACGAACGGGGAAGCTCAGGAGCGCGACGGCGATGCAAACGCTCAGAGTTCTCACCTTGAAGATCATGGTGGACGGTACTGGGGGGGCGAGTCGGCGTCAATGGGGCCGCGACCGTGAGTGCGAGCGGCCCGACCGCGCCGGCTTGCTCGTAGGTACGGCCGAACGAACCTTCGTGCATGATCAGCTTATGGTGAATGTTTGCCTGGTTCGCGGGCTCCGGTCTCTACGTGTGACAAAAAGCGTCCCAATTCGGAGCTGTCTAACTGTAAAGTCCCGGGATGCATGCGAGCGGTTGGTCAGATGGGCGGCTGTGGTGACGAACGACGAGAAGTTACTTGCGGCCGTGCGCTGCGGTGACGTGGAGGCTGTCCGCGAGCTGCTTGGCCGCGGCGCGAATCCGAACGCGGCCGACGAGGACGAGGGACCGGCGTGGGCGACTGCGATTGAGTCCGACAGTGTTCCGATCGTCGACGCGCTCCTGCGGGCGGGCTGCGCTGTGGATCCCCACGAGGCGCTCAACCTGGTCCGTGGCGTGGCGATGCTTCGCCGGCTCCTCGACCATGGGGTGGATATTAATGGGGGCGACGAGGGGCAGGATCCTCCGATTTATGCGATCGCTACTGATCACATATTTGAGGCGTTCTTGCGGGCAGGGGCCGACCCCAACCGCACGACCAGCGAGCATGAGACCCCGCTGACCTTTCACGCGTCGTGGGGGAACCTGGCGGTTGTCGAGCGGCTGCTCGAGTATGGGGGCGATCCTAATTATGTGGACACCGAGGTTGAGCGATCTGTGCTCGAGTATGCGGCGGAGTGGGGGAATTTGAACATCGTCATCGCGCTGTTGGACGCGGGGGCGGACTTGCACCGATCGTTCGAGGGGAAGACTGCGCTGACTCATGCGCTGTTGGGGGGGCATGTGGCGGTTGCGGAGTTGTTGGTGGAGCGGGGGGCGGTGGTTGGGGAGGCTGATCGGGGGGCGTTGGAATTGCTGGCGTTGCGGATCGGGAAGTTGGGCGGGGAGGGGTGAGGGGCCGCGTGGGGTAGGGGCTGCGCGTGGCTGTAGGCTTGGCGGATGAGCTCTGATCTGCTGACCGTACACGTCACTCGACGGCTTCGATGATACGGTCGACGAACTCGCCGATGAGCGCCCGGCGCTGACGTCGGGAAACTGCGCCTCGAGGTCATCGCTCGTGAAGTGGCCGGCGATCTGAGACGCCCGCGAGCGGCCGAGGCCATGGCCGACCTCGCTGGCCGAGACGCCCCGTGACTCAGCCGCTGCGCTCCACTACCCTGTTCCCGTGGAGCGTCTCTTCGTCGCCGTCGCTGTCATGATCGGTGCCACCCTCATCGTCTGCATCCGATCCAGGCTTGGTTACTTTGCCTGATCCACAACATGTGAAGAAGCCGTGCAACACGGTCCTGCGCCGGCGGATGAGCGGCTCGCGCTCGGGTTGCCGCGGATCCTCGTCGACACCAGTTCACTCCACCATCTGAGACTGCCTGCGGCGACGACACGCGAAGTAGACAACGCCGTGCTCCAGAATTCCGCAACGTAGATACACCTCGAACTCGTCCGTGACGAACCCAAGCGGCCAGGATCGGCCCACCCAGGAGGAGCCACGAATGTACGGTCGGCAGCGGTCACACAGCGAGCGGTGCGTGTTCACCAACGATCTCTCGTGAGCAAAAACCGGCCCATTTTGGGCCGGGCACATTCGTCTGGTCGGCGAGATTCAGGATCGCACGGGCCTGATCAAATGTTCGCAAGCTCCGTCGCATCCTCGCCCAACCGTCAGCCCCGTGATGCGACCGTGGCGGCCGTGCACGTCGAGCTGAACCCTGACCGGCGGGTACTCAGCTGCCGCGGTTGCGCATCGTGGGATGGGAAACCACACGCGACCATCTGGCGACCGCACTGGCAATGAATTGCCAGTTGCAAGTTCACGAGCCAAGTGAGACCGTCTGAAGATGAGCCAATCGCCGAAGCGACAGATCAACCTGCCTGGCTTCGGCCCGCTCCACATCGCCGCCTTCATCCCCGTCGTCTTATTCGCCCTTGCGATTGTCGGCGTAGTCAGCTTCGCAGTCGTTGACACGATACTTCATCCACCGACCCCGGAGGAGCGCGCGGAGCGGGCCTCCAAAAGGGCCGCCGAGAAGGAAAGGGAGGAAGCCGCAGGGGTTGCCAAGGAGCAAAAAAAGAGAAAAGAGATGGGGTACCTCGATGACCCTGAGTCCAAAAAGACTGCGAAGGCGGCGATCCAGTCGGCTGGGTACTCATGCCCTGGAGTGCAGGGGGTCCGAGCGATGGGCGACAAGGGGCGAGGTCCAGTGCTGCGCGTTCAGTGCACGAACAATGTCTTTTTCTCGCTGACTATTCTGCCTGGCAATCGTGGCTACACGGTTACCATCGATGAATGAAGCGTCGGGTCGACGCACAGATGACCGGCGGTGCAGGTAGCGAGGCCCTACGTCTCGACGTGCCGAGCTACCGGACCGAGAAGGCCAAGAGCAAGAAGAAGGACTGATGATCATGAGTGGGCTGCGACCAAGCTCGAACGACAACTACCCCGCACGCGTGGTCGCCGTGGGCGAGGTGAGCAGGTCCCGCACCGGCAAAAGTAAATGTCGCTGACCGGAAACTTTAATTGACGTCGAACATACTACGAGCGACTACGCCGAACTTTCACGTATCTCGCCACCGTCCCCGGCCTCGGCCTGCTGACCGGCGACGCCGGCTCGGGCAAGACCGCGGCGCTACGTAATCTGCGCGATCAGCGGCCCGAGCCCGAGTACCGAATTGTGTATATCTGCGACAGCTCGGTCACACCCGCGGGTGTCTATCGCAAGCTCGCGGCAGCGCTCGGCCTGAAACCAGCGCGGCAGCGCGACGCATTGTGGCGACAGCTCAAGACGACGATCGAGCACCTCGTCGATGTCGAGGGTGTGATCCCGACTCTCGTGCTCGACGAGGCCCAGCACCTGCCAGACAGCCTCTTCCTGGACCTCACGGGCTTTCTCAACCGCAACTTCGACCGTCCGGAACTGCTGACAGTGTGGCTCGTGGGCCTGCCCTCGCTCGCCGCTCGAATCGGCATGCGCCAGCACGCCGCGCTCGCAAGTCGTGTGGCAGCGACCAACGTCATGCCGCCGCGCGGACGTGAGGACTTCATGGAGCTGCTCGAGCACGGGCTGAAGGTCAGTCATGGGCTGCCACGTCAGGCGAGCCGGCTGCTACGGACCAGCTTGATGCTCGCGCACGACCGAGACCAGAGCTTCGTCGACGAACGGGTGATGCTCGATGCGTGTGAGGAGCTGCAACTTGGCCGGCCGAGTGTCACACCGAGTGGTGCCGAGACCGAGCAGCCTCGTGGCGATCGCGGGACGATATCTCGCAAATAACGCGGGACGGTACAATGTAGCACGTGGAGGCATGACCCCCATACTTTGCTGGTCGGGATGGCCGGGTGATGTTGTCCATCTGCGATTCGAGTCAGGAGTGAGAGCTTCAGCATCTCCGGAGGATGTACCTTCCATGCGCTGGAAATGCTCGCAAACAGCGCCATCAGGGTCGGGTTGTTGTCGTTGAGGCGATCGAGGGCGAGCTCCCATCGCGAGCAGAGCATGAACATGTGAGGTGGTAGGTCGATGAGTGGCTTCTCCCGGTGACCGCCGCTCATTATCTTGCTCTTCATGTCCTCGAAGGTGTCTGGGAAGACGAGGGTACACCCCAGCGCGAGCGAGGGACGAAGTAGGTTGACTCGAGCTAGGTCTCGAGTCCGTCGAACTCCCGGGTAAGGTCGAGCTCGAGCCGGTCCCGCGGGTTCGAGCCGAGGAACAGGAGCGCGATCTGTTGGCCGACCTCGGCACCTGACACGAAGTGATTCTACTCGTTTTCGGGGAGCCTCACGCTCGGGCCAGAGACTGGTCCTGCAGGGATCCCAAGGGCAGTGTCGATCCCTGGGTTCGCGCGCAGGTCATCGAGGAGTCGCTGCGCATCGACGTACGTGCCGATGAGCCGTTCGGAGCGAGCGCGAGGCCGCGCGACGACCTTCGCCCGGTAGACTTCGACGACCCCCGTGCCTTCCGAGATCGCCCAGCAGCGAATGGGATCGGATCTTCAAGAACAAGATGGCGACCTCGGCCGCGATCGATCGCCTGGTGCGATCGCCTCAGCAAGCCCGAGCGAGCGGACCAGGTTGTGGATCGCACCGATGCCACCGAACGAGAGCGCCCGGACTCGACCCGACAGCTCGTAGCGAACTCGGCCAGCATCGAGCTAGGGTCCGGCGTCACGCGGCGCCATGCCACCCCTGGCTTGCCTGAGGGAGCGGTCGACCTTCTCAGCTCGTAGTTCTTGGAGTAGGATTCGGTTCACCTGAAGAGTTCCTCGTCGCGTTCGCGGAAGGTGTTGCTACCCCTCGTACGCTGGGCTCCTCAGGTGAATTCCATCCTTTTGCTGTCTTGCAGCGCTTATTCATGGCCTAGGCCCCGCGTCCGCCGACGATCGGCGGATGCCAACACCATCGCTGAGCCCCGAGGAATTAGGAGCTGAGCTGGACAGCCGCCAGCTTGTCCAACTTTTAGGGCACGTCGGCGCCAGCGACGTCGGGAGTCGCGGGCACGTTGGGGCGTACGTCGCCGTTATTGTCGATGTCCATGGCAGGATCGCCGACCGCCCACAGGGCGGCAGTTTGAATCGCAGGCGGATGGTCGCCCGACAAGTGGAGGTCGCCGGTGACGTAGTTCGAGAACCAGTTGATGTTGAAGGGGCCCAGTGCAATATTCTCGCCCATCACGCCGCTGAGGGCGCTTGTCTCGATTGAAATTCCGGCACAGGCAACCTCCGCGCCGTTCGAGGTCAGGATGATGCTATTGCGGACGGTGCCTGCCCCGCTACCCCCGCATTGTAGCGCCGGGGTGGCGACCGCGGGGGCGAGGCCAAGAGTCGAATAAACGACGTCAACCGTACCGTCGGCCACCGACAGCGCCGGGTTGCTGGACTGGCCTCCGACGAAACTGTTCTTGAGCGAGAGCGTCCCACCGGAATCGACGGCGATGTTCCCTCCCGCGTTGCTAACGATGCGGCATCGATCCAGATATGCACTCCCTCCGGAAACAGTGACTCCGGTGTCCTGACCTGACTGCACCTGCACGCCCGAGAGAACGAGGACACCACTGGGGTTTACGGTGATGGTTGAAGTTGGCCCCGTTCCCCCAATACGTGGTAGTTCACCGGGCGCATTGAAGATTGCGATTGGCTTCGACACTGAGACAGTTTCGCCATAGTCGAGTTGACCGCCTATTTCGTGAAGCACGATCATCGCCTCTGCTCCAGACGCAGCGAGTGCCGCCGCAATTGAGCAGTAGGGATTCATCTCGCTGCCATTGCCAGGACCACAGTTGGCGTCGCCGTCCACATGTACCAGGCTGGCCGGGTCGAAGCAGTTTCCACCCGTGAAGTTACAGGCGCTCGCGGGGCATTGGTCGTGTGTGTTGCACCCGACGCATTCGTTCGCGTCTACGTCGCAAACTGGCGTTGTATCCGCGCACGCGTCTTCCTTCCCGCTCGCACACTGCGCGCAGACTCCCGCCTCGCAGACCGGAGTGTTTGGATCTAGTCCTGCGCAAGCGGTGTCGCCGTCTGCGGTGCCCTCGCAGTTGACGCAACTGCCAGTGTCGGCGTCACAGAAAGGCGCGACCAAGTTCGTGCAGTCCTCGTCAACCACGCAAGGGCCATCGCCATCGCCATCGCCATCGCCATCGCCATCGCCATCGCCATCGCCATCGCCATCACCCTCAGCCATGTCGCTGCACTCCGGTTCCTCATCATGCGGGTGTGCCTTTCCGTCGCAGTACCAACAGCCGAGGGGGATCTCCTGCTGGCAGCCGTCGTTGGTTATCTCGTCGACGCACGTGTTGTCCGAGCAGTAGGCGTTCTCCCAGTCTGGGTGCTGCTGGGCGCAGTAGTTGTCGCCGTCGTTGTTGACGCAGTGGTCTGGGTTCGGCTCGATACAGCCCTGCAGGGCGGGGGTAACGAGTCCGAGAGCGAATCCCGAAACAATGGTGAGGATGAGTCGGTTGCTCACTGGATAAGTGTCCGCGCGCCGCCTGGTCCAGTCAAGCGTCCGCTTCGAAGGCTGTCGCCACCAGAGCTTCAACTCAGCGGTTTTCGATTGTTTCGACCTTCCCAGGCCCGTGGCAACGCCCCCCTCACGTGCACGCGAGGGGACCCCGGGAGTCGCAAGTGAGCGTAGAGGCAGCGACCACTTCTGCATCAGCACAGAAGGAGGCCTGTAGCCGGACGGCAAACGAGAAGCTCTGGCACATCTCAAGCTTGAGCTCGGTGTCGCTCCTGAAGCCGAGGCCCCTGGGGATCCGCGAGTGCTCGCGAACCGAACGACTAGGTGGCGCTCGAAGTCGAGCCATCGCCCACTCCTCCAAATTGAAAACAGGCAGCCAGAAACTTCCAGCTGCCCGTCTTCGATGGAGGCAAAGGGACTCGAACCCTTGACCTTCGCACTGCCAGTGCGATGCTCTCCCAACTGAGCTATGCCCCCGGGATCCCCGCCCCACACACGTGCGAGCCGGGAGCGGGTGCATAGCCCGGCTCTCGCCGACCGTCAAGACCCCCGCGTCGCTCCGCGATCCGCCCCTCACGCACCCGAAAACCCCCCAAGCGCCCGCCCATCCGCCAGCGACCAGCAGCTCACGCGCCCGAACGCGCTCACGGCCAGCACCTGCCCATCCGGCGACACGGCCAGCCCGCTGATCCGCGCCGGTCCAGGGTCGATCCGCAGCAGCTCAGCCCCCGTCTCGCGGTCGCTCACCCGCACGCAGTCACCCGCGGTGACCAGCGCGCGCCCATCGGGTGTCCAGCACAGCGAGCGGATCATCCCCGCGTGCAGCCCCACCCGAGTGAGCTCAGTCCCATCGGCATCCCAGATCACCAGCCCCCCGTCGGCCCCCGCGGCGACGAGGTGATCACCCTCGGGCGCCCAGCGCAGCACGGCGCTCCCATGGCCAACGTCCCCGATCACCCGGCAGCGCCCAAGCTCGTCAACCGCGCGCAGCGAGATCTGCCCAGACCGGCCCCTGAGCGCCAGGGTGTCACCGCCAGGATCCACGTCGATCGCCGTCGCGCCGTGCTCCAAGGAAGCGCTCGCGCGCGGGATCATGACCGCAGCCTGCCCGTCGTCGCTGGGCGTGTAGGCCCACGCGTGCAGCTTGCCGTCGTGATCACCGCTGATCAGCAGGTCGCGCCCGGGCACCGTCGCCACAGCCGAGACAACCGAGCGATGAAAGCGGGCCCGCGCGAGCGTGTGGCGGGACTCGAGATCCCACAACACCGTCAGCCCATTGCCAGAGCCGATCCACAGCCGCGCCCGCGCTCGATCCAGCGCCACGCTGGTCACGTAGGCGCCGCGCTGCTCCGCCAGCCGCCAGCGCGGCTGCAGATCCCCCGCCGACAACCCGGTCACGCAGTCGCCAAGCACCCACAGCTCGCGCCCGTCGATCGAGTATTCGATCCACTTGCCCTCACGCAGTCGCGCGCCGTCAATCCCGTCTCGAAAGCCGAACCACGGCGTGGACTCAACCGGCTGATAGATCGCCCGGGTCTGCACGCGGCGCGGCACGGGAGCGTTGGCCTGCTTGCGACTTCGCACCAAACGCCTGGCGGAGCGCTGCTGACGTACAACGAGACCGCGTCGCATACGCCAATTGGCATACCCAACGCCAGGGTCGAGGTCGGGCGCGTGGACATGGTCATATTCGCCAAAGCCCGCGGCCTTTGCCAAGTTCGTCAGCGTCTCGCGTGCCAGCGGATCGGGGGCGTGGCTGACGAACTCGATCGCATCAAACTGCGCGCCGATCTCACCAAGCAGCGCGCACACGTCGGCAATTCGGTAGTCGCTCGGCTTGCGGCCATCTTCACTGCGCACGCGCAGCTTGGTGCGCGCGCCTTCGCGGACGAATTCCAGCGAGACGCTAAACACGTCGAGTCGCACGCGCTCGAGCTGCGGCCACGAGCGCATCGCCTGCAGCCACACGGTCGCGTCAGCGTGGCTCTCGTGGTCACGGTTCAATGGAAACCCCGACAGCCGAAAGCAGGTCAGGCGCTGGCCAAGCGGGGTCTCGAACAACCACGTGTACGCGTTGGGGTGGCGCGAGAGGCCGTGGTCATCGAGGTGCAGCCACACCTCGCTCACGTTCGCGAGCCACGGGGCCCGAGCGGCGCGCAAGTGATCGATCTCGAAGGGCGGCAGCTGATCCACAAAGATCGGGCCAAGCGAGCGCAGGCCAGACGGCGCGCCGTCGTGGTCGCAGAGCTGGCGCAGCTGCGCGAACCCAAACCCACCCGCGCGCCGCAGCGCTCGCAGGTTGGGGTGCGTCAGCAGCTCGACGTCATCACAGTCGAGCTCGCGCACGGTCGCCCACGCGGGATCACTGATCGCGGCCCGCTCGGTCTCGGAGTCGAACAAGACCTCCGCGCGGCAGACAAAGCCGTGCTCGTAGCGGACCGTCTTGCGCTCGATCACGGCGGCCAATGGGCCGAGCCAGGTGAGGCCGTGCTGATCCAGCAGCTGCCGCTCGCGCTTGCTGGGTGGATCGGCGACGTCGCGCGCGAGCTGCAATTGCACGAACTCGCCGCGGGGATCACCAGCAGAGATCAGCGCGTCGGCCCAGACCATGCGGTGCTCGATCACGTCTGGCTCGGCGTAGACACGGGCAAGCAGCTCGGCCGTGAGCGCGTCCTGGCGGGCGTCGCCAGCCCGCGGCGCGACCCCGGTCGTGGGCGCGGCGAGCTCGGTAATACAATCACGCAGCGCGGCGATCTGCTGGCGCTGGTCGTCACTGGGCGCAGGCAGGCGCTCGGGCAGCCGCTTCAACAGCGCGAGGCAGCGACCGTTGAGCATCGGCCAAAACTGCGAGCCGCCACCCAGCCGCTCGAGCCGCCGCTCGAGCACGGGCCGCAGCCGAACATCTGGCGCGGCCTTGAGCATGATGAACATCCGCGACCAGATCCCAAAGTTCGAGGCCGCCATCACCGGGGGCTCGGTGATCATCCGCCCAAACGCGGTGTGCAAGCGCGGGTCGTCGGCGAAGCGCGAGAGCAGCTCGAACCGGGCCTTGATGCGCTTGCCAAGCGGCCCCGAAACATCCCGGGCAGCAGCAACTCCAGCTCGAAGCTGGCCGCGCCGGTGGCCTTGGCCATCCACGCGGCGTGGTAGTCGGCGTCGCCCAAGCTGGGGTCAATCGGGGTGAGCGAGGCCGTGAGCTTGGCGCTGAGCGCCTCGACCAGCTCGGCGAGCGCGGGCCAGCGGTGGTGCTGTCGCCACGCCAGGATCAAGTAATCGAGGGCGGCAACAGGATCAGGATCACCGCTGAGCGCCTTGGTCGCCGCCGCGAGAGGGTCCATCGCTAACTCAGCCCAAACACCCGCTGGGCGTTGCCGTGCAAGTACAGCGCGCGCGCCTCATCGTCGAGGCCGAGGTCATCGATCTGCGCGACACACTGCGCGGGCGCGATCATCGGCCAATTCGAGCCAAACAGCACCTTCTTGCGGCCGTGCTTGCGCATGTATTCAACAAACTGCGCGGGCAACCGCGACGGCTTGTAGGCGCTCGTATCAATGAACACGTTCGGGTATTTGGTCGCAAGCGCGATCATCTCGTCGGTCCACGGATACCCAACGTGACCGCCCACGATCGTCAGCTCCGGAAAGTCGAGCGCGACATTGTCAATGTGCGGGATCGGCCGGCCATACTCGGATCCCCGCATGGGCCCGGTGTGGCCAACCTGCGTGCAAAACGGCACGCCATGGGCGACGCAGGCCGCGTAGATCGGGTAGTACAGGCGATTGTCGGGGGCCAGCTCCCACAGCCACGGCAGCAGGCGGATCGCCTTGAACCCGAGCTCCTCCACGCAGCGCCGGACCTCGTCCACGGCGGCGATCGGGCGGCGTAGATCCACCGATCCCACGCCCACGAACCGCTCGGGGTGCGCGCGGGTGATCGCGGCGACCTCGTCGTTGCTGAGCAGAGGACCGGTGGGGCCGTACCACGCGCTGACGAGGGCACGATCGACCTTCGCGGCATCGAGCGCGGCGATCGTGAACTCGATCGGGATCTCATCGGGGACCGTCTTCACGCCCATCCAGCGCAGCAACGAGGCAAACATTGGGTCCCGCATGAACGCGGGGGTTGGGTGCTGAATCCAGGCGTCGATGATCATGGTGGGACCCTTCGAGAAAGCTCAGCGCGGGCTCGCGGCGATGTTGCCACCGTCAACCGTGAGCACGCAGCCGGTTGTGCTCTGCGCCAGGGCGAGGTGCAGGAACGCCGCGGCGACGTCGTCAGAGGTGACCTCGCGCGCGAGCAGGTTCGACTTGAAGTAGGCGTCGACCTCGAGCCCGCGGGCGGCGGCGCGGCGCTGCACGTCTTCGCTGGACATCAGGCCGGTCCGAATCCGATCTGCGTTGACAGCGTTGGCGCGGACCCCAAGCGGGCCGCCCTCGAGCGCGTATTGCTTGGTCAGGGCCACCAGCGCGGCTTTGGGCAGGGCGTAGGGGCCAAACAATGGACCGGGGTTGAACGCGGCCTTGGAGGCGTTGAACAGCAAGAAGCCGCCCATGCCCTGGCGCTCGAACACGCTAAAGGCCTCGCTGGCAAGCCATTGATGGGCGAAAAAATTGACGGCAAAGCTGGCCTGCAACAGCTTGGTCGAGCAGCTGGCGATCGGTGACTGCGGGGCGTAGCCAGCGTTTGACACGACCCCGTCGAGGCCGCCGTAGGTCAGCGCGCAGTTTTGTACGCTGCGGCGCAGGGCTTGCTCGTCGCTGACGTCGACGATCTCGCTGGCCGCACCCAGCGAGCTGGCGACGGCGGCGAGGGCCTCGGCGTCACGATCGATCAAATAGAGCGAGGCGCCAGCGCGAGCGAAGGCGCGGGCGGTGGCCTCGCCGATCCCCCGGGCCGCCCCCGACACCAGCACGATGTGGCCATCGAGCGCGCGCGGCTGGCTCTTGCCAAGCTTGGCTTGCTCGAGCGACCAGTACTCCATGTCAAACAGATCCGTCTCGGGCAGCGCTTGATAGCTGCCGATCGCCTCGGCGGCCTCGATCACGTCGATCGTGTGCTCGTACAGATCCGCAGCGACCCGCGCGGCCTTGGGCGAGCTGCCCACGCCGATCATCACGCCCGCCCCCGGGGCCAAGATCACCCGCGGATCCGGGTCGAGCGCCTTGATGCTTCGGTGGGGCCGGGCCTGGGCCTGACGCGCGACGTAGGCCTGGTACGCGCCGCGAAACTCGGACAGCGCCCGCTCGATCTCGGCGACGTCGCCTTCGCCGGCTTGGCGCCCGCGAAGGTCGAGCAGCAGCGGCGAGGCCTTGGTTCGGATCACATGGTCAGGCGTGACCGGCCCGCGCTGCGAGACCGCGGCGAGATCCTCACGATCGACGAAGCGCCGGATCGCGTCGCTGCTGCGCATGTCGAAGTAGTAGCGCCGCTGCCCCTCGCCAAGCCGGCCGCGCAGCTCGGGGTAAAACCGCGAAGGCTCGACGCTGGGCGCCGCGCTGGCGGAAGGATCCTGCGCTTGCTGCCACGATCCGGCGTAGCGCTGAGCGGCGTCGACCGCCCACACGTGGCGCTCGTAGGACTCGCGCGCGCTCGCCCCCCAGGTGAACAGGCCGTGCTGCAGCAACAACAGCCCCTCGGCCTTGGGGTTGGCTTCGGCGACCTCGGCCGCGAGCTTGGCCAGCGCGAACCCAGGCATCACATAAGGCACCAGCGCCAGGCGATCACCAAACAAGGACGCACAGATCCGCGCGGCCTCGGGCTGGTCCACGCAGGCCAGGATCGCGTCGGCGTGGGAGTGGTCAATGAACTTGGCCGGCAAGAACGCGTGCAGCAGGGTCTCGACCGAGGGGTTCGGCGCGCTGGCGTCGAGCAGGCGGGTCCGCTGGGCGTTGACCATGTCCTCGTCGCTCATGGCCTCGAGCGCGCGCAGACCCGTCAGCGTGTCAAGCCGCACGGCCGGCAACCCGGCGGGCTCGATGTCGCCAAGATCCCAGCCGCTGCCCTTGACGCACAGCACGTCAACGAGCTCGCCCGTGTCGTCGACGAGCTGGGTCTTGACCGAGGTGTTGCCGCCGCCGTGCAGGACCAAGCTGGGCTCCCGCCCGATCAGGCGCGAGCTGTACACGCGCAGGGCGAGGTCCTCGTTGGCGTGGGGGGCGTTGGCGTAGCGCTCGATGTACGTGCGCGCGTCTTGATCCGACCAGCGGCTCTGCATGCGGCGACGGTTGTACCGCGCCCTGTGCAAGCGCGCAGGGGTCGGGTGCGTGAGCGGACCGATTTTTTGCGGGCGAGGGGCCGGATCCGTACCTTGCGAGCACCGACGCCGATGACCTGGCTCAATCGCATCCTGCTGGCCTTGTTCATCACCGCCGCGCTGGCGTTCCTGCCCAACTACGAGCACCTCGGGGCCGAGGATCTCGCGCGGGTCCGGGCCGAGCGCGACGGCTTGGTCGAGAGCAACTCGCGGCTGCGCGACGAGATTCGCCTGCTCGACGCCGAAGTCGACGCGCTGCACCGCGACCCCGACGACCCCAGCTCGCATGAGCGCGTGGACCGGGAGCTCGCGCGCATCGCTCGCGAGGACCTCAACATGATTAAGCCGGGCGAGCTCGTGTTCGAGCTGCACCGCCCGCAAGCCCCGCGCACGCGGGGAACCGGAGCTCAGCGATGACCGTACTCGCGCGCACGTTCTTTCGGGCTCGCCGCCAGGCGATCGAGTGGTGGGGTTTGATCGTCGTGGTGGCCTTCGCCTACCTGATGGCGATGGGCCAGTTCTCGGCGACCCGTCTGTGGTCGGGCGAGCTGCTGGTGCTGACGGGGCTGGCGGTCTACGCGGCCACGCTTGGCCGGGCGGTCATGCGTGAGCTCGGGCCGGTCGCAGGTGAGGGGGGGCGGCGTCGGGCCGGCGCCACGCTGAGCGTGGACGCGGCCCACGAGATCGAGCTGGGCCTGTTGCTGGTGACCGGGGTCTACATCCTGATCGTCGCAACCGGCGGGCTCGGGAGCTTCTTGTATCCGCTGGTCTACGCGCTGGTCTCGTTCTTGTTGATCGTCAACAAGCAGCGCTGGATCGCGGGGATCTGGCTGGCGGCGACCTGCGTGCTCGAGATCCTGGTTGGCTACGCGAGCGGCCGCGCCGGGCTGGAAGGCCACTGGGGCATCGTTGCGATGCACCTGACCTATCTGCTGTTCTTCGCGGCCGGCAACTTGCTGGTCCTGACCAGCCTCGCGCGACGGCTGCGAGGCCAGCACGCGGAGTCGGTCAGCGCCGAGCTGGCGCGGGTTCGGCAAGAGGCCCGCGACTTTCGCCTGATCGCGTCGCAGCTGCCGCTTGCGAGCCGGGCGGTCCGCAGCCGTGAAGAAGAAGAGCTGCGCATGGGGCAGGGGGCCGTCCAGGCGATCCACGAGCAGCTGTTCTTCACGATCGATCTGCTGAGCGTCTCGCTCGAGCTGCACACCGCGGCGCTGTTGTGGGTCGAGGCCGACGACGAGGAGCGCAAGCCGGGCGAGCGCGTTGACTCGCGCAAGACCCCGCGGCTGGTGATCAAGGAGATGGCGACGGCTTCGGAGATGGTGATCGACACCCCCACGATCGAGTCGCCCGGGGTGCTCGCGGCGGTGCTGCGGGATCCCAAGCCGCTGCGCCTCAAGTCGCTCGGCGGGCGTCGGCTGCCGCCCTACTACCAAGGGCCCGAGCCGGTCACGGATCTGTGCGCGGTGCCGCTGACCGACGGCAAGGTCGTGCGCGGGTTCTTGTGCGCCGACCGGATCGACAACCGCCCGTTTAGCGATCTCGAGCAAGAGGCGCTGATCAAGGCCGGCAGCCAGTGCCTGCGGATCATCGAGCAGGAGCGGGCGTTCGCGGCGGTCGAGCGGGGCAAGTACGAGCAAGAGCAGTTCTACCGGGCCAGCGAGCTGCTCAATCAGGCGCTGACCCTCGAAGACGTGTACGCCAAGACCTTCGCCGCGCTCGGGGCGATGGCGCCCTACGAGCTCGCGGTGATCACCCGTCACGACGCGGGCGCAGGTGTCCACGAGGTGATCGCGGTCCGCTGCAACGCGCAGCTGGATCAGCAGGGGTTGAGCGAGCGGGAGCTCGAGCACTGGCGCGCGCTGGCGAGCTCGCTCGAGGCCAAGCGCTTCCGTGACGGCGTCGCGCTGGTCTCGATGGCGATCAAGAACCGCCACCACATGCCGGCCAACGGCGAGTACGCGGACACCTCGGTCGCGGTGTTCGATCCCGGGACCAAGCTGGACAAGGCCCGCAGCGTGCTGGTGCTGCCGCTGGTCCGCGGTGAGCAAGTGCTTGGCACGGTCACGCTGGTGAGCTCGCGGGCCAAGGCCTACCCGCCAGCGGCCCGCGAGATGCTGCGGGTGATCTCGCACCAGGTTGGCGTCAGCCTGCAGAACGCCCGGATGTACGAGTCGATGGAGGAGCGGGCGACGACGGACGGCCTGACCGGGCTGACCAACCACCGCGCGTTTCAAGAGCGGCTCGAGCACCTTCACGCGCTCGCCGAGCGGACCGGGCAGAAGTTCTCGATCATCCTCACGGACATCGATCACTTCAAGAGCGTCAACGACACCTACGGGCACCCGGTCGGCGACGCGGTGCTCAAGCGGGTCGCGGCGATCTTCACCCAGCACGCGCGCAAGGTCGACATCGTGGCCCGCTACGGCGGCGAAGAATTCGTGCTGGTGCTGCCCGACACCGACGGCGAGGGCGCGGCCGTGTTCGCCAATCGGCTCCGCGAGGAGATCGCGGCCCAGTCGATCACCTCGGACAACGGCAGCTTCTCGATCACCTTGTCGCTGGGCGTGGCCGAGTTCCCCGGCGACGGGCTGGATCGGCACGAGCTGATCGAGAAGGCCGACCAGGCGCTGTATTACTGCAAAGAGCACGGCCGCAACCGCGTGACCAGGGTCCGCGACTTGCCCTGAGGTTCAGTTCAGCGCCTGACTGGAGGCTCGTCGGGGCCGATCACGCCGATCTCGTGGCGATAAGACAGCTCGCCGCCGAACCAACCGCTCGCGAGCAAGAGCCCCGCGACGACGATCGACAAGATCAGACCCGCGGGCAAAATGTGCACGATCGTGTCACCGCCGCGCAGGATCAGGTTCACCGTGGCCAGCGCCACGATCGCAACATTGAGAAACAGGTGCGCCCACCCTGCACGGACGCTGCGTGCTCGCGGTACGCCGATGAAGTCGATGAGTCCGACGAGGCCGGCCAGACCGGCGCCAACCAGCCCGGCCCAGAGCCCGTAATACGAGACTGATGCCCAAAACACAGACTCGGTCACCGCGAAAGCGATGTCGGTAACCGGGACGAGCGAGAGCAACGCGATCGGAAACGGCACGAGCATCGGATGAATCGGGTGACCTGCGATGGCCGCCTTGCTCGGTGCCCGGCCCAGCTGCCGTTCGGATGTCTTCTCTAGATTGGCGCGGGTGTCGGCGGTGTGGACGGGGGATGTTTGGGGTTCCATGCCCGAATATCTGTGCAACCCGCGTTCCACGCGGCTCCGTCGCCGCCACGGGTTCGGATTTTGCGGCCTCGCGTGCATCGTCAACGGCGTTGCGAAGCGGCCCGCTGGATCGCGGCGGGGGCGGCGTAGTGAAGGGTTCTGACTTGGCAGCGCACGCTTGGGTGGGGGATGATGATCGCGTGGTGAGGGCGGACGACTGGCGCGCGGGCGCGGCTGGGTGTGGGCGCGGGCTTGGGCTTGCGCTCGGGCTTGGACTTGCGCTCGGAGTTGGCGCCACGACGCTCGACATGGCGTGGGCGGGCGATGCCGACGACGGTTTGCGCGAGCCGATCACGGCGCAGGTCCGCGCGCTGCCGGTCCCCACGCTCGCGCCTGGTCAGGCGGGCGAGCTCTCGCTGTTGCTGCTCGAGGCACCCGAGCGCGAGCTCCCGCTGCTGACCAGGGTCCAGCCGAGTGAGCTCGACTTGATCGACAACCGCCTGGGCTGGTCGGCCGTCGTCGATCCGCTCGCCGTTCAGCCGCGCCTGCGGGTTCCGATCAAGGCGCCAACGGTGCCGGGCGCCTATGAGATCCGCGCGACCGTGGACTACTTCGTCTGCGGCGAGCAGTGGTGCCGGGCCAAGCACGGCGAGCTGCGCTGGGAGCTGGTGGTCGCCGATCCAGATGAGGGCGCGACCCCAGACTGATCGCCGCTACGACTCGTCGGCCTGGACCACGCGATCCAACAGTTTGTCCGAGTCGAGGGCCTTGGCCTCTGCGTCTGCGGCGGCCCGAAGCGCGCGCTGCAGCTTCTTGTCGGCCCGCGGCTCCGAGGTGACCCGCAGCATTCGCTCGCGGACCCGGGCGTGCTGCCGGTTCTTGTAGGCCTCGTGCGAGGACTCGCCCTCTTCGTTGGCGCGGGCTGTCTCGGCGTCGATCAGCTGGAACTCCGCGAGCACGAACACCATGTCGCCGCGGTCGTCGTCGCCCATTTGATCGTGGAGACCTGGGTTGTCGCGGGTCAGGCGATCGACGCGGACCGGCAGGTCGGCGATGAAGTTGATCACCCGGAAGTTGGCGCCGGAGAACTCGTTGGTCTCTGCGCGGCGGCCCTCGTCGGTGGTCAGGCGGCTCGGGCCAATCGCGAGATCGCGCAGATCGATCAAGCTGTTGACGGTCTGACCGGGGACGACGTAGTTGAACGGGATCAGCTTGCGCAGCATCGTCCGCAGGACGGGGACCAGATCCTCCGCGCGCTTGACGATCAGCCGAAACCGCAGCCGATCAAACACCCGCGCCGCGCTGGTCTCACGCTTGACGAGCATCTTGGTGAGCAGCGACTCGCGGGTCTTGCGAGACCACGCGAACTCGACCACGGGCGCGCCGCTCGAGCGCAGCTGATCGAAGATCGCCAGCACGCTCTGCTCGACGGACTCGAACAGCTCGGTGTCGGCGAGCGCGAGCCGGGTCCGCAGCTCGCGGGCGTCGAGGTGATGCAGGATGTGCATGACCTTCAACAGCACGCACGCGCTTCGCTGCTGTTTGCGCGTGCCCTTGCCCGAGGCCAGCAGCGGCAGCTCGATGAACGAAGCCGTGTACGCGACCTCTTCGTCGAGGTGGAAATTGA
Organism: Enhygromyxa salina; assembly: GCF_000737335.2. Lineage (GTDB taxonomy): Bacteria > Myxococcota_A > Polyangia > Nannocystales > Nannocystaceae > Plesiocystis > Plesiocystis salina_C. The sequence goes on along the minus strand of NZ_JMCC02000041.1, from coordinate 15,661 downwards.
GCACGCGGTGCAGGTAGTCGACCGCGTAGCTGCGCAGCGTCTCGATCCGTCGGCGGTCACCTTCGTCGTCCCAATCGAACGCGTTGAGGGCCAGCAGCCGGCGAGCGTCGGCCTCGGTCTCGAGATCGAGGCGGTGCCAGTCGATCACGGACTCACCACGCAAGAGCAGGCGCAGCTCGTTGGCGTCCTGCAGATCGATCTCGTCGAGCGGCGACACCTCGGCTTGCCGCAGCATCTCGGACACCGAGAAGGCGCCGCGCTTTCGAGCTGGTGCGCCCTCGCAGGTAGAGGCTCGCGGCGAGGCTCCGGGGGCTGGCGTGTCTTGATGCGACTCACTCATGGCGCGACTGGGTGCGGTCCGTCGCTCCAGCTTAGACTAGTGAGCCGCATCACGGGTATGTCGAGTGTCGAAACTCGACTGAGCGAACTCGCTCAGTTGGCGCGACTCGTGAAGCGCAAGGTACCGACGAGGAGACCAATGCTGACGAGGGCGGCGGTGAGGTTTCCGATGTAGGCGAAGATCATCGTTTCTGCTCCGGTTGGGGGACTTCCTGTGAGTTACCACTTCGTTCGTCATCCACCTACAAAGTTGCAGATGTAGGTGTAGGTGTGACGATCGTGGTGGCGGCCAAATCGGCTGCCGACGAGATAAGGGGTAAGCGCAGTGAGAAGCCCCGAACGGGGAGAAACAACGGGTTCGGGGCTGGCGCCCCCAACACGCGGCAGCCCCTCTAGCACATTCCCAGAGCCGCGAAAAGACGGTCACACCTCGCATGTTTCACCCTAGTTTGAGTCGGCGCACACTTCGCATTCACGTTCTGCAGGGTCCGTGGGCGGGCTTGCGGGGTGAATCAAATGGCGGTTAGCTACCGTGGGAATGGTAGCAACGCGCGATCTTGCCTGGTCCGCCGCGGTAGCGAGCGTCGTCACCGGGTGCAGACATGCTCTGGCCGCGGGCGCGGAGGCCACGCGCGAGCGGGGCCGGGTTGGCGGCTCGGCCTGTGGGCCGGCTGACTCAGGGAGCCGGGTTGCAGTTGATCCACGCGATGTCAGCAGCGTCGCGCGGCTCGAGCTTGGTGTTCGAGAAGCTGAAGTCCAAGGTCCCGACGATCGAGGTGAACATGCTGCCAACCGGGCAGGTGTTGTCGAGCGCGAGGTAGTTGGTGTCGTTGATCCGCAGGCCGCCGGTCACGGTGAACTCGTCGAAGTCCATGCCACCGTCGGCGTTCTGCACGGTGATCGTGACGTCATTGACCTGCAGCAACATGGCCTCGTAGGGCTCGGCCTGCGGCCCGCCGGTTGCGATGCTGGCTGGGTCGACGACCAAGGGCTCGAACGGCAAGGGGCTGCCGCTGTCGACGATGACCACGCTGGGGTTGGTGAGCTCGACCAGGCCGAAGTACTCCGTGTAGACCCCGGTGACATCGACGATGTCGCCGACCGCGAGCGCGGGCTGGTTGCCGTTGCTGAACACCGCGAGCCCGGTAAACGGCTGCTGGGTCCCCGTCTCGACCCAGAACCCGACGTCGTTGGGGCGCACCGCGGTCACGTAGACACCCTTGACGGTGACGGAGCTGCCATCGGGCGGGTGATCGGGGTGGCTCTCGTCGGCCAGCGACTCGACCGAGGTTGGGCACGCGTCAAACCCCGGGTTCGACTCGCCACAGTCGTCACACAGGTCGCCGTGGCCATCTTGGTCGACGTCGGCTTGGTCGGCGTTTGGATCGTGCGGGCAATTGTCGGTGCCGTTCGGGACGCCGTCGCCGTCGAAGTCGTTGGCGGCGGCGTTGCTGCACGTGTCGAGCTCGTCGCTTGGGCACGGATCGCACACGTCGCCCAGCCCATCGAGATCTTCGTCGGGCTGCTGGTCCCACAGCGGCACGGCGCCGGACGAGAACACCGGGCTGAACACGAGCGGGCACAGATCCATGTCGTTGCTGATGCCGTCGCCGTCGAGGTCGTCGTCGGTTGGCCCGTCGGGGAACTCGATCGGTCGCCACGGGACGCAGGTCGGCTCTTCGATCGGGACCTCGTCGGGGCAGAACCCAAGCGGGTAGTCGGCGATCGCCTGCAGCGCGGCGAGGGTGGAGCTGGTGTCGTTTGACACGCACGCGCGCTTGGCCACGCCGCACACGTCGAGCGGCTCACAGCTGTCCCCACCGATCGCGGTGGAGGCCAGCAGCGCCGCGTCTCCGTAGAGCGGCACGCCGCCGCGCAGCACCAGCGCGACCTTGGTCTCGTGGCCGCGCACGACCGCGCCGTGGCCCTGCTCCCCGTCCTTGGCGAAGATCGCGAGATCCGCGACATAGCCCGGCTTGATCATGCCAAGCCCGGCCTGGGCCCCGACCGCGAACGCGGCGTTGGTCGTGGCCATCTCCCACAGCTGCTTGTCGCTGAAGTAGTGATCGAGGTGGACCTCGTTGAGGTACCCAGCGCAGGCGAGCTCGCGCAGCATGTTCATGCTGCCCGATGGCAACCAGTCGGTCCCAAGCGCGAGGTTGACCCCGAGCGTGGCCATCATGGTGACCGGCGCGGTCGCCCCGTACAGCACCACGTTGGAGCGGGGTGACCAGATCACCTGGGCGTTGGCGTCGCTGATGATCTGGGCCTCGTTCAGGGTTGCCCCGGTCGCGTGGACGATCGCGGTGTTGGCCTCGATCACGTCGGGGTTGATCGCCGTGCAGACCAGCTCGGTGTTGGCGTAGCGATCGATGCCCTCACCGATGTGTGGCAGGTAGGCGTCGAGCCCGGCGACGTGGGCCTCGCTGGTGGGGTTGTTGCCGAAGGTGCAGCTGCCGTCGCGCTGGATCCCGCTGGCGTCGTCCAACGGGAAGGTGTCGGAGTCGGCGGCCTGCAGCGGCAGCCCCTCGTTGTTGCCCGTGTCCACGTTGCGCAGCAGGCCGGGGCGGCCGCCAGCGCCGGCCGTCGAGGTCGCGCCGCCCATCACGAAGCGCAGCTCGGCGGCGAGGATGTCCTCGGTTGGCGCGCCGCTCGAGTAGGGCAGGGGGGCGTGGCCGTTGAGGCCCTCGCGCCAGTCGTGGCGGTGCTCGTAGCGATCGGGCCCGTCGCCGATCGGCCAGTTGTTTGCGTAGGTGATGTGGTCGTGGGTGTTGATCAAGCCCGGGGTGATGACCGCGTCGGCGCAGGTCAGCGTCGCGTCGATCGCCACCGGATCCACCGCACAGTCGCAGCCGACGCAGGTGATGAAGCCGTTGTCGATCAGCACGCCGCCGCCGTTGATGTACATGGTCTCGGGGCCCAGCACGTCGCCCTGGATCAGCAAGCTGCCGCCGGCTTGGCCCTGGGCATCGCAGACGCCTTCGCTGGCGGGGGGCAGCGGGTTCATGCAGTCGACCAGCGGCGGATCCCCGTCGCCATCGCCGTCGCCTGGATCCCCGTCGCCATCGCCATCCCCGTCGCCGTCGCCATCGCCATCGCCATCCCCATCTCCGTCGCCATCGCCGACGGTCATGCCATCGCAGTCGTCACACATGTCGCCATCGCCATCGCCATCGCCACCGGTCTCGGAGGGGCGGGTCGTCGCGGTCACGTCGTCACCCTGACAGGCGGTCCCGCCAACAAGCAGCGCCACGGTCAACAAAAAATTAGTGGAGGGCAAACCAATGATGCGCATGAGGGTCCTACGAGCGAGGCCAATATGACGAACAGGTTACGGCGTACTGACGCCGGGCGAGGCCGCGTCTAGCGACCAGCGCCAGTTATCCAAGAGCACGACAGCGTCAAACAGGTGGCCGCCGGCGTCCCACAAGCCGAAGCGTATATCGATGATCTCGCCAGGCTCGACGTTGCCCGACATCTCCAACCACCCCGTCCCGCCGCCGACCGGAAACCCGGCGCCGTTGCAGGAGTTGCCCGTGTCGAACGCGTCGAAGCCCGTGCCGGCTAGCAGATCGGGGCCCTCGGTGCACTCGTAGTACTCCTGCGGGAGGTCACCCTGGCAGCCAACGTTGCCGCTTGGGCAGACCGAAAACAGGCCGGGCGCGGTCTTGAGGATGTTGAGGCCGACCGGCCACAGGTTCTGGCCGTCGTCGAACACCGCGATGTTCTTGTCGGCCGGGTTCTCGGGCGAGCCGCTGTCGATCAGCGCGACGAAGAAGTCGTTGAACTCGCTGCAGACCCACTCGGGGTACTCGGCCGAGAAGAAGAACATGCGCGTGGTGAACGAGCGGGCATTGGTCGGCACGCGCACGCGCAGGGTCAACATCACCGAGTCGTTGGCTTCGGTGTTGCCCGTGGGGTTGAGGCCTTCACACGAGGCCGGAAACACGCCGCCGTTGGCCGCGACCCAGTCGGCCGGCGCTTGCACGGTGGTCCCCAGGTTCTGCCCGCTCTCGAACGCGGCGAAGTCCGGCGACGTCTGCCCGGGCGAGGCCGCGTTGCCGCTGGACAGCACGACCAGGCTCTCGCCGCCGCTGGGGACGATCCCGTCGCCAAACGCCTGACGGATCGAGCGCTGGACCGGGAGCGGTGCGCTGTCGCCGTTGGCGAGGGTCAGTTGGGCCGAGATCACGCCCCAGCTGCGCTCGGCCAGGGGCGCGTCTTCCATGGTGGTCTGGCACAGCTCGATCGCGCGGGCGTAGTGCAGGCCGGTGCTCGAGTTGCTGTTGAGTCCGCCGTCGCAGCTGGGATCGACCTCATCGGTCATGCCGTCGCAGTCGTCGTCGACGCCGTTGTCTGGGACCTCGAACGCGCCAGGGTTGACGAGGTGCGCGTCGACGCAGCCGACGATCTCGTCATCGCAGCAGTCACCCTCGCAGGTGCTCCAGCCGTCGCCGTCCTTGTCGGTGCCAAACAGCTCGCCGTTGCAGTCTTGGTCGATGTCGTCGTCGCAGATCTCGTCAACCGGCAACACCTGGTTGAGGCAGGGCCCCCAGGTCCCCTCGGGCTGGCAGGTGCGCGTGCCCTCGGCGCAGGGGCCAAGACCCAGGGTCCCCGCGGGGCCCTCGTAGCAGTCATCGTCGTCGCCCGGCTCACACTCTGGGTAGCACTGCCCGTCGGCCTCGTCGCACACGGGGCCGTTGGGGTGGCCGTCACACTCGGCGTCGCTCTGGCAGCCCTCGCCCGTGGTGGTGGAGGGGTTGTCGGTGCTGCTGTCTTCGAGCGTGGCGGCCGTCGTCACCTCGGTCTCGTCGGCGCCGGGATCCGCCGGGCAGGCCGCCAGCGTGATCACCATGGACATCGAGGCGAAGGAGGAGCGGAGCGATCGATGCATGGCGATATCCTATGGGCCGGCTGGGTTTGCTTGGGCCCCTGCGGCCGAACGGCGGCCAGACGGGCATCCCGCTGCGGCTGACAGCGGTGCGGCGAGCAGGTTGACTGCTCAGTTGGCGACGAGGTCGGCGTTGGTGCGTGGATCCAGCTTGTAGACTTCGTAGCTGTACTCGAGCACGCCGGCGATCGACGCGAAGCTGGCCCCCATGGCGGGCTTCATCCAGTCGGCGATCGCAAAGAACTCGTCGTTGACGCGCAGGCCGCCGGTGATCTCGAACTCACCGTACTCCTCGGGCGCGTCGGGGTTCTCGTTGGTGACGGTGACGTTCTCGACCTGGACCAGCACGCTCTCGAACTGCTCGGCCATGCTGCCGCCCGCGATCAGCGAGGCGGGGTCGGCGATGACCTCGGGCGCGGGGCTTGGGCCGCTCGAGTTGACGGTGACCGCGGACGCGTCGGCGATGGCGATCTGGCTGACACCGAAGGCCTCGGTGTAGAGACCGGCGACCGTGACATCGTCACCCGCCGCGACCTCCAGACCCGACTTGTTGGAGACCAACACCCGGATCCCCGAGTTCGCGCCGCCGCCTGGCTCTTGCACGTAGAACGCCGCCTCGGGATCGTTGCTCCACGTCAGCCCCGAGCTGGCGACGACGTTCTCGAGCAGCACGACCATGCCCTGCGGGACGTTGCCCTCGCGGATGTCGTAGATCGAGGTGTCTTCCACGGGCGTCGGCGGGCCGGTGTAGCCGTCGAGGTCGCTGGCCACGGCGGGCTGCAGCTTCCACTCGTTGAAGGAGTAGTGGAGCGGGCCCGTCACCGAGGCGAAGCTGCCCATGATCGCGACCTTGGGCAGCGGATCCACGAACGCGTTGCCGACCAGCGCGTCGCCAACCAGCAGGTACTGGCCAAACCCGTCGTTGGACGCTTGAATGACGGCGTCGTTGATCCGCACGCGCACGCCCTCCCACGGCTCGGCCGCAGGGTTGTCCCGGGCCACGTCGGCGGCGTTGACGATGTCGGGACCCGGCAGCCCGTCGCTGCCGACCGAGCCCACGACCACGAGGTCGCCAGGGTTCTTGATGATGATCTGCGAGGTCTCGTAGAACTCGGTGTACTCGCCGACCAGGTCAACGATGTCTCCGGGCTGCAGCTGCGCCGCCATCACGACCTCGTCCCACAGGTACAGCGAGATCCCCGACCACTCACCGCCCATCGGCTCTTCGACGAACACCAGCCCCTTCTCTGCGTCAACCGGCGAGGTCACGACCACGCCCTTGACGGTCACCTGGGTCTTGTCCGGGAAGCTGCCGTCGGACGCACCTTGTTGGATCGCGTAGATCGTCGTGTCCTCGCCATCACCGTCGCCGTCGCCGGTGGTATCGGCGTCGCCGGTGGTATCGGCGTCGCCGTTTTCATCGCCGTTGATGAAGCCGGTGCAGGCTGGTCCCGCCAGCGCGAGTCCGACGATGAGAAAAGAAAAACCAGGGAGGGTGCGAGGCGAGTGCGTCGTCATGATCGTGCCGAACCAGTCCAACCTGGGGCGTCGCCCAGGGTCAGGAAGGCTCATAACAAAAGATGGGTACCCGTCCCAGGCGCGAGGTGGGGCAAAGTGTTTTCAGCCTGGGCGAGATCTCCCACGCCAAGCCCACGCGATCGCGCGGCGCATCACCACTCGCATGTAACCTTTGCGCACGCGCTCCACATGCCGACGCCCGCTTGTTTTGCCGTGTTCTCGAGGTTTTGGTAGGCCGCGAACTTGGCGTCGCCATTGGGCGAGATGTGCAGGATGCACGCGTACCCCCCTTCGAGCAGCGCGCGGTTGACCTCCATGCCATCAACGCTCACGTAGGCGAGCAGCCGCCCGTATTGGTCCTCACACTCTTGGTCGTACTCGATGCTGATCGTCTGGCCTTCGACCAGCATCTCGTTGTAGGCGCTCGCCTCTGCGCCCCAGCACTCGTTCTTGCCTGCTGTGATCTCGGGGGTGTCGACCAAGATGTAACGGACGCGATCGCCGGACTCGAGCAGGATCGTGTCGCCGTCGATCACGCGATCGACGACGCCCGAGGTTGGACCGCAGCGATGATCGGCGCCGGTCTCGGTTGACGTGTCGGTCCCGTCATCATCATCGTTGGTGTCCCCGACCAGCGGCCCGCCGAACCCCAGGCACCCCGCCATCGAGGCGCTCGAGATCAACAATCCGGTGACGGCCACGTTGCACATCCATGACGGGTAGCATCGACGGCCTGGCACCCAACTGTTGTGCCCCAGTCAACGCCGGATGGCCAGCGCCCCGTCAACACGCTGGCAACTGGTGCGGGACAGGGCTAGCGTGGGCGCGTGGCGGACCACGAGGACCAGGACGACGACAGCGCCCCCGACGCATCCGAGAAAGCGGACAAGGGTGAGGAGCGCGAGGATCACGAGCGCGATCGCTCGTTCCGTCGGCTTGGCGACTCGTTGATCTCGAGCATCTGGGGTGACTCGAGCGCCGCGATCAAGCGCGGCCAGGGCCTCGTCACGGGCGTCGCCCAGGGCACCAAAGAGGAGCTGGTCCGCATGATCTCACAGGAGGTCCGCGGGTTCCTCGACAAGATGGACGCCGCGGATCTGGTCCAAGAAATTGTCTCCGGCCTGGTCATCGAGATGAAGACCGAGATCCGATTTCGCCGCGACGAGTCCGGCCGCCTCGAGCCCGACATTCGCACCAGCGAAGCAACCGTCGGGCACCCGGAAGAGCGCAAGCCAGAGCCGCGCGCCGCCAAGCCAGAGCCGCGAGCCGCCAAACCGGATCCACGATCCCCCAAGCCCGCCGACGGCTCCAAGCCCAACTCGGAAAAATAGCCGAGCCGTCACGCAGACGGCCAGCCCCTTGGGAGCGAGGCAAGCCGAGATCGACACGTAGTTGGAGCGCCCTCCGGTGGCCGTAGGTACCCAGACCAAGAGCCCCCGCGAGGGGACCACCCCAGCGAACAAGAGCGAAGCGAGTGACCTGCGAAGTGCGAAGCCGTATGTGGGGGTAAAGAAAGAAGCCCCCTCCTAGGGGGCCACACATGCGGTAGCGAACAGCCAGCCCATTGGGAGCGAGCGAAGCGAGTGACCGCGAAGTGCGAAGCCGTATGTGGGGGTAAAAAAAGAAGCCCCCTTGTAGGGGGCCACACATGCGGTAGCGAACAGCCAGCCCATTGGGAGCGAGCGAAGCGAGTGACCGCGAAGTGCGAAAGCGTATGTGGGGGTAAAATTACACCTCTGGGGGCTCGGAGGTGGTTGAGCGGAGCGCGTCGTCCTCGTCGTCCTCGCCTCCTTTCTTGTCCTTGTCTTGCGGCAGCACGCGCTGGGCCACGAACTTGGCCAGCTCCGAGCCGATGCGCAGTCCAAATCCGGTGACGATTGCGCGGACCAACAGGTTCCTCATGACGGACGCTCGTGGTTGATGCTGCGGTTCACCGGTCAAGTGTGGCACAGGTCGCGGTCTCGGGGCCGCCGAGCACGCCGACGCACTCGAGCGCGTCGATCGTCGCGCTCAGCTCGTCGCGGAGCAGGGGAGGGGTGTCGGGATCCTCCAGGGCTCGCTCGATCAGCGCCACGCGCGGCATCCACCGCTCGTGCGCGGTCTCGTCGAGCTCGACCTGTGCCCGGGTCAGCGCTTCGGCCTCGTCCCGGAGCGCCTGAACCCCCGCGAGCGCCTCGGGATCGACGGTTGCGGCGGGTGCTGCGTGGGCAGTCCGAGTCGCAACCTCGGTCCGCGGCTGGCGCGACAGCGAATCGAAGACGAGCCCCGCGGCGATCCCCAGAACGATCGCCAGCGCCACCACCAGCGGTTGTCGCCAGATCGACGAGGGCAGCTCGGCCGCGCGGCGCGGGCCCTGGCGTCGGTCCGGCCCTCCGTATGGATGGGACGGTCCAGCCGCGTCGCGGCCGCGCCGATCTCGTTCGGCCCGCCTGTCGTCCCCCGCTCCGACCTCGGATCCCGCCGCGACCCCCGTGGCGGCCCCCCGTTGGGGGTCGGGATCCGGGCTCGCTCGAAAATGGTGATTTTTTGCGCACCTGGCCACCGATCCAGCATCCTACGGCTGCCTCGCCCTTCGCCAGTTCTTGGCCAGTTTGGCCGACCGACCGTCCGACGGGGCACGCGATCTCTCGACGGCTTGACCTCGACCGCGACATTCCATACACATGTTCAGTGCTGAGCGCCTGTGCGCTTGGCCAGCCCCTGGCCGGGACTCCTCAACCCAAACCGGCCAAGCGTTCAGGTCTCCCTCGAGACCTGGCCACCCCTGGAGAGAAACCAGTGCGACAGCCTCTAACTGCCCGTCAGCGCGAAGCGCTCGATTACATCTCCTACTGTCTCGATGAGCGCGGATACCCGCCGACCCTCCGGGAGATCGGCGAGCACATGGGGATCCGCTCCACGAACGGTGTCAACGACCACCTCAAGGCGCTCGAGCGCAAGGGTTACCTCGTCCGCGAGGAACTCAAGAGTCGCGCGCTGCGTCCCGTCGACTGCGACGACGCCAAGGTCTCGATCCCGATCGTCGGCCAAGTCGCCGCCGGTCAGCCGATCCTCGCTCAAGAGAACGTCAGCGATCGGGTCACGATCGACCGCTTCTTCATCGGCAAGGCGCCCTCCAAAGAGGTCTTTGGTCTCGTGATCCGCGGCGAGTCGATGATCGACGACGGCATCTACGACGGCGACTACATCTTCGTTCGCAAGCAGTCCACCGCCGAGAACGGCGAGATCGTGGTCGCCATGATCGACGGCGAGGCGACCTGCAAGCGGATCTTCCACGAGGGTGACCGCGTCCGGTTGCAGCCGGCCAACTCGACCATGCAGCCGATCGTCGTCCACCGCTCGGAGTTCCGGGCGATCGACATCATCGGCAAGGTCGTCGGCATCTACCGCCGCATGCACTAGTCGTTACCCCCACAGGCGGTTTCGCACCTCGGGGTCACTCGCTTCGCTCGCTCCCAACGGGCCGTTTGTTCGCATCCGCATGTGTGGCCCCCTAGGAGGGGGCTCTTGTCTGGGCACCTGGAGTTTGGCGGGTGCCTCTCCATTTGCGTGGTCGATTGTGACCCCCACAGGCGGTTTCGCACCTCGCATCCGCATGTGTGGCCCCCTCGAAGGGGGCTCTCGTCTGGGCACCTGGAGTTTGGCGGGTGCCTCTCCATTTGCGTGACCTTGGACTTCGCCGACTGCGGCCGCTGACGCGTCTGGGTCGCTTCGCTCCTCAGGGGCTGTGGGGCGCGCCTCGGACGCCGCTGGTGGCACGACCACCGCAGTCCTTCCCTGCTACCATGAGGCGTGGCCCACCGGGTCTCACAGCAGCTCTCCAATGATCGCCGCGGCGTACCGATCGCCGTGGCGATCGTCATGTTGTTGGGCTCGAGCGTTGCCAACTTCGTCGTCGTGGGCAGCGCCGTCACCTTGCTCGAGACCGAGCCCTTCGAGGCCAAGCACGAAGAGCTGCTGGTCATCGAGCTGACCGAGCCCGAGCCGGCGCCCGAGCCCGAGAAGCCCGAGCCTGAACTCGAAGAGCCCGAGCCCGACGAAGAAGAGCCGGACTGGAAGATCGTCGAGCCGCCGCCGCCGGAGCCGGAGCCGGAGCCCGAAGCGCCCGAACCCGAGCCGGCGCCCGAGCCCGAGCCCGAGGTCGAGCCGCCGCCGCCGCAAGAGATCGAGCCGGTGCCCGAGAACATGAAGATGGTCGAGCAGCTCGACGAGTTCGACGACGGGCAGACCAACGAAGACGCCGACTATCTGTCCAACATCGATCGCAAGGTCGCCGAGCAGACCCGGGCCGAGATCACCAACCTCAGCCAAGACGCGCGCGTGGCCCAGGCCAGCCAGGTCGAGCCAAGCAACAGCCCCGAGCGCGGCACCGCGGCCGAAGACGAGATCCGTCAGACCGAGACCCAGCGCAGCGCCAAGGCCCTCCAAGCCCCCGATGTTCGGCCCGAGGACCGCGACCAGCGGCCCGAGCAGAGCGACCCCAACCCCGTGTCCATGCTGGCGACGCGCGAGCTCGCGGAGCGCGAGCACACCAAGGCGATGGAGGCCCGCGAGGATCTGGCGATCGAGGCCGACGACGGCTCGCTCGGCGTCGCCCAGCTCGAGTCGGCCAGCATGCTCGCCCAGGATCAGCAGGCGAAGGTCATGCGTCGGGACCCGCGCTACCAGTTCAAGCTGTCGCGCAATGAGCTCGACGCGCTCTACGGCAACGACAAGAACGCGCCCAAGAACGTCGAGTCACTGCAGCTGAGCAAGAACGAGGGCGTGTGGGACGACGCGCGCAAGGCCTACCAGTCGCCGCTCGAGAACATGGTCCCCGAGGTTCAGGTCGGCAACCAGACCGCGCTGAACTCTCGCAAGCATCCCTTCGCTCGCTACATCGCGACCATGCATCGCGACATCCACGAGGCCTGGGCGTTCGGCTACCTCCAAGCGCTCGAGGGTCGGCCCGCCAGCCACCCGCTCAACAACCTCGAGCTGTGGACCAAGGTCGAGATCGTGATCAACGGCGACGGCACGATCGACAAGGTCCGCACCGTTCATCACTCCGGCAACTCCTCGTTCGATGCCGCCGCCCGCGAGATCGTGATTGCGTCGGGGCCCTATCCAAACCCGCCCAAAGAGATCCGCAGCGGCAACGGCAAGATCTACATGCACTGGGCGTTTCACCGCAACGAGCGGGCGTGCGGCACCTTTGGCGCGCAGGCCTACATCCTCGACAACGCGGGCGCCGGCGACATCCCCGATCCGCACGCGGAGTACCACCTCGAGGGCGGCGGCGGCGGGCATCACGAAGAGCACACGCGCGCCTTGGTCCGCAACGACGGCTCGCCCACGCCGGCTGGCGGCGCGCCAGTCGGGGAGGCCGAGCAGCTCCATCGTGGGGGCGAGGGCCCAGGCGCGTCGCGGATCGCCCAGGGCCCAGCTCGGCCACCACCCAAGCCCGCGGATCCCGTCGCGGGTGGCGGTGATGGTTCGGGGGCGGTCCCGCCTCGCCAGGGTCCCTTCGTCGCCCCGGGCGGGCGCGGCTCAGGCGGCTTGGGCGGGGGCGGGACTGGAACCCCGGGCTCGTCGTTGGTCCCCGCACCCAAGAAGCCTGGCGTGGGGTTGTCGGGGGGTCGCTCGGGTAGCTCGGCGCCGCCGGCCGGTCCACCAGCGGGCAGCGCTGCCGAGTCCGGCACCAGCGAGACCGGCGAGCCAGCGAAGGCCGAGGTCATCGATCCAGTCGCGATCGAGGTCGCCAAGAACTGGGCGCGCGCGTTCGCCAAGGGCGAGACCACGACGATGGTCAACCGCAGCGCGCTGCCCTTCCACAGCGGCTCGAAGGTCGCCGCCAAGTCCAAAGAAGAGCTGCAGGGTCTGCTCGAGGCGATGTCCGAAGAGGTCTCGGGCAAGGCCGCCAAGGTCGGCGGCACCTACAGCGCCGCGGGCCTGCGCAAGAAGTTTGGCTCGGTCCCCGCCGGGGTCGAGGAGGGCGAGGGGCGGCTCTACACGGTCGTGGAGATCGGCGGCGACACGGTGATCTTGATGCTCGAGAAGCGCTTCGGCAGCTGGCGCATCATCGGCATCACCCGCTGAGGGGGTCCTTCCATTACCCCCACATACGTTTTCGCACTTCGCGGTCACTCGCTTCGCTCGCTCCCCATGGGGCGTTTGTTCGCGGGGGCATGTGTGGCCCCCTGCAAGGGGGCTTCTTCTGAGCGCTGTAGCGCGGGAGCTTCTCACCTACGACTACGTGGTGACCAAACTTGGTTGGGACCGCTTCGCGGCGATGGCGACGTGGTGACCCAGCTTGGTTGGGACCGCTTCGCGGCGATGACTACGTGGTGACCAAACTTGGTTGGGACTGCAGCGGGGCATCGCGTCGATGACCACCTGGTGACCAACCTTGATGGGACTCGGTTACTTGCGCTTGAAGGTCAGCGTCTTGATGACGATGTCCTCGAACGGCTTGTCGGGGATCGGGCGGCTCTGGGTCCGCACCTTCGACATCTCGATTGGAAGCGTGGGGTCAGGGCAGAAGCCGAAGATCGTGTGGCGATCGTTGAGCGCCATCGTGTCGCGGACGGTCACGAAGAACTGGGCGCTGCCCGTGTTGCCTACGGTCAGGCCGGTCAGGTCGTCGTAGATCGGCTTGTTGGTGGCCGGGTCGTAGGGGTTGCGGTTGGCCATCGACAAGTAGCCGGGGCCCTTGTGGCGCAGCTCGGGATCAAACTCGTCGGGGATGAAGTAGCCCGGCGTGCCAACGCCCATCGCGGTGGGGTCGCCGCCTTGCAGCATGAAGTCTGCGATCACGCGGTGGAAGATCGTGCCGTCGTAGTAGGGCGCCTGCTTCCACTCCTCGGCCTTGCGGTCGCGGGGATCCAAGAACGGACGGACGCCGCGGGCGAGGCCGACGAAGTTCGCCACCGTCAGCGGCGCCTTCTCTTCATAGAGTTCGCACTCGAAGGTGCCCATGCTGGTGTCGAACACGGCGGTGAGCTTGCCCTTGCTCACATCCGCCAGGTCCGCGTCGCCCGCGAAGGCCATCTCGAGGGTGAACGGCCCGTCGATCGGGTCACCCTGCGACTTGTTGTAGTTGAACACGTCGGGCCCGATCAGCCCGGCCTTGGGCGGCAACCGGAAGCCCTTGCGGAATTCACGAGCGACGCGCTTGTCTTTGCTACACGCGCAGCCCTCTCCCTCGGGCTTGTCGCAGGTCTTGCCCTCGGGCAGGCACTCGTCACCGCAGGGCGTGCCGACAAAGCAGTAGCGACAGCAGTTGTCCTCGGCGGGCGCCTGCTCTGCAGCTGGCGGCTGCTTGGTGTCGCCTGCGTTGGCGTTGGCGTTCGCGGGGGCCTTGCCCGCAGCTGCCTTGGTGTCGGCCTTGCCCGCTTCGGGGGGCGTCGCTGGGCACCCGCTCAGCGCGAGCAGCAGCGTCGCCCCGAGCAGCGTGGAGGCGGGCCCGATCGGGGCACAGATGAAGGAAGCGAGGCCGGTCGGACGTGGGATCTCAGGCATGGTCACGGCGGGCTCAGAGCTACCACGAAACGACGCGCGCTCGGAGCCCAAGCCGGTCCGGGCGCAGGTCCTGCGACCGTCCGGCCCCTCGCCTTGGGCTTCGCTGGGCGCTACTCTCGCCCGCGTGACGCCACGGGCTGCCAGGGGTGTGTTGATGAGTCGGTCCTTGCGCATCCCGCTCTTGGCCGCGGTCCTGGCTGTCTCGTTCGCAGGGGGCGGCTGTAAGAACCGCGACAAGGGCGGCACGATCAGCGAGCTGCGGGCGCCCAAGGACGCGCAACCGTGGGAGTCGGGCAAGGCGATCGCGTTTGACGATTCCTACACGCCCACCGCGATCAACCTTCAGGGTCGCGCCCCCAACGATGTCACGGACCAGCAGCTGTTTCAGGCCCGCCTGGGCCACGCCGACATCGTGATGTTGGTTCGGATCGAGCAAGTCTGGGGTCGCGGCCGCTACCAGGGCCGTCAAGATCAGTTCGTCGAGGTCGAGATCGGCGAGTTCCTGCTCGGCAACCTGCCAAAGGACGCCCCCGAACGCCTGCTGGTGGAGGTTGGCGGCGCCGACGAGCTCCCCGGCGCGCTCAAGGGCGAGATCATGCTGCTGTTCTTGCGCTGGGACGCGGAGTCCGAGCCGCCCTTCCACCATCACCTCATGCCGGCCAACGACGAGCTCGTCGCGCTGATCAAGGCGATGGTCAAGCACGCCCAAGATGAAGGCGTGCTCAACGCGAAGGGCGACGAGACCAGCGCCAAGAAGCGCGGTCGCAAGGGCAAGCGAAAAGGGAAGAAGGGCAAGGGCCAAGCGGACAGCCCGCTCGAGTTGGACGAGCCGACCACCAACGGCGGCCAATTCGGCGGCGAGTCCGGCGGCAAGCCCGGCGGCGGTGCGGGCGGTGTCGATCCCGCGCACGAGCCCGGCGCCAACCACGATCCAGGCCAGCCGCCCCCGCCGACCGGCCCAAGGCCCGACGAGAGCACCGGCCTGCAGAATCTCGGCGAAGAGCCCGACGCGCCTGTCCCCGAGTCGGGCGAATGAGTTCGCTGCCCTCGGTGAACCAGTCTGGGAAGGCGTCCGCAAGCGGGCGAGAAGCCCTCGCCCGAGCTGAGAACAATTGTGCGCGTCACGTTGTTCGCAATTGCGGGTGCGAGATCAGCGTCTCAAAACCGAACAAATTGGCCCGAAAAACTTGTTGGCCATCCTTGACTCGGGTCTAGAACGCAAGTAGAAACCGCCTCCCCCGACACGGACAAGCTCCGAGTCACCCGACGGGACGGCCGCCCACCTCAAACGGGCATCGTTTCATCGGGACTGCCCAACGGCTTCGGCCAACGACTTAGGTCAGGGCAAGCGGGGGCTTCGCTGCCTGAAAACTGGAGAGCAGGAACACGGACCACGAAACCGCACGGTCCGGT